>JAJZEH010000037.1:52100-371798 GCA_021805725.1 Pseudomonadota bacterium | reverse complement strand
CCCATTGTTGTTCATTTTGATTCTGGGTCCGGCCATAGGCAACATTCAACATGCGATGAACGGAGAATCTCCCACTCCCGAGAGTGAACAGTCCCCCTGAGGGTGATTGCTGTGCCAACAAAGCTGGATTGCCATTGGCTTAGCCGTAGACGCCTACAACTCTATGCGAGGACCATGGCCTTGGTGTTTACGATCCTGGCCATTGGACTGGTTTTTCATTCAAACCTGGTGAGTCCAGAGGGGATTTCCCTTGGGTTTGATTTCAGCGTGTTTTGGAGCGCTTCTCATCTGGCATTGCTGGGTCACCCTGAAGAAGCGTACCAACTGGCCAAGTTGCACAGCGTCATCCATACGATTAATCCAACAGTGAAAGAGGGCTCCTATGGATGGTTTTATCCTCCAAATTACTTTCTGATCATTGCCCCTCTTGCCTATGTTCCTTATCTGGTTGCGTACCTGCTATTTATGAGCCTGACGCTTTTAGCATACGCGTTTGTCGTCCACAGAATTTATGTGAGCACTGAAGCCCTGTGGTGTCTCGCCGGGTTTTCAGGACTGTGGGATAACCTTGTGACGGGTCAAAATGGCTTTTTGACTGCAGCCATTGCGGGTGCCTCACTTTTGCTTATGGAAAAACGCCCCGTAATGTCCGGTGTGCTCATTGGGATTCTGTCGATAAAGCCCCAACTTATACTGCTTTTTCCGGTCGCTTTGGTTGCCTCCAAAGCATGGAAAACAATTATCGCGGCTACCCTTACCAGTGCGCTATCAATAGCTGCTTCAACTGTGCTTTTTGGCATGGCAACTCTGGAGTCATGGGTCAAGAGCATTGACGTCGCAAAATCCCTTCTTGAATTCGGTGGAACACATTTCTGGATGCGCGTGCCAACTGTTTTTTCATTTCTTCATTTGCTGGGCGTGCCGCTTCCATGGGCTTATCTAATGCATTTTTTGGTTGCAGCCATGGTTGCAATGGCGATCTGGATCATCTGGAAGAGCTCTTTAGATTCTGAATTGCGTCATGCTGCACTCATCGCGGGATCATTGCTGATCAGTCCCTATATTCTGATCTACGACCTGACGTGGCTTGCCCTTCCGATCGCCTGGATGGCAAAGCACGGCGTGGAGCGTGGCTGGTTGCGTTGGGAGATTGAGACCCTGGTCCTTGCCTGGCTGTTGCCCGCCATGATGCTACTCACTGCGAGGATTGCCTCAATTCAGATTGCCCCATGGGTTCTGATGGCATTGTTGATAATCATCCTGAGGCGTGCCAGTTGCTACACAAGGCCGCTGATTGCTCGTCCATGAATTCAGCCAATGCCCATTGGCTGAACATTACGCGTCTCAGCGTATATCCAAAAATTATTTTCGCCTTATATGTAATCGTCGGCGTGGGCGCACTGTGCCACTGGTGGTTTCAAGCATCACCACACGACGTGATTGTTTCAGATCAGACCGTATTCTGGGTTGCGGCACAGATGGCCCTATCAGGGCACTCTGCTGAGGCGTATATTCCAGATCAACTCCATAAAGCGATGGCCCTGATCGCACCTGACATAAAAGGGGCTTATGGCTGGTTTTATCCGCCCACGTTCTACCTTCTGATCCTTCCTTTGGGTCTGCTTCCATATTGGGCTGCTTATAGTAGTTTCATGATTGCATCAGTAACGGCTTATGTTGCCGTATTCCGCAAATTCGTTAATGGAAAAACGGCAATGTGGTTGCTGGCAGCATTCCCTGGAATCTGGATCAATCTGCTCACAGGACAGAATGGACTGCTTACTGCGGCACTCGCTGGCGCTGCCCTATTGTCACTGGAGCGAAAAAGTACCTTGGCTGGAATATTAATCGGTCTATTGGTGATAAAGCCGCACCTGGCACTTCTTTTTCCACTGGCATTGATCGCACGTAAAGCCTGGCGGGTGCTGGCAATTTCTGGCCTGACCGCCTTGTTATACATGAGCCTTAGCGTACTGGTGCTGGGGTTTGACTCAATAAGTGCTTGGCTACATGGCCTGGATGTTGCACGTTCAATCATGGTCAATGGCAAGACATCGCCAATGATGCCAACCGTGTTTTCCTTTATGCGGATGCTTCGCGCAGCACCACTTTTCTCATATGCGGCACATGGTTTTGTGGCTTTATGGTCAGCGCGAATTGTTTGGATCGTCTGGCGATCAGATGTCGCCTACCTCTTGAAAGCAGCATCCCTGATGACGGCAACCCTGCTGGCCAGCCCTTATTTATTTGAATACGATCTGGCCTGGCTTGGGTTCCCCATTGCCTGGATTGCAAAAATTGGCCATGAATCTACGTGGAAGACTGGAGAAAGAGAAGTCCTTCTGGCAGCCTGGTTCACACCTCTGATTGTGGTTGTGTTTGCTTTGCTCACAAAGATTCAGATTGGGCCTTTTGTGTCTGCAGCCTTGTTGTGGACGATTACAAGACGGATCCCGGAATTCAAATTCTGGGGGCGGAGAGAAGCATGAATGCTGGAAATTATTGGCTAAATTCTGCGCGCATCAAATTCTATGGTGGTTTGACGGTGGTTTTTTTTCTGGCATTTGCTTTTGGATTTATCTGGTTCTCAAATTTTGTCAGTCCCAATGGTTACGCCATCGCTTCTGACCTTACCGTCTTCTGGACCGCTTCACGGATTGCCTTGGATGGTCATGCCTCAGACGCTTACATCGTTTCAAAATTGCGCGAATCTGTGCTGATGCTTTACCCTGACGTCAAGGAAACCTTTGGCTGGTTTTACCCGCCTTCATTTTATTTGGTCATCTTGCCGTTAGGATTGCTTCCATATGTCCCAGCGTATTTTGCATTTATTCTGCCTACCTTGGTATTTTACGTGCTGGTTATTCTGCGCATTGTTGAAAATCCGGAGGCCCGCTGGGTGTTGGCATCTTTTTCAGGATTATGGATTAACCTTCTGAGAGGGCAAAACGGTTTCCTGACAGCGGCCCTGGGTGGGTTGGCGTTGCTGCGCCTGGAAAAGAAACCTGTATTTTCGGGTGTATTGTTGGGCTTGCTGACTGTTAAGCCTCATTTGGCGCTGATGTTTCCCGTTGCCCTGATTGCCATAGGTGCCTGGCGTACGCTGATTACGGCATTTTTTTCAGCCCTTGCCATACTAGCAGCGGGAATGGCGATACTGGGCGCTGACACATTCGTGGGATGGATTCATAGCCTCAATATGGCTCGTCAATTCACAGAAATCAATGGTCCTTCTTACTGGATCCATATGCCGACCATATTTGCATTCTGCCGTCTGTTGGGAGCTTCCGTCGCGCTTTCATATGCTGCTCATACCCTGGTTGCCATTGGTGCCGCATCTGCCGTATGGTGGGTTTGGCGACACTGTCGGGAGCATTCCTTGCGCGCAGCAATACTTGCCAACTCAACCCTGCTGGTCAGTCCTTATATTCTTGAATACGATTTGACATGGCTTGCGCTACCTGTCGCATGGATGAGCTCGTTTGCATTGCAGCACGGATGGAAAAAAGGCGAACGCGAGGTCATGGTTCTGGCCTGGTTACTTCCACTGATATGTAGTGTTGTGGCAAAAGCGACAGCCATTCAGTTGGGACCATGGGGGGTGCTGTTGCTTGAGTGGATTATCCTGAGAAGAGTGTGGCTGATTCGAAAGACCATGAGCCGTGTCAACCAAGCCGCAAGATACTCTGAATCCTTCAAGCCGGCCGAGCGTTGATCCGGCTACGGCGCATGATTTTGACCAGCAATATGAGCAATACCACTGGACCGATCTGAACATTGGTAAACCAGGCGATCGTGAAGAGTGCAATGGGCAACAGCCATACTGCTACCAATGTCACACGATCTCCTGGCAACCATCCCTCCTCAATTCCCGATTTGGCGACCCAGGCAATGGCAAGAGCAAGCCATGTCATGTCGTAGAAATATATATACGGGCTGACCAAGAAGGTTGCCGTCATAAGTGCTGCATTTTGAATTGCGTGGTTTTTACTGTATCGCCAGATACGCCATACCATTACTGCAACAATGGCGGCAATCGTGAAGTGCATGGCATAGGCCCATGCTATGGAAATACCGGCCAATCGCAATGCAGAAAAGACCGTAGGCATGACAATTGCGATTGTGTCGGATTCAAGACACATCGTTCTCGCTTGACCAATTCCTTTCAGCCAAGCCATGAAAGTTTCTGGACCCAATACGGTGACACTCATGCTCATCAGGATTGTTGCTACTACGCCAGCGGTAAGGATTGTGCGCCACGCACCAATGGCACAAAGTGCAACAGGAAACAAAATGGCAAGTTGCGGCTTTATTGAAAGCAATCCAATAAATACTCCAGACAGTATGGGTCGTTCGCGTAGAAAGAGAAGCGCAGCCCCTGCAATCGCAGCCGTAAGAAACCCATTTTGACCATCCATTACATTTATCCAGACGCCAGAAAATCCGGCCAGGCCCCATAAGGCCAGGCGATCCCGAATAATCTGATGGAAGACTGCAACATATCCCACGAAGGTGCTTGTCATAAAGATGAAATATGAAGTCAGATAGGGAAGAGTGGCCAGGGGGAGGATAACCAGATAAAAAGTGGGTGGATAAAACCATCCGAAGCGGCCTTCCACAGCAGATTTATCCAATGCTGAAACGGCATCCCACAATTTTGTGGAATTGTAGGCATCTAATGCATGGCCGGTAAGAGCAAGGTGTGATGCTGCCCAGAATATCCGGAAGTCGGATATGAGAGAGATTCCGTTTGAAATAACAAAATCCGAATGAAAAAATAATGCTCCGAAATACAGCAAAAGCATTAGCAGTGAAACGATCGAGTAGAGTATGAAACGTTTACGGTTCAGCCAATGTTCGGGGTTAATCATGCTGTACCCATTCCAATTTTGTGCCGCATTTGACTTCAACAAATCAGTGCAAATCAACCATGTATTGCATGCCACAAATTGTGGACCAGCCAGGGCTCTGATCTGTGAATGCATGAATTGATGATGTTTCCCCACTGTATTTGGGGTTTTGATTCATTGACCACCGAAACGCCACACTATACATTCGAACACAAGAAATCAACACACGTAATAGCAGTTGGAGAGGTCGCGCATGATTAAAAAGATCAGCCCAAAACACCCAGGTGAAACCCTTAGGGTTCATGTATTGCCGGCTTTGGGACTCACCGTTACACAAGCGGCATCTCAACTTGGTGTCACTAGAGCTGCGTTATCTCGAGTCTTGAATGGGCGCGCTGCGATATCACCCGAAATGGCTCTACGGCTGGAACTTTGGTTGGAAAAAGTTCGTGGAGCGCGAGCTGATCTTTGGATTGCCAAGCAAGCTTCTTACGATTTATGGCAGGCGCGCCGAAGGTTTAAACCAAAGGTTAAAGTTGCAAATGTGCTGAAGTTGGCAGCGTGAATCCAAAAAGTTTAAGAAGTAAACGGCTTATATATTAACGATCCAATCGATGCATCTGAAAACTAGGGGATTAATGATGGAACTCATTTCTGACAGCCAAGCCTTGCTGAATGCAAATTACTCTCAACTATCCGTGAATTTTAATACTGAGTATGGTGTGCTTTGGTCACAATTGATGCAGGATGAAGTGCCATGCTTTAATTTGCAACTGCTCAACGAAGCGCAACAACATCAGGATGCCATCGAGAATTCTGGCGGGCAGGTTTGGGTAGATGGACAGATGCACACGATCCGGTATTCTGTGTCATCATCGTTAAAATCCGGAATATTTAGCTTAGGTGGTCAGCTTTCGCTGTTCAGGGATTTGATCAAGGCTCAGGACAGAGATGCTTTGATGCATTACGGAACTGAGTGCATCAACATGCTTTTTCCTAGATTGAACCATTACTATCTCCCCATCACGACGATTGCTTTGGTTCAAGGAAGCGCACTTGGGGGAGGATTTGAGGGTGCTTTGGCAAATGATGTCATCATTGCCGAGAAAGGATGTCAAATGGGATTCCCGGAAATTTTATTCAACCTTTTTCCGGGGATGGGCGCCTACAACCTTCTTGCGCGCAAGGTGGGCGTTGTCCTTGCCGAGAAGATGATTTTGAGTGGGAAAATTTATTCTTCAGATGAGTTGTATGAAATGGGTGTTGTGGATGTTCTTGCAGAGCCAGGATCCGGCGTCCAAGCAGTTTATGATTTCGTTGTAAAACATGATCGGCGTGCCAATGGAATCAGGGCAGTACAGCAAGTACGCAACTGCCTCAATCAAATCACCTACGGCGACCTGATGCAGGTGATCAGAATTTGGGTTGATGCAGCACTTCGGCTCAATGAAAAAGACTTGAAGATCATGGACAGATTTGTCAAGGCCCAGGAAAAAGCGTTTCTCGGCGGCCAGGACAAGCGCCAAGACTACTTTATTGCATAGATGAGGGCAATATCGAGTTGCAATCTGGATTGCTCAGATACAAGGTAAGCGCAGTTTGCGTTGCCTTGAAGCAAAGTTGTGCCTCTTGAAGCAAAGCATCGGCTTTTTCGGGAAGCGCAGCTTCATCGGTTTGCATGATGTCCGAGCAAATCAAATAGAGGGTTTCAGCGCCAATATTTCCAGCGCTACCTTTAAGAGTGTGCGTGGTTTCCTTGAATATTTGGAAATTTTCTTTTGCTAGTGCGGCGCGCATTGATTCAAGTAATTTTTCGGTTTCGTTGATGAAACCATGAATTACAACAGACATAAAGTCCTCCTGTCCCTCACCAAGTAGTTCCAGATTTCTCAACGTCGTTAATTTGATATGTTGTTGATGCTTGTTTTGGCTGAACTTATCCGGCTGCAGTGAGCCTTCAAATTGTGTTGTGTTGTTTTCGTTCCTCAAGGCCGTTAGTTGGCCAACTTCTTTTAGTAGTGTGGCTGCGTCAACTGGCTTGCTCAAGTAGGTGTCTGCCCCAGCATTTTGGCACTCCAACATGGCCTCGGACGTTGCATTTGCAGTCAAAATGATCACAGGGGTCTGTGGCACCATATAGGAGGTTGCGCGATGGAGCCTTAATACATCCAGCCCTCCCATGAGGGGCATATTCATGTCCAATATGATTAAATCGTATCGTTTGGCTTCCAGCATATCGAGTGCTTCCTCGCCATTTTCTGCAGTGTCAACCTTGTGCCCACCATACTCCAATATCTTTGAAATGATTTTTCGACTCGTTCCATTATCTTCTGCAAGCAGAATCGATACACCGGCTTTTTCCAGGGAACTGCGTTGATAATACTCCTTGAAAGAGATGACACCTTGCTGGGGCTGTGGCGCCATGATTCCGTGCAGTGCATTGAATAGCAGAGTCTTGTCGATCGGGGTGCGAAGCATGCACGAATAACCCATTTCAAGTTGCTCTTCCCCTTGGTACTGTTGCATTCCTTGAGTGACTAGAACCAAGGGAAGCTCGTGAGAAGGGCATGTAATTTGAACCTTATTAACAAATTCGTGCGCGTCTATTCCTAGATTATGAGGACTGCATAGGATTATCGTTGTTCTGTGGTGGTGGGGGGGAAGCTGCTGCAACCTTGTGAAGAAGGGAGCGATTGCAACCTCGTGAGTGAACTGAATTCCCCAGCTTTCCAGGTAGTTTCCGATGATGTCCCGATCCCTTGTCTTCATTCCAAACGTAATGACATTATTTTGCCTGAGCACCACGGAGTTAGTGGTGGAGATTGCTTCTGGTTGCTTGTCAAAGGGTATCTCAAACCAAAATACACTGCCTACGCCCAACTCGCTTTGCAAACCCATGGTTCCGCCCATCAATAGAACCAGTTGCTTTGAAATCGTGGTCCCAAGGCCGCTGCCACCATACTGGCGAGAGATGTCGGTGCTTGCCTGGGTAAAACTATCAAAAATCGACTTCTGAGCCTCTAATGGAATACCGATGCCGGTATCAATTACCTCAAACCGGATCCGGGCAGAAAATTCATCCTGACGAATCGTGCTGATGCGAAGCTCTACGCTACCCTTATCAGTGAATTTGATTGCATTGCCAACAAGGTTGATGATGATCTGTCTCAGGTGAAGGGTATCGCCGTAAAGCAGGTAGCAAGTATCTGGGCTAAATCTAACGTCAAGCCTCAAGCCCCTGAGTCGCGCCTGTGGCCTGAACATATCCAAAGTTCCACGAATCAATTGGTGGAGGTCAAAATCTTGTTTTTCACTAGCGAGCTTTCCACTCTCAATCTTTGAAAAATCAAGAACGTTTTCAATGAGCTGTAGCAGCGTTTGGGATGAGATTTTTAATGTATTCACCAGCTCGAACTGCTCACCATTGAGGGGCGTTGTTGTGAGTAAATCGCATGTTCCGATCACACCGTTTAACGGAGTCCGCATCTCATGGCTCATATGTGCCAGAAAATTACTCTTGGCCTTATTTGCCTCCCTGGCAGTATGGATGGCGAGATTGAGTCGCTTCAAAAGCTTTGAAAGATAGAGGGGAATTAGGGTCAAGGTAAGCAGCAAACCAACTGAAAGAAATGGTTGAGAATGCCAAAACGGGTTAAAAGTGATTACCACACTAAAGCCGATAAGGCTAAAGATATACGAGGCAAATAGCGACGCCAAGCCATACCGGATGCCATTCCCGACGATAAGCCATAGAAAAACACCGAACAATAAAAAGCCCATTTCGCGCAGGTAAAACATGCCGTATGAAATCGCGAAAATATCGCCAACCATCGATATCCACTGTCTTTTTCTGGAGGTTTTTTGCTTATAAAGCAAAACAACCAGCAGTCCGACGGATACCAAAAAGCTGCTGAGCGAGAATACGTAGATATTTAAAGATATTTCATTTGACCGGTTAAGGAGATATTCAAAACTCAAATATAGAAATGCGGCAAGCGAGTAGATCACCCTAAGGGTAACTTGCTCATATTCACCCTCGCGCTCTCGAACCTTCTGGATGAAATAGCGGAATTTTTCCTTCATTGAGCCACCCTGACTGTAGAGGCCACCAAGGTATCCTGTAGCTGCTGTTGAACCAGGCTGACCTTGCTGAACTGGGCGATGAAGGCATCGACACAGATGGGGTCGAAGTGCTTGCCACGATTTGCCAGGAGATAGGCCAGGGCATCGTCATTGGACCACGACATTTTATAAGGCCTGACCGAAGTCAATGCGTCAAAAACATCGGCTACTGCAACAATGCGTGCTTCAAGCGCTATGTCATTGCCCTTCAACCCCTGCGGGTAGCCGCTACCATCATATTTTTCATGGTGCCCCAGGGCAATCTGAGCGCCCTGGATAAGAATGTTCGAGGGGCTTTCCTTGAGAATTTTGTAGCCGATCATCGGGTGGTTCTTCATCACCTCAAACTCATCGGAGGTTAGTCGACCCGGTTTGAGCAGAATATGGTCAGGGATCCCAATCTTGCCGATATCGTGCATGGGCGCAGCCATTTCGATGAGTTCGCAACGCGTCTGATTCAGTCCAATGCCTTCAGCAATCAAGCGGGAGTAGCGCGCCATTCTAAGAATGTGATTTCCGGTTTCCGCATCCCGGAATTCTCCTGCCTTGGCAAGGCAATACAAGGTTTCCTGCTCCCGCTCGCGAATTTGCTGGGTAGCCTTGTAGACGGCATGCTCCAGATCCTGCGAGTGGGCCTGCAGGTTCTTTTCATGTTGGCGCAGTACTAGCAGGTTACGACAACGGACACGACATTCGTAAGGATCGATGGGCTTGGTCATGAAGTCGGTTGCCCCGGCATCCAGCGCACCATACCGGATACCCAACTCATCATGCGATGTGATCACGATGATGGGTACGGTTTCCAGGGATGGAATCTGGCGGATCGCCATGATCACTTCCAGTCCGGACATTTCCTTCATGCGATAATCCACCAGAATCAGGTCAGGTTGATTCTGGTGTATCCACTCCATGGATTGCAGTGGGGAAGGGAAGGTATGCGTGATGATGTCGCTTTGGATACTGCGGACGATCTTGTCGAGAATGACGCGACTGGTGAATTCATCGTCAATAATGACGACCACCGGCGGAGCCTGGTGGGCGGCATTGGGCACTGACTGCTGGAATGACATGAGATTCCCCTCTCATTGGCGCGAAACTATTGGTTTAGCGCGTACTTTATCCTTAAATCAGTCTGCCTACAATTCGGGCCTCTATCCTGAAAACTCAGGGGAAATTCTGGCGCAGGATAATAAAGCGTAGGCATGAAAAAAGGGTTAGCGACATGATGATCGCTAACCCTTAAATTTGGCTCCTCGACCTGGGCTCGAACCAGGGACCTGCGGATTAACAGTCCGTCGCTCTACCGACTGAGCTATCGAGGAATCGGTAAACCGTAGATTTTAAATGCTTAAAGAGGGGGGGTCAAGAGCGTCCACGCCATTATTTCAGCTCAGCACGCTTGCAATGGCTTCCACAACTGTGTCGATGTTGCGGGTATTAAGTGCCGCAACACAGATCCGGCCTGAATCTACCGCGTAGACGGAAAATTCCGACTTGAGACGGGCCACCTGCGACTGGCTCAAGCCTGAAAAGGAAAACATGCCGTTTTGGTGTGCCACAAAGCTGAAGTCCTGCGCAGGTAAACGAGACTTGAGCTTGGCAACGAAGCTTTGGCGCATCGCCTTGATGCGATCGCGCATACCTGAGAGTTCCTTTTCCCAGAGCGTCCTCAACTCGGGAGTGCCCAATACGGTGGCCACAAGCTGGGCGCCATGGGTGGGCGGGTTCGAATAGTTGGTACGAACCACACGCTTGATCTGGGAGAGGACACGTTGTGCCTCCTCACGACTGCTGGCCACCAGGTTGAAGGCGCCAATGCGTTCCCCGTACAGGGAAAACGACTTGGAGAAGGAGTTGGAAACCAGCAGGGCACGGCCAGTGGATGCAAAACGGCGAACCACGGCACCATCTTCATCTATGGATCGTGAAAAACCCTGATACGCCAGGTCCAGGAAGGGGATGAGCTGACGGCGGCCCACGACTTCAATGACCTGGTCCCACTGGCTGTCGGTCAAATCGACACCGCTGGGGTTGTGGCAGCAGGCGTGCAGCACAATGACGGTCCCGGCCTTGGCACTTTCAAGCGCGTCGAGCAACCCTGTAAAATTGACGCCGTGGGTGGCCGCATCGTAATAGGGGTAGGTTTTGACCACAAAGCCTGCGGATTCAAACAGTGCACGATGGTTTTCCCAACTGGGATCGGAAATCCAGACCTCGGCGTCAGGACTGAAACGCTTGAGGAAATCGGCACCGATCTTGAGGCCGCCCGTGCCCCCCAGGGATTGCACTGTAATTGCGCGTCCTTCTGCGACCGCAGGAGCATCAACTCCGAAAACCAGCGCTTGCACCTGCTTGTCATAGCTGGCCAGCCCGTCAATAGGCAAGTAACCTCGGGGCGCCGCCGCAGCGGTCAGTTGGGCCTCAGCGCGTTTGACGCATTCCAGCAGCGGTACTTTGCCGCTGTCGTCCGTATAGACGCCAACCCCCAGATTCACTTTGGCAGGGTTGGTATCCGCGTTGTAAGCTTCTGTAATCCCCAGGATCGGGTCGCGGGGGGCCATTTCGATTGAACTGAACAAGGATCCGGTCATGATGCACTCTGAATGTTAAAATCGTGGTCCGATAACTCGTCAAACGCCCCATTCTAGCAGTGATCGTCACTTTTCCCAACAGCCCCTATCGACTGCACCAGCCCTTTGAGCCTGCTGGAGATCAGCCACAGGCCATCGCGCAATTGGTGGAAGGCCTGAGCGACGGATTGAAGTATCAGACCCTCCTGGGAGTGACGGGTTCAGGCAAGACCTTCACGATGGCCAACGTCATTGCCCGTCTGGGTCGCCCGGCCATCGTCATGGCGCCAAACAAAACACTGGCTGCACAGTTGTATGCCGAATTGCGGGAATTTCTCCCCGAGAATGCGGTGGAATACTTCGTATCCTATTACGATTACTATCAGCCTGAGGCCTATGTCCCATCACGCGACCTGTACATCGAAAAAGACTCCAGCATCAACGAGCATATCGAGCAGATGCGCCTGTCTGCCACCAAATCCCTGCTGGAGCGCCCGGATTGTGTGATCGTTGCTACGGTTTCGGCAATTTACGGGATTGGCGAGCTTGCGGAATACCATAGCATGATCCTGCATCTGAGAGACCAGGAAAAACTGGACCAGCGAGCCATCGTCACCCGGTTGACGGCCATGCAATACACCCGAAACGAGATGGAGTTCAAGCGGGGTGTTTTCCGTGTGCGCGGGGACGTCATTGACATTTTCCCGGCCGAAAACAGCGAATCTGCCCTGCGGGTGACGCTTTTTGACGACGAAGTGGAAAGCCTGATGTTGTTTGACCCCCTCACGGGGAGAACGCTGCAGCGCCTGGGCCGCTTCACCGTATTCCCATCCAGCCATTACGTCACCCCGCGCGACACGGTGCTTCGCGCGATCGACTCCATCAAGATCGAGCTGCATGAGCGCATTGAATTTTTTGCAAGGGAGCACAAATTGGTCGAGATGCAGCGCATTGAGCAGCGCACGCGTTACGACCTTGAAATGCTCAACGAAATCGGATTCTGCAAGGGTATTGAAAATTATTCACGCCATCTGTCCCGGCGCGCTCCTGGAGAGCCTCCGCCAACATTGATCGAGTACCTGCCGAAGAGCGCCTTGATGTTCGTGGATGAATCCCATGTCACCATTCCGCAAGTTGGGGGGATGTACAAGGGTGACCGGGCGCGTAAGGAAAATCTCGTGAACTATGGATTCCGCCTGCCTTCTGCGCTGGACAACCGCCCGCTACGCTTTGATGAGTTCGAGAGGCTCATTCCCCAATGCATTTTCATTTCAGCCACCCCCTCGACCTATGAAGCAACTCATGCCGGCCAGGTGGTGGAACAGCTGGTTCGGCCCACGGGGCTAATCGACCCGATTCTGGATGTCCGCCCGGCGCGCACGCAGGTAGATGATCTGCTGTCCGAATGCACCCTCAGGGTTGCCGCAGGCGAGCGCGTACTGGTCACTACGCTGACCAAACGCATGGCAGAAGACCTGACGGATTATCTCGACGAACACGGCATCAAAGTTCGCTACCTACATTCCGATATTGATACCGTCGAGCGGGTTGAAATCATTCGCGATCTGCGCATGGGCGTGTTTGATGTCCTGGTGGGTATCAATTTGCTGCGTGAGGGTCTCGATATCCCTGAAGTTTCCCTTGTAGCCATACTGGACGCGGATAAGGAAGGTTTTCTGCGTTCCGAACGCTCCTTGATCCAGACCATCGGCAGGGCTGCCCGCCATCTTAATGGAAAAGCCATCCTGTATGCAGACAGGGTGACAGACTCCATGCGTGCGGCCATGAATGAGACCGAACGCCGGCGTCGGTACCAGATGGATTACAACGATGTGCACCATATCACGCCGCGCGGTGTAAACAAGCGTATCAAGGACATCATCGAGGGCATCTACGATCCTGAATTTGCCCCCCAGGAATTGTCCAAAATATCGGCATCAGCACAGCTGGATGAGTTATCAGAGAAACAGCTGACTGCGTTGCTCAAGCGCTTGGAAAGGGAAATGCTGGAGGCTGCTCAAAACCTGGAATTTGAACTGGCAGCAAAAAAACGCGATGAACTGAAATGCGTTCGGGATTTTCTGTTGTTGTCTTGATACTCGCGCAAGGACGGTCTTGATGAAATGGATACTGTGGGGAACAACCCTGATGCTGACGCTTGCAGGTTGTGCTGAATTGTCTCCGCAACCCGCTCAATCCGGGATGGATTCCCAGTGGATGGATGCTTCGGTCCGACCGCAGGATGATTTGTACCGGCATGTTTCCGGAAAATGGCTGGAAACCGCAGCCATTCCGCCAGACCGCGCGCGCTTTGGAGCATTTGATGAATTACGCGACCAGTCCGAAGCGCATTTGCGCACACTCATTGAAGGGCTCGTCGCACAACCTGATCTGGAACCGGAGTCCGAGGCCTGGAAAATGGCTAACCTCTACCACGATTTCATGAACGAGCCTGCCCTCGAAGCGGCCGGCATTGCGCCACTTGCGGGAGAACTCTCGCGTGTGGACGCCGTTCAATCCCATGATGCGCTGGTGGCCCTGATGGCGCATCTGGCCACACAGGACGTTAGCGTGCCCATGGAGCCTTCGGTTGCACCGGATGCGCGCGAAGCAACACATTATGCGGTCTATGTCAGTCAGGGTGGTTTGGGGATGCCGGACCGCGACTACTACCTCAACACGTCCGACCCGGTGCTCAACCAGGTCCGTGAAGCCTATCAGCGCTATCTTGAAACGCTCTTCACCCTGGCCCATGAAGCGGATCCCCGCCGATTGGCACAACAGACCCTCGCGCTGGAAACCTCGCTGGCTGAGGCGCAGTGGACCAAAGTCGAAAATCGGGACAGCATCAAAACCTACAACAAAATTACGCTATCCGACCTCGATGCGCAGATTTCGCCGGACTTTGCCTGGAAAGTCTGGCAGAAGGCCATGGGGATTGAAGACCGCACTGACGCACTGATCGTGCGCCAACCCAGCTATTTCAAGACGCTTTCGGCACTCAGCCGCAACGTGCCTTTGCAACAATGGAAGGCCTATTTCAAGGCGCGTCTGATCGACGCCTATTCACCTTACCTCAGTGCCGAATTTGTGAACGCCCAGTTCAAATTTCATGGGACTACGGTGCGTGGCATTCCAGAAAACCGCCCACGCTGGAAACGCGCAGTGGCCGTGGTTGAATCCGGCATGGGCGAAGCGTTGGGACATATGTATGTCGATGCGGTCTTTCCGGAATCAAGCAAGCAGCGCATGGAAGCCTTGGTGAACCATCTGCTGGAGGCTTATCGCCAGAGCATCGAAACATTACCCTGGATGGGCCAGAGCACCCGGGAAGAGGCGCTGCGCAAACTTGCCGCCCTCAATACCAAAATTGGGTACCCCTCTCGCTGGCGGGACTACAGCGCCCTGACCATCCGGCCGGGTGATTTGCTGGGCAATCTGATGCGCGCCAACCTGTTTGAAACCCATCGCCAGATCAATAAGCTGGGGCAACCCATCGATCGTGAGGAGTGGGGCATGACACCACAGACAGTCAATGCCTATTACAGCGCTCGGCTCAACGAAATCGTCTTCCCAGCCGCCATACTGCAACCACCATTTTTCAATCCGGAGGCTGACGATGCCGTTAATTATGGGGCTATTGGCGCCGTCATTGGACATGAGATCAGTCACGCCTTCGATGATCAAGGCAGCAAGTCTGACGGGCAAGGCAACTTGCGCAACTGGTGGACCGATGCAGACCGCCAGCAATTTTCGCAGCGTACACATGCCTTGGTGGCGCAGTACGACGCTTACAGTCCCTTGCCGGGCTATTTCGTGAACGGTGAATTGACCCTGGGTGAAAATATCGCTGACAACGCAGGCCTCGCCATTGCCTTCAAGGCTTACCACCTTGCCCTGGAAAATGAACCTGCCCTCATCATTGATGGCTTGAGCGGTGACCAACGTTTCTATTGCGGCTGGGTACAGGTCTGGCGTAGCCGGGTCAGGGATGCCGAGGCCATTCGCCTGCTCAAGGTGGATCCCCATGCACCGGCTGCTGTTCGGGCCAACGGCGCCCTGGTCAATCAGCCTGGATATCAGGCCTCCTTTGGCACGCAACCGGGCGACCGGCTGTATCGTACCTCCGATCAGCAGGTCATTCTTTGGTAGCGTGAAAAATCTTTCCCGGGTTCATCAAACCCAGGGGGTCTAGCGTGTGCTTGATGCTTTTCATCAAATCGAGTTCTACTGGATTTTTATAGCGTGCGAGTTCGTCTACCTTCAGCTGGCCAATGCCGTGTTCTGCACTGATGCTGCCACCCAGACGATCCACGGTATCGTGCACGATGCGGTTGACGGCCAGGGTTTGTTCAATGAATTCAGCATTATCCAGACGGTTGGGTTTGGATAGGTTGTAATGCAGATTTCCGTCGCCCACATGCCCGAAGCACAGCAGCCGAATTCCGGGATACTGCGCTTCCAGTCGCGCAGTGGCTTCCTTGATCAGATCAGGAATCCTGCTGACAGGAACGCTGATGTCGTGTTTGATGCTGATGCCTTCCAGTCGTTGTGCCTCGGAAATCTGCTCGCGCAGGGCCCATAGCGTATCAGCCTGCGCTTCGCTTTGGGCCAATGCGGCGTCGGTGATCAAGTCGGAACGCAGGGCTTCGGCCAGACTGTCCTCAAGCACCGCATGGGGATCGGATCCCGGGTCCGTATCATCCATTTCCACCAGGACATACCAGGGCGACGATTGCCTTAACGGGTCCTGACTACCCGGAATATGGTGAAGCACCATTTGCAGGGCAGAGTTCGAAACCAGCTCAAACCCTGTCACCCGATCACCGCTGCGCGTCTTGAGATATCCAAGCAACGCCACGGCATCCCGCGGCGTGTCGAGGGCCACCCAGGCAGTGGCTCGTTCATGGGGCAGTGAAAACAGGCGTAATACCGCTGCAGTGATGATGCCCAAGGTGCCTTCGGCACCGATGAACCATTGCTTGAGGTCATACCCGCTATTGTCTTTGCGCAAGCCCCGTAGGCCGTTCCAGATGCGTCCATCGGATAATACGACTTCGAGACCCAGCACCAGGCTGCGCATGTTCCCGTAGCGCAATACTGCTGTGCCCCCGGCATTGGTGGAAATGATGCCGCCAATCTCAGCGCTGCCCTCGGAGGCAATGCTAAGGGGAAACAGGTGCCCCCCCTGGCTGGCGGTGTTCTGCACCGTGGCCAGAACTGTACCTGCTTCACAGGTCAAGGTATCGTTGTCCCAGTCTGTAGCCAGGATGCGGTTCATCCGCGACAGGTTCAGTATGATTTCATTATGGCCCGGTCGTGGAATGGAGGCACCGCACTGGCTGGTGTTGCCCCCCTGAGGCACGATTGCAACCCTGTTTTCGTGGCAGGCCCGTACCACGGCCGCAACTTCGGCTGTACTTGCGGGTTTTACCACCACTGCCGCATCGCCATGGTATCGACCGCGCCAATCCGTGTTGTAAGGCGCAAGATCGCTGGGGTCTGTAACCAGCCCTGCAGGGCCTACGATCCCTCCAAGGCGTTCAATGAAGGGCATGTTGGCGGGATTTCATGAGTGATAGGGTGGCGTCAATGAGTTGGCGGGCGATGCTGACTGGGTGAGGAAGCAAAGGTAGCGCCTCGGTCGAAAACCAGCGTGCATCTTCTATTTCATCAGGTTGCGGCACGATCAATCCGGACTGATATTGGCAAGTAAAGGCTACCATCAGGGAGTGTGGGAAGGGCCAGGACTGGCTTTTAAAATACTGGATGTCCCTGACCTCCAGGCCAACCTCTTCGCGAATTTCGCGCTTCAGGGCCATTTCAAGGCTTTCCCCTGGTTCGCAATAACCAGCAATGGCGCTGTAGACGCCAGGGGCAAAATGCGGGCTGCGCGCCAACAGCAGCTCCTGCCCGCGCAAGATGAGCCCCATGACCACGGGCGCAATGCGTGGATAAGCCACCAACTGACATGTGGGGCAGGTGCGGGCGCGTTCATGTGCACGCAAATCGGTGGGTGTGCCGCAGCGACCGCAGTACAAATGGGTACGGTCCCAGTCAATGATCTGCAGCGCGCGCCCGGCAAGCGCCAGGAGAACATCTTCGGCACGACCAAACAATGTGCGCAAACCGGAAAAAGCGTAACCCGCAGGCGGTGGCGTTTGGGGGCCCACTTCGAGGGCGTGACAGATGCGTCCTTCCAGTTGGCCAATGACGTGGCGGCGCACAATGGCGCTGGCAAGCAGGGCGGTCACCCTGTCGTCTGGCAATCCGACAGGGCCCTCAGAGTGAGTGACCAACAGTTGCGACCCCTGGAAGATAAACCAGAACGGGTCGCCTGTGGATTGATCGGGCACTTCCAGGAGCGGTTGAAAATCCATCAGGGTTTCTTTTTATGAGGTTCCTGTTCGGGAACCTGATCCAGGGCTCGCAGCCAGACCGTTGCCACGGCATCACTGGGAGCGCGCCAGTCCCCGCGTGGGGACAGGGATCCCCCCGATCCAACCTTGGGGGCATTGGCAATGCAGGAGCGTTTGAACTGACTATCCTGAAAAAACCGTTTCACAAAAACAATCAACCAGCGCCGGATTTCGTCAATTCCATACTGTGCCCGCTTTTCTTCTGGAATATGCGGCCATTCGCCGCGCGTCTTGTCATTCCAGGCGCACCAGGCCATGAAAGCCACACGAGCCGGGTCGAAGCCAAAACGCAGAATGTGGTACAGGCTGAAGTCCTGGAGGGCATAGGGCCCCACGGTGTCTTCGGTCCGTTGAACACTTTCCGGCTGCTCGGCGGGGATCAATTCCGGAGAAATGTCGCTGGCCAGCACCGTGTCAAGAATGGCGGACACCTCCAGACCCATTTTGCCGCCATCCTTGACCCAGTGAATGAGGTACTGGATCAGCGTTTTTGGAACGCTTGCATTGACGTGATAATGCGCCATATGATCGCCCACGCCGTAGGTAGACCATCCCAACGCCAGTTCGCTGAGATCGCTCGTCCCCACCACCAGTCCGGCATTCTGGTTGGCCAAGCGAAACAAATGACTGGTGCGCTCTCCGGCCTGTACGTTCTCGAATGTGACGTCATAAACCGGATGGCCGTCATGGAACGGGTGAGCGATATCCTTGAGCATTTGCAGGCAACTGGGCCGAATGTCGATCTCGGTAGCGCTCACATCCAGGGCCTGCATCAGTTGATGGGCAAGCCCCAGGGATTTCTGTGACGTGGCAAACCCCGGCATTGTGAAGGCAAGAAGGTTTCTGCGCGGCAACTTCATGCCGTCCAGCACCGCAATGGCCACCAGCAGCGCATGGGTTGAATCAAGCCCACCCGAGATTCCGATGACGAGCCTTTGCAGTCCGGTGGCGCGAAGTCGTGTGGTCAGGCCCTGCACCTGAATATTGAACACATCGCGGCATCGTTCGTCCCGCAACAGCGGGTTATTGGGCACGTAAGGGTAGCGCAGGGGCGGATCACGCAATGGTAAATGATGGCTCTGGGGAAACGGTAGCTCAAATGGGATGGTCACCATCTCCGCAACGGCATCTTCATGGCGTCGAATCGTTTCAGTAAAGGTGTTCTGACGCATGCGCTCCTGGTGCAGGCGCACCAGATCCACGTCAGCAAGGATGAGTTGGTCCTTGTCCTCGAAACGGACACTTTCCGCCTTGATTTCGCCGTAATCGGCAATCAGACCATGGCCATCCCAGGCAAGGTCGGTCGAGGACTCTCCCCGGCCCGAAGCGCTGTAGAGATAGGCCGCAAGGCAACGGGCCGACTGGTTGGAAACCAGTTGACGACGGTAGGACTCCTTGCCAATGGTGGCATTGGACGCAGAAGGGTTCACGATGAGAGTGGCACCTGCCAGAGAAGCCACGCTGGAGGGGGGAATGGGAACCCACAGATCTTCGCAGATTTCTGCGGCGATGGTCAGCAGGGGTTGATTGCTGGCCTGGAACAACAGGCGGGTGCCGAATGGAATGTCTGAAAAGCCCGGGAGGTTCAGGGTTTCTGCCCGTATGCTGTCGCCTGAAACAAAATGGCGGGCTTCGTAGAATTCACGATAGTTGGGAAGGTAGGTTTTGGGCACGATGCCTAAAACCTGGCCGCCACAGACCAGCGCAGCGCAATTGAACAACTGGCCCCGGTGCCGGATGGGAAGGCCGACCACTGCCACAATGGGCAACTTGCTGCCTTCTTTGATGACCTGAACCAGCGCCTGCAGGGCTGCTTCCTGGAGGGCCTCCTGGTGGAACAGGTCTTCGCAGGAATATGCAGTGAGACCCAGCTCCGGAAAGACCACGAGGCAGGCCTGTTGATCCGCCGCCTGGCGCATGAGCTCAAGCGTGCGCGCTGCATTCCACGCAGGGTCGGCGACGCGAACTTCAGGAATGGCCACAGCGACTCGGACGAACCCGTGGCTGTAGAGATTGAAAAATGCAGGCTCGGATTGTGTCATGAGCCCATTATCCCGTTTTATGATCACTGTGTGTCACCCCATCCACCGCCCAAGGCAACGATTAATTGTACGCTCGCCGCGTATTGGCGACTGCGCAGGTTTAATTCGGTCAACTCGTTTGTCAGTAGGGTGGTCTGCGCCGTGATGACATTGAGATAATTCACGATTCCCTCCCGGTACTGGCTGGTTGTCAGAACCAGCGTGCTACGAGCGGCACGCACCGCCTCGTCCTGCACCTTGATTTCATGACTGAGTACGGCCGCTGCCACCAGATTGTCCTCAACGTTCTGGAAGGCTTCCAGCACCACTTCCCGGTAATTGGCCACGGACTGGTCGTATACGGCCACGGCCTGATCAACCCCGGCTGCGAGCAGGCCGGCATTGAATATGGGTAGCAAAAACTGGGGGGTCAAGCTCCACATGGAATTGGGTTGGTTTACCAGATTATTGTAAGCGCTGTTTTGAAAGCCCATGGAGCCGTTGATGCTCAAGGCCGGAAAAAAGGCTGCCTTGGCTACCCCGATCTGGGCGCTCGCCGCTGCGGCACTGCGTTCTGCCGATGCCACATCAGGCCGCCGTTCCAGCAACACGGAAGGAACGGTCAGTGGAATCCGTGGAACGTCCGTACCGAGGGGGGATTCCGGAATATGAAACTCTGAGGTCGGAGTCCCCGTCAGAACTGCAATCGCATGCTCCAGTTGTGCCCGCTGTATGCCTATGTCCAGCAACAAGGCCTCGGTGCTGCGCAACTGGCCTTCGGCTTGCAGCACGTCCGTTTGTGCTGCCACACCTTGGTCAAAGCGACTCCGGGTCAGGTCAAGGAATTTCTGGTAGGCGTCAACTGTATCGGTCAATATTTTCTTTTGTGCATCGTCTGCGCGCAGCTGAAAATAATCCACCGCAAGCTGGCTTTGAAGGGAGAGCCTCGAGGCGGCCAGTTGGCCAGCACTGGCCTGCATGGACGCCGTATTGGATTCGATGGAACGGCGAACCGAACCCCACAAGTCGGGCTCCCAACTGGCCTGGGCGGCAAGCAGATAGTTGTCGTAAATCTTTCCCTGGGCAAGACCGATGGCACCCGCAGAGGCCCGGTTGCGGGTACTACCAGCGGCGGCATTGAGGGTTGGAAAAAGGCCGGCTTGGGCAATCTGTACCAAAGCGCGCGCCTGGCGCAGGGCAGCTTCCCGCTGCGCCAGCGTCTGGTTGGACTGGGCCACCTTCTGCTCATAAGCTGCAAGTACAGGGTCGTTGAACATCTTCCACCAATCGGCTGGAATCTCCGCATCGTGAGGTTCGGCAACCTTCCAGCCTGACGGCACGGCGAAAGATTGCGGCGTGGGCACCGAAGGGCGTTCATAGTCCGGGCCAACGGCGCAGCCAGACAGCACAACAACGAAGGTCGCTGCTGCCATGTGGAAAATTTGGTTAACGAGCTTCATGGCCGGGTCGCAGGAACAAGGAGCGGAAACGTGACAGCATGGCGGTACGGATGCGATCCAGATAAATATAAACCACTGGCGTGGTGTAAAGGGTCAGAATTTGGCTAACGGCAAGCCCCCCAACTATCGAAATACCCAACGGTCGACGCAACTCCGAACCAACACCCCAGCCCACGGCCAACGGGAGCGCCCCCAGCATTGCGGCGAGTGTCGTCATCATGATCGGCCTGAATCTCAGCTTGCAAGCCTGAAGGATGGCCTCTTCAGGCGGGATACCGTTCTGTCGTTCTGCCTGCAAGGCAAAGTCGATCATCATGATGGCGTTTTTCTTGACAATCCCGATCAACAAAATCACGCCAATCAATGCCATCAGGCTGAATTCTACACCGGTGCCCATCAGGGCCAACAATGCACCTACTCCAGCAGAGGGCAAGGTTGACAGAATTGTGAGGGGGTGTACCAGGCTTTCATAGAGTATTCCCAGAACGATGTAGACCGCCAATAGCGCTGCCATGATCAGCAGGGGCTGGCTGGAGAGCGACGAACGGAATACTTTTGCAGTACCCTGAAACGCACCCTGAATCGATGCGGGCACGCCCAATTGCAGAAACGCCCGGTCGATGGCCTGGGTGGCCTGACCAAGCGAAACGCCCTGCGGCAGATTGAAGGTGATGGTGGTTGCGGGAAACTGGCCTTGGTGGTTGACCGACAAGGCCGCGTTGCCGGAAGCGAAATGTGCCACGGCAGAGAGTGGAACGATGGCTCCGTTAGAGCCCGTGACGTAAGTCTGGTCCAGCATGGCGGACGATTGCCAAAAGGAGGGCGCTGCTTCCATCACTACGCGATACTGGTTCAACGGGTTGTAGATGTTCGAAATGATGCGTTGGCCATAGAGATCGTTCAGGGCAAGGTCGATGGCGCTTGCAGAAACTCCAAGCCTTCCCGCCGTATCGCGATCATAGGTGAGATAAGCATTGAGCCCCTTGTCCTGCTGGTCGGTATTGACGTCTGCAAGCTCCGGCAGCTTGGATAATGCTGCCAGGATTTTGGGTGCCCACAGACGCAGTTGTTCCAGGTCGTTGCCTTGCAAGGTGTACTGGTACTGGGCGTTACCCATGCGGCCGCCAAAGCGCAGATCCTGCACCACCTGAAAATACAGGCTCGCGCCCGCCACCTGGGCAAGCTTCTTGCGCAGACGCGCTATCACGGCATCGGATGGCACGGTACGTTCACCAGGTGGCTTCAAGGTCATGAACACGAACGCGGTGTTGCGTGCAGAACCGCCCGTGAATCCGATCACGTTTTCAGCATCGGGATCGGTCTTGCACAGGGCGATGAACTCAGCAAGCTTGCTGCGCATGGCCTGAAATGAAATGCTCTGGTCTGCCTGCACCTGACCAATCAGGCGCCCGGTATCCTGTTGGGGAAAGAACCCTTTGGGAACGATGATGTAAAGGTACACATTGAGGATGATGGTGGCGAACAGCATCAGCATAATCCACCGTTTGTGGGACACTGCCCAAGCCAGGGACCTTTCATAATGAAGGTGCAAACCATCCAGTCGGTCGCGCATTTCGTTCAAGGGGGCCCTCATCCAGCGCTGAAACCTGTGTTGCGTGGACGGGAGCACAGATTCTGTCGGCCCTGAACTTTTTTTGAGAAGGCGGGCACACATCATGGGGGTGGTGGTGAGCGATATCAACAGCGAGACCATCACAGCCACCGACAGCACCACGGCAAACTCCTGGAACATGCGGCCCACCAGTCCACCCATCAGGAGCAGGGGCAAGAACACCGCAATCAGTGACAGACTGATGGATATCACCGTAAAACTGACCTCTTTCGCACCCTGCAGGGCGGCTTGCAGTGGGGGGACGCCAGCCTCTATGTGGCGCGAAATGTTTTCCAGCATCACGATGGCATCGTCCACCACAAACCCGGTGGCCACGGTCAAAGCCATCAAGGACAAGTTGTCCAGGCTGTAGCCGCACAGGTACATCACGCCAAAGGTGCCGATTAACGACACCGGAACGGCCACGCTGGGAATTAACGCCGCATGGGGTTCACGAAGGAACAGAAATACCACCAGGATGACCAGGGCAGTGGCAATGAGCAATGTGCGCTCCACGTCATGCAGCGAAGCACGGATGGTGGGAGTGCGATCCATCACTACAGACAGGTCAATGGCGCTGGGAATTGAGGCGCGCAAGTGGGGCACCAGTGCGCGGATGCGGTCCACGGTTTCGATGATATTTGCATTGGGTTGGCGGTTCACGATCAGCAGGATGGCACGACGCCCATTTGCGATTCCCAGATTGCGCAGATCCTGTACCGAGTCGTTGATTTCGGCCACGTCCGTCAGACGAATCGGTGCACCGTTACGCCAGGCGATGATGAGCGGCCGGTACTCACTGGCTTTCATGGCCTGATCATTGTCCTCGATCTGCCAGCGATGAGTGTCGTCTTCAATGAAGCCCTTGGGGCGGTTGGTGTTGGTGCTGGCAATGGCAATGCGGGTCTGTTCCAGGCCCACCCCGTAGCGGTCAAGTGCCAATGGGCTTAGTTCAACCCTTACTGCCGGCAATGAACTGCCTCCTACCGTGACCTGACCCACTCCATCTACCTGGGACAGCCTTTGCGCCAGAATGGTGGAAGCAGCGTCATAAATTTCCCCAGCGCTGAGGGTGGAGGAAGTAAGCGCCATGATGAGAATCGGTGCGTCGGCCGGGTTGACTTTGCGGTAGATTGGATTGAGGGGCAAATTTGCTGGAAGCAGTGCGCTGGCTGCATTGATGGCGGCCATCACATCCCGTGCGGCACCATTGATGTTGCGATCCAGATTGAATACCAGGCTTAACACCGTCTGCCCGGTGGAACTGTTGGATGTGATTTCTTCAACGCCAGCGATGCGGCCCAGAGTCCGCTCCAGGGGAGTGGCCACCGTGGCTGCCATGGTTTCTGGGCTGGCCCCTGGCAGGCTTACCTGCACGTTTACCGCCGGAAAATCCACCTGGGGCAGCGGTGCCACGGGCAGAAGATTGAAGGCAACCAGCCCAGAAAGCGTGACGGCGGCCGTCAGCAACGTGGTTGCGATGGGACGACGGATGAACACCCCGGTCATGTTCATGGTGATTTGGCGCGAGTGGCCAGGCGGTCCATAGCCAGGTAAATGACCGGGGTGGTGAACAGGGTCAGCAACTGGCTTGCCAGCAAGCCACCCACCATGGTCACCCCCAATGGCTGCCGTAATTCGGCCCCTATGCCGCTGCCCAGCATCAGGGGCAATGCGGCGAAAAGTGCTGAAAAGGTAGTCATCAAAATTGGACGAAAGCGCAGCAAGCAAGCCTGCCTGATCGCGTCAAGCGCACTTAATCCCTGGTTTCTTTGGGCATCCAGTGCAAAGTCGATCATCATGATCGCATTTTTCTTGACGATGCCAATCAGCAAAATGATCCCGATGATGCCCAGTACGCCCAGGTCGTTGCCGGTGAGGAAGAGTGCCAGCAGCGCGCCCACGCCGGCAGAGGGCAGGGTGGAAAGGATCGTAATGGGGTGGATGTAACTTTCATAGAGTACGCCCAGCACGATATACATGGTCACCACGGCGGCCAGGATCAACAGCAACGTGGATGAAAGGGATTTTTGGTAGGCCCGGGCGGCCCCCTGATACCGTGTCTCGATGCTCTCAGGCAGGTGAATCTCCTGTTGGGCGGCATTGATGGCATCCACCGCTTGGCCAAGCGACACCCCACGGCTGAGATTGAATGAAATGGTGGAGGAGGGAAACTGTCCCAAATGGTGGATCGCGAGGGGACCAACGCGTTCCGAGACATGCACCAGCTCGCTCAATGGAATCTGTACGTTGCCACCGCCGGAGGCGGTTATTGGACCGGAGGTGGTGGTAGCACCGGGTGAGTTGGTGGCGTTGGGCACAATGGCAGGCCCCAACCCACCCACACTCACGGAACCCGGAAGGGCCCCTGTGACGTAGATACTGTCGAGTTGCTTCGGGTTTTTTCGGAACTCAGGCAGCACCTCAAGTACCACACGGTACTGATTGGATTGCGTGAAAATGGTGGATATGATGCGCTGTCCGAAAGCGTCGTAAAGCGCGTTGTCGATGGCCGCCACGGTCACGCCAAGGCGACCGGCATTGTTGCGATCAATGTCCAGGTACACCCGCTGCCCGTCATTGAGCAGATCGCTCGCCACATCCTTGAGTTGCGGCAGCGCCTGCAGACGGCTCACCAACTTCGTCGTCCACTCCTGTATCTCTTCTGGCTTGGGGCTCTCTAGCGTCATCTGAAACTGGGTACGAGACAGGGTGTCCTCGATGGTGAGGTCCTGCACGGGTTGCAGATAAACGTGCATACCTTCCACCTTGGCCAGCCTCTGACGCAATCGCGCCATCACCTCGGTGACGCCGCCATCCGGTCCGCGCGCTTCCAGAGGTTTGAGGCTGATAAGGAGGCGCCCGCTGTTGATGGTGGTGTTGATGCCATCCACCCCAATGAAGGAAGACAGGCTTTCCACGGCCGGGTCCTGCAACAGGGTTTCGGCCACAGCCTGCTGACGCGCTGCCATTCCCTGAAACGAAATGGACTGGGGCGCATCAGTGATGGCCTGGAGGATGCCTGTGTCCTGCACCGGAAAAAATCCTTTGGGGATGTACAGGTACAGCAGGGCCGTCAAGGCAAACGTGGCAACAGCCACCCACAAGGTGGCTTTCTGGTGCCGCAGCACCCAGTCCAGTGCGCTGCCGTATGCAGCGATGAGCCGATCGAAGGCTGCTTTGGTGCGGGCACCAATAACGGTGACAGCTGCTTTCTCCCGCGTTTTGCCCAGGATGCGGGCACACATCATGGGTGTAAGGGTCAAGGACACCACAGCAGAAATCATGATGGCCACAGCCAGGGTGATGGCAAATTCCCGGAACAAGCGGCCGATCACGTCCGACATGAATAAAAGTGGTATCAGCACTGCAATCAGGGAAATGGTCAAGGAAATGATGGTGAACCCAATCTGGCGCGCTCCTTTGAGCGCTGCCTGCATGGGTGACTCGCCCTGTTCCAGATAGCGTGCTATGTTTTCAATCATGACGATGGCATCGTCCACCACAAATCCGGTGGCGATGGTGAGGGCCATCAGCGTCAGGTTGTTGATGCTGAAGTTCTCGAGATACATGAATGCCAGCGTGCCCACCAGCGACAGCGGCACTGCAACGCTCGGAATGATGGTGGCGGGCAAATTGCGCAGAAAAAGAAAAATGACCATCACCACCAGCGCGATGGCGAGCAGCATTTCGAACTGAATTTCGTGCACTGAAGCGCGAATGGTGGTGGTGCGATCCGTGAGCAGAGACACTTCCACTGACTGGGGCAGGGATTGCTGCAGCTGCGGCAGCAGTGCCTTGACCCGGTCTGACACCTCGATGACGTTGGCACCGGGCTGACGCTGCACATTCACGATAATGGCAGGGGTACGGTTATGCCAGGCAGCCAGATGCGTGTCTTCTGCACTTTCCGTGACGGTGGCAACATCTCCCAGTCGTACGGGCGCGCCGTTGAGATAGGCGATGATGATCTGGCGGTAGTCTCCGGCTTGACGCAGCTGGTCACTTGCGTCCACCACAGCAGAGCGCTCGGGTCCGTCGAAGCTGCCCTTGGGCAAGTTGACATTGTTGTTCACGATTGCTGTACGCACGTCTTCAAAACCCAACTGACGAAAGGCGAGTGCACCAGGATCAAGCTGTACCCGGATTGCCGGGCGCAAGCCTCCGCCCATGCTGACCATGCCGACGCCAGGTAATTGTGAAATTTTTTGCACTAGACGCGTGTCCACCCAGTCCTGAAGACGAGGCAGGGTCATGGCAGGAGAGGTAACCGCCAGCGTCAGGATGGGCGCATCGGCCGGGTTGACCTTGTTATAGAGGGGAGGCATGGGTAGGTCGGTAGGCAGAAAGGTGCCGGCCGCATTGATGGCTTCCTGCACTTGCTGTTCGGCCACATCAAGCGACATGCTGAGGGCGAACTGGAGGGTGATCACCGAAGCACCACCGGAACTGGTTGAACTCATCTGGCTTAAGCCAGGCATCTGGCCGAACTGGCGCTCAAGCGGCGCCGTGATGGCAGATGCAGTCACTTCCGGGCCTGCGCCGGGATAGAGCGTGGTCACCTCGATGGTGGGATAGTCCACCTCGGGCAAGGCAGAAAGCGGTAAATATCGCCAGGCGATGAATCCGGCCAGCAGCAGTGCGACCATGATGAGCGAAGTCGCCACCGGCCGTTCAATGAAAATTTTTGATATGTTCAAGGTGAAGCCTAGGGCTTTTCGTGATGGGATACTTCGACAGTGACTCCTTCACGCAGGTGGTCTATACCATCCGTCACCACTTCCTCGCCATTTGCCAAACCTTGCAAGATGGATACGCGTTCGCCATCGCCCGGACCCACTTTGAGCTTGCGCACCGACACAACGTGCTGCGCGTTGACTACGTAGGCATAGGGCCCTTCCGCCCCTTGCTGCACCCCTGCCACGGGAATGACGAGAGCACCCTTGATCGTATCCACTTTCAGGCGCGCATTGACGAACTGATTTGGAAAGAGACTGTAGTCCGCATTCTTGAACTGGGCCCGTAGCTTGACCATGCCTGTGGTGACATCCACTTCGTTATCCACCGTCAGGAGATGACCTTCGGCCAGCCGGATGCTGTTGGTCCGGTCCCAGGCTTCCACGCGCAACGCCTCAGGCTCTTTAAGGGCTTTGAGGATGGCTGGCAGGGCATCTTGTGGCAAGGGAAAAATGACGGTGATGGGTGAAAGCTGCGTCAGCATCACCATGCCGTTGGTGTCCGTGGTATGGATGATGTTGCCCGGGTCCACTTGACGCAAACCCAATCTGCCTGACACCGGAGCGGTGATTCGCGCGTAAACCAGTTGCAGTTTGGCATTGTCCACCTGCGCCTGATCCGACTGGATGGAGGCTTCGTACTGGGCCACCAGGGCCACCTGCGTGTCCAGTTGCTGCTGTGGTACTGCGCCGGTCTCGGCGAGTACCTTGTACCGCTTCAAATCCAGTTGGGCATTCTGCAGCAGCGCACGATCGTGGGCGAGTTGGCCCAATGCCTGCTCAAGTTGGACTTGAAAAGGTCGCGGATCGATTTCTGCCAGAAGCTCGCCCTCCTTGACGATCTGCCCTTCCTGGAAATTGACCCGCATCAGCTGTCCGTCCACCATGGAACGTACCGAGACAGTATAGACGGGTGTGACCGTACCCAAACCGACAAGCCATACCGGAAAGTCGGTTGTGGCGACCGGGGCAACACTCACGGGCGCCAACGGCGCCCGGCGCGGGCTGGCAGCTTTACCTCCGTGAAGGGAACCAACATACAATTTAAAGGCCAGTGCAGCCAACAACCCCAGTATCAGCACTCCGATCCAGAACCGGGGCCGCTTATATTGAAAGAGTTGGCTCATGGACAATTTCACAATTACCTCGCAACAGGGGCAAAACGAAAATCGCGGGCCAGCGAGGGCGCCGGAACCTGAAACGGCACGGGTCCATCGGGCTCGGCGTGAATGAACTGATGCGCATAGGGATCGTTGGAATTACTGAGTGTCG
Organism: Pseudomonadota bacterium; assembly: GCA_021805725.1. The sequence goes on along the minus strand of JAJZEH010000037.1, from coordinate 342,736 downwards.
CCGGGTCTCCGTGACTCACGACCACGCCCTCAGAGAGCAAAAAGATTTCATCAACCACTTTCAAGGATTCGCTGACGTCATAGGTAACGACGATGGATGTGATGCCAATGGCGTCATTAAGTTCACGAATTAATTTGGCCACGGCATTGAGGGATATAGGGTCGAGTCCGGCGAAGGGCTCATCGTAAATGGTCACGGTGGGATCCATGGCAATGGCTCGCGCGAGGCAGACCCTGCGGTTCATTCCTCCTGATAATTCAGCCGGAAAGAGGTCACGCGCTCCGCGCAACCCCACTGCCTGGAGTTTCATCAGGACCAGATCCCGTACCAGCCGTTCGGGCAGCTGCGTATGCTCCCTGATGGGGAAAGCCACGTTATCGAATACGGTCATGTCACTGAAGAGACCACCCTGCTGGAACATCATGCCCATTTCGCGACGCATTTCGTACAGCTGGCGGTCATTCATTTCGTGCACCACCCGTCCCCTGAATCGCACCGCACCGCGGTCTGGATGCAACTGTCCACCCACGAGCTTCAGCAAGGTCGTTTTGCCGCAACCGCTTGTTCCCAGGATCGCCGAAATCTTGCCTTCTGCTAGGGTCATGTTGATTCCCCGCAAGACCTCGCGAGAACCGTAACTGAAATGCAAATCTTCAAGTTCAAGCAAAGGAGAGCTCATATCATTCTCGGCGAAATATGGAAGTAGCACGCAATCCTAGCGGGCGAGCCGTCTCAAGGCAAGGAAAACAGCCGGCAGATGCAAAAACATGGCAAAAAATCAGGGCCTTGGCATATGGCTATCGAAGCCGTAGAATCTTTAGCTTCGTCTGTACACATAACTTCATTGAATCAGTTTCGGACACCGAATGGTGATGACCCCTGTAGTTCCTAGACCTCTGGCAGAAGTGGACCAAGACAAACCGGCATTTGCGCTCCATCTGTTGGAGTTATTGCAACTGGTGTCGCTGGCCCATGTCCCTATCACCAAGGGGCAGCTACTTCAATGCCTGGAAGCCGCGCAGTGTCGCGACGCTGAGGGTCAGCCCTGGGTGCTGGCCACGCTTAACCCTGCGGTGGAATCCCTGGTTGCCAGCGGCGCACTGGTTGCACAGGGGCCCCGAATCTCTTGCGAGCAGACGCTCTCGGAACACCTTGCACGCCTGCTCTCACACACGGCACGCTGCGCCCCGATGGTCGAAGCCATCCGTACCGTTTTCAAGATTGCCGATTATCGTTATGGCTATTTTGTGCGCCAATTTGGTGAAGGTGTGCGCGACTTGCGCCTTGCCCTGTACGCCGGCCGGTTTGATGATTTCACACGCCTTGCTCAAACCATCCAGAGCTATTTTTCTGCAGAGTGGCGCAGCAAAAACCCCTATGTCGCCATTTTCGACAACCCCTTCCAGTCTGCTCAATTTGACAGTTTGCCGCCGGAGATCAGCCTGCCCGTTGCCGCAACCCTGTTGATGGTCCGTCTGAACCGGATGGAGTCCTGTTCCGGGCCCATGTCCTGGCTGAGGGATCGCGCCAAGACCGCCAGGGATGAACAGAAGGGCTGGTTTGCCACGGTGCTGTGCGAACCCATGGTCATGCGAGGGCACATTGACGATGCCGTCTTGCTCTCGCGCGGCAAGAGTGGCAATGCCACAACACCCATCGCAGGACTTGCGTGCGTGCTTCGCGGGCAGATGGAAGAGGGCCTGAAAATCTTTGAGAGCGTTCTCAAGGATGGCAAAAAGGCACAGGATTTGCGCAAGGCGGGCATGGCGGGCTTAAGCGGGGTGGCCTACGTCATCGCCCTGATTTCCACAGGAGATCCCAAACGCCTGGAAAAGGCGTCCAGCCACATCGCCGCAGTCATCAAGGGGGGCTCGTCCATGCTTTCCGTTTTCGCCTGCCTTGGGCATGTGGCACGGGCCACCCAGTCGGTGGACGTGCTGGCCTCTGAAGACCGCACGGAAGCTTCTGATCGCGATCCCTTGGGTACCCTGTTTCGCGCTTTGGCCAGTTGGTGGGTGGACGGGGCTGGGGAGCGCATTGACCGTGATCGCCTGCGCGACCTTGCCGCCAAAGCCGAATCCCAAGGCTATCGGTGGATTGCGGCGGAAGCCCTGGGGCTGTTGGGACGAATGGATAATCCCACTTCGGCAGAGCGCGCTGAAAAACTTCATTATGAACTGGGTACGACCACGCTGGCCGAAGCAATCCGACGCCAGCCGCTGTGGGAGCGCGCTTTGGGGGCTCTGGACCGATTGGGCAATGAATTTTCCAGCACCACGCCGCCGCCACGAAATGTGCGATTTGCCTGGTACCTCACCTATATTCCCGAAACGGGACAATGTTTGCTTGAAGCGCGCGAACAGCGGCGCGCACAGGGCAATGCCTGGGGCCAGGGAAAAGCCGTCACCATCAATCGAATGCTCACGGCCCAGCAGGACCTGGAAGGATTGACGGAGCAGGACCGCGCAGTGATCGCCATGTTGCGCCATGCGGATATCGCCAAAAAGGGCAGCGAGAAGCGAATCGACAGCATGTCGGCCTTGGCCCTGTTGATAGACCACCCCCTGCTGTTCTGGTCCCAAAGCCCGGATCAATCCGTGCAGTTGCTGCGAGGCCAACCCGAAATCGTGGTCCAGCGCGAGCGGAATCAACTGCGTCTCGTCATGACGCCCGCCTTGCCGGAAGAGTCGCGATATCACCTGATGCGTGAGACCCGCAACCGGTTGCGCATCATCGAGATGTCGGCAGATCAGGAACGCGCATTGGGCGTGATCGGCCGAGAGGGTCTGGTATTGCCAAAATCCGCAGAGGAGCGTCTGGTAAAGTCGATTGAAGGACTGACCCTGCGCTTTCGCGTCAGGTCAGACATCGGAGGTGGAAACACGGAAATCGTTCCGGCTGACCCACAAATCTATGCCTTGTTGTCACCTTCGCCCACGGGACTTCAGGTGGAGCTCATGGTGTATCCCGAAGGGGATCGCGGTGAAGCGTACACACCAGGCGCCGGTCAGGAATGCGTGGGTTATGCGTCTCCCGACGAACCGGTGCAGCGCGAGTCCTTGCGCCAATTGCGCCAGGAGCGCGCTGCGGCTGACAGAATTTTTGAGGTTTGCCTTCCCTGGATCAAGCCTTCCGATTACGACTATCACGGTCACAGCACCAACCCAGCCACGGCTTGCGAATTGCTCCTTGCCCTGCGCGAGATGGGCGACGAGGTGAAATTGCGCTGGCCTGAAGGTGAGACATTAAAGATTCGCGGTGAGGTGGATGCAAGCCAACTGACTTTGCAGGTCTCCTCACAAGGCGATTGGCTGGGGGTTTCGGGAAGCATCGCGGTGGACAGCAACACCGTGGTTGAACTCAAGGCATTGCTGGAAGCCGCCTCCACGCCAGGAACCCGGTTTGTGGCCCTCAAGGATGGGCAATACCTGGCCTTGAGCGAGCAACTGCTCAGGCGTGTACGTGAACTGGGCGGCTTGTCCGAACAACATGCCGATCTGCTGCGCATCCATGCACTGGCTGCATCGCAGTTGTCCAGCGTCGTGGATGAAGTCACCGAAACCCACAGCGATCCAGGCTGGCGCGCTTTGCTGGAGCGGCGCGAAGCCCTGTCCGTATGGCAACCCGAATTGCCCGAGGGCCTTAATGCTGAATTGCGGGACTACCAGAAAGTCGGTTTTGAATGGCTGGCTCGCCATGCACATTCTGGTGCAGGTGCCTGCCTTGCCGACGACATGGGGCTGGGGAAAACCTTGCAAACCCTGGCATTGCTGTTGTACCGCGCCTCGCAGGGCCCGGCCCTGGTGGTTGCGCCCACTTCCGTATGCGGTAACTGGGATAGCGAAGCAAGGCGTTTTGCCCCGTCGCTCAAGATTCGCTGGTTGGGAAACGGACCCCGCGACCGGAATTTTGCGGATGCGGGCCCCGGCGAATTGATCATCATGAGCTACACCCTTTTTCAGCAGGAAACCGAAGCCCTGGCCACCAAAGAATGGGCCACGGTAGTCCTGGACGAAGCCCAGGCGATCAAGAATTCCGGCACCAAACGCTCTCAGGCGGCGATGAAACTGAAATCCAAGTTTCGCCTGATTACGACCGGCACCCCCATAGAAAATCATCTGGGTGAACTGTGGAATCTCTTTCGCTTCATCAACCCGGGGCTATTGGGCTCGCTGGATTCGTTTACGGACCGCTTTGCCGTCCCCATTGAAAAGAACAATGACGCAGAGGCCCGTGAACGCCTGCGCCGCCTGATTCAACCCTTTGTATTGCGTCGTACCAAGTCCCAGGTGCTGTCAGAACTGCCGCCGCGCACCGAGGTGACCTTGACGCTGGATCTTAGTCCGGATGAGCGGGCCATGTATGAGGCGGTCCGTCAGCAAGCTTTGGAAAGCGTCACCGTGGAGGGTGAAGACCAACCCAACAGAATCCGGGTACTGGCGGGTATCATGAAATTGCGCCGGGCCTGTTGCCATGGTTCCCTGGTCATTCCAGACCGTGAATGGGCCTCGGGCAAAGTGGCCGCACTCATGGAAATTGTCGAGGAACTGCGGGAAAGTGGCCATCGTGCACTGATATTCAGTCAATTTGTGGATTACCTGGAAATCATCCGCGAGGCCGTCACTGAGCGTGGCGTTTCCTTCCATTATCTGGATGGCTCGACTCCTTCCATGGAGCGCGTACGCCGCGTCAAGGCCTTCCAGGAAGGCGAGGGCGACTTGTTCTTGATCAGCCTGAAGGCGGGGGGGGTTGGGCTTAATCTCACCGGCGCAGATTATGTCATCCACATGGATCCCTGGTGGAATCCGGCAGTGGAAGACCAGGCCTCAGACCGCGCCCACCGCATAGGTCAGACACGCCCGGTGACCGTTTACCGGCTGATCTCGAAAGACACCATCGAAGAAAAAATCGTGGCGTTGCATGAACGCAAGCGCCACCTGGCAGACAGTCTGCTGGAGGGTGCAGGGGAGACCAGCACCATCTCCACCGAAGAGCTGATCGGTTTGTTGCAGGAGGAAACCGGGGCCGCCAGCGGGGTTGTTAAGCCCGCAACGCCTTGAATCGAATGCGCTTGGGTCGAGCACCTTCGTCCCCCAGGCGCTTCTTTTTGTCTGCTTCGTACTCCTGGTAGTTACCGGCAAAGAACACCACCTGCGACTCCCCTTCGAATGCCATGATGTGGGTGGCAATCCGGTCCAGAAACCAGCGATCATGAGAAATCACCATCACACAGCCGGCAAATTCCAGCAGGGCATCCTCCAGGGCACGCAGGGTTTCCACGTCCAAATCATTGGAGGGCTCATCCAGGAGCAGGACATTTCCGCCTTGAATCAGGGTTTTTGCAAGATGCAGACGCCCTCGCTCGCCCCCTGAAAGATTACCAACGACCTTCTGCTGGTCTGCACCCTTGAAATTGAAACGGCCAATATATGCGCGGGAGGGGGTCTCGAATTTACCCACGGTCAGTATGTCCGCCCCGCCCGAGATTTCCTCCCAGACGGTATTCTTGCTGTTCAGTGCGTCGCGACTTTGGTCCACGAAGGACAGTTTGACGGTTGGGCCGATCCTGATGGAGCCCGAATCGGGTTTATCCTGGCCGGTAATCATGCGAAACAGGGTGGATTTACCAGCACCATTGGGGCCGATGATTCCCACGATGGCCCCCGGCGGAATCGCAAAGCTGGTGTGATCCAGCAGCAGCCGATCACCAAAACCCTTGCTCACGTCATTGAACTCAATCACGGTATCGCCCAGACGATCGCCCACCGGGATGAAGATTTCCTGGGTTTCATTACGCTTCTGGTATTCCTGCGAGCTCAGCTCTTCGAATCGTGCAAGGCGGGATTTGGACTTGGCCTGGCGTCCCTTGGGGTTTTGGCGCACCCATTCCAGTTCCTTCTGGATGGCTTTCTGGCGAGCAGATTCCTGTGACTCCTCCTGCTTGAGGCGATCTTCCTTCTGTTCCAGCCAGGATGTGTAGTTGCCCTTCCAGGGAATGCCATGTCCGCGGTCCAGCTCAAGAATCCATTCGGCGGCATTGTCAAGAAAGTAACGATCGTGGGTGACTGCCACCACGGTTCCAGGAAATCGTTGCAGAAACTGCTCTAACCAGTCCACGCTTTCCGCATCCAGGTGATTAGTAGGCTCATCGAGCAGCAGCATGTCTGGTTTGGAGATCAACAGGCGACAAAGCGCTACGCGGCGTTTTTCTCCGCCGGACAATTTGCCAATTTTGGCATCCCAGGGGGGTAAGCGCAGCGCATCGGCTGCAACTTCCATCTGAAGCTCGGCAGTGTGACCATCCGATGCATTGATGATGGCTTCGAGCCGGGCCTGTTCAGCAGCCAATGCGTCAAAATCGGCATCAGGCTCTGCATAAGCTGCATAAACAACTTCCAGGGCCTTCCGGGCCGAAAGAATCTCACCCAGCCCCTGTTCAACGGCTTCACGCACGGTGATCTCGGGATCAAGCTGCGGTTCCTGCGGCAAATAGCCTATGCTGAGGTTGGGCATGGGCGTGGCTTCGCCCTCGATTTCCGTGTCGATGCCTGCCATGATCCGAAGCAGGGTGGACTTGCCCGAGCCGTTCAGCCCCAATACGCCGATTTTGGCGCCTGGAAAGAAGCTGAGCGAAATGTCCTTGAGGATCTGGCGCTTCGGAGGGACAATCTTGCTGACCCTGTTCATGGTGAATACATACTGTGCCATTGTGCAACTTCCGCAAGTCTAAAAACAGCGAGGGTACCAGAGCCGCAGCGTCACAGCGAGTGAATTTGCGCATGTTGTAGTCCACGGGAACTGACATGATGCGTTATGCTCAAAAGCAGGACGAAAGGGCAGTCGGAGTGACAAGCGCTGCGTAATACCCCTTTACAGATCATTTTGATCTAATAATAACGAGTTGTTTTACAATGCATTGCGTAATTACCTTGGAGATTTACATGAAAACAAGATCCGTTGCAGCATTGACCATGACGGCATTGGCGGTTATAGCAGTTTCTGGTTGTACAACTCCGGGCGTAGGCGGCTCTGACTACACCTACGGGCAAGTGCGCGGAGAACAATCTGTTCGACTGGGTACGATCGAGAGCATTCGCAAAGTCAGAATCCAGGCGAGTGAACCGGGTGCTGTGGGTCTGCTGGCGGGTGCAGTGGGCGGAGCCGCATTGGGTCATACCATGGGGCAGGGTACGGGTAACGCGGCATCGACAATTCTGGGCACGATCGCTGGCGCTGCTGCCGGAGAAGCGATTCAGAATTCCGCTGCAACCCAGGAAGGCCTTGAAATTACGGTACGCCTCGATAGCGGCTATGTCATTGCGGTGACCCAAGGCGCAGATGAAGACTTCAGGGTTGGCGATCGCGTTCAAGTTCTGGGAGGCGCAGGTGCCACCCGGGTCACGCGGCTGGATGCAGCGTCTTCGCTCACCAATGCTCGCCCGGTATCGGGCCCTCCACCCGTCAACAACACCATGCCACCGCGTGATGCGCCACCCCCCGCACCACCAGCCAACAGTGCGCCAAGCAACCTTTCCCAGCAGATCCTTTATTTCTGTCCGGACAGCAATGCTTATTATCCTGCAGTCCCCACCTGCAAATCTCCCTGGATGAAGGTTATCAAGTAGTCTTGCAAGAAGGGTAGTGACGCGTTTTCAGGGACCCCGCCGAGGCGGGGTTTCTTTCGCGCACATAATTTAACATAATATACATTATACGCAGTTTGCATGGTCGGCATCATGCCCGTCGAGGCTGTGCGGCATCGCAGGCTGGCGCCTGAACCTGATATGATTCGGGACTTCCATCCTTCCTCGGCAACTACATAACAGAACTATGATCATCGTCACTGGTGGCGCCGGATTCATTGGGTCCAACTTCGTGCTCGACTGGCTTGCGTGCTGCGATGAGCCCGTAGTGACGCTCGATAAACTGACCTACGCAGGCAATCCTGACAATCTTGCCGCCATCGAGCATGCCCGCCAGCACCATCTCGTCAAAGGCGATATCGGTGACCAGGGTCTCGTCCGAAGCCTTCTTCGCACTCACAAGCCGCGAGCCATCATCAATTTTGCCGCGGAAAGCCATGTGGACCGCTCGATCCACGGCCCCGCGGATTTCATCGAAACCAATGTAATGGGCACGTTTCATTTGCTCGAGTCAGTCCGTGCCTACTGGAGCGAACTTGATGGCACCGCCCAATCGGCCTTTCGCTTCCTGCATGTGTCCACAGACGAAGTGTATGGTTCTCTGAATGCCACCGCTCCGGCCTTTTCGGAAACCACGCCCTATGCGCCCAACAGCCCCTATTCGGCCTCGAAAGCCGCTTCGGACCACCTGGTACGGGCCTGGCACCACACTTATGGGCTTCCGGTACTCACCACCAATTGTTCCAACAATTATGGCCCGTACCAGTTTCCTGAAAAGCTGATTCCGCTCATGATCCACAATGCACTGCTCGGCAAGCCCTTGCCGGTCTACGGAGACGGGAAGAACGTGCGCGACTGGTTATACGTGACGGACCATTGCAGCGCCATCAGGCGCGTCCTTGAGGCCGGACGGCTGGGCGAGACATACAATGTTGGCGGTCAAAGTGAGCGCACCAACCTCGAGGTGGTGCACGCGCTTTGCGCGGCCCTGGACCATCTGCACCCCAACAGCGCCATTGGCAGCTATGACACCTTGATCCAGTTCGTCAAGGATCGCCCAGGCCATGACCGGCGTTATGCCATCGATGCCCGTAAAATCCGCAGCGAATTGGGCTGGTCGCCGGCAGAAACTTTCGAGTCCGGACTGGAAAAAACCATCAAGTGGTACCTGCACCATCCCGAGTGGACACAACGCATCACAAGCGGTGCTTATCGCGAGTGGATCGAGAAGAATTACGTGGAGCGGAGTCCTTCATGAGAAAAGGCATTATTTTGGCCGGAGGTTCAGGTACCCGCCTCTATCCGGTCACCCAGGTCGTCTCGAAGCAACTGCTGCCTGTCTATGACAAACCCATGATCTATTACCCGCTCAGCACGCTCATGCTGGCAGGAATACGCGACATTCTGGTGATTTCAACCCCGCAGGACACCCCGCGCTTCCAGCAATTGTTGGGTGATGGCGCGCAATGGGGCATTTCCATTCAATACGCAGTGCAGCCCAATCCAGAAGGTCTGGCGCAGGCTTTCATCATCGGGAAATCTTTCATAGGAAATGATCCCAGCGCCCTGGTCCTGGGCGACAACATCTTCTATGGGCACGATTTTTCCGGCATGCTCGACCGCGCACAGCAACATGCGGATGGTGCGACCATTTTTGCCTACGCCGTCACCGACCCCGAACGCTATGGCGTGGCCGAATTCGATGCCACTGGACGCGTCATCAGCCTGGAAGAAAAGCCCAGGCAGCCCCGTTCACGCTATGCAGTGACGGGCCTTTACTTCTACGATAATCAGGTGTGTGACCTTGCGCAGAGCCTTAAGCCCTCCCCGCGCGGCGAACTTGAAATCACCGACCTCAACCGCTGCTATCTGGAGCAGAAGCAGTTACACGTGGAATTGATGGGGCGTGGTTTTGCCTGGCTGGATACCGGCACCCACGAATCCCTCCTTGAAGCGGCACAATACATACAGACTGTGGAAAAACGGCAGGGGCTTAAAATTGCCTGCCCCGAAGAGATTGCCTATCGCAAGGGCATGATCTCTGCCGCAGACGTTGAGGAACTGGCAGAGCGCATGAAGAACAACGGCTATGGCCAGTATCTGTACCGCATCCTGAACGAGCAGCTGTTTTAGGCCTGCGGCATCAAGCAAATCGGCTCAACCACACTGCCAAAGCAGTACCCCTGCCCCCGCACCGATTTGATCAGGATTTCACCGGAGTGAAACTTGCGCAATTTGCAACGCAACCCGGATACCATCACGTCCACCGATCGGTCCTGCGTGCTCCACGTGCGGCCGCAAACCATGCTGGCAATGACGTCCCGGCCCACGACGTGGTTGCCGCTTTCGGTCAGGCACACGAGCAAATCAAACTCACGGCTGGTCAAGGCAATCGGCGTTCCCTCGCGGGTGCATAAGCTTCTGCGCTTCTTGTCCAGGATGAATCCGGAAAACCTGACCAACACCTCGTTTTTCGACGGATAACGGCCACGCAGTCGTTGTAACAGGCGTTTGGCCCGGGCCACCAACTCACGCATATCCAGGGGCTTGGCCAGATAATCGTCCGCGCCCATCTGGATGCCCAGAATCCGATCCAGCGGCGTGGATTTTCCACTGATGACCATGATACCCATTTCAGGGCGGGCCTCCCGGGCATAGCGCACAAAATCAAGGCCGTTATCCTCCTGCCCCAATACCACGTCTACCAATGCCAATTCAAATCGCGACTGGTGTATCAGGGATTTCGCAAGGGCCACATCCCTGCAATGAATGGGCTCAAATCCCTCGCGACTTAAGATGTGCCTGAAAAACCGAACCAGTTGCAAATCATCTTCCAGAATCAATACGGATGTTGTCATTGTCCAGATCCGAATTACGCCGATAATTTCATCCCGTCTCTTTTTGTGGAGCCCGGCGCTGATATTAATTGATACAACTATGTTTTTGTTTGTGTTTTTGTCAGGTTTTATGGTGAGCCCGCTTTATGGACTTGTGACAATGCGCATAGCAAAGCATACTTGCGGCTGATGATGAACCTATCCATTTCTGGAGCTGTTTTCTGAAGACCTTTGATGTCATCGTGATTGGTAGCGGACTTGCCGGCGCTACGGCTGCGTTGCGCCTTGCCGAACATTGCAAGGTGGCCGTTTTGACCAAGCGCTCCCTGGAGGATGGTGCCAGCGGCTGGGCCCAGGGGGGCATTGCCGCAGTGGTTGGCACAGACGACAGTTTCGATTCCCATATTGAAGACACGCTCAATGCCGGAGCGGGCTTGTGCGAGCCTGCTACGACGCGCTTCATCGTGGAACACGCGCCCGCTGCCATTGGTTGGCTGAGCGCTCAAGGCGTGCCCTTCACGCTGGAGGAAGGACATCTCCACCTGACCCGGGAGGGGGGGCATACGCACCGCCGCATCGTGCACGCTGCCGATGCCACGGGAGCCGCAGTCCAGAACCAGCTCTACCCCAAAATGAAAGCGCACCCCAACATCACCCTTTTTGACCATTACATGCTGGTGGACCTCATCACCACCGGCAAGTTGAAGCAAATCGGCAGGCGTTGCCTGGGATTGTATGCACTAAACGAATTGACCGGCGAGGTGGAAACCTTCTCTGCCGGGCATATCCTGCTGGCTACTGGCGGAGCGGGCAAAGTCTACCTCTACACCACCAACCCGGATACTGCCACCGGGGACGGCATTGCCGCGGCCTGGCGTGCCGGATGCCGGGTGGGCAACATGGAATTCATCCAGTTCCACCCAACTTGCCTGTATCACCCTCATGCAAAATCATTTCTCATCTCCGAAGCGGTCCGCGGCGAAGGTGGCCTTCTTTGCCTGCCCGACGGAACACGTTTCATGCCGGCCCACGACCCGCGTGCCGAGCTTGCGCCGCGTGATATCGTTGCGCGTGCCATTGACTATGAAATGAAACGGCATGGCATCGATTGCGTTTATCTCGACATCACCCAGAAGGGTGAAGCCTTCATTCGCGAACATTTTCCGACCATCTACCAACGCTGCATGGACCTGGGCATCGACATGGCGCGCGATCCCATTCCAGTCGTTCCTGCAGCCCATTACACCTGTGGCGGTGTAGTAACGGACCTTTCGGGACGAACCGATCTGGACTGCCTGTACGCCATCGGCGAAACGGCCTATACCGGCCTGCACGGTGCCAACCGGCTCGCCAGCAACTCCCTGCTGGAATGTGTGGTCATGGCGACTGCTGCAAGTCAGGACATCCTGGCGCACCCCTCCTTCCCCGCCTCGCAATTGCCGGACTGGGACAGCAGCCAGGTCACGGATGCCGATGAGGAAGTGGTGATTTCCCATAATTGGGATGAGTTGCGGCGCTTCATGTGGGACTATGTTGGCATTGTACGTACCGACAAGCGCCTCGAGCGGGCTGCTCACCGACTGAAGCTGTTGTCCGAAGAAATCCGCGAGTTCTATGCCAACTTTCACGTGAGTCGGGATCTACTGGAATTACGCAATCTCGTCATGGTTTCTGACCTGATCGTCCGCTCCGCTCAATCGCGCCATGAAAGTCGCGGCCTGCACTTTAGCCGCGATTATCCCTTCACGCTGGACAAGGCCGAACCCACCATCTGCCCGGGCATGCCCAACTCAGGCATCTGATCTTTCCCGGAGGCTTGAGGCACGATTTGTTACGCTTTCCCGAAAGCGGTTTCGTATCCTTGGGGTATAGTCCAGACCATTCTCTTGCCTCTTGCCGGCCTGCCACCTTGCCATGACGATTTCAGAAAATCTCCAGGAATCACAACCGGCCACCACGGCTACAGAAAGGCTTGCCGCGCTGCAATCCCGTGGTGATGTTGGGCTGTCGCACAAAGAGGCAGCGCTGCGATTGCAGCGCGAGGGACCCAACGAAATCCCCGAAAAAAAACGCCATCCCCTGCAGAGCTTCGCCAAAAAGTTCTGGAACCTCTCCGCATGGATGATCGAGCTTATTGCCATTCTTTCGTTCATCATCCACAAAAGCCTCGACATGTGGATTGCCCTGGTGCTGCTGGTGGTCAACGCAGTTTTGGGATTTGCCCAGGAGCAGCGCGCCAGTGCTGCCGTAGCCGCACTGCGCAGCCAACTTCAGGTCATGACCCGAGTGTTGCGCGAAGGTGCCTGGCAAACCCTGTCAGCCCGGGATCTGGTTAAAGGTGACGTGATCCGGATCCGGGCTGGGGACTTTGTTCCCGCCGACCTGCAGATCATTGAGGGCGTTTTACAGGTGGACCAGTCCGCCTTGACCGGCGAATCCCATGAGGTGGAAAAATCGGCGAATGCCGACCTGTACTCAGGTTCCGTCGTGAGACAGGGAGAAGCCACAGCTATTGTTGTATCCACGGGAGCCGCCACATGGTTTGGGCGAACCACACAACTCGTGGAAACCGCGCACCCGCAGTTGCACGTGGAAAAGGTCATTGCGCGCGTTGTACGCTGGCTCGTGATCCTGGTCAGCCTGCTGGTCTTCGCGACGCTCCTCGTGGCATTCCTCGAGGGGCTGCCCTTGTTACGCGTCCTGCCGGTTGCACTGGCTATCCTGATGAATGCCGTGCCCGTGGCATTGCCAGTCATGTTTACCGTCAGCATGGCCCTGGGGTCTCTGGAATTGACCCGTCAGGGCGTGTTGATCACCCAACTCAGTGCCGTGGAGGATGCTGCCACCATGGACGTGCTTTGTGCCGACAAAACGGGCACCCTGACGCGCAATCAGCTCTCCGTGGCGCAGGTGATGCCGCAGCCCGGAATTACCGATACAGAATTGCTTCAGGCGGGGCGCTGGGCCTCCAATGAGGCCAACAACGACCCCATCGATCTGGCGATCCTGCTTGCCGCAAGCGCGCGCGCCCTGCCCTCTGAGCCCTGTCGTGTGTTGTCTTTCTCTCCCTTCTCTGCAGCAACGCGCCGCACGGAAGCCGTAATCGAAATAAATGGACAGCAACTGCGCTGCATCAAGGGTGCACTACGCACAGTAGGCGAAGCAGCTGGCCTGGATGAAGATTCCATGGCGCAGCTCGAATTGCAGGCAGATCAGCAAGCAGCACAAGGCAGACGTACCCTGGCCGTGGCCTGTGCCAAGAATGGAGGCTCCTTGAAATTGTTGGGGCTCGTGACGCTATATGACCCTCCACGCCCGGATTCACGGCAACTCATTGCACAACTGCGCGATCTGGGCATCAGCGTCAAAATGCTCACGGGGGATGCTCTGCCCGTGGCCAGCGAAGTGGCCCGGCAGCTGGGTCTTGCGCAAATCGTGCGCGCACCGGAATTGCGCACTCTGCAAAGTAGGGCGGCCGCACAGGCCACCGCACTGACCGAATCGGTAGATGGTTTTGCCGAGGTGTTTCCCGAAGACAAGTTTTTGGTGGTGCAGAACCTGCAAACGGCCGGGCATATCGTGGGCATGACCGGCGATGGCGTCAACGATGCTCCTGCCCTGCGCCAGTCAGAGGTAGGCATCGCCGTCAGCGGTGCCACTGATGTGGCCAAGGGTGCAGCCAGTGCGGTGTTGACCACCGAGGGGCTGTCCAACATCATTGCCCTTGTCAAAACAGGGCGCGCCATCTACCAACGGGTTCTGACCTGGATCCTCTACAAAGTCGCCCAAACCCTGCTCAAGGCAGGCTTTGTGGTGGTGTCTTTCCTGGTCTTGGGGAAATTTGCCATTTCATTGCTGGGTATCGTGCTGCTGGTGTTCATGAACGATTTCATGATGATTTCCCTTGCCACCGACCAGGTGCGCCCCTCGCAAAAACCGGAAACCTGGAATATCGGCCCGCAGATCAAGGTGGCCGCCGTGCTGGGCTTGCTGATGCTGGTAGAGGGCCTGGGGCTGCTCGCGTATGGCTGGGCCCACTTTGGGCTTGAGGGCGAGCGCGGCCCCTTGCTCACTTACGGCTTTGAAATCCTGGGGTCCTTTGCGCTCTTTTCGGTGTTTTCCCTAAGGGAACGCGCTGCCTTCTGGCATTCGCGCCCCAGTCGCGTGCTGCTGGTGGCGGTGCTATTCGACGCCCTGCTTGCCGCAGGCATTGGCCTCACCGGGTTGGCCGAGATGCAATCCTTGCCGGCTGGAGACATCGCATTCATTTTTGTCGTGACCGGCCTGCTGGCACTGGGCCCCAATGACTGGATCAAGGCGCGCCTGATGGCGCGCGCGCTCTCTTCAGGCCGCGCCGATTTGGGGCACAATCCCTGAGGGGCCCGCGCGTGAAGCCGTAAAATCCAGCATGCGCTGGATGGGAAGCTGGGCCCTTGCGGCCAGTTCGGTTGAAACCTCAATGCGGTTGTGTCCGCGCTGCAAAACTTCCAACAGGTTTTCCAGACCGTTCATGGCCATCCAGGGACAATGAGCGCAGCTTCTACAGGTGGCACTGGCGCCAGCAGTGGGTGCTTCGATGAAGGTTTTTCCGGGATTCTGCTGGCGCAGTTTATGCATCATGCCATTATCCGTAGCCACGATAAAAGTTCCCGCAGCCAATGTGCTGGCCGCCTTCAGAATGGCCGACGTGGATCCGACCACATCGGCCAACGCCACCACGGCAGCAGGCGATTCGGGATGAACCAGGACCTTCGCTTCAGGATGCCGGCGCATGAGATCCTGCAGTTCACTGGCCTTGAATTCATCATGAACCACGCAGGAGCCGCGCCACAACAGCATGTCTGCGCCAGTCTGGGACTGAACGTACTCACCCAGATGCTTGTCCGGTGCCCATAAAATCTTTTTCCCCTGCTCATGCAGGTGGCGCACGATGTCCACTGCACAGCTTGAGGTGACCACCCAGTCCGAGCGCGCTTTCACGGCTGCGCTCGTGTTGGCGTAGACCACCACTGTGCGGTCAGGATGCTGATCGCATAAGGCCGCAAATTCATCTGCCGGGCAACCCAGATCCAGGGAACATTCCGCTTCCAGGGTGGGCATCAGCACGGTTTTTTCGTTGGAGAGAATTTTGGCGGTTTCTCCCATGAAGCGAACCCCCGCAACCACGAGTGTGCCGGCCGCATGATTTTTACCAAAGCGGGCCATTTCCAGTGAATCTGCAACCAGCCCCCCCGTTGCTTCGGCAAGGTCCTGCAAGTCCGGATGCACATAGTAATGGGACACCAGTACGGCATTTTTGGCCTGCAGCAGGGTGCGAATCTGCCCCAGCAGTTCCTGGCGGCGCGTCGGGCTGGGATCGTCCGGAACATGGGCCCAGATATGACGGGTGTCACAAGAGGCCGGACGCTCATATTCAACATCAATAACATTATTCATCTAATTGAAATCTCATCGAAAAATCAACTGCATTAATATCCTTGGTGAGGCTTCCTACGGAAATTCTATCCACCCCGGTGAGAGCAATCGCACGCACCGTGTTCAAGGTTACACCCCCCGACACTTCTAGGATGGCCCGGCCCTGCCCCAAGGCCACGGCCTGATGTTGCTGGGCCAGGGTCATGTTGTCCAGCAGTATCATCGGTGCACCCGCTTCAATGGCTTCTTCCAGTTGTGCCAGGGTCTCCACCTCCACCTCGACAATGACCCCGGGCGGCGCGGCCTCCAGAGCCTGCTTTACTGCGACGGTAAGGCTGCCCGCGGCCGCAATGTGATTTTCCTTGATCAGGATGCCATCATAAAGGCCCATCCGGTGATTGGTTCCGCCCCCAACCCTCACGGCGTACTTTTCGGCTAGCCGCAGTCCCGGCAATGTTTTTCGGGTATCCACGATCTGCGCCCCGCAACCTGCTACGGCTTGCTTGAAGCGATGGGTTTGCGTGGCCACGGCAGAGAGCGTCTGCAAAAAATTGAGTGCCGTACGCTCTCCAGTCAACAGGGAACGCGCCGGACCAAACAGGCTTGCCACGAGCGTGTCGGACGCCGTCATGGTGCCCTCTTTCACATGCCATTTTATTTCGACAGAAGAAGCGATCTGCTCAAAAACAGCCTCAAACCAGGGTTGCCCACATAAAACCGCGGCCTCGCGCACCCTGACGGTGGCACGGGCTAACCGCCCTTCGGGAATCAACGCCGCCGTACGATCTCCGCTGCCCAAATCCTCGGCGAGGGCCAGTGTAACCTGCTCGATAATGTTTGGTGGGAGGAGTGAATGATTATGCAAAACCATATAAACCTTTTCTTATTGAAGCAGTCCAAATTCCTGATAATATTGCGCTCTGCTGCAATGCAATAATGGTGGCGTGAAGCGGCACATTTGCGTAAACTGCCTCACCTTGCAACAGAACTGTGATGAACTTACCTGGATATAAGGCCCATGCAACGGACAATGCTTAAAGCCAAACTTCATCGTGTCACCGTCACCCAGTCTGAGTTGGGTTACGAAGGTTCCTGTGCCATTGACGAAGACTTGCTGGATGCTGCCGACATTCGCGAATACCAGCAAATTGACATTTACAACGTCAACAATGGCGATCGCTTTACCACCTACGCCATTCGGGGTCAGCGCGGTTCCGGCATGATTTCCGTCAACGGCGCGGCTGCCCGCAAGGCACAAGTGGGCGACATCCTGATCATCGCCACTTACGCCGCTTACACCGAGGCCGAACTCGAATCCTTTGAACCCCGGCTGGTCTATGTGGATGCCAACAATCGCATCAAGCGCCAGGGGTTCAAGATTCCGCTGCAATCCGTCTGAAGCGCCCTACAACGCAGCCGTCAATGCCGGCACCACCTGGTTGAGGTCCCCCACCAGCCCATAATCCGCGACCGCAAAGATGGGGGCGTCAGGATCCTTGTTGATGGCCACGATGACCCGGGATGCCTTCATCCCGGCCAGATGCTGGATGGCACCCGAAATGCCCACGGCAATATAGAGGTCGGGAGCCACGATCTTCCCAGTCTGCCCCACCTGGTAGTCGTTAGGCACATAGCCCGAGTCCACTGCGGCCCGTGAGGCCCCCAGTGCCGCATTCAATTTATCCGCCAGGGGCTCCAGCAACTCACTGAATCGCTCGGCGCTACCCAGACCACGCCCTCCGGAAACGACGACTCGAGCCGTTTCCAGTTCGGGACGGCTGGACTCACTGAGCGCGAGGTCGGTACGGCGCGACAATCCGGCGTCGACCGGTGCGTCCACCACTTCCAGGCGGGCTGCGCCACCCGTTTCCGGCACGGCATCAAAGGCGGTGGAACGTACGGTCACGACCTTGATGGCATCCTCAGAACGCACGGTGGCCCAGACGCTGCCCGCATAGATGGGACGCGTAAAGGTGTCTGGAGCATCCACACGAACGATGTCGGAGATTTGCGCCACATCCAGCAAGGCGGCAACCCGTGGCATCCAGTTTTTGCCCGAGGCGCTCGCCGCTGTAAGCAGATGCGTGTAGCCGCGCGCAAGGCGCACCACCAGATCCGCCATGTTTTCAGCACCTGGGCCCTGCAGGGCATCGCCTTGCGCAAGCATCACGCAGGTAACGCCTGGCAGGCTGCGTGCTGCTTCCGCCACGGCAGCGCAATGGTGCCCCGCCACCAGCACATGGATTTCACCACCAATGGCCTGGGCGGCGGCCAGCACGTGGCGCGTGGCGGCCTTGAGATGCAGATTGTCGTGTTCGGCAACAACGAGAAGAGTCATGGGTTATTCCTCAGATCACTTTGGCTTCGTTTTTTAATCTGTCCAGCAGATCGGCCACGTCGTTGACCTTGATGCCGCCCCGACGCTCTGGAGGCTCTGCCACCTTGAGCAGGGTCAGACGCGAACTTATGTCCACACCCAGGAGTTCAGGGGTCAGCGTTTCCAGGGGCTTCTTTTTGGCTTTCATGATGTTGGGCAGCGTGGCATAGCGCGGTTCGTTCAGACGCAGATCCGTGGTGATGACCGCAGGCAGCCGAATGGACAGCGTCTCAAGCCCGCCGTCAATCTCGCGCGTCACGCTGGCGTCATCCGTGCCCAACGCGATGCGCGAAGCAAAGGTGGCCTGGGCCCATCCCATCAGGGCGGCCAGCATCTGACCGGTCTGGCTGGCATCGTCATCGATGGCCTGCTTGCCGCAGATCACAAGGCCTGGTTGCTCGCGCGCCACCAGCGCCTTGAGCAGTTTGGCCACAGCCAGAGGTTGCAGCGGTTCGTCGGTTTCCACCAGCACGGCGCGATCTGCCCCCAGGGCGAGTGCCGTGCGCAGGGTTTCCTGGCAGGCCTGCGGACCGCATGAAACGGCGATGATCTCGCTGGCCTGACCGGCTTCCTTGAGCCGAATGGCGGCTTCCATGGCGATTTCATCGAAGGGGTTCATGGACATCTTGAGGCCCGACAGTTCCACGTCAGTGCCATCAGCCTTGGGACGCGCCTTGATGTTGTAGTCCAGAACTCGTTTGACAGGCACCAATACTTTCATGAATCAGATTTCCTTGTTATTTTGGAAAAGCGCGATGGATCACCGCGCATCATACCCGTTCGAACAATGCAGCAGCACCCTGCCCCATACCCACACAGAGCGTCACCATGCCATAGCGCCCACCGGTGCGATGCAAACCATGAATCAGGGTGGCTGCCCTGATGGCGCCACTTGCACCCAGCGGGTGGCCCAAGGCAATGGCGCCGCCCACGGGATTGAGCCGTTCGGGGTCAAAGCCAAGGGTTTTCTGTACGGCGAGGACTTGTGCCGCAAACGCTTCATTCAGTTCAACCCAGTCCAGTTGCTTTTGCAACAGCCCTGCGCGCTTGAGCAGGGCGGGCACGGCCTCCACCGGGCCGATTCCCATGATGGCAGGCGGGACGCCCTTGACGGAAAAACCGACCACGCGTGCCAGGGGCTGCAGGGAAAAACGCCTGACGGCAGCTTCACTGGCAAGAATATGACATGCTGCGCCATCCGACATTTGACTGCTGTTGCCCGCGGTCACGGAGCCCTTGACCTGAAACGCAGGCTTGAGGCGCGCCAGGGCTTCCAGTGTGGTATCGGTGCGCGGCCCCTCGTCCTGATCCACCATAACCGACTGGACGCGCACCTCGTCCGTGTCCTCGACGGGTTGCCGTTGCGTCACCATCACCGGCGTGATTTCGGCCCCAAATGCGCCGGCTTGTTGCGCGGCGACGGCGCGTTGGTGAGATTGGAGTGCGAAGGCATCCTGATCCTGTCGCGAAATATTCCACCGATGCGCCACATTCTCGGCAGTGATTCCCATACCATAGGCCATGCCCAGATTATCGGCACTCTGAAACACCGCAGGATGCACGGATGGATGGTACCCCCCCATGGGAATACGGCTCATGGATTCGACGCCACCCGCCAGCAGTACATCCGCCTCACCGACACGGATGCGGTCCGCCGCGATCTGCAGCGCTGAAAGCCCGGAAGCGCAGAACCGGTTGACGGTCATGCCTCCCGCAGAGACGGGCACCCCGGCCAGGAGCGCCGCACTGCGGGCAATGTTGAGACCCTGTTCCCCTTCCGGCATGGCGCAACCCATGATGACGTCTTCAATGGCTTCAGGATCCAGTCCCGGTGCCCGCTTCAAGGCGCCCTGAATTGCAGCGATCAGCAGGTCGTCGGCACGTACGTTCCTGAACACGCCACGTCCGGCACGGCCCACGGGCGTTCGGGTGGCTGCAACGATATAGACGCTGTTCATGAGGTCTCCCGATCAGTTGCGAAATGGTTTGCCCGTATCCAGCAGCGCCTGGATGCGTTCACGGGTTTTGGCATGGGTCATGAGTTCGCAGAAATGCTTGCGCTCCAGGGCCAGGATGGCGCGTTCACTCTGCATCGTGCCGCAGTCAACATCACCGCCGCATAGAACGTCGGCAATGGCCGTACCGATGACCACGTCGTAGTCGGTCAACTGGCCGGCCGCGTTGTAATTGACCAGCAGATTCATCAGGATGGCCTTGCCATCGCGACCGGCTACCGGAAACGAACGCTCCAGCGGCGGACTGTAGCCGGCATCGGCGAGCGCACGCGCCTCGGCAAGCGCAATGAAGAGAAGCTCGTCCTGGTGTGCAGCAATCACGTCACCGTCGAGCAAAAGACCTGCCTGACGCGCCTCGATGGCACTGGTGCTGACCTCGGCGCGCATGACGCGGGCAAATCCATCCTTGAGGGCGCTGATGGCGTCAAGGGGCGTTCCTGCCAGCAAGGCACGCTCGCCTGCGCGACGTGCCAGGGTGGTTAATCCGCCTGCTCCAGGCAACAATCCCACGTTCACTTCCACCAGTCCCACATGGGATTCGAAATGAGCAACGCGTCGATCGCAGTGCAAAAACGCTTCACACCCTCCCCCCAGGGCATAGCCCCTGGCTGCCGCAACGGTGGGGATCTGGGAAAACCGGAGCCGGCGCATCACGTCCTGAAACATTTTCTGTTCGGCACCGAACCCGTCGAGGCCTGTACGGGTATAGAGGGTGAGAAAGCCACTCAGGTCGCCGCCAGCCGAAAAGGGCTCGCCAGGGCCCCAGATCACGAGGCCGCGAAAATCCGTCTCAGCGCAGGTAACGGCCTTGCCCAGACCCTTCAGGGCTCCCGTGTTGAAGGTGCGCATCTTGGTTTTGATGGTGGCGATCAGAAACTCGCCATCCAGCGTCCAGGCGCGCACGAATTCGTCTTCAAACACGGTCGTTCCCGCAGTATCTGGAGGCTGCCCGGGCCCTGCCACCACCGTTTCAGGGAACAACTGGCGCTGATACACCGGCAAGGTGCTGGACGGCAAATAGCGTTGTGTCGCCGCGCTCCAGGACCCCGCGGGGGTATGCACGCCTTTGCGCCCATCCATCACCCAGGCCGGCAATGCTTCACTGGACAGCGCCCGACCCGCTGCAATGTCCTCGGCAATCCATTGCGCCACGGTCTGCCACCCGGCGCGCTGCCAGGTCTCGAAGGGGCCTTCTTGCCAGCCAAAACCCCAGCGCAGGGCGAAATCCACGTCGCGTGCCGAATGGGCTATGCGCGCCAGATGCACCGCGCAATAGTGGAAGGTATCGCGATACAGGGCCCACAGAAACTGCGCTTCCTTGTGGTTCGAGGCACGCAGGGCAGCCATCCGTTCTGCGGGAGGCAGTTTGAGGAGTGCTGCAACTTCAGGAGCCGCTTTGCCGCCACCTGCCACATAGTCGAGCATGGCGGGGTCCAGCCGTAAAATCTCCCGTCCCACTTTCTTGTAGAAACCGGCGCCGGATTTGGCTCCCAGCCAACCCGCTTCAATCAGCTGCGCCACCACCGGGGGGGTGGCGTAGGCCGCGCGAAAGGAATCCTCGGGCAGCTGGTCCTGGAGCGTGCGTACCACATGCAGCAAGGTATCCAACCCCACCACATCCGCCGTACGGTAGGTGGCCGAAGGGGCACGCCCCAGTTTCCTGCCTGTGAGATCGTCCACCACGTCGCAGCTCAGTCCGAATTTTTCAGCCTCGATCAGAGTAAACAGCATTCCGGCCACGCCGACGCGGTTGGCCACGAAGTTGGGTGTATCGAGCGCGCGCACCACGCGCTTGCCCAGGCGGGTGGTCACGAAGGTTTCCAGATCGTCCAGAATGGCTGCTGCCGTGCCCGCCGTGGGGATCAGCTCCACCAGGCTCATGTAACGCGGCGGGTTGAAGAAGTGGATGCCGCAGAAGCGCTCGCGCAGCGCCTCGGGCAATTCCTGCGACAGGGCAGTGATGGAGAGCCCCGAGGTATTGGACGCAAGAATCGTCCGCGCCCCCACGTACGGGGCAATCCTGCGATAAAGCTCGCTTTTCCAGTCCATGCGCTCGCCGATGGCTTCGATGACGAGATCACATTCCTGCAGCAATGGCAGATGCTGATCATAATTGGCGGGCCGGATGAGGGCTGCATCTGCTGCAAAGCCGAGTGGCGCGGGGCGGATCTTCTTGAGGCGCTCCACCGCCCTGGTGGCGATGGCGTTTTTATCACCGTCTGGTGCAGCGAGATCGAATAACAGCACGGGGATGCGCAAATTGATCAGATGAGCCGCAATCTGCGCACCCATCACCCCCGCCCCCAGCACAGCGACCTTTCGTACGATGAATCGACTCACGCTCCTGACTCCTGATGGATTGAATCAAATAGCCGCGGCAATCGCCACTCCGACCTCCGTCGTGCTGGCGGTGCCGCCCAGGTCCGGCGTCCGGGGGCCTTGCACCAACACTTCCTCAATGGCCTTGACGATGGCGTCATGGGCCGCCCGATAATTCCCACCTTCACCCAGAAAATCCATCATCAGGGCGCCGGACCAGATCATGGCTACGGGATTGGCCATGTTGCGGCCGTAAATGTCGGGGGCAGAGCCGTGAACGGGCTCGAACAGCGAGGGAAATAATCGCTCCGGGTTCAGGCTTGCCGAAGGGGCAATGCCGATCGTCCCGGTGCAGGCAGGACCGAGGTCCGAAAGAATGTCGCCAAACAGGTTGGAGGCCACCACCACGTCAAAGCGCTCGGGGCTCAGGACGAACCGCGCCGTGAGGATGTCGATGTGGTACTTGTCCCAGTGAACGGTGGGGTATTCGGCAGCCACGGCCTCCACCCGTTCATCCCAATAGGGCATGCTGATGGAGATGCCGTTGGACTTGGTGGCCGAGGTGAGATGGCGACGCGGACGCTTTTGCGCCAGTTCGAAGGCATAGCGCAAGATGCGGTCCACACCCTTGCGCGAGAACACGGATTCCTGCACCACAACTTCGCGTTCGGTGCCGGCAAACATCCTGCCGCCAATGGAGGAATATTCGCCTTCGGTGTTTTCGCGAACCACCAGAAAATCGATATCGCCCGGCTTTTTTCCCGCCAGGGGCGAGGGCACGCCGGGCATCAGGCGCACTGGACGCAGGTTGACGTACTGGTCGAACTCGCGCCGGAACTTGATCAGGGAGCCCCAGAGCGAGACATGGTCCGGAACCACTTCGGGCCAGCCAACCGCCCCAAAATAAATGGCGTCAAATCCTTTGAGTTGGTCAAACCAGTCGGCGGGCATCATTTCACCGTGCTTTTGCCACCACGCCGCACTGGCCCAGTCAAACCAGGTCCATTCCAGGGCGATGCCCATCTTGCGGGCAGCGGCTTCCACGACGCGAACCCCCTCGGGCATGACTTCCATGCCAATGCCATCCCCCGGGATGACTGCAATGCGATGTGCCATCAATTCCTTTTGGGTGCGAGACACCCGATACTGATCAACGAGACGGCAATTTTACCGCATTGCCGCATCACTGAGCAGGAGTAGAATGGCGGTATGCGTTTGGTACTCGATTTTGCCGATCACCCGGGACATGTCATCAGACGGGTGTTTACAGAACCCAGTGTGGTCCTGAAAGCCCATCACCCGGATGAAGTGAGGCCTTTGCTGGACCAGATCGCGGAGGCTACTGGCAACGGCGCTTATGCGGCCGGGTACATGAGCTATGAATGCGCCCCCGCTTTTGAGCCCAGCGCGCGGGTTCACGGCTCCATGGCCCTGCCCATCGCACAATTTGGGGTGTTCCATGCCCCAAAGACCATGATGTACACACCGCCTGCTACCGAACCCCTGTCCTGTTCCCCATGGACGCTCGACGTCTCGCCGCAAACCTACGAGCAAAACATCCGCCTGATTCATGAAGCCATTGAAAGAGGCGACACCTATCAAATCAATTACACGCTACGGGCTGCAGCGCACCTGACGGGGTCGAGCTGGCAATATTACGAACGTTTGCGTCACGCGCAGCGCGCCGATTACTGCGCCTGGCTGGATTGCAATGATTTTCAGATACTCTCCATCTCTCCGGAATTGTTCTTCGCCAAAACCGGCAACGTGGTCACCACCCGCCCCATGAAGGGAACAGTCCGCAGGGGGTTTCAACCCGAGGAAGACGCTGCCCTGGAGCGATGGCTTTCCGAATCGCGCAAGAACCGCGCAGAAAACCTCATGATCGTGGACCTGCTGCGCAATGACCTGTCCCGCATCGCGCGCTCAGGGACAGTTCACGTCCCGGCCCTGTTTACCATCGAACGCTACCCCACCGTGCTGCAGATGACGTCCACGGTAGAGGCCACCTTGCGCGATGAAACGGCGCTGGGAGACATCTTTGCGGCCCTGTTTCCCTGCGGCTCCATCACTGGCGCCCCCAAGCTTAAATCCATGGAACTGATCCATCAACTGGAGGCTACCCCTCGCGGCCCCTATTGCGGCGCGGTGGGCTGGATTAAACCAGGGGGAGACGCCCAGTTCAACGTGGCGATTCGTACCCTCACCCTCGATACGGACAGCGGCGCCATGGTCTGCGGCCTGGGTGGCGGCATTACCTGGGACTCGCGCAGTGACGACGAGTATGCCGAAGTCGTCACCAAGTCGAAATTCCTGGACTTTGAGCCCAAAGGTTACGAGCTGCTTGAAACCATGCTCCTGCGGGATGGACAGTTCTGGCTGGAAGCGCAGCATCTGGCCCGCCTTAGCCAATCTGCCGCCACCTTGGGGTTTCCACCTCTCACGGCGGCTTTGAGCCAAATCCTGGCGGGCTACGCCCTGCAGTACCCCCAGGGCGACTATCGCGTGCGCCTGTGCTACGGCCGGGAAGGCACGGTGCACCTCGAGGGGTGTCCCGTCGAGCCCAATCCTGCGCTGACGGTGTCCGTCACCCTGGCGCGCTCTCCGGTCTCATCCCAAGACACCCTCCTGCAACATAAAACCACACAGCGCGACCTCTATGAGCACCATGTGCAGGCCGCCTTGCCCGGTCATTACGATGTACTGTTGTGGAACGAACGCGGTGAGGTCACCGAATTTACGCGCGGCAACCTTGTATTGGAGCAAAATGAGGCGTTCTACACGCCGCCTCAGGCTTGCGGTCTGCTTCCCGGCGCATATCGGCAATGCCTGCTTGATGAGGGTCGGCTCGTGGAACGGGTTGTCACCCTGGCGGACCTGGCTCAAGCCGAAGCGCTGTGGTTCGTGAATAGCGTGCGCGGTTGGGTTGCGGTACAGTTACCCCCCGGCGCCATAGCGCAAGCCATTCTGGACTTTCAATCATGAGGTATGAAATGCGTTGGACGCACGGTTTCCTGATTTCGGTATTGTTGATGGTAATGAGTCCGCTCCAGGCTGAGGACGTGGTGCGCCTGGGCAATCTCAAGCTTGCACACTTTGGCGCTGTGGGCTACATCAAGGAAATCGCACCAAAGTGCGGCCTCAAGGTGGAAGAGCGCCTGTTTGCCAAAGGCCCTGACATCATGCAGGCGATGATTGCGGATGAACTTGACGTGGGCGCCACGGCTTCTGAAGCGGCCATTTCCGGTCGCGCCAATGGCGTACCCATTGTGATCGTGGCTGGATTTGCCCGGGGCGGAGCCCGTTTGCTCAGCCGGGCCGACCTTCACCTCAAAACCATCGAGAGCCTCAAATCCAGAAAAGTCGGTGTGACACGCGGTGGCATCCAGGAGGTGCTGCTGGTGGCGGAACTCGCACAACACAAAATGACCTGGTCCGACCAGCCAGGCAAGGACGTTCAGCTGATTTATCTGGCTTACCCCGATCTCAACCAGGCCCTGATGCAGAAGAATGTGGACGCCATCATGCA
The DNA here is from genome assembly GCA_021805725.1 of Pseudomonadota bacterium. The sequence continues at coordinate 316,601 of JAJZEH010000037.1, read as the reverse complement.
AAGCGAACCCTACTCCTCCCAGGCACTGGCCCAGGGTTGGGGCACGGAATTGATGAAGCCCTACGATACCCCCATTGGCGAACCCATCCGGACGCTGGTCATGACGGAAAAGTTTTATGCCAACAAGCCCGTGGCTCAAAAGTTCATGCAATGCTTTGTGCTCGCCACAAAAACCTTCATCGACCAGCCGCAAGTCGCCGAAAAATACGTGCGCGATGCCATCTTCAAGCACCAGCTTTCCAGCGAGGAGTTTCAGGCCGCCATCGCCAATTCACCCTATTCCTACAACATCACTCCTGAACATATCCAACGCACCGCCGATACCATGTTCAAATACGGCATCGGCAAGATGTCCGCGCCACCGATGGCGCGCGACTTTGTCAAAACCGATTTGCTGGAAGCCGCCAAGAAGACGCTGGACATCAAGCCATGACGGAAGGGTCGCAGCGCTTCAAGGGTGTTCTGCTGATACTGGGAATACTGGCACTATGGGAGGGCGTGGGCCTGTTGGGATGGGTCAATGCCAAGGTACTCCCTCCCCCTCATGCCGTAGCCATCAAGTGGTGGGAATACCTTGCGCCGCAACAGCCCTACGATGCCGAATCGGACAGTCGCCTGAGCTGGCTTCTTTCCGGAGAGCTGATCCAGGACGCCATGGGTAGCCTGTATCGGGTTCTGGCGGGGTTTGTGGTGGGCACTCTGCTGGCACTGCCCATCGGACTGATGATGGGAGCGAGCCGCCAGATTTACCAGCTTTGCAATCCACTGCTGCAAATCCTGCGACCCATTCCGCCAATTGCCTACATTCCACTGTCCATCCTCTGGTTTGGCCTGGGTAATCCGCCCGCCATCTTTCTGATTGCCATCGGGGCCTTCTTTCCCGTCCTGATGAACACCATTGCCGGCGTACGCGCTGTGGACGGTATTTTTCTGCGTGCGGCGCGAAATCTTGGCGCCTCTCAGACCACCATATTCATGCGCGTGATCCTGCCGGCCTCGACCCCGTACATCCTGACCGGAATGCGCATCGGCATTGGCACTGCATTCATCGTGGTCATCGTGGCCGAGATGATCGCCGTCAACAACGGCCTGGGCTTTCGCATTCTTGAAGCCCGCGAATATTTCTGGTCCGACAAGATCATTGCCGGCATGCTGTCCATCGGTCTCATCGGATTGGCCATTGATCAAGCCATGAGCCTGCTCAACAATCATCTGCTGCGGTGGCACCGCGGGCTGGAGCACTGACCCCATGGATACGAACATCGTCATATCCGGCGTCGATAAAACTTTCCCGACCCCCCATGGCGCCGTGGTCGCCCTTCAAGACATCCACCTTGAAATCAAAAAGGGTGAATTTGTCTGCCTGCTGGGCCCATCTGGCTGCGGCAAATCCACGTTACTCAACGCCGTTGCTGGGTTTTCACTGCCCACCCAGGGCGTAATCAAGGTCAACGGTCAGGCCGTAACCCAGCCCGGACCCGATCGAGGCATGGTGTTCCAGGAATATGCGCTTTTCCCCTGGATGACCGTGGCTCAGAACGTGGGGTTTGGACTTGAAATCAAGGGGCTGGCAAAGGCCGACGTCCGCAACCGGGTCAATGCACTGTTGAAGTTGCTGAAGCTGTTCGAGTTTGGCGAGCGCTTCCCCAGAGACCTTTCCGGAGGCATGCGCCAGCGTGTGGCCATTGCCCGGATTCTCGCGCTGGATTCACCCATCCTGTTGATGGATGAACCCTTCGGCGCACTCGATGCCCTGACGCGCCGCTCGCTGCAGGACGAACTGCTACGGATCTGGTCGGAACTGGGCAAGACAGTGCTGTTCGTGACACATAGCATCGAAGAGTCCATTTTCCTGGCAGACCGCATCGTGGTCATGACCTATCGCCCAGGCACGATCAAACGGGACATTCGCGTCACCCTGCCGCGCCCGCGCGACTCGGCCTCCCCTGAATTCAATGCGCTCAAGCGTGAACTGTCCGAGCTCGTATCCTCCGAGCAGGCGCGTCACGAAGATGCCGAACGGCGCGCCCTGACCACGGACTGAGCCATGACCACCGCCTGGGAACCGCTGATCCTGACCGTTGCCCCCAACGGTGCGTATAAAACCCACCAGGATCACCCGCGGGTGCCCTTGAGCGCAGCCGAACTGGGAGAGACGGCGAAATCCTGCCTGAGGGCCGGTGCCAGTATGATCCACCTGCACGTGCGTGACGCTGCCGGCCGCCATCTGCTGGATGCCACAGCTTACCGTGAGGCAACGGCGGCCATTCGCAAGGCCGTGGGTGACGAACTCGTCATCCAGATCACCTCGGAGGCCGCCCGCCTCTACACGCCCGATGTGCAGATGGCCGTGATACGGGAAGTTCGTCCCGAAGCGGTTTCCGTCGCCATTCGCGAACTCGTGCCAGACGCGGCATCCGAAGCCGTTGCCGCGCCTTTCTTTGAATGGCTGCATCAGGAAGGCATCATGACGCAGTTCATCCTGTATTCGGCTGATGAGCTGGGGCGCTATCAGGCATTGCGCCAGCGCGGAGTATTACCTCCCGCGCGGGACTTTTTGCTGTTTGTGCTGGGCCGCTATAGCGCCGAACAACAAAGCGACCCGCGCGACCTGTTGCCTTTCCTGCAAACGCTCTCAAATCCTGCACCCTGGGCTGTTTGCGCATTCGGTACGCGTGAAAGCGCCTGCCTCACCGCCGCCACAGCGCTGTCAGGACATGCGCGAACGGGGTTTGAAAACAATCTGCATCTGCCCGATGGCAGCCTGGCCCGGGGTAATGACCAGTTGGTGGCGATTGCGGCAGAAAACGCAATCCGCCTGGGACGCCCGCTGGCCCAGGCAAGACAGATCAGGGCGCTTTTTTCCTAGTGCATCATGTCGTGGTGCATCATCGCACCCACCCCGTCTTCGGGCGTGACAGGCTTGATGGGGAGTGCCACTTCAATCTCGCCGGAGCGTTCGAATTTCAGCTTCAGGGAAAGCGTCTCGCCCTCCCGCAACGGTTTCTTCAAATTCTCCAGCATCAAGTGCAGCCCGCCCGGTTTCAGTTCGATGCGGCCATGGGCTGGAACCTCCAGACTCGTTTCGTGGCGCATGCGGGACATGCCCTGCTCCATCTGACTGCTATGCAGGGCCACCCTGCGAGCTACGGGACTTGAGGCCGACAACAGACGGTCAGGGACAGCCCCGGTATTGTCGATGGTCAGGTAGGCAGCCCCCACCTCCTGCCCGGGGACCGTGGCACGCGCGTAAACGCCATCAATCACCAGCGCTTCCTGTCGCACCGGCTCGGCATGCGCCGCGACAAAACCGGCCCAGCACAACAGCAGCGCCACGCCATGCGTTACGGAACATTGCTTCATGAAATCTCTCCTGTCGTGATCATGGGTTGGATAACAAGGGGGCAATCGCCCTGTCGAGGGTTGCTTCATCGAGGCCTGCATCGCCATCCCAGGCATCGCGGCGCAGAACACCCTTGCGATCGATGACGAAAGTCAGCGGGATGCGCCAGATCCGCCCATAGCCCTTGACCCGGGATTCACGGATCCATGCACCTGGAAAGCTGTACCCCTTCATGATGTCACGCGCTTTCTGCAGGTCTTCGGGGTCGTCCATGGTGATGGCGATCAGTTCCAACCCCTCGCGGTGATGCGCTTGATAGTAGCGCTCCATGGCTGGCATTTCTTCACGGCATGGCACGCACCAGCTCGCCCAGAAATGCAGCATCACCACCTTGCCCGACCCATCGCCGGTGGCGAAGGTCTGTCCATTCATCAAATGGATCTCGTATCCGGGTGCTGGTGCACCCTCTTCAATGGCCCACACCGTGGAGGAAAGTCCCGCCATCAGGATTAGGATTATGGCGCGCACGCCTTTCAGACCATTCATCCCAGGACACCTTAAAAGTTGTAGGTCAAGCCAGCGCTGACAATCTGGTTGGGCACGAGCTGAATCCCGTTGACATCTCTCATCAGGGGCAGGTACACCAGCGCGTTGGCCTGAAGATTTTTGGTCAGATTGTAGAGCGCGCCCGGTGTGAGATACAGGCTTTTCGACCCGCTGTTGAGCGGGTCGCTGTTGATCCCGGAATCCGAGCTGCGGATCGTGGCATTGAGCTGGAGGAGCGGAATCAGGTCTTCAACATAAGCATTGGCATCGTAGTGCATCCCCAGAACCAGTTGCAGGCTATTGCCGGGGCGGTAGTCGTCGCGCGTGGCGATTGCACTGCGAAGCATCGCCTGGGCGTACCATCCCCAAGTCCGTTCCTGTCCCACCTGGTACCCCCCCAACAGCAAATCAGTGCTGCCGGTGCCAGGTTGGGTGTCCCGGTCAAAGCCGGATGCCGTGTAGGTACCAGTAGGCAACTTCAGGCCAAAAATCAGGCCGCTGGACATATCAGGCGAAAAACCGGTGTACATGCCCATGACCCGAACATCAGACAGGGTGTGGATTGTGTGATTAACCACATTCGGCAACCCGTTGCCAAAACTCTCATTGGTTTCGAAGCTTCTTTGCCAGTATGGCACCATGGCCATGATGCCCCATTCATGGTTAAACGTGTATTGGGCGTTGAGATTAAGAAAATTGGTCTGGATCCTCTGGTCCGGGCTTTGGTCTAGGGGAATCCGGTGACTCCCCTGCATGGCACTGTTCTGGTTGAGAAACGTGTCCTGAATATTGATCGCGCCACCGTTGGCGGCAGGCATGCCCAAACCAGGCATCCCCACATCGAACATGCCGCATCCGCAGGCGCATGCCTGGACGGGCAAGGATTGAAAACCCACTGCCAAAGCCACGACGGCCGTCAATACGCCGCAGATCCGGCGATACTTGTTTTGCATGATATGCCCCCATCTCTTTGAATACTCGTGGGCTGTTTGTTCCACAAACAACCCTGATACGGTGCTCAAAGGGCTTCTGGAGGGGCTCGTGAAAGGGGAAGAAGATTTACCTCATGCTCACACTGGGCGCGCTGACGTGTGGCGATGAACAGGGTATCGTGGTCCGGGTTTGCTGAAAACCGGACTTCCATGGAAGGCAAGTCCATGGCAAGACAACCACATAAGGCGCAATGGTCGTGGTGCGATGAGGAGGTTCCGGTCCCAGGCGAGGTGCTGTCCAGATCCACCCACTGAAGCCCTGAGGCAGAACATATCTGGACCCTATGCGGACCCGCTCCCTGAACCATACGCGCGAAGGCCCCGGAGGCCAAAAAAGCCTGGAATAGCATGCACAGCAGCAGCAGGCGGGTCATGCGACGAAATGACTGGGGACGGATCATGCCCCGAATTCTATCAGATCAGATGCCGTCCCATGTTTCGCCCGCTCCCATGCCTGCCAGGCGTTTGACACGGCGCACATCGAGCAGGCGCACCTCTCCATGCGGTGCCTCAATCAGGCCGTTGCGCCTGAACTCGGCAAATACCCGGCTCACGGTTTCTTCGCTCAACCCCAGCAACTCCGCGATCTCAAGCCGCGATAGCACCAAGGGAAAGGGATCTGCGGCATCCGAACCGACGGGCACCAGGGACAGGATGAAGGAAGCCACCCGCGCATGCGCCGGCTTGATGCCGAGATTGCGAATCATGATCTGCGCCTGAACCAGTTCATCGCGAAAGCGCTGAATGACCCGCAGTGCTACGGAGGGGTTTTCTTCCAGGACAAGCAACATGTTCTTATGGGAAATGCAGCAGACGTCCACGGGCGTCAGTGCAGTGGCGGTATAGGGATAGGTGGCATCCGATGTTTCAAAACCCACGAGCTGGCCGGCCACGAGCAGACCCAAAATCTGTTCACGTCCCGCCAGCGGCATCGTGGTCAGTTTGAGCTGTCCGGCGCGCAGGACCATCAGCTGCGTGCAAGGCGCGCCCTCACGAAACACCGTCTCCCCTGCTGAATACCGTCTTCGGCTAAGCAGACCGCGCACGTCGCATACCTGGGATGCGCCGTCTTCACCGTTGAAGAAATGGGCACCACACAGGACGCAATCCTCGTTTTTGCAGTAACAGTTCAGCATTTGGACTCTTGGATGGCCCTGACGCCGTGACTCAGTTTGGGATTTCAGGTCAATTGTTTTTGGCGCCCTGAGCCACCCAGGTCTTGATCGTGTCGATGTTCGGCTGCGACATGAGATTGCGTTGATACGGCATGTGAATGGAACTGTCAGCACGGTTTTCGATCAGCATCACCAGCACGCTGGTCAAACTGTCATTCGGTTTGACTACGGGGCCAAACTGCGTCCCTTTCATCAGGGTGTCGTAAGTGCTCATATCGAGTTTGCTTTTTTCATACCCAATGCCTCCCGGAGTATGGCACTCAAAGCAGTTAGCCTTGAGAATGGGGAGGACTTCCTTCTGGTAGCTAACTTCATGCTGTCCACAGCCGGACAGTAAAGCAGTAGCCAGGGAAGTTGCAATTGCGGACAAAACGCAGACTTTTTTCATGATGAACCTCCTTAACTGGGTTCAGGTTCCCATGGTGATAGAAAGCGCGTGATCAACCACAGGACAACAAACGGACAGGTGAACACGATGGCCACAGCCAGCAGGCCCTCATGGCTCACGATTTCCGGGTAATACACCAACAGCCCCTTCATGGTTTTGGATAGCTCCTGCCCACCAATCACCACATTCCATCGCATGGCCAGAACGGCAATCATCATCGCGACGCCAGAAACCACCATGCCTCTAACCAAAGCCTTTCCATCAACCTTGAAGATGATCAGTACGCTTAAAATCGCCAGTACGATGAGAGAGCCGCCCCATTGAATCATCATGCCGTATCGAATGGGTCCTTCGATCAGGCGCTGCACCATGTCGATGCCCTCCAGCCTTTTGTAAAACATCTCCAGCAGTTCCAGTCCTTCGATCACCAGCACCACCAGCAGGAAAGCCCACATGGTGCGCGCAAGCCCCTTCATGCATGCATCATCCACGGGCACTTTGCGAACGCGGGAATATGCGACATACAACACAATAAGCAGACCAATGCCGGAAACGATGGCAGACAACAGGAAAATGATGGGCATCAGATCAGAAGACCACCACTCGCGTGCCTTGACAGAACCGAACAGAAAACCCACGTAGCCGTGTAATCCGCCAGCAGCAGGAATGCCGATCATGGCAAGCACGGTAGCAAATTTGTGATCCAGGGCAAGCGCATGCGGCGAGACGTCGTCCGAACCCAGTGTCATCAGACGATAGACGGTGCCCAGTGGCCCTCGGGTCGTTTTCGATAGCGCCACGATGTCGGCCCTGAAGGCAAACCATATCTCCAGCAATAGCAGGCAGATATAAAATCCGGCCACATAGCTGAATGCAGCCATGGCCGAAGTCCAGTGCGGCGTGAGCACAGCGTTGAAAGCTCGCTGCGGATTACCCAGATGGAGCAAAAGCGGAGTGGGCACAAAGAACATGAAGCTAACGGCCGTCAGCAATGCAAAGCGTGCCACAGGCTTGTATTGCACCATGCCAAAAACGTGGTAGAGACTGGATACGATGAAGGCACCGGCTACGAGGCCGGTGATGTAGGGATAGATAACGATCAGTACACTCCACGGAATGTCGGTTTCGTTGGGATAGACGTAACCAACGTAGGGTGCAGCGTGTGCCATGGTGCCTATCATTTAGGAAACCTCCTTGTCGATGCCCACATAGAACACGTTGGGCGCATTGCCCGTTTCGGGCTTCAGAACGGAGACGCGGTTATTGCGCAGAAACTTGCTGATCGGGCTTTGTGGGTCGTTGCGGTCGCCAAAAACCCGCGCCTCAACGGGACAAACTTCCACGCATGCGGGCTGCAGCCCCTTGGTGATGCGGTGGTAACACCAGGTGCATTTGTCGGTTACGCCCATCACATGGTTGAATTCGCGCACGCCGTAGGGGCAGGCTTGCACGCAGTACTGGCAGCCGATGCAGTAGGAGTGGTCGATCAGCACCACACCATCCTTGGTTTGATACGTAGCCCCGGTCGGGCAGACCTGAACGCACGCAGGATGGGTGCAGTGGTTGCACAACTTGGGCACAAAAAAGGCCTTTTCAACCTTGGCATCCCTGTAACGATTGTCAAAGCGAAATTCCTTCTCGGACCCAGACGCGGCAATGTTCTGCGCATCGCTCTGGCTATCCACGTGCGCCCGATCCTCGCCTTCCAGATACACATAGCGCTCAACCCAGGTACGGAAATGATGCGCGTCCTGCGTCACACCGTTTTCTGCCTTGCAGGCTTCCACGCAACGCAAACAGCCAATGCAGCGGGTAGCATCCACGCCAAAAGCCCACTTGTGCTTGTTCCAGTCGTAATCCGGAATTTTTGGGGAAGGTGCTGCGGCAACTTCGGCGCTTTGTGCATTTGCCCTCAGGTTTCCAGAGCCCACCCATGCTCCTGCGCAAGCGGTACCAATGCCCAGCATCCGCAGGAAAAAATTGCGTCGCACCAGATTGCTGCCCTTGCTTTCAATTATTTTGTCTTGTTGGGTCATATTTATCTCTCACTGGATCACTGCATTACTTGCAACGCGCGCTGGCGTAATAAGCGGTCAGGTTGTCCATGTCGTCAGCATTCAAGGTCTTGGCGATGCTGGTCATGACGGGGTGGTTGCGCGTGCCGTCCTGAAATGCCTTGAGTGTGTCGGTCAGGTAATCAGGATTCTGGCCTGCGAGATTGGGCCAAACCTGATTGGGGCTGACGCCGGTGGTACCGTGACAGAGCGCGCAGCTTGCAGCCCTGGTTTTGCCCAGCGCAGCCTTGGCCTTATCTGCTCCCGCAGTTTTGCAACTGGCCTGGGAAAAATAGGCCGCCACGTTGTTCATATCGACCTCGCTCAAGCCTGCGGCCATACCACTCATCATGGCGTTGGCCCTGGCACCCGACTTGAATGCCTGGAGAGCGTTGATCAGGTATCCCGCATGCTGGCCTGCCAGATTGGGCCAAGCCGGATTGACGCTGGCCCCGTTGGCTCCGTGACAGGCTGCACATGTGGCCGCAAGCGCCTTTCCGGCAGCAGCATCGCCATGAGGGGGCTGCGGCAGGGCCGCAAAGTTGATCTTGGGCGAATGGGGATCGTGGCAGGCGGTACATTGTTCCGTGCCCGAGTGAGCAGCCAGCTCCACCTGACGCTGTGCCACAGGGCGCCCAGGCATCGCTTCATGGCATTGGATGCATTTGGTGCGATCCCTGGGCAATGGCAATTTGCCGTCTGTAGCCACCGGTCCGGCAGGCGCTTTTGAGCCCAACGCAATGCGCTCGTCCACACTGAGAGGAGCCTGCTCCCTCGATGGATGCTGCCCCACCGGACCGTGGCAAACCTCGCACTTGACGTGTTTTCCGATGTCCGGTTGATTGTGGAGGCTGCCTGACCAGGCGGCATACTGCTGGGCATGGCATGTCTTGCAGTATTCGTTGCCTCGAAAACGCGGCACGTCACTGGCAATTTCGGCTACGGAGTCGCCCCGGTAATGGCCATAGGCATAATACGACTTGTCAGTGAAGAAATGCTTCGCAGTAAGGGCCGCCGCCGCGAGAACAGCCACAAGGAGCAACAGGCGTGCGATGTGCTTTGGCATACTCTCTTTCCTCTTTGCGCTTTCGAATGAAAAGAGACTAGGCCTGATCTGTCGTGATTACATTGATAATTCTCAATTTTTGAGTTGATGGTTTGCAATCAATAATTTGATCCAACGCAATGAATGACGGGGCTGGCGCGCTGCATGATGCCTCACGCAGCGCTTTGCAGCTGGGCCAGACGCGCTCTTTGGGCGACTGCGTCGCGCAATGCCGTGCGCAGCCCCTCCTCCACCACGGGATGGTAGAACGGCAACTTCAACATGTCCTCGACTGTGGTGTTCAACTGCAGAGCCCAGGCCATCAAGTGCGCCAAATGCTCAGCATCGGGGCCCATCATCTCGGCGCCCAGAAACTTTCCGCTGTTGCGATCGGCATAGACATGCAGCAACCCCTGATGGCGCAACATCACCCGACTGCGTCCCTGATCCTCGAAAGACACTTTGCCAATGACAACCTCTGCTTTTTGGAGGTCAGCCCAGCGGGATCCTACTGTGGCCATCTGTGGATCAGAGAAAACAATGCCCAGAGGTGCACGACGTAACCCGGCCGTCACGCTCGGATAAGTGGCGGCATTCTCGCCGGCGATCCTGCCCTCATCAGCGGCCTCATGCAACAACGGCACGTCGTGGTTGGCATCGCCTGCGATGAAAATCGGGCTGTTTCCACATTGCAAGGTGTGACGGTTGAAAACGGGCACCCCGTTGGATTGCATGGCAAGGCCCAAGTGCTCCAGGCCCAGCCCGACCACGTTGGGCGCACGCCCCGTCGCCGCGATCACGGCATCCACTTCGGTGCGTTGCGCCACACCCTGGCCATCCTGCCACTCCAGAAGAACCCCGTCCCTGGTGCGATGTGCGCCCGTCAGGCGCGCCCCTGCCTCGAGCGCCAGTTCCCGACCGAAGGTTTGTACGGCGTAATCCTTCAGGGCCGGGTCAGTCAGGGGCCCCACGGACCCACCGCGTCCAAACATGTGGACCAGTACACCCAGTCGATGCAGGGCCTGTCCCAACTCCAGGCCGATGACTCCCGTACCGAAAACCGCTACGGACCGCGGCAGGTCGTGCCAGTCAAATACGTCATCATTGACAATGACGCGCTCGTCCAGCCCCTGAAGCATGGATGGAATCACCGGGGATGAACCGGTTGCAATCACTGCCTTTTTGAAACGAATGCGAAGGCCTCCATCCACTTCCACGGTGCCCGGGTCTACAAAGCGAGCCTGTCCGACGATCCTGTGTTTGTCGGGGATGGCGGAAACACCATCAAGCACAAAGCCTACAAAACGGTCACGCTCTCGCTTGATGCGGTTCATCACGGCACGACCATCCACCTGGACCTGACCTTCCAGGCGTATGCCGAAGGTCTCCCAGCGCGACACGCCGTGAACGGCCTCCGCAGCGGCAATCAATAGTTTGCTGGGCATGCATCCCACCCGGGCGCAGGTGGTGCCATGGGGGCCGCGCTCGATCAGCACGGCCTCCTGTCCTGCGGCCACGAGGGCACGATAGGCCGCAAGGCCTGCCGTGCCTGCGCCGATGACCACATTTATCACGGAGATCTCGATCATGATGGGTTCCCTCAATGTGTCAGTAGTGTCAGGCCGCCTTGGCGCTACGCGATGTAATCCAGGCTTCCAGGTCATCAGCACCGCCGATGTGCTCCCCATTGATGAATACCTGGGGAACCGTTCCCTGGCCGGTCATGGCGCCAACAACGCGGGTGCGCGTGGTGTGGGGCAAGGCAATTTCGGCATAGTCATGGCCCTGCGCCGTCAGCAGCGCCTTGGCCCGTGCACAGTGGGGGCAACCCTCGCGCGTCAGGATGGCCACCTGATCCGGCGTTTTGGCATGGGGGTTGATGTAGGCCAGGAGGGTGTCGGCATCCGAAACCTCGAAGGGATCACCCGGCTGGTTGGGCTCAATGAATTGCTTGACCACGATGCCATCCTTGACCAGCATGGAGTAGCGCCAGGAACGCTTGCCAAATCCCAGGTCCTGCTTGTCCACCAGCATGTTCATGCCTGCTGTGAAGCTGCCATTGCCATCGGGAATCATGGTGATGTTGTGGGCTTCCTGTTCCTTGGCCCATTCATTCATGACGAAGGTGTCGTTTACCGAAATGCACAGGATGCGATCAACCCCGTTGGCAAAAAAGGCTGGAGCGAGCTCGTTGTAGCGTGGCAAATGGGTGGATGAACAAGTCGGCGTGAAGGCTCCGGGCAGAGAAAACACGGCAACGGTCTGGCCCCTGAACAGTTCATGCGTGTCCAGATCCTTCCACTCGTTGTTTTCACGGATGCGGAAGGTGACCTCGGGGACTGCTTTTCCTTCATGATTTTCAAACATGGCATGGCTCCATTCGGTGGTTGAGGGTTTCGGCTCGTTCCAAGCGCCGATGGAGACACTTTACGCTTCGCCACAAATAAGTCTAATTGATTGTTATTGACTTCATGATATACAATGGCTATCAGATGATATAACGGAGATATCAATGAATATCAATGAGTTGCGTTACATCGTTGCGGTGGCTCACACCAGGAACTTTCGCCGCGCCGCAGAAAAATGCTTCGTCAGTCAGCCCGCGCTGTCCACTGCGGTACTCAAGCTGGAAGAGGAGCTTGGGGTACGACTGTTTGAGCGCTCGCGCGCAGAAGTCAGCGTCACCACGGTGGGTCTCCTGATCGTTGAAAAGGCGGCACAGGTGCTGGAAGTGGTGGAACAGATCAAACTTCTGGCACGCCAGGGAAAAAACCCGCTGATCGGCCCGCTCAAATTGGGCACCATCCATACGGTAGGGCCTTATCTGCTGCCGGACCTGATTGCGCAACTGCACCTCAGTGCGCCAGATATGCCCCTGGTGGTGGAGGAAAACACGACGGCCCACCTGGAGGCACAATTGCGCAATGGGGCACTCGATGTTGCGCTCATAGCCCTGCCCTTCACTTCGCCGGGCATTCTCACCCTACCGCTTTACACGGAATATTTTGAGGTGGTGGTGCCCAAAGGGCACCGCTGGTCCGGGCGTGCCTCGATCAGTTCAGCTGAATTGAGTGAGGAGCAGGTCCTGCTGTTACCTTCAGTGCACTGCTTCAGCACTCAGGTGGTGGAAACCTGCCCCGAACTGGGCGCCAAAAACGCTGTGGTACAACAGGGCAATAGCCTTGAGACGCTTAGGAACATGGTGGCATCGGGCATGGGCATCACTGTACTACCAGCCAGCGCCAACAGCCCGAAATATCGGAGCGCGCTCCTCGACATCATTCCCTTCAAGGCACCCAGCCCGGTCCGGCATATCGGCATGGCCTGGCGTAAAAGCTTTTCCAGGCCCGAAGTATTACACGTGATTCGCGCTGGCATTGCGCGCCTGAAACTCCGCGGTATCACCCCGCTTGTCGAAATTAATGATGTCTTACCGAGCGCCTCATCAGATACACCAGCGGAATGAAGGCAATAAACAAGTAGGACAGTTGCCTGAAATTGTCCAGGAACGACAGCATTGAGGCCTGTTGCTGGACAAAGGCATAGAGTGTCGCCTGTGCCTTGAGGAGCGCGTCACCCGCGGGGGTGCCCTGGGAAGAAATCGTCTGGGTCAGATCCTGAAGCGTCTGTCGCGTCGCCATGGAAAATGCGTCCACGTTGGCCACCAACATGGCCTGATGGCGTTGGGTACCCTGCGTCAACCAGGTTTGCACCAGGGAAATGCCAAAACTACCACCTAGATTGCGCGACAAATTGATAATGGCGGAAGCGTTGCTGCTCTTCACCATCGGCATATCGGCAAATGCGGCCGTATTGATGGGGATGAACAAAAAACCAAGTCCAACACCCTGGAGGATGCGCAACGATGCAAAGGACCAATATCCCGCCTGCAGATCAAGTTGCGACATCAAGTACAGCGCCAACGCGTTGCACAGAATGCCAAAAGTGATCATGTGGCGCACATCCACTCGGCTGACCATCATTCCGATCAGGGGCATGAAGCACAGCACTGCAAGTCCTCCTGGTGAGAGCACCATGCCGGCTTCAGTGGCAGAGTAGCCCATCAGGGTCTGTACAAACAGGGGTAACAGGACCGTACTGCCAAACAGGATGAATCCCAGCATGAAAATAAGGATGTTGCTGATCAGGAAATTGCGCTGGCCCAACAGGCGCATATCCATCATCGGGTCCCGTTGACGCAGTTCCCAGAATGGCAGCACCAGCAGCGCCATCCCTGCAATCACGGCCATCATGAGGATGAAATTCGATTCAAACCAGTCCTCTTGCTGCCCCTTGTCCAGGACGATCTGCAGACAGCCAAAACCCAGGGAGAGCAAAGCAAATCCGATGTAGTCAATCTTGAAGCCACGCGCCAGCAAGCCGGAGCGCTGCTGCGCAAAATGTGGAGGGTCAAACACCAGGCGCGTGGTGAGGTACAAGGAGAGCGCCCCCACGGGAACATTGATGAGAAAAATCCATCGCCATGTGAAAGTATCGGTGATCCAGCCGCCGATGGTCGGTCCGATGGCCGGAGCGAGCACTGTGGTGATGCCATATACGGCAAATGCCATGCCGCGCTTGGCAGGAGGAAAGGTGTCTGCCAGGATGGCCTGCGAACAGGGCTGCAGCCCCCCTCCCCCGATACCCTGCAGCGTGCGAAACAGGATCAGCATGGGCAGATTGAGTGCGAGGCCGCACAGCAGCGAACTTGTCGTGAAAAGTGCCACGCAGAGCATGTAAAAGCGTCTTCGACCCATCAGGCTGGAGAGCCAGCCGCTGATGGGCAACACGATGGCGTTGGCAACGAGGTAGGAGGTCAGGACCCATGTGGATTCATCCTGGCCAGCCGACAGATCACCCGCGATATGCCGTAACGAGACATTGGCGATGGAAATATCCAGCACTTCCATGAAGGTGGTCAGGGCCACCGTGATGGCGATAAACCAGGGATTGAGCAACGCGCCATTCTGGTCGCGAGGTGCGATGACGCTGCTCGCAGTGGCGTTCATGGGTGGGCCTACCGGGCCGCGTCAGTGAGGTGAACCCTGGGTTCCACCGACATTCCAGGTGCGAGGTGCTGCAAATCTTCCGGCTTTTCATCGAAGACGATTTTAACCGGCACGCGCTGCACTACCTTGACGTAGTTACCGCTGGCGTTTTCGGGAGGCAACAGGCTGAAACGAGCCCCGGTGCCTGCCTGCAGACTGTCCACGTGGGCTTTGTAAATCCGCCCGGGATAGGCATCCACAGTGATTTCTGCCGATTGGCCTGGACGCATCCGGCGCAATTGGGTCTCCTTGAAATTCGCAACCACCCAGGGACTGCCATACACGAGCGCCATGATGGCAGGCCCGGGTTGAATCAACTGCCCCAAATAGAAAGATTTGCGCGTAACCCGGCCATCCACTGGCGCAATCAGGCGCGTGTAGGATAAATCCAGCCTGGCTTGCTCCAGTGCCGCACGAGCCTCCTCCACCGAGGCGTGCCCACTTGCAGCCTGCTCACGTTTCAAATCCACCTGGCGTGGGCCGGATTGCGTCTCGGCAAGCCTGGCCTGAGCCTGGGCCACCTGTGCTGCTGCTGCCGCCGCGCCGCGCCTCGCAGCCTCCCATTGAGCCTGCGCAGCACGCTCTGCAGTGTTGGCCTGGTCCAGGCGCTGCTTCGATATTTCGTCCTTCCTGAACAGGATTTCATAGCGCTGAAGGTCTGCATGGGTCAGCTGTGCCTGAGCCTCCGCTGCGCTGGCTTGCGCGCTGGCTTGCGCGCTGCTGGCGCGCGCTGCCTCCAGTGCGCTTTCGGCCTGCACAATCTGTGCCTTGCTGGTAGTGGTCACCACTGAAAGGTCTTGCTGCGCCGCCCCGTGTCGCGCCTGTGTAGCCGCCAGCATGGCCTCTGCCTGTTTGACGCGTAATTCATAATCACGCGCATCGATTTCAGCAAGAACGTCACCCGCCTTGACCCACTGATTGTCATCAACCAGCACGCGCGTTACATAGCCACCCACATGTGGACTGATCTGCACCACGTTGGATTCGATGAATGCGTCATCGGTGGTTTCCTGGTTGCGCGTGACAAACCAGAGTATCAAAAATCCCGCCAATACCAGAGCGGGCACCGCCAATGCAGCCTTGCGCATCCAGGTGCGACTGGAGGTCGTGGGCGCTGCGGAAGCCGGTATCTCCGTCGGTGCAGGACTATCACTCATGCGAATGCTCCAAAATCTCAGGGTTGGCCATATTCCAGACGCCCAACGGCCATCTCGTAGTTGATGTATGCCATTTGATGGGCTGCCAGAGCGTCAATCCGGGAACTCCGCGCGCTGGCCAAGGTGGCCTGGGCATCCACCACTTCCAGATTATCTGCCACACCGTTCTGGAAGCGGTCGCGGGCCTGGTCCAACAGGCGCTCCGCCAGCGTCAGGCTGATTTCAGCGGTGGTGATCTGGTCTGCGCTGGTTTCGATGGCAATCACCGCAAGGCGGACGTCTTCCTCCACTTGCTGCAGGGTATCGCGTAATTGCAATTCCGCCTGACGCATGCGGCTTGCTGCGGCATCTTCTCTCGCAGTGATGGCACCACCCTCCATCAGGGGCATGGTCAACTGGACGCCAAAACTATAGGTGCGATAATCATTGTGAGCTGGAGTCACTCCGCTGGGGCCGATGTCCCCCCCCACGCTTAATGCGGGGTAGCTGGCCGCATTTGCGGCCTTGCGCTCGGTATCCCTCTGCGTCACGACCTGCTCCAGCGCCTTGAGTTCGGGGCGACTGTGCAGGGCGGTGTCAATGGAAACAGGCAGCGCAGGCATCGGCATGTCCCCATTCTGGAGTGCATCGGACAGCTCCAGGGCAACCGACATTGCGATTCCCAGCGCCCGGTGCAGGCGCGTATCAGCCTCGCTGGCACTGCTGCGCGCCTGGCGCAACAGCAGGGTATTGCGCGCATGGACCGTCTGCGCCCTGACTACGTCCACACCCGTGGCCAACCCTGCAGACTGCTGATCACGGGCCAGTTGAAAGAGGTTCTGTGACAATTCATGATTGGCCAACGCAGCAATCACAGCCTGCTGTGCCCGTTGGGATTCCACATAGGCCAGCGCAGCAGCACCAGCCATCTGCTGCGCGGTGGCGTCGGCTCGCAGGCGAGCCGCATCCACCGCGTGACGCGAGGCATCGAGTTCACGCATGCGGGCAAGGTCAAAGACGCGCTGGGTAAAACGCACGCGCGCATCGAAAGTGTCAAAGGGTCCGACCATCGTGGGAAACCCGGGCAGATTGAGGCCCATGGCCATGAGGTTTTCGGTTTGACGGGTTTGATAGGTCTTGAAGTCCACCGAGGGGCGGAAATTTGCCAACGCTTCGTCCGACCGCGCCATGCTCTCCACCGTTTGTTCACGCGCGCTCAATACGGCAACCTGGCGTTCCACGGCCATGGCCTTGGCTTGGTTCAAGGAGAGGCGCAAGACCTCGGTACGGGGGGTGCCTTGGGAAGGTGCTGCAAAGGCAAAGGCGCTGGCAAAGCCTGCCACCATGATTGCCCTGCATGCGCGCACGTCAATTCTCATGAGTTGTAGCAATGCTCGGTTCCAGGAAAACGCCCCGCTTTGACTTCGGCAACGTAGAGCTTGACTGCCTCCTCGATGGAACCGGTTTCCTTGATGAAGGGCCGGACGAAACGCGGAGGAATGTAGGCGCCCAAGCCCAACATGTCGTAAATGACCAGCACCTGGCCGCTGCAACGAGGACTGGCGCCAATCCCGATGGTGGGAATGGTGACGGCATCGCAAAGTCGATCGGCCAGCACACGCGGAATGGCCTCCATCAGCAGCATGCTGGCGCCACTTGCTTCCAGCGCCCTGGCGTCTTCGATGATGCGCTCTGCAGCAGCATTATCGCGCCCTTGCACCTTGAATCCGCCCACCTGGTGGACCGATTGCGGCGTCAGTCCCACGTGGGCGCACACCGGAATACCGCGGCTCACCAGAAACTCCACCGTCGGCACCATCTCCCTGCCGCCTTCAATTTTGACCATCTGGGCCCCTGCCCGCATCAACTCGGCGGCATTGCGAAAGGTATCCTGTGGGGTAATCTGCGAACTGCCAAACGGCATGTCGGCCAGGATGAACACAGAACTCGAACCTCGCGCAACGCAAGCCGTGTGGTAGGACACGTCGGCGATGCTGACTGGCAGCGGGGAATCGTGCCCCTGCACCACCATGCCCAGCGAATCGCCCACCAGCAGCACTTCAACTCCGGCCTTTTCCAGGACATGAGCAAAGCTGGAGTCGTAGCAGGTCAGCATCGCAATTTTTTCGCCACGGGCATGCATGGCATACAGGTCGATGATGGATTTACGCATGGATCATCATGCTCCGGAGAATACGTGCTCGGACAGGGGCAAACGGTAGATGCGCTGTCTGGTCAGGGCAAACAGGGCGTTGCAAACCGCCGGGGCAATGGGTGGCGTGCCAGGTTCACCCACCCCGCCCGGGGCGTCGCCCGAGGGTACCAGGTGAACCGAAACCTGAGGCATCTCATGCAGGCGCACCAGAGGATAGTCGTTAAAGTTGGACTGGCGCGGTCGTCCTTCGTCCAGGGTAATCTGTCCATACAATGCTGCACTGAGGCCGTAGGTCATGGCGCCTTCCAGTTGGGCCGCCACTGTGTCTGGATTGATCACGGTGCCGACATCGGCTGCAATGACCACTCGATGCACTCGGGGTTTGCCCTGCTGTAGGGAAACCTCAGCCACTTCTGCAACGATGCTGCCGAAGGATTCCACGATGGCAATGCCCAGGGCATGACCTGCTGACAAGGGTTGTCCCCATTGCGACTGGCTTGCGGCAAGCTCGAGCACGGCACGATGACGCGGCGATTTGTCGAGCAGGGCGCGCCGGTATTGAAATGGGTCCTGACCCGCCGCATGGGCGAGCTCGTCCATGAAGCTTTCCGCAAAAAAGGCATTTTGCGTGTGTCCCACGGAGCGCCAGAACCACACCCGAATGCCGGGATGAAAACGGATCCAGTCCACCCTGAATTGCGGTATGTCGTAGGCAATGTCAGCCAACCCTTCCACAGCCGTGCGATCAATGCCATCCTTGACGATGGCACTCTCAAAACCGGTGCCTTCCGCAATGGAGTCCGTCACGGTGACGCCATGCCAGCGTGCCGGCCGCCCCTGCCCGTCCAGACCTGCTTCCAGGGCACAGAGGGCCATGGGACGGTAGTATGCGGCATGCATGTCATCTTCGCGGGTATAGACCACTTTGACGGGCGACTGAACCGCTTTGGAAAGCGATACCGCTTCAATCACGAAATCTGGTGCAAAACGCCGACCAAATCCCCCGCCGAGGTATTGGGTGTGAATCCTGATTTTTTCCGGGGCAAGTCCCGTAAGCCTCGCGGCGATGGCCTGATTGGGGCCCTGGGCCTGGGTTCCAACCCAGATTTCCGCATCATCCGGTCGTACCCAGGCGGTACAGTTCATGGGTTCCATGGTGGCATGGGCGAGGTATGGCACCTCATACACCGAGCGCAAGGTTTGCACCGGCGTCACCGGGTCTTGGGCGTTGCGCGCGATGGTGGTCAGGGCGCCTTCTCCCGAGGTGGCCAGCCGGGCCATGTCACCGCGCAGCCGTGCAGTATCGAGAGATGCCCTGGAGGGAGGATCCCATTCGATGCCGAGCACTTCCCTGCCCTTCATGGCCTGCCAGGTGGTCTGGGCCAGCACCGCAATCCCCGAACCTGTAGGCGTTTCCACCGGCATGACAAAACGAACGCCGGGAAGTTTAAGCGCGGCGCTACCGTCATAGCGAAGCACCTTGGCACCTGCAACCGGTGCGCGAGACACCACGGCCGTGAGCAGGCCTGCCATGCGCATGTCCATGCCAAAACGCGCCGCCCCCGTGGCCTTGGCAGGGCCATCCAGGCGGGGAATGGATTTACCGATCAGCTGAAAGGTTTTGGGATCCTTGAGGTCAACCGCATGGGGTACGGGCAAGCGCGCGGCTGCAGTGGCCATGGCGCCGTAGGTAGCCTGGTGCAACCCGGCACTCAGAATGCCCTTGCTGGTCTTGACCTTCTCCAGGGGAACCTTCCAGGTCTCGGCTGCCGCCATGCGCAGCATCTGCCGGGCCGTGGCACCGGCGTGCCGCAGTGGTTGCCACATGGCACGTACGGAGGTGGATCCGCCAGTGGCCTGGGTGTGGTACCAGGGGTGAGCGTACTCTGGCGCCGCCGGGGCAAACTCCACCCGCACTGCAGACCAGTCTGCATCCATTTCCTCTGCCAGGATCATGGGCAGGGCCGTCATGATCCCCTGCCCCATTTCTGACTTATCCACCACGAGCGTAACGACCCCCGATGGCTCCAGCCTGATCCATGGATTGGGCGTGAATTTTGTCGGCGCCTGAGAGGCCTCGGCAGTGCCAAAATAACCCAGCGCAAAGCCGCCGCCAGCAAGGCTGACGAGCTTTAGAAATTCGCGTCGATCCACCGTCTGCATGGGTTAGGTCCCGACCTTGCGTTGCCTGAAGCGCCGGACCAGACTTGAGGTGTCCCAGCGCCCACCTCCCATGCCCTGGACTTCTGCATAGAACTGATCCACCAGCGCCGTCATGGGCACTAGCGCGCCATTGTTTTTGGCCTCGGCGATGACGAGCCCCAGGTCCTTGCGCATCCAGTCCACGGCAAAGCCGAAATCAAACTGGTCCTGTGCCATGGTGCGACCGCGGTTATCCATTTGCCAGGATTGCGCTGCCCCCTTGGAGATGACGTCAAGCACTCGTGGCACATCCAGCCCCGCCCTGTCAGCAAAGTTGAGGGCTTCAGCGAGCCCTTGCAGCAGCCCGGCAATACAAATCTGGTTGACCATCTTGGTCAATTGTCCGGAGCCTGTTGCTCCCATCAGGGTGACTGCCTTTGCATAAGCCATCATCAGGGGTTCCACCTGCCTGAAAACCTCATTATCCCCGCCACACATGATGGTGAGCTGCCCCTTTTCCGCACCCACCTGGCCGCCGGAAACCGGCGCATCGATGAAGTGCACCCCCTGGCGCGCACAAGCCTGGGCCAGTTCCCTGGCCACCTCGGCGGAAGCGGTGGTGTGATCCACCAGGATGGCGCCGGGCTGTAATCCCGCAAGCGCGCCATCGGGGCCATATACCACGCTGCGCAGGTCATTGTCGTTGCCCACGCACATGAACGCCACCTGCGCAGCCGCGACGGCGGCTGCCGGAGTTGCTGCCGAACGCCCATCCTGATGGCTCTCGACCCAGCGATGCGCCTTCTCGCCGGTGCGGTTAAAAACCGTCACCTGATGGCCTCGTCCATGCAAATGCCCTGCCATGGGAAAACCCATGACACCCAGCCCCAGAAATGCAACTGCCGTTTTGGAAGAGGAATGATCAGACATTGAAACAGACTCCAGAAATAAAATGCGTATCGAATCCTATGGTTTGAGAGTCACTTTGAAGCGTACCTGAACCGATTCCGCCACTGAATCAGGATCAGCCCATACGCCCTCGCCCACCTTGAAATCGGAGCGATGAATCTCCAGACGCCCCTCTGCTGTCTGTGCCCCTGCCACGGTACGAAACTGCACGGGAACCACAATATCGCGGGTGATGCCCTTGATGCTGAGCCGACCGTTGACCTCAAAGCGGTCCCCTCCCATAGCCCGAATGGCCGTGGATTCAAAAACCGCCTTGGGAAAGGCTGCAGCATTAAACCAGCTCTTGCCCTTGATTTCACTTTCGGATTCATCAGAGGCCAGGTCGATGCTGTTCAGGTCGATGGTGATCAGGGCGTGGCTTTGCGCAAGTTTTGCGGGGTTGAAGGCGATATCTGCATCAAAGCGGGTAAAACGCCCTTCCACCGGAGCCCCCATCTGCTTCCCCACAAAGGTGATGCTGCTCTTGTCTGCAACGATGCCTCCTGCCACCACTTCGTGCAGGGGTAGAAAGACCGAAACAGCCAGGGCGAGGTACAGTCCGGCATTTTTCATTACCAACGCATCCTGTTCAAAAGGTTATCCCTATCCACCAGCTGATGCTTTAGCGCAGCGGCCACGTGCAGCATCACCAAACCCAGGAGTGCCCAGTTCAGAGTCTCGTGAATCTCCTGGAACAGGTGAGCGAGCGCCTTGTCCTTTCCCACCAGGTCCGGTATGGTCAGCGCGTTGAAATAAACCACTGTCACCCCAGCTGCCGAACTGTGCAGCCATCCGGTCAGGGGAATCGCCAGCATCAACAGGTAAATGGCCAGATGGGCCACTCCGGAGAGCCTTTTCATCAAGTCGCTCATTGCGGCTGGCAGGGCAGGAGCGGTATGAGTGAAGCGCCAGACGATCCTGAAAAGCACCAGTGCGAAGATCGTGACCCCCATCCATTTGTGCCAGGCAAACACCTTGAGTTTCCAGGGTGACAGGTCAAGGTCAGCCATGTAATGCCCCACTGAAAAAGCGATGACAATCAGTAGCGCCACCAGCCAGTGCAGTGTGATGGCCGTCGAATTGTATTTTTCCTGGTTCATCGGGGCACCTTGAAGAGTTGAAAAAAATTACTGGAAGTACGTTCGCCAATCAATGCCACATCGACATTTTGAAGTCTGGCAATCTCCTCTGCCACGTGCCGGACGTAAGCCGGCTGGTTGGTTTTTCCCCTATAGGGGGTTGGTGCGAGATACGGCGAATCCGTTTCGATCAGCATTCGTTCCAGCGGTATCTTTTGGGCTACTGATTTTAATGCCAGAGCATTTTTGAATGTCACGATCCCGGAAAATGATATCAGAAACCCCATTTCCATCGCTGCCCGAGCCACGGTTTCAGTTTCAGTAAAACAGTGCATGACTCCGCCCACGGCATCGGCCCCCTCTTCGGCCATAATGCGCAGCGTATCCGCGGCGGCAGCACGGGTGTGAACGATGAGCGGCTTGCCAACCCGGCGCGCCGCACGGATGTGCGTCCGAAAGCGTTCTCGTTGCCATTCCAGATCGCCGGTCAGACGATAGTAATCCAGGCCGGTCTCCCCAATCCCTACCACCTTGGGCTGGCCAGCCCAGGCTACCAGCGCCTCGATGTCAGGCTCCTCCGTTTTTTCATAGTCGGGATGGACCCCTACCGTGGCATACCAGCGGGGATGTGACTGTGCCACTTCAAGAACGCCTGGCAAAGTGGGCAGTTCTACCGAAATGCATAGCGCGTGGCTCACCTGATTGGCTTCCATGGCCGCCGCAATAGCGGGAAGATCGGCGCGAAGTTCAGGAAAATCCAGATGACAGTGCGAATCCACAAACACGGATGAGGTTCCTGAAAAAAAAGGGATTATCGCATGGCAAGCACGGGGACCAGCAAGCTCTCGGCTAACAGGCGCGCATTGAGCGGATGCTGGGCAAGGCGCTGTGCCTCGCGCAGCTGGTGTTCCCAGGACAGCAAGTCGAACAGATTGGCCTGTTGTGCCATGCGTTCCAGGGCATCGGAAAAATCTTGGTGATAGCGTGGTCGCCCCACCAGCTTTTGTTCCACGAGATCATGGGCCCAGCGCTGCAGCCACCCTATCCACTCGGGCGCGGGCATCTTGGTGGCCTGCTCCGACAACTGGACCAATGATGCTTCCGGACGCGACAACAGCTGCAACAGGGCTACGCGCAACCCCGTGTCCTGCGTCGCCAATTTCTTGGCCGCCAATGGGGCGCCTCCGGCCAGCGCCAGATACAGGGGGGCCTGATCAACCCCCTGATTTGCCAACCAGGCTTCCGCCTCTGCTGCGGAGGGGAGATCAAAACGGACATTCTGGCAGCGGCTACGGATCGTTGCCGCCAGCCTGCCGGGTTCGTTGCTCACCAGCATCATGAGCGTCCCTGGCAGGGGTTCTTCGAGTGTCTTGAGCAGAGCATTGGCGGCATTGACGTTGAGAGCATCTGCAGGTGCAATCAACACAATCCGCATGCCCTGACGGTGGGTGCTGGTGGTCATGAATCCGGACAATGCGCGAATTGCATCCACGGTGATCTGGGTAGACACCTTCTCGTCAGGCGCTTCATCCTGCAAGCACACCCAGCGAAAATCGGGATGGTGTCCGGCGTCATACCAGCCACATGCCGGGCATTGACCGCAGGCCTCGCCGCTGTCCTGTGGGGATTCGCATAGCAGGCTTTGCGCCAGGGCCAGGGCAAAGTCCGTTTTTCCCAAGCCGATGCGCCCATGCAGCAACAGGGCATGAGGCAAGGCCTGGCGCCGGTTGGAGAGCCGGGCAAACAGGGCGGTCTGCCAGGGATGAATCATCGCGACAGGGCTTCGAGGGCCAGGCACACTTGGGCAAAAATGGCTTCGGGCAACTGGCTGGAATCAAGAATGTAAAAGCGGCCCGGTTCAGCAGCAGCGCGTGCCAGATAGGCAGCCCGCACTTTATTGAAGAATGTGTGCTGTTCCCGCTCGAAGCGGTCGGGATGGGGCGTTCCCTTGAGAACGCGCTTGCGTGCTTCCAGGGGATCAAGGTCAAAAAGCAGGGTAAGATCGGGGCGAACACCGCCCTCGACCCAGGATTCCAGATAGCTCAAATGCGCCAGCGGCACACCGCGTCCCCCCCCTTGGTAAGCAAAGCTCGCATCAGTATAGCGATCACTGATGACCCAGGTCCCCCGTTGCAGGGCAGGCCCGATGACTTTCAACACGTGTTCGCGGCGTGCCGCAAACATGACCAGGGCTTCCGTATCGGGGTCCATGCTCTGATGCAGCAGGAGTTGGCGCAACGATTCACCAAGAGGTGTCCCGCCTGGCTCACGGGTGATGAGCACCTCGTGGCCTCGCGCGCGCACCCATTCGGCAATCGGGTTGAGGTGCGTGCTTTTTCCGGCACCATCGATGCCCTCGAGAGAAATGAATTTTCCTTTGATCATGGTCCGCGACGTTTGAGTTGATATTTTACGACGGCCTGGTTGTGCTGCGTCAGCGTTTCAGAAAACTGGTGCGTGCCATCCCCCCTGGCAACGAAGTACAGCGCGTTCGTACTGGCTGGATGCACGGCGGCCTCGAGGGCAGCAAGGCCCGGCATGGCGATCGGGGTGGGCGGCAAACCGGGCCGGGTATAAGTATTGTAGGGCGTATCGACAAGCAGATCGCGCTTGTGGATGTTGCCGTCATAGCGGCGTCCCATGCCATAAATCACGGTTGGGTCCGTTTGCAGTTTCATGCCCTGCTGAAGGCGGTTGATGAATACGGCGGCAATCAGGGGACGCTCCTCTGCCTTTCCAGTTTCCTTTTCGATGATGGAGGCCATGATCAGGGCCGCATATGGCTGATCATAGGGTAGCCCCTCCGCCCGATGGCTCCACACCTCATTGAGTCGCTTGATCATGGCCCGATGGGCGCGCTTCAAGATGTCAATATCGGTGCCGCCCTTGTTGAAAAAATAGGTGTCCGGATAAAACTGTCCTTCGGCGACAGTGCGGTCGTCGCCCAGAAGTTTCAGGATGTCCCGTTCAGGCAGGCCGTAGGTCAGATGGCGCAGGTCTTGGTTATCATCCAGCGCGGACCTGAACTGGGCGAAAGTCATGCCTTCAATCAGCTTGGCTTCGCTCTGGATGGAATCACCACGAGTCATGCGATTAAGCAGTTGCAATGCAGTCAGGGGCCCGTCCCACTGGTAGCTGCCCGCCTTGATCTTGCCCTGCTGCCCCAGGAGACGCCCCACCAGCGTGAAGGTCCAGGGCTCCCACAACAGGCCCCGCCCTTTCAGGTCATGGGCCACGGAGCGCAGGGTACTGCCAGATTTGAGGTCGTACTGAAAGGGAATGGCCGGCAGTCTCAAGGGAAACAAGGCAAAGACTGCCAGCCACAGGGCCAGCGCAGCAACAATACCGATTGAGATCGGATGTCGCACGATGGTGGCTTAACGCAAACGCTGGAAGATCAAGGTACCGTTGGTGCCGCCGAAACCGAATGAATTGGAAAGCACCACGTCAATTTTCATGGCGCGTGCCGTGTTGGGCACGTAATCCAGATCGCATTCCGGGCTGGGATCATTCAGGTTGATGGTGGGTGGGGCCACATTGTGATGAATGGCCAGTATGGCAAAGACCGCCTCGATGCCGCCCGCGGCACCCAGGAGGTGGCCCGTCATGGATTTGGTGGAACTCACCGCCACTTTTTTGGCGTGTTCGCCGAAGGTGCGCTTGACCGCAATGGTCTCTCCCAGATCGCCCAGGGGCGTGGAAGTACCGTGGGCATTGATGTAATCGACTTGATCCGGGTTCAAGCGTGCATTTTTCAGGGCATTGATCATGCTGCGCCGGGCGCCATCGCCGTCCTCTGGCGGGGCTGTGATGTGGTGCGCGTCCGCGCTCATGCCGTAACCCGTCAGCTCGCAGTAAATCTTCGCACCTCGCGCCTTGGCATGTTCGAGTTCTTCCAGGATCAGCACCCCGGCACCCTCGCCCATGACGAATCCGTCACGACCTTTGTCCCAAGGACGGCTTGCCGCCTCTGGCTGATCGTTGCGTGTGCTCAGGGCACGCGCTGCACAAAATCCGCCAATGCCCAGTTCGTGCACGGCCGATTCGGCACCACCCGCCACCATGACATCCGCATCGCCATATTCGATGATGCGGGCAGCCTCACCGATGCTGTGGTTACCCGTGGTGCAGGCGGTGACCAGCGCGAGATTGGGGCCCTTGAGGCCGTACATGATGGACAGATTGCCCGAAATCATGTTGATGATGCTGCCAGGAATGAAGAACGGCGAGATCTTGCGCACTCCGCCTTCCAGATAGGCCGAATGGGTGTCGGCAATCATGGGCAAGCCGCCGATGCCCGAGCCGATGCATACGCCCACGCGCTCGGCATCGTCCGGTTGGGCTTCGATGCCGGAATCCCTGAGGGCTTCCATGGCTGCAACCAGCCCGAAATGGATAAACACATCCATGCGCCGGACTTCTTTAGGATTGAGAAATTGGGCGGGATCAAAATTCTTGACTTCCCCGGCAATCTGGCTGGGGAAATTGGTGGGGTCAAAACGGGTGATGCGTCCGATTCCGGATTTGCCTGCGCTGATGCTGGCCCAGGCTTCTGAAACGGTATTTCCGACCGGGGAGACGATTCCCAGTCCGGTAACCACTACGCGACGGCGTGACATGCGATCGATGCTCCCATAAAAGTCAGAAGGGCAGACAAAGGTCTGCCCGTGCAAGACTATTCTGACTGCGGATTACGACTTGAGATGGCCATTGACGTAGTCGATAGCCTGTTGAACGGTAGTGATTTTTTCGGCTTCTTCATCGGGAATTTCGCATTCAAATTCTTCTTCCAAAGCCATCACCAGTTCAACGGTATCGAGCGAGTCAGCCCCCAGATCGTCTACAAAGGACGACGAATTCTGGATTTCTTCTTCCTTGACGCCCAGTTGTTCCGATACGATTTTCTTGACTCGCTGTTCAATATTTGACATTTGATGAGGTCCTTCTTCTAATAAGGTGTACCAAAAAAACAGGCGTAGTGTAGCAGATCACGCCCTCCGAATCACCTGCCCAGGAGCAGGGGCTTCAATCCATGGCCATGCCGCCGTTGACGTGGAGCGTTGCACCCGTCACGTAGGCTGCCCCGGGAGACGCCAAATACGCCACTGCGTGTGCCACGTCCTCAGGTTTTCCAAGGCGTCCCAGGGGAATCGCGGACAGCAAAGCCTGATGCTGCGAGTCTTCCAGCCCGCGGGTCATGTCCGTATCAATAAATCCAGGCGCCACACAATTGACCGTCACGCCGCGGCTACCCAGTTCGCGCGCCATGGATTTGGTCATGCCCAGCAGTCCCGCCTTGGCGGCGGCATAATTGCACTGGCCCACGTTGCCTGTAGTCCCCACCACGGAACCGATGTTGATGATGCGCCCGCCGCGTGCCTTCATCATGTCCCGCATCACGGCACGCGATAACTGAAAAACCGACTTGAGGTTGGTGTCCAGCACTTCATCCCAGTCTTCATCGCGCAAACGCATGGCCAACATGTCACGCGTCACGCCGGCATTGTTCACCAGGATCGTGATGGCGCCAAAACGGGATTTGACGGCTTCCACCGTGGCCAGAATACCCGCACTGTCCTTGACATCAAGAATCAGTCCTGCACCCGTCCCCTGAACTTCGCCCAAAGTGGCTTCGATGGCGACCACGCCCTTCTCTCCGGTGGCCGTACCCACCACGATGGCGCCCTGACGCGCCAGTTCCCGTGCTATCGCCTGGCCGATTCCCCGGCTTGCACCGGTGACCAGCACCACCTGTCCTTGCAGCATGATTAGCTCTCCTTTAAACCAGATGCTCGCGCGCAGCAGCAAGCGCCGCAGCATCGTTCAGTGCCAGCCCCTGAACCTCGGACTGGATGCGCTTGACCAGCGGAGCCAGCACCTTGCCCGGCCCGCATTCTGCCACCTGGCTCATGCCGCGGGCAGCCATGGCCTGAATGGTTTCCACCCAGCGCACCGGGCTGTAGAGCTGCTCCACCAGCGCCGCGCGGATTGCCTCAGGACTACGCGCCTCCGCCACAGTGGCATTGTGGATGACGGGAATGGTCGGTGCCTGCAAGGCCACCTCCGCCAGATAGTCCCGCAATCGAACTGCCGCAGGCTTCATCAGGGAGCAATGGGAGGGCACGCTCATCGCCAGCGGGATTGCACGTTTGGCACCGTGTGCCTTGGCTGCTTCCACGCCGCGTTCAATGGCGGTGCGGTGTCCTGCAATTACCACCTGGCCGGGCGAATTGAAATTGGCAGGTTCCAGAACCTCGCCCCCGGCGGCCTCGCGGCAGGCTTCGCGCACGGCGGCATCATCCAGCCCCAGAATTGCCGCCATCCCACCCACGCCTTGCGGCACGGCCTGCTGCATGGCTTCTGCACGGAAACGCGTCAACTTGACTGCATCCGAAAAGGACAGGCTGCCCGCCGCAACAAGGGCCGTGTACTCACCGAGACTATGGCCGGCAACGCACTGCGGGGACTTGCCACCGAGCGCAAGCCAAGCCCGGTATACCGCCACGCCAGCAGCCAGCATGACCGGTTGCGTATTGACCGTCAGCGCAAGTGCATCTTCCGTGCCCTGCGTGACCAACGCCCAAAGATCCTGTCCAAGAATTGCCGATGCCTCGTCAAAGGTGGCCCGAATCCCGGGCAGATCGCCATAGGCCTGCATCATGCCCACGGATTGCGATCCCTGCCCTGGAAAAACAAAAGCAAAAGTCATCAGTCTTACTCCTTACATCCGTATCAAGGCCGAGCCCCAGGTAAATCCACCTCCCACGCCCGCCAGCAGAACGCGCTGCCCCGATTTGATACGGCCGTCGCGCACGGCAAGATCCAGGGCCAACGGAATGGATGCGGCTGAGGTATTGCCGTGCTCTCCCACCGTCACGATGACCCGGTTCTTATCAATGCCCACCTTATGGGCAGTGGATTCGATGATGCGCACATTGGCCTGATGAGGAATCAGCCAGTCCACATCAGACACCTGCAGGTGATTGGCCTCAAGGGCTTCGCGGCAAACCTGATCGAGCACCTTGACGGCAAATTTGAACACCGCACCGCCGTCCATCCTGACCGTGGGAGAACCGCTGGCCTTACCGCCGCAAACGGATCCCGGAACCGAGAGCATGTCGGCATACCGTCCATCCGAATGCAGATGGGTGGAATAAATGCCAGGCGCATCGCCGGGCCGAAGCACCACGGCACCAGCACCGTCACCGAACAGCACGCAGGTGTTGCGATCACTCCAGTCCAGCAAATTGGTGAAGGTTTCCGCACCGACCACCAGCGCACACTGGGCGCTGCCGCTGCGGATGAACTTGTCGGCAATCGAGAGGGCATACACAAAACCGGTACAAACCGCCTGGACGTCAAAGGCAGCGCCACCCTTCACACCCAGTTTGGCCTGAAGCAGACAGGCCGTACTGGGAAACACCATGTCTGGCGTGGTGGTAGCCACAATGATCAGGTCCACTTCGTCAGGATTCGCGCCAGCCGCATCAAGTGCGCGCTGCGATGCGATCAGTGCGAGGTCGCTCGTCGCCTGGTTCTCGGCGCGCACATGGCGCTGGCGGATGCCGGTGCGCGACTGGATCCAGGCATCGTTGGTTTCAACGATTTTTTCCAGTTCCTGGTTGGTCAGAATGCGTTCGGGGGTATAGCTGCCCGTACCTGCAATTTTTGAATAGATCATCAGAGTGAAGGTTCCAGTTGCGCGACTGCGGCCTCGATCCGGCCGAGCACGTTATTGCGGACTTCAGAGGCCGCATATTGCAGAGCATGTCGGAACGCATAGGCATCGGCGCCGCCATGGCTTTTAACGACCACACCCTTGAGTCCCAGCAGGCTTGCGCCATTATATTGACGATGGTCCACCTGACGGCGAAACCGGTTGAGTACGGGCATGGCCACCAAGGCTGCGAGCCGGGTCAGGAAGTTTCTTTGAAACTCGCGCCGGATCATCTGGCCCAACATCCAGGCCAGCCCCTCGGAGGTTTTCAGCACCACATTGCCCACGAAGCCGTCGCAGACCACCACATCCACCGTTCCGCGATAGATATCGTCGCCTTCCACGTTGCCATGAAAATTGATGGGAGAAGCCCTGAGCAACTCGGCGGCCTGCTTGATGACTTCGCTGCCCTTGATGGTCTCATGCCCGATATTGAGCAGGCCCACGCTGGGGCGCGCCTTGTCATCCACGGCGGCAGCCAGGATGGAGCCCATCAGGCCGAACTGACACAGGTGCTCGGCATCGCAATCCACGTTGGCGCCCAGATCCAGCACATAGACATGGCCGTTGATGGCAGGCAAGGTAGTGGCGATGGCCGGTCGTTCTATGCCTGGCAACATCTTGAGGACAAAGCGCGCCGTTGCCATCAGCGCGCCGGTGTTTCCGGCGCTGACGCAGCAGGAGGCGCGCCCGTCCCTAACCAGATCGATGGCCACGCGCAAGGAAGAGTCTTTCTTCCGTTTAAGGGCCTGGGCAGGCGGCTCGTCCATGGCCACCACTTCGGTGGCGGCATGAACCTGCAAGCGGGGGGAGAGAACGGCCCGGTGGCGCCGCAGGACCGCTTCGATGCGATCAGTCAAGCCTACCAGAATGACGGAAACGTCAGGTTCACGATCCAGCAGCTCAAGGGCTGCCGGCACGGTGACTTCAGGTCCGTGGTCCCCGCCCATGGCGTCGACGGCAACAGTGATGTTCACGCTCACGCGTCGGGACCGACGGCAGTGAAAAAAGGATTACTGGTCGCCCTTGGTCCGGACCACTTTCTTGCCACGATAAAAGCCGTTGGGGCTGATATGGTGGCGCAGATGCACTTCACCTGTGGTCGGCTCGGTAGCCAGGGGAGGCGTACCCAAAAAATCATGGGAACGGTGCATCCCGCGCTTGGACGGTGACTTTTTGTTTTGCTGAACTGCCATGCTGCTACTCCTTCAGTTCGGGCCATGAAGACCCGGTTAATCGATTATATGCCGGACGTCGATTTCATTTTTGCCAACGCCGCAAACGGATTTTCCCGCTTTTGCTGTGCGGGTTCCTTCCCTGCACCACAAACACCTTCTGCATGGGCAGGAGCAAGGGGCAGAGCGAGCAGGATTTCATCTTCCACCAGCGCTGCCACATCCAGCCGCTCGGGCTGCACAATCACGTCAACCCCAGCCACTTCATCTTCCAAC
Source organism: Pseudomonadota bacterium (assembly GCA_021805725.1). The sequence goes on along the minus strand of JAJZEH010000037.1, from coordinate 285,382 downwards.
TCCGGCAATGACGCTTCATCCTTCACCATCACGATCCGCTCATCGATCTCAAGATCGAAGGGAAACCCATCCAGACAGCGTCGACAGGTCAACATGACCTGGCCGTCCAGATGAATCGTGACCATGGGCAACCCATCGGGCGCCTTTCCACCCGCAAGGCGGTAATGAAACGCGCCTTCACCGGAATGGAGCGCCTCTTTCAGACGCTCGAGATCACCTGGAAAACCGTGACCTTCTACGACTTCACCCAGCATTGCAAAGCGCATGGGCTCAAGGATGGGAGCTTCAAACATAAGGCCGGCATTTTAGAGCCTCTTTCCCATATTGTCAAAGACTTAAGGCGGATTTTGCAGAGCTTGCTATAGTGTGCGGTGTAAAAATAAAGTGAGATTGCACCATGCTTCCCCTGGTTTTGGCCTCCAGCTCCGCCTATCGTCGGGAGTTGCTATCCCGCCTGCATCTGCCTTTCGAGGCCATCTCCCCCCATCTTGACGAGTCGCCCCTGCCCGGCGAAGCGCCGCTGGCCACCTGCGAGCGCCTCGCCCAAGAGAAGGCCCTCAAGATTGTGCCATCCCATCCGCGCGCCCTGATTATTGGCAGCGACCAGATTGCCCTGCTGAACGGGCAACTGGTGGGCAAGCCCGGTAACCACGCCAATGCGGTGCAACAACTGCAGCAGGCCAGTGGTCAGGAGATGACCTTCCACACAGCCCTGTGCCTGCTGAACGCCGAGACCGGACGGCTGCAACTGGAGCGGGTGGTCGTGACCGTCCAGTACCGAACCTTGAGCCTGGGGCAGATTGAACGCTACCTGGCCGTGGACCATCCCTACGATTGTGCCGGCAGCGGGCGCATCGAAACGCTGGGCATCACCCTGGTGGAAAGGGTTAAAAGCGACGACCCCACGGCGTTGATCGGGCTGCCCCTGATTTCCCTGACGAACATGCTGCTCAACGAGGGCATCGCCCTGCCCTAGCGCCCGGACTTACGCCCCTTCATGCAAGCAGCGATCGCATCATCACGATGCCCGCCCAGGTCAGCCCCAGGGAGCCCCCCGTATGCACCAGGATTTCGATCAATGCGGCAGTGCGCCGCCCATGGCGGAAGCTGTTCACCACCTCGGCCGAAAAAGTGGAAAACGTGGTGAGCCCACCCAGAAAACCCGTCAGCAGCAACAGGCGCAAGGCCTCGGGCACCCAGTGCAGCACCAACCCCTCGCTGAGTACGCCCATCAAAAAACCGCCCACCAGATTGGCCGCCAGGGTGCCCGGCGGCAGGCGCGGCAACAAGGCATTGAACGCCGTGGCCAGACCCCAGCGCATCCAGGCTCCCAAAGCGCCACCCACGCCCACCGACAGGGCTTCCAAACCGTAATTGATTGCCATCCCGCTACAATGACGATTTTATGCGCGAACCGCAACCCGACATGACACAAAACCCTGAACGACCGCAGCGCGGACGCCTCTACCTGATTCCGGTCCCGCTTTCCGAGGGTGACGGAATCACGCATCTCCCCGCGGCCGTCGTGGAACGGGTCAGGACCCTCGACCATTTTGTCGTGGAAGAAGCCAAAACGGCGCGGCGCATCCTCAAATTGCTGGGTCACCCCACGCCGCTGGCCCGGTTGAACATGGCCACCCTCAACGAACATACCCCGTTTGCCGATGTGGACGCCCTGCTTCAACCCCTGGGTGCCGGATACGATCTGGGCCTGATGTCCGAGGCGGGTTGCCCCGCCGTGGCCGACCCGGGCGCGCAACTGGTGCGCCTTGCCCATCAACAAGGCTACACAGTCATCCCCATGGTGGGTCCCTCTTCCATCCTGCTCGCCTTGATGGCATCGGGCCTTGAAGGACAGCGCTTTGCCTTCCATGGCTACCTGCCGGTGGATGCCGCAGCCCGGCGCGCGCGCATCGAACAGCTGGAAAAGCGCTCGCGCGGTACGAGCGAAACGGAAATCCTCATCGAGACGCCCTATCGCAATACTGCGCTGCTGGGCGCCCTTCTGGAAACATTGTCTCCCGCAACCCTGCTATGCGTCGCGTGCGACCTCACCGGGGCGCAGCAGCAGATTCGCACCGCGACCGTTGCGGAGTGGCGCAGTGCCCCGCAAATCCTGCCACAACGCACTCCTGCCGTTTTTTTGTTGCTGGCTGCATGATAGAATCTGCCAACCATCGTCTCTGCAGACCCTCCCTGACCTCTCATGTGGATTGTTAGACTGGCGCTTCGGCGTCCTTATACCTTTGTTGTCGCCGCGATCCTGATCCTTCTGCTGGGAATTGTTTCAGTTCGTAACACCCCCACAGACATTTTTCCCAACATCGACATTCCAGTCGTCAGTGTCATCTGGAATTACAGCGGCTTGCCGCCATCCCAGATGGAAAAATACATCACCACCTTCAGCGAATACGCATTGTCTTCCGGCGTCAATGACGTGCGCGCCATGGAATCGCAAACGGTCAACGGTGCCGCGGTCATCAAGGTGTACTTCCAACCCAACGTCAAGATTGCCGAGGCGGTAGCCCAGGTGGTTTCCATCTCGCAGACCATCATCCGCCGCATGCCGGCCGGCACCGTGCCGCCACTGATCCTGCGCTACGAAGCCTCGAGCGTACCGATCCTGCAAATGTCGCTGTCCAGCACGAAACTTTCCGAATCGCAGCTCTATGATTTCGGTATCTACCGCATCCGCACCGCAATCGCGCCGGTCAAGGGTGCCCGCCTGGCGTTGCCCTATGGCGGCAAGCCACGACAGATCCAGGTGGACCTCGACCCCGCCGCAATGATGGCCAAGGGCGTCAGCGCCGATGACGTCAACAATGCACTGCTCAATCAAAACCTGAGTTTGCCCACCGGGGACGCCAAGGTCGGGGTCACCGACTACATCGTCGGCATGAACATGAACCCCTCCAACATCGAGGCGCTCAATGACGTTCCCATCAAGAAGGTGGGCAACACCTGGATTTACATCCACGACGTGGCCCACGTGCGCGACGGCTTCGGGGTACAGACCAACGTGGTGCGCAGCGATGGGCAACGCGGCGCCCTGCTAACCGTGCTCAAGACCGGTCAGGCCTCCACCCTCGACGTGGTGAACAGCATCAAGGAAATCCTGCCAGGGGTGCGCGCCCAATATCCGGACATCCAGATCGCGGAACTGTTCGACCAATCCCTTTTCGTCAAGGCCGCCATCAAGGGCGTCGTGGGTGAAGGGCTCATCGCAGCACTGCTGACGGCCGGCATGATTCTGCTGTTCCTGGGCAGCCTGCGCAGCACGTTCATCGTGGTGATCTCCATCCCGCTCTCGATTCTGACCTCCCTGATCATTCTGTACGCCACGGGAGAAACCCTCAACATCATGACGCTGGGCGGATTGGCCCTTGCAGTGGGAATACTGGTGGATGATGCCACGGTGGAAATTGAAAATGTCCACCGCAACGCCAAGCTTGGCAAACCCCTGGAGGAGACCATCCTGATGGGTGCACGCCAGATTTTCGTGCCCACCCTGGTCTCCACCCTGTCCATCTGTATCGTGTTTGTGTCTGTGCTGTTCCTCAACGGACCCGCCAAGTACCTCTTCACGCCGCTTGCCCTGGCGGTGGTATACGCCATGATGGCCTCATGGGTGCTATCCCGCACCCTGGTGCCAGTGATGGTCAAGTACCTTCTGCCCAAGGAACTCGATGCCGGGCATGCGCATGTCAGTCCGGGGTTTCACCGGCGCTTTGAGGCCCTCTTCGAACGCCTGCGCTCGGCTTACATGCGGGCGCTGGAAGCCTGCCTCATGCACCGTCGCAACGTGATGCTGACATCGGGTTTTGTGGTACTGGCAACGCTCGCCCTGGTCCCGTTTGTGGGGCGCGATTTTTTCCCAACCGTAGACGCAGGACAGATCCGCATTCACGTAACCGCTCCCGCCGGCACTAGACTGGAAGAAACCGAGGCTCTCTTTGGCCAGGTGGAAGACACCTTGCGCCAGTTGATCCCAAATCACGATCGCGACCTGATCCTGGACAACATTGGTTTGCCCCAGTCGGTCAATCTGGCCTTCACGGATACGCCCACCATCAGTTCTGCTGATGGTGAAATCCTGATTTCCCTCAAGCCAGGCCACCGGATGCGAACGCCCGATTACGTGCGCCTGTTGCGCAATGAGCTTCCCAAGCAGTTTCCGGGGGTGAGCTTCTTTTTCCAGCCGGCGGACATCGTCAGCCAGATCCTCAATTTTGGGCTGCCGGCACCCATCGACGTACAAATTGCGGGCTTTAACCCCAAGGTTCCCGCCCTGGCCCAGGAACTTGAGACGCGCATTGCCGCCATCCCGGGGGCTGCCGACGTGCACCGTCACCAGATCAGCAACGCCCCGCAATTACAGGTCAACGTGAATCGAAACCGCGCTGCGGACCTGGGCATGACCCAGCATGACGTGGCCAACAACGTCTTGATTGGCCTTAGCTCCAGCGCAGTCATCTCCTACAATCTGTGGCCCGATCCAAAAACCGGAGTGGGCTACCCCATTGCCATCCAAACCCCGCAATCTGAAGTGACCTCCATTGATCAGATCATGAACCTGCCGCTGCCGGGCAAGGGCGGCGCTGCCACCGAGCCGCTCAGCAATCTCGCCACCCTGGAGCGGCGCCAAACCCCTGCAGTCATCAGCCACTATGACGTTCAACCCGTCTTTGACATCTATGCCAACGTGCAGGACCGCGACCTCGGCGCGCTGGCCTCGGACATCCAGACAGTCGTCGACGACATTACACCGAGGCTGCCACCGGGTACGCGCCTTGTCATGCGTGGGCAAGTGGAGAGCATGAACCAGGCCTTCGTTCGCCTGGGTTTGGGTATCCTCTTTGCTGCCTCACTGATCTATTTCCTGATGGTGGTCAATTTCCAGTCCTGGACCGACCCCTTCATCATCATCACGGCCCTTCCCGGCGCATTGTGCGGCATTGTCTGGATGCTGTTCGTCACGGCCACCCCCTTTAGCGTCCCGTCGCTGATGGGGACCATCATGAGCTTGGGAGTCGCCACCGCCAACAGTATTCTGGTGGTGACTTTTGCCAATGACTGCATGCATGCCGGTTCTGACCCGGTCAAGGCAGCCCTCGAAGCCGGCTTCACGCGCCTGCGCCCGGTATTGATGACGGCCGCTGCCATGCTGATTGGCATGGTCCCCATGTCCCTTGGCCTGGGAGAAGGAGGCGAGCAGAATGCGCCCTTGGGCCGGGCCGTCATTGGTGGGTTGCTGGTGGCCACCCTTTCCACACTGGTTTTTGTGCCGGTGGTCTTTGCCTGGGTCAAGGAAGTCATGATTCGCAAGGGCTATCGATTTGATGCCGTCAGCGCCCACGCTGACCCAATCTGAAAACTCATGGCCTGCTTATGAATCCCTCTGAAAACCCGAATGCCCCAAAATCCGGCACAAGGCCGCGTCATCGCCTGAGTCATGCCTTCAAGCCCCTTGCCATCGTCATCGGCCTGCTGTTGGTGCTGGTGGTGGTGGGTTTGATCAACCGTTACGGACTCACGAACAACGCCCCACGCCCCACCGTCACGCCCGTGCCCACCGTGGCTTTTGTGTCGGCCGCCCGCGGCAAACCTGAGTCAGAACTGGTTCTGCCCGGCACCCTGCAGCCCGCAAGGGAAACACAGATCTACGCTCGCGCCAGTGGATATGTCAGCAAATGGAATGTGGACATCGGTACGGAAGTCCATGAAGGCCAGCTGTTGCTGACCATTGACAGTCCCGAGGTGGACCAGAATCTGGCTCATGCCGAAGCGGCGTTGGCTTCCGCGCGCGCCAATCTGCAGATTGCCATCACCACCTTCAACCGCTCGAAGGAGCTGCTGGCCAGAAAATTCCTGTCCCAGCAGATTGTGGATGAGCAGGAAGCCCAGATGCAGGCCCGCGCGGCAGACGTCCACGCCAACGAAGCGGATGTGCGCCGTTATCGGGAAAGCCAGGCCTTCGAGCGCGTCACTGCCCCCTTTGCCGGGCGCATCACCTATCGCAACGTGGAAAAGGGCCAACTCGTTACTGCCAACAGCCCTGACCCCAATGGCTGGCTGTATCGCCTGTCGGCAACCAATCCGCTGCGCCTTTTCGTGAATGTGCCGCAAAGCCAGGCGCGCTTCATCCACGACGACATGCCCGTGTCACTGAAACTGAGCGAATACCCGGGGCGGACCTTTACGGCTACTGTGGCGCGCAGCGCGGGCGCACTCGACCCCAGTTCCAAGACCCTGCTCACGGAGGTTCATATTCCCAACGACAAGCATGAACTTGCCTCAGGCAGCTATGCCGAGGCTCACTTTGCCTTGAAGCTTGACAATCCGGTCATCATCCTGCCGGCCAACACGCTGATCGTGCGGGCAGATGGCACCAAAGTGGCCGTGATTGACCAGAACAATCACATCCAGTTAAAGCCGGTCACCACGGGGCGTGATTTCGGTACGACCATCGAGATCATCACGGGGCTGAGCGAAAACGAAAAGGTGGTCACCAATCCTTCGGACTCCGTACGGGATGGCGCCACCGTCAACCCCGTTCCCGCAAAAAACAACTGATCAGCCTTCTGCGCTTAACCAGCGCGCCAGCTCCGGTACGCTGTCCACCACGGCCCGTGCCGGGTGCTGCTCCAGGTATGTCCGGGGCTGCGCGCCGTAGCTCACCGCCACCGCATCCACCCCGGCATGATGGGCCATCATGAGGTCGTGAGAGGTATCCCCAATCATCAAGGTGCGCTGCGGTGCCATGCCCGTTACTTCCATCAAATGCAGCAACATGTCGGGATCAGGTTTGGGCCGGCTTTCATCCGCGCAGCGCGAGGCTACGAAATGCGGCTTGAAACCCGTCGCACTGAAACCGCGCTCCAATCCCACACGCGGCTTACCCGTGGCCACCGCCAACAGATGACCCGCGCCATCCAGTACCTGCAATAGCACGGCAACCCCTTCGAAGGGGCGCAATTTATGCTCGCGCGGAAGATAATGCGCACGGTAATGTTCGAATAGCTCCGGTAGGCGCTCTGGCGGCAGTTCGGGTGCCACATATTGCAGTGCCGCCATCATCCCCATGCCGATGACGTGGCGGGCGTGCTCCTCTGGAGGCGTTGCAAGGCCCATGCGTGTGCACGCCATACGCAGTGTCTCGGCAATCAGGGATGCTGAGTCCATGAGGGTGCCATCCCAGTCAAAAACGATCAGGTCATAGCGCATGGGCGAGTGGAGTCAGGCGTTCGAGAAACTGGCTGAGCTCCTGGGGCAATGCTGCTTCCAGTTCGAGCGGCGCTTCCTGCACGGGGTGGATGAAGCGCAGTGAAGCCGCATGCAAAAACATGCGTTTCAGGCCTTGTCGCGCCAGCACCTTGTTCCAGGCAAAATCGCCATACTTGTCATCACCTGCGATGGGGCAGCCCAGATGGGCCAGATGCACGCGAATCTGGTGGGTCCGTCCAGTCATGAGCTGGGCCTCCAGCAGCGTGGCCTCTTCAAAACGCTGCTTGCGCCGAAAAATTGTCTGCGAAGCCTTGCCGTCCTCCCGCACCATGACCCGACGCTCCCCGGATTCGGTGAGAAACTTGTGCAGGCTCTCTTTGACCACCTTCTTCTCTTCCTTGAACTGGCCCCGCGCCAGCGCGAAGTAGCGTTTATCCATGACACCGGCCCGCATCATGTCATGCAGGGCCACCAGCATGCTGCGCTTCTTGGCAACGAGCAGTATCCCCGAGGTGTCGCGATCCAGCCGGTGTGCCAGTTCCAGAAAGCGGGCCTTGGGCCGCTCGGCGCGCAGTTGTTCGATCACCCCCAGGCTGATGCCGCTGCCTCCGTGCACGGCCACTCCCGCTGGTTTGTTCAGCGCCAGCAAGCCTTCGTCCTCATACAGGATGGCCTGGGCGATCGGCGCGGCGCCCCATTTTGGTGCATTGAGGGGCCTAGCCTTGGCAGGCGCCACTTCGACAGGAGGAATGCGGACCCGATCCCCGATCTTCAGTCGGTAGGTAGCATCCACGCGCCCGCTGTTGACGCGGACTTCCCCGCTGCGAAGGATACGGTAAATGTGGCTCTTGGGCACCCCTTTGAGCCGATTGAGCAGAAAATTGTCGATGCGCTGGTGATCGGCATCTTCATCGATTTCCTCCCAAAGAACAGAAGTTTTGCGCAATGAGGACATTTTATTTATAATCGTAAGTTGTTGAGTCTATTAGAGGTCGCCTCATCAAGCGGCCTAAAGATCCGGGCCAACTCAACCCGTTCTGAGCAGACTCGATAGCCCCGGATCAAAAGTGACATACCGGGTACCCTCCCGGCAAGCCGCTGGGCGTTCGACGAACAGTCACAATCGGTTAATTTCGCTCACCAAAAAGTAGCGATGGTAAGTTAGTTGCGCGCTGAAAGCATCATCTGATTTTTCCGCCCTGCCAGAAGCAGGGTGATGACGACAACACCGATCGAACCATTGATAGATAGAGAGTCTGACATTTTAGTTACATGAAGGCCCTATAGTTTATTCCCACCCGCGCCCCAGGCGCGAGCGTGGTTCGGTTTTGTCCTCCCGAAGCCTAAGCGCGCGGGGGTCCATTATGAAGCGCATGCTGTTTAACGCAACCCACTCCGAAGAGCTGCGGGTTGCCATCGTCGACGGTCAAAAACTGATTGACCTCGACATCGAATATTCCGGTAAGGAACAACGCAAGAGCAATATCTACAAGGCCGTCATCACGCGAGTGGAACCTTCGCTCGAGGCTGTTTTCGTGGACTACGGCACAGACCGCCACGGGTTTCTTCCTTTCAAGGAAATCTCGCGCGCTTACCTGCAAAACGAAGACGGCGAGTTTTCACGCAGCCGCATCGCAAGCCAGCTCAAGGAAGGTCAGGAACTCATCGTCCAGGTGGACAAGGATGAACGCGGCAACAAAGGCGCTGCTCTGACGTCCTTCATCAGCCTGGCCGGACGCTACCTTGTTTTGATGCCCAACAACCCACGAGGCGGCGGTGTCTCGCGCAGGGTGGAAGGCGACGAGCGCGCGGAACTTCGCGATGTCCTGGCCCAGCTTGAAGTGCCGGCCGGCATGTCCCTGATCGCTCGCACTGCCGGAATCGGTCGCTCGGTAGAAGAATTGCAGTGGGACCTCAACTACCTGCTTCAGCTATGGAACGCCATTGAGGCTGCCTCCCATGGGCAGAACGGCCCCTTCCTGATCTATCAGGAAGGCAGCCTCGTGATTCGCGCCATTCGCGACCTATTCCAGCCGGACATCGGCGAGATCCTGTTCGACACCGAATCCATTTATGACCAGGCCCGGCAGTTCATGAGCCATGTGATGCCGGCCAACGTTCACAAGGTCAAGCTCTACCACGACGATGTACCCCTGTTTTCGCGTTTCCAGATCGAACACCAGATCGAAACCGCCTATCGGCGTGAAGTCACGCTGCCTTCGGGCGGCGCCATCGTGATCGACCATACCGAAGCCCTGGTCTCGGTGGACGTCAACTCGGCCCGCGCCACGCGCGGCGCGGATATTGAACAGACCGCACTTAATACCAACCTCGAGGCAGCCGATGAAATTGCCCGACAGTTGCGGCTGCGCGACTTGGGCGGGTTGATCGTCATCGACTTCATTGACATGGAAAGCACGCGTAACCAACGCGACGTGGAAAACCGCCTGCGCGACGCCCTGCACTACGATCGGGCCCGCGTGCAAACCGGAAAGATCTCCCGATTTGGCCTGCTTGAGCTCTCGCGCCAACGCCTTCAGCCTTCGCTGGGTGAGACCAGCCATACGGCTTGCCCGCGTTGCCACGGCACCGGGTTCATCCGTGATACGGAGTCGTCTGCCCTGCATATCCTGCGCATCCTGCAGGAAGAAGCCATGAAGGAGAACACAGCCATCGTCCGGGCCCAGGTTCCTGTGGATGTAGCCACTTTCCTGCTCAATGAAAAGCGTGCTGACATCTACGCCATTGAGGCACGACTGAAAGTCCATGTGATGCTGATTCCCAACATCCACCTGGAAACCCCGAATTACTCGGTGTTACGCATCCGCCACGACGAAGCCAATCAGATGGAACTGACCGAAACCAGCTATCAGCTGGTGGAAGTCCCGGAAGAGTCAAGCGATCTCAAACCCCGCGCCGAGCGTCAGGCCCCGCCCAAGCCGGTGGCGGCTGTGCGGGGAATCACCCCGCTTCAGCCCGCGCCCATGAGCGCAGAACCTGCAGTAACGCCCGCGCCTGCTGCCCGGACTTACCAGGAAGGTACGCGTAAATCCTTCTTTGGCACCATTCTGGGATGGCTCAAAGGCTCGCCCAGCGAGGAGACTGCGCCCGCCAGGGCCGAGGCTGCGCCCGCTGCGCCGGCACGCCGTGAGCGTGGCGAGCAGAACAATGAGCGACGTCGCTCACGCGGAGGACGCGATCGTCACGAACGCGGCAACCGCAACGAATCGCGTGAAGGAGCCCAGGAAAACGGCGAACGGCCCCAACGCGGCGAAGGCCGTGGCCAGCAAAAGCCTCGCCAACCCCAGCGCGAATCCAAGCGTAACGAGACCCAGAGCGTCGAGAATGCCAGCCAGGCCGTGGCAGCACCCGTCGCGGCCGCCATCACGGCACCCCCTGAAGGTGGGCAGCCCGCACCGCGAGAAGGTGGCGGCAGAAGCCGGCGCGGCCGGCGCGGTGGTCGGCGGGATCGCGGTGGACGCGGCTTTAACGGCGCCATTACCCCCACTTTCGAGCGTGGCGACGAACAGCCCACCCAAGCCGTGGCGGAAAGCGTCATCGCAGAAGGACAAGGCGCCCTGCGCAACCCGCGTCAGCGTCGTCGCAGCCGCAATGAGACTTTCGACGAGACCCCAATAACGCAACAAACACCGGTGGAACGGCTGGAAATGCCTCAGCCCCAGGCAGAGTTCGACTTGGGAACTACGGCACCGGCACCAGCACCAGTACCCGTTGCCGAACCCATCGCCGTTGCCTCCCTCGAACCGCCAGTGCCTGCCCCCGCCCCGGTGTTCATCCGTACGCCTGAGCCGGTGGCGCAGCAACCCGTCACCGCGCCTGCAACCTCGCTTGCGACCGCCACCCTGGAAGTCCCGGCGGAAAGCGGATTGATCCTGGTTCAAACCCGCAAGGCAGCAGAGGTGGCCCCAGACGCCACCGAACAGGAAGCTCGGCCGGCCCGCCGTCGCACGCCCCGGTCCCGTCCGGCAGCAACCGCAGAATCCGGTCCCTTGGTACAGGTGGAAACGCAGCAGCGCAACGAATCGTAAGGTTTTCTACAAGGACAACGGATCTCCCATGAAAAAGCCCCTCTATCGAGGGGCTTTTTCATGGCGACAGGGCTTTGAAAACGGGGTGTTGTTACGCTGCTTTGTTGATATGCATCAATTGATTAGAAGATTCAATGAATCCTATGCAGGAGGTTTCTCCCTCCACGGCAGCAGCTTCCAGGCGTAGCCGTTGCCCGGCTTTCAGGGGCACGGACCAAAAGAGCACGGCACCACAATCGTGACTACGCAGCGCCTGCTGGACTGCCCATGTTTTGCCTTCCTGGGATTTGGCGCGGACCACCATAAATCGGGATGGATCAATCCCCGCTCGCTGCAGACGAAGCATGGGCATGGCGTAGGGAGGTGCCACCAATACTACCCACTTTCGCTTGCGGGTCATGCTGGCCAGGGAAGGTAAAAGGGCACTGAGTTCCTGATCGCCGCAGGAAGGCAGTTCGGTCACCCCGACAGGCCATGCATGAAGTGCCGTTTGAAGCTCGTGAACATTATATGAATCAATAAGTTGTACGCCATTATTGATGTTGCTGACAGAAAAGAACTGGCGCAATGTCCTTACCAGGGGAATCAGGTTTCGTGGCATGAATGGCATGGGTTAGTGACTCCAGTCGGATCGAATGATGCCTACGCCCAATCCCTCGATGACCAGCGCCTCATGCCGCAGGTCCACCTGAATGGGCTTAAAGTCGGGGTTTTCGGGAAGCAGCTCAACTTGGTAGCCGTGTTGCTTGAAGCGTTTGACCGTTACCTCCTCTCCAATCCTTGCCACCACGATCTGGCCATTCTGGGCCACTGCTGTTCGGTGCACTGCCAGAAGATCGTTGTCCAGGATCCCGGCGTCACGCATGCTTTCGCCACGCACCCGCAGCAAATAGTCTGCCTGGGGATGAAACATCTGGGGGTCGACCCTATAATGAGTCTCGACATGTTCAGCGGCCAGGATAGGGCTACCCGCAGCCACCCGACCCACCAGCGGAAGGCCGCCCTGATCCGGCAGGCGGATACCCCGGGAAGAACCCGCTACCAGTTCGATGGCGCCCTTCCTGGCAAGTGCACGCAGGTGGTCCTCGGCTGCATTGGGAGAACGGAACCCCATGGCTTCGCAGAGTTCCAGGCGGGTTGGCGGTACGCCTTCCCGTTCCATGTGCAGGCGAATCCAGTCGAGTATTTGCTGCTGCCTTGGGGTCAATGGGCTCATCGCATCCTCCATGACTGTATTTTTATACAGTATTGCGAAAAATGCAAGCCCTCTAGAATCAACCCATGAAAACGACCATGCCCACCCTATTCGTCGGTCATGGCAACCCCATGCACGCCATACTGCCCAGCCGCTATGCCGAAGCCTGGCAAGCCTTGGGGCAAACGCTACCGAAACCAGACGCCATTCTCGTGGTCTCGGCACATTGGTTTGTGCCGGAAGTGGCGGTAACCGGCATGGTACAGCCTCGCACCATTCATGATTTTGGCGGTTTTCCCCGAGCGCTGTACGAAACGCAATACCCTGCACCTGGCAATCCCCTGCTCGCGCAGCGTGTGTCCACGCTCCTGGCTCCCGTGCCTGTGCGTCAGGATCAGGAGTGGGGGTTGGACCACGGGGCTTGGTCCGTCTTGAAGCACCTCTACCCCGACGCCGACATTCCGGTCGTCCAGTTGTCCCTGGATTCTCGCGGCAACGGCAGATTTCACTACGATCTCGCGCGCCATCTTGCCCCCCTGCGAGATGAGGGGGTGCTCGTCCTGGGTAGCGGCAACATCGTACATCATCTGGGGGAACTGCTTTGGGAAGCGTCGGCAAGCCCCTACGACTGGGCCGTGCGATTCGATCAAAAGACAAGGCTGGCCATTGCAGCGGGAAACCACGAATCGCTGATGGCGCTTGATGCGCTGGATGCGGATGGGCGTCACGCGGTGCCCACCCCGGAACATTATCTGCCGTTACTCTATATGCTGGGCCTGCAGCGCAACACGGATCGGGTCAGTTTTCCGGTGGGCGGCATTGATTTGGGATCCATCAGCATGACCGCTGTTCTGATGGGATGACTCAGTGGCGTGAACCAAGGGTATCGGGTATGCCCAGGACCATGACATCCACCCCTTCCTCGTGCAATTCCTGCAATTCTTCCTGCGTGGCCACTCCGCGAATGTTGCGCACGGGAGCGTCCCCGTAGTGCACTTCACGGGCGACTTCGGCAAAGCTTTCACCCACATCCTCGGTATTGGCCAGGATATGCTGGACCACCTGCTGGCGCAGGGCGTTGACCAAGTCACCCGCGACCATCATCATGGGTTCCTGCATTTCCTCGCTTACCGCAACGGTTTCTGCCTTGCCGTGCACATAGGGCGCGGAAGGCAGACGGGTGATTTCCCTGGAGTTGCAGAGAGGGCACGAAACATGCCCATCTTCACGCTGGCTCTCAAAGCTCGAAGCGGATTCGAACCAGCCTTCAAACCGATGTTCCCGAGGACAGGCAAGATCATATACAACCATAATGGCATTTCTCTCCAATTGAACCTTACATGATACCACTTTTGCCAAAATCAAGCCCGGCGCCCCAGCCCCCCCATAAAAAGGGTTTTATCCGTGGCTATGACTGGGTAAAATGCTTCTTTTGCCGAACTGGAACCCCCATGCGCCCTTATACGCTGCCCCCCGTACTTGCCTTGCTCTCAGCATTGCTCCTTCCACTGGCCAGCCATGCTGGTGAAATACGGATCGGCCTGGCCGAGGCGCTTACCGGACCGGCTTCACAGTATGGCGTACCCATCCAGAACGGCTTCCTGCTGGCACGGGACGAAATCAATGCCAAGGGCGGCATCAATGGCGACAAGATTGTCCTGGTTGAAGAAGACGAGCGTGGCAAAAAGGAAGAAGCCATCAACGTCTATAAAAAGCTCATTTATCAGGACAAGGTGCTGATGATCTTCGGTCCCACCCTGTCCAACTCCATGTTTGCCGCCGGACCCATCGCCAACTCGGCCAAGGTGGTGGCCTTTGGCACCAGTAACACGGCCACCGGCATCACCGACATCGGCCCCTACATCTTCCGCAACTCACCCATGGAAGCTGACGTGGTTCCCGTTACCCTCAGGGCGGCCATCAAACACCTCAATATCCACAAAGTCGGCATCATCTATGGCAACGACGACGCATTTACCAAGAGCGGTTACGACGTGTTCAAGCAAGCCCTGGAGGAACTGCACATTCCTGTGGTAGACACGGAAACCTATTCCAAGGGTGATGTGGACTTCAAGGCCCAGTTGACCAAGCTGAAGGCGGCCGACCCCGACGCCATCATCTGCCCCTGCCTCTCCGAAGAAGGCTCCAACATCCTGCTTCAGTCCCGTGCGTTGGGCATCAAGCAGTCCTTCATTGGAGGCAATGGCTTTAATTCTCCCAAGCTTGTGGAGATAGCCAAGTCGGCTGCCGAGGGCACCATCGTGGGCTCACCCTGGTTTGATGGCAACCCCTCCTCGCAGAACCAGCACTTCATCGCAGCCTACCGCAAGAAATACGGCACAGACCCCAATCAGTTTTCCGCCCAGGGGTACGATGCGCTCTTTATCGTGGCCGAGGCTCTGAAGAAGATTAAACTGACGGGGCATCTGGATCAGGATCGACAGGCACTACGCGATGCCCTGCCCAACATCCAGATCGACGGCGCCACCGGAAAATTTGCCTTTCGCCCCGCTCCGCCGCACGCCGGCAAGCCCGGCGGCAATGACGCTAACCAGACACCCTTCGTCTACATCGTCAAGAACGGCAAGTTTGTCCTGTTGAAGTAGCATGCTGGCGCAACAGATCGTCAACGCGATCAGCCTTGGCAGTGTCTATGCCCTGTTCGCGTTGGGGTTTACTTTGGTTTTCGGCATCCTGGGTGTCATCAACCTGTCTCATGGTGGCATATTCATGCTGGGAGCCTATGCGGCATTACTGCTGATTACCTGGTTTGACCTGCCCCTCTGGATCGCCCTCCCCGCTGCCATGGTTTTTTCAGGTCTGGTGGGGCTGTTAATTGATGTGCTGATCTTGAAGCGCCTGCGCCGGCGCAACGCACCGCACCTCATGCCCATGATTGCCACTATCGGCGCCGCCATCCTGATGACGAGCCTTACGCAGGGGCTGTTTGGCTCGGAAGCCCGGCGCTTTCCCGTGGAATGGTTCAACGATGAAACCCTGAAACTGGGGGCCGTTACCATCCCCTTGTTGCAGGCGGGCATCACTACCCTGTCCCTCGTGCTCATGGTATTGATGATGTGGGTCCTCAAACGGACCCGCCTTGGCCAAGCGTTACGGGCCATGGCGGAGTCGCCTCGCGCAGCCGCCCTGCTCGGCATTCCAGTGGAACGCCTGTTCCACCTGACAAGCTTTATCGCCGCCGCCTTGGGCGGTACCGCAGGCATACTGATTGGGCTGTCCTTCAATGCCATTTCCCCTTTCATGGGCCAGCCCATGCTGCACAAGGGCATTGCCGCCATTATTCTGGGCGGACTGGGCGACGTACGGGGGGCGGTCCTGGGTGGCCTCTTTCTGGGTATCACCGAAGTCTTTGCCGTGACCTTTCTTTCCAGCGAATACCGCGATGCCCTGTCTTTCGGTCTGCTGTTTCTGATGCTGCTCTGGCGACCGCAGGGGCTCTTCGGCGCCTCGGCCACACGGAGCGCCTGATGGACTGGTCATCCTGGTGGGCCACCTATAGCACGCTGGTCCTCAGTATCGGCGTGTACGGACTGATGGCGCTTTCCATCTACCTGACGCTCTCCTGTGGGCTGCTCTCGCTGGCCAACGCAGCCTTCATGGGCATCGGCGCCTATGTCAGCGCCGTGAGCACGCTGCAATACAGCCTGTCCTTTCCTGCCGCACTGCTGTTGGGCGCCTTTGCGCCAGCCGGCGTGGCCCTGATCATTGGCGTCCCCGTACTGCGCCTGTCGGGCGTCTACCTGGCCATGGCCACCTTGGGTTTTGGTGAAGTGATCCGGGTCGTGGCGCTCAACCTCGAGGTCACGGGCGGCCCACTAGGACTGAACGGCATTCCGCTCCTCACGGAGTGGTGGCATGTACTTCTGGCCGTGGTGCTGGTGCTACTGCTGCTGCAATCCCTGCGCCACTCCAGGATTGGCCGTGCATTCGAAGCCATTCGCGAAGACGAGACTGCGGCCCGGCTGATGGGCATTGCCACCCATCGCATCAAGCTGCTGGCCTTTGTCCTGGGTGCTGCCATTGCAGGCCTTGCAGGGGGCCTCAATGCACATTACACCTTCACCCTGAGCCCCGGCAATTTCGGATTCGAGAATGCGGTGGACATCCTCACCATGGCGGTCCTGGGCGGCATCCAGGGGCTTGTCGGCCCCTTGCTGGGCGGCGCCATCATCACCCTCCTGCCGGAGTTGCTGCGCGGGCTGCAGGAATTTCGCATGGCCGCCAACGGCGTGATCCTGATCGCCGTGGTCCTGTTCCTGCCACACGGCATCTGGGATCCCCGACGCCTGCGACGCTGGCTGAAGAAAAGGTCGAAACATGCTGACGCTTGACCGCATTTCCCGACGTTTCGGTGGCGTCACGGCCCTCGATCAGGTCAGCCTGAAGGTCCCCACAGGCCAGGTATTCGGCCTGATCGGCCCCAACGGCGCGGGGAAAACTACCGTATTCAACCTGATTACCGGATTGTTCCCCCCCTCTTCCGGGCAGATGAGCTTCCAAGGGCAGAGCCTTATTGGCCTGCCTCCTCATCGCATCGCCACCCGCGGCATTGCCCGCACATTCCAGAACATCCGGCTGTTTTCGGAGATGTCATTGATCGACAACGTCATCGTGGGCATGCATGCACACCTCGATTATCCCGTATGGGATGCGGTGTTGCGCACGCCACGCTTTCGGAGATTGGAGCGCAATGCACGCGTGGATGCGCATCAATTGCTGCAACGGGTAGGTCTGGGCAATCTGTCTCAGGAACTGGCGGGCAACCTGTCCTACGGCAATCAGCGCAAGCTGGAAATCGCCCGGGCCCTTGCCACGCAACCGCGCCTGCTGTTGCTCGACGAGCCCGTGGCTGGCATGAACGCAACTGAAAAAAACGCTGTGATGACGCTAATCGAAAGCTTGCGCCAAGATCACCTGACCGTTTTCATGATCGAACACGACATGCGTTTCGTCATGGGGCTGTGCGATACTGTGGCCGTCCTCGATTTTGGACGCATTATTGCAGAAGGTTCCCCTTCAGTCATCCAATCCAACCCGGCCGTCATCGAAGCCTATCTGGGGCAGGAGGACACCGCATCGTGAGCAAGCCCCTGCTGCAACTCGAACAGCTGTGCGTATCGTATGGGCACGTGGAGGCCGTCAAGGACATCACCCTCGAGGTTCACCCCGGTGAAATGGTGGCCTTGGTAGGTGCCAATGGTGCTGGCAAGAGCACCACGCTACTGGCCCTGTCCGGAGTGATCCGACCGACATCCGGCCGGGTGATCTGGGAAGACCAGGACATTACGCGCTGGAGCCCGCATCAGCGTGTGTCGGGGGGATTGGTGCAGGTGGCTGAAGGCCGGGCCATCCTCAAAACCCTGACCGTGCGGGAGAACCTGGAACTTGGAGCCTACTCCCAGCCCGGCAAGCCTGATCTCAAGCCGACCTTTCAGCGCTTTCCCATCCTCAAGCAGCGCGCCAACCAGTTGGCCGGCAACCTGTCGGGCGGTGAACAGCAGATGCTGGCCATCGGTCGCGCCCTCCTCGCCCAACCGCGCCTGTTGATGCTGGACGAGCCCTCCATGGGACTTGCCCCTCTGATCGTGCGGGAGATTTTTGCGATTCTGCGCGAAATACACCAGCAGGGCATGACCATACTGCTTGTGGAACAGAATGTGCGACAAGCCCTGAAGCTGGCCGACCGCGCCTATGTCATGGAGACCGGCAGCGTGACCCTGGGTGGCGTAGCCCAGGATCTGATCAACGATCCCAGGATCGTCGCTGCCTACCTGGGCGGCTGAAATCCGTTTCAATTACAAATAAATCGACAGAAATTCCAGCGTCCTGCCCCGGGCCAATGCGGCAGCCGGCTGATTGTAGGCTGCACGCGACCAGCAGTTGAATCCATGGCCCACGTCCGGGTAGGACTGCACCCAGGCATCCGGATGAGAGGCAAAGGTTCGCGAGACCGCTTTGGCAGCACTGGCTGAAATCAGATGGTCCTGCTCTGCAAAATGAAACAGCATTGGGCATTTGATACGCGACTCCTGGTCCAGTCTGTCCTCAATGCCTGCACCGTAATAGCAGATGCCTGCATCCACGCTGCCGCTTGCTGCCAGCAGGTAGGAGAGCAGGCCACCCATGCAGTACCCAAGGCCAGCCACTTTTCCCGTCACTTGGGGCAGCCTTTTCAAGGCAACCGTACTGGCAGCAAGGTCCTGCACCGCACTGTCGAAATTCAGATTCCCCTTCAGGGCACGGGCACGCACCATGGATGCCTCGTCGTACCCCAGTTCAACCCGGGGTTGATCGCGCCAGAACACATCGGGCGCCAACACCACATAACCGTCCATGGCGTATTGATCTGCCACGCCGCGAATATGCTCATTGACCCCGAAAATTTCCTGAATCAATAAGATCCCGGGACCCTTCCCAGTGGGGGGCAGGCTGAGGTAACCCTTGAAGATTCCGCCATCATTGCTCGCAACATCAATCCACCGACCGTTCATCATGACTCCTGTACAAGGGGAATGAGGCACGAATTCTACACCGACGACCACGACCAAATTTTGACAATTTATGGCGTTGATCCTGGCACTCCAGTGGCAGTGAGGCCTTCACAATGTCGGGATGACATCAGCCCTTCTCACGTTGCAACGCGTATTTGGATATCCCACTTTTCGTGGCGCACAGGAGGCCATCATCACTCATCTCATCGCCGGTGAAAACGCCCTGGTACTGATGCCTACCGGCGGTGGAAAATCCTTGTGCTACCAGATTCCGGCATTGCTGCGCCCCGGGCTTACACTGGTGGTGTCTCCCCTGATTGCGTTGATGCAGGATCAAGTGGATGCCCTGCGCCGTCGCGGCGTGCCCGCTGCCTACCTTAACTCCAGCCTTGCAGCGCATGAAGCCCGGCAACTTCATGGTGCGTTGCTGGCCAACCGACTCAAGCTGCTGTATGTCTCTCCAGAACGGTTGGCACAATCGAACTTTCTCACTCTGTTGGACCAACTGCAGGTCCGCCAACAGTTGTCCCTGTTTGCCATAGATGAGGCGCATTGCATTGTGGAATGGGGACACGATTTCCGTCCCGAGTATCGTGAGCTTCACCTGCTTCATCAACGCTACCCCAGCGTGCCTCGTGTGGCGCTTACAGCTACGGCAGATCCCGACACGCGTAAGGAAATCCTGGAACAGCTGCAGTTGCGAGCAGACCAGCAGTTCATTGCCAGCTTCGATCGCCCCAACCTGCACTACTGCATCTGCCCGAAATTCAGCCCAGGCGCACAGATCGAGACTTTTCTCCTGGAACGGCACGCACGTGCGAGCGGCATCATCTACTGCCAGTCGCGGCGTCAGGTTGAACATACGGCGTTATGGCTGCATTCGCGAGGATGGCACAGCCTGCCCTACCATGCCGGACTGGGAATGAACTTGAGGGAGCGCCACCAACAGCAGTTTGTGGATGAGACCGGGGTCATCATGGTGGCTACGGTGGCCTTTGGCATGGGAGTGGACAAACCCGATGTGCGCTTTGTCATCCACCTCGACTGCCCACGAAGCCTTGAAGGTTATTACCAGGAAACAGGTCGAGCAGGTCGAGATGGCGAGCCCGCAGAGGCCCTGTTGCTCTTCCATTCAGCAGATCTTGTGTCTTTGCGCCTGCGCATCCAGCAATCGCTTCGATCATCAGAAAGACAGGCGGTCGACCTGCACAGGCTCGAGGCCCTGGCGCGATATTGCCAGTCTGAAGACTGTCGCCGGCGCACCTTGCTGCGGTACTTTGGTGAAGACCACGTGGGACACTGTCACACCTGCGACAACTGCAACCCGGACTATCGCTCCTGGGGCGGGCCGGAACATCGCAACCATGCCGTCACGTTTGCCACCGATCGATTTACCCCCGGAATCAGGCGAACCCGGTAAAATACCGGGTTCGCCCGGGTGGTGAAATTGGTAGACACAAGGGACTTAAAATCCCTCGGCCTAAACAGCCGTGCCGGTTCGATTCCGGCCCCGGGCACCAGTACAGCTACTTGTAGACGCCACACCCTATGATCATGTTATCCACCTTGCGGATGAATGATGTCTTGTTTTCCACAACGCCCGACTCAGGGTTGTTGAACATGTAATCCTGCCATCCGCTACCCTGAGCATTGGCAATCTCGATGCGTTCGCGGATGAATAGCTTGCCGTTGGCATCCTTGGCATCAATCATCGACTTTCCCACCAGAGATGGATTTCCGCCATGGGCCAGCACCTTTCCGCCCAGATCGTACACAAAAAGATAAAGATCACGCTTAATGAACTCGCCAACCGGGTCTGCGAAGTCGGCAAAGGCCTTCTGCACACCCTTGGAAGCAATCAGCGCAACACCCTTGTCCACCAGTTGCTGTGCATCGTTGGCAGTGCCTCCGCTGAAGAGACTGATGGCTTCCTTGAGCCTGCCCGAAACGTCACCAAGGGTTTCTGCTTCGTCTGCCATTTGGCCAATGCTGGCGTTACTGTCCTGCGCCATAAGGGAAATGCGCTCTATGTTTTCAGCAATCTGGTGGCTCGCCACCGTCTGTTCCTGCACGGCGCTGGCTATGTCGTGAACCATGGCAAGCACATCCCTGGAGCCACTATTTATGTCCGCCAGGGCATTGCCAGCACGGGAAGCCAGTTCAACCCCATGCCCAACCTGGGATGAACCTGCACCCATCCTGCCCACGGCGCTTGCCATGCTGGACTGGATGGTGTTGATCATGCCCGTGATTTCTTCAGTCGCCCCTGCCGTGCGTTCCGCAAGCTTGCGCACCTCGTCGGCAACGACGGCAAAACCCCGACCCTGTTCGCCTGCACGCGCGGCCTCGATTGCCGCATTGAGCGCCAACAGGTTGGTTTGGTCGGCAATCTCCTTGATCACCCTGACGATGGAGCTGATCTCTGCAGTACGCTGACTGAGGGAAGTAATTTCCTGCGTGGCCTGATTAAAGGAGTCTGCAATCCGCGTCATCTCTGAAGAGGCATCGCGAACCACCTTTTCCCCCTCGGTAGAAAGGTCGCTGGCCCTGACGGACAGGCCTTCCGCATCGTTGGCGTGACCGGCAACCACAGAAATGCTGGTACTCATCTCCTCTACTGCCGCTGCCACGCTGGAGGCTGCATCCGTTTGCTGCTGCGAGAGTTTCGTCACCTGGCGCGACGTATCGGAGAGCTTGGCCGCGGCTTCCGCCACCATGACGGCCCCACCGGAAATCCGCGCAATCATCCGCTTGAGGTTTTTTCTCATTTCGTTGAAGCGGGAGGCAACGTCACCCAATTGATCCTTGGTCGAGGTTTGCACATGGGCAGCCAAATCGCCGTTGCTAAAGCGGTCTATGGCTGATGCGAAGGAGGAGATCGTCCCCGTGATGGAGTAGAACGTGCCTGCCAGAAAATAGGCGCCAAGCACGGCAGTACCCAGTGCAATCAGCGTCAACCCCTGGAGTCCTGAACTCAGCTTACCGAAGAAAAGGATATACACCAGAGCTCCGGGAGAAAGGAGCAGCAGTGCTCCAACAAGGAAAAATTTTGATGAAAAACTCAAGCCATCAACGATCTTGCAGGCCGGAGCCAAAATGGATTTCATTACCGGATTTCCTCCTTCATTACCATTCCTCGACGCGTGATTAAATGAATATCGGCAGAACCTGGGAGTTCTGAAGGTTGACTTCAGCATCGAAGGAAAAAGTCATTGTAACTTTTTTAAATGGATTGCGCGGCGAGGTGCGGGCCAGGCCATGCTTTTGGATTTCCGGGCATTTACGGTTTGGTTGCGGTACCATCAAGGGGAACTGGAATTTTCAATGCACACGACATTCAACGAATCATGCTGATTGGCGTACCAAAAGAAATCAAAGTTCACGAGTACCGCGTCGGCATGACACCAGACTCCGTCAGGGAAGCGGTGGCTCGTGGGCATCAGGTGCTGGTTGAAACAGGCGCCGGCCTGGGCATCGGCTGCGAGGATGCTGACTATATCAATGCGCATGCGCAAATCGCATCTGCAGCAAAAGAAATATATGACGCAGCCGAACTGATCGTGAAGGTGAAAGAGCCGCAATCCACCGAATGCGCAATGCTCCGCCAAAGCCAGACGATCTTTACCTATCTTCACCTTGCACCAGACCCGCAGCAGGCCGAGCTGTTGCGACACTCGGGATGCACGGCAATTTCATACGAGACGGTCACCGACGATCACGGTGGCTTGCCGTTGTTGGCGCCCATGAGTGAGGTTGCCGGTCGCATGTCGATCCAGGTAGGAGCAACCTGGCTGCAAAAGCCCCCGGGAAGCCGCGGCATTTTGTTGGGCGGCGTACCCGGTGTAGCTCCAGCCCAGGTTGTAATCCTGGGTGCCGGCATTGCCGGTACCCAGGCCGCAATGGTCGCCGTGGGCCTGGGAGCCCGGGTTACCGTTTTTGACAAGTCACTGCCACGGCTTCGCAATCTTGACACCCTCTTTGGTAGCCGCATGAAAGCACTCTACGCCACTACCGAATCCATTGAAAAGGCTGTCATCAGGGCTGACCTCGTCATCGGGGCGGTGTTGATCCCCGGTGCTAGCACCCCCAAGCTGGTCAAAAGGATGCAATTTGCAAATATGCACCAAGGCAGTGTTTTGGTGGACATTGCCATTGACCAGGGGGGATGCTTCGAAACTTCGCGGCCGACCACGCATCAGAACCCTACTTTTGAAGTGGACGGCATCATCCACTATTGCGTGGCAAACATGCCCGGCGCCGTGCCCCGAACATCCACCTATGCGCTCAACCATGCCACTCTGCCTTTTGTGCTGGCCCTTGCTGACAAAGGCTGGAGGAAAGCCTGTCGGGAAGACCCGCACCTTGCGGCTGGAGTAAACGTGCACGCGGGGGCGATAACCTGCAAAGCTGTGGCCCAGGCACTTGGCACCCACTACGCGTCAATCGATACATTCATCCCCTGAAACCAGGTTCCACCCTGATTTTTTGCCCGCTGACCATGCTCATTCCAAAAACATGAAACAAGTGATGATCGTCACCGGAGGCGCCAGAGGGATCGGCGCAGCCACGGCACGCCTTGCTGCCGCAAGGGGATATGCCGTATGCATCAATTACCACCGCAACCAGGGTGCGGCAGACGCGGTGGTCGCATCCATCACCGCAAATGGCGGCGTCGCCATGTCAATCCAGGCCGATGTCGCCATCGAAGGCGAAGTTGTCGCCCTATTTGAGCAGGTTGATGCAAAGTTGGGTGGCATCACCGCCCTGGTCAACAATGCAGGAATACTGGAAAGTCAGTCCCGTGTCGAAGACATGGGCTTTGAGAGGGTTAACCGGACGTTTGCCGTCAACGTGACCGGAAGCTTCATGTGTTCGCGTGAGGCAGTACGACGAATGTCCACCAGGCATGGAGGCAACGGCGGAGGCATCGTCAATGTTTCATCCCGGGCCTCCCGACTGGGGTCCCCCGGCGAATACGTGGATTATGCCGCCTCCAAAGCGGCGCTGGATACCCTGACCATTGGTTTGGCGAAGGAAGTTGCTGCGGAGGGAATTCGTGTGAATGCGGTATGTCCGGGCGTGATTTATACCGAAATCCACGCCAGCGGCGGTGAACCCATGCGGGTGGATCGCCTCAGGGAGAGCGTTCCAATGAAACGCGGCGGTCAGCCTGATGAAGTTGCCAAAGCCATACTTTGGCTGCTTTCAGAGGAGTCATCCTATACGACAGGCGCATTTATTGACGTTTCCGGTGGGCGATAGTTGCAAGACATTTGGCATAAGACGGCCATTAACGCCGCTCGAGATGGGTTCTGGACGCGGCCTGCGCCCAGTTCAAAAAGTGGGAATAAGGAGGAACAAAAATCATTGCACATGGAAAATGGATGCACCCGATTCAAGGGACATCTGTTCAGCCATGCGGTTCGGATGGAGCAGTTAGGCGGCCCGTTGAACCAGCTCACCCCGTCGTAATCGAGATTCCATTCAATTCACCAGCAAGGGACGCAGGAGAAAATGACCATGGCCAGGACGAATCGCAAGATGCTCCATATTTTAGTTGCCCTGCTCAACCTGTTGATGGCAGGCATTGCCTCAGCCGAAAACGAGGTCCCTGACGTCATCACGGCATTCGAAGGAGCGAGACTCATCACCGGCACAGACAACCCGCCGATCGAACATTCTGTTTTCATGGTCGTCAACGGCACGATCACTGCTGTTGGCAGACAAGGCACGCTCATGATCCCGCCCAGCGCCGTGCGCGTTGACCTCACCGGCAAAACCGTAATGCCTGCACTTGTGGACGACCACGTCCACATGGGGTACCGCAAAGGTACCAGCTTCTCGGCCGGAAATTACACGGCCGAGAACCTTCTGGACATCCTCGACCGTTTTGCATTCTTTGGTGTGGCAGCAATCCTGGAGACCGGTACGGGGCGCGGCGACCTGCCCTTCAAGGTCCGCCCGGATGCCAACGCTGGCGCACGTTACCTCACCACTGGCAGCGGCTTCGCCATGCCCGCCGCAGGCCCTGCCGGCCCCATGCGCGATTCGATCTACGGGGTCACGACCGAAACGGAAGCGCGCAACTATGTTCGTGAACTTGCTGCCCACAAGCCCGACATGGTGAAGATCTGGGTGGACGATCGCAACGGCAAGGTGGAAAAGCTCAAACCTGAGCTTTACCGGGCGATCATCGACGAGGCCCACCGACACCACCTCAAAGTAATGGCGCATATCGTCTACCTTGCCGACGTGAAGGATCTTCTAAAAGCTGGTGTCGATGGATTCGCCCATATGGTCCGGGACAAGGAGGTCGACGAAGAGCTTCTGGAATTCCTGCGGGCACGGCCGAATGTGTTCTTTCTTGAAACGCTATGGGGAGAACGGCGTTCAATTTACATGTCACGACCCGCGTGGGTCGACGACCCCATGCTGCGTAACATCTACACGGACGACGATCTGAAGGAACTCGCTGGACAGTTCTTGCCCGATCCCACCGTCAATCCCCAGGCGCTCGCTCGTGCCCGCGCCATGGCGCAGATGAGCCTGCACAATACGGCAATACTCCAGGCAGCTGGAGTGCGACTGGGACTCGGTACGGATACAGGTGGGTTGAATGGAGGCCAATTCTTCGGGTTAGGCACGCACGTTGAATTGGAAATTCTCGTCACTCGCGCCGGACTTACCCCCATGCAGGCACTGGTCATTGGCACCCGAAACTCGGCTGCGATCCTGGGACTTGACCAGCTTGGCACAGTGGTCCCGGGGAAAAGCGCGGATTTCATCGTGCTGGATGCCAATCCCCTGGATGACATTTCAAACACGCGCCGTATCGCTCGAGTCTACCTGCGCGGCAGGGAGGTCCCGCGAAATGCCTTGAAGGCCAAATGGGCCACTCAGTGAAATTAAGGCTTTGATCAGCTGGGAACGCACATCCTGGCGATATCTGCCGCGTTCCCCAGTTTTTCAACATTCCAGCAAAGATCCATTACCTTCCGAATCGCAGGGCCTGGCAATATGCCATCGGCAAGATCAGAAAACTTGGCTTCCAGCGCCTGATCACTCATCGGCACTTCAAGGCTTCCGATTGCATGCTGAATGTGGCGCTCGAGGATCCGCCCGTCTTTCAGTACGATCACCATGTCGACCTGGGAAGTTGCTATCCCAGTGGTGATCACCGGAATAATTTTTCTGCGCAACGCAATGATGGCGGGGTCGGAGATGGCACGGTCACTGAACTGCTTTTCGCCAGCAGCCCCCTCCACCAGAGCAACTGCGACAGCATGGTAAACGCTGAACTTCCCCTCGAGTCCGGATTGCGGATTCTTTTTGCCAGTGAGTTCAAGCACCAGGGGGTTGACCTTGATCTCGACGCGCTCGATCTGATCAGAGTTGAGATGGTTCTCGTTGCGCAGTTGAATTGCAGCATCGATTGCAGGATGCAACACGATTCCACACGCAAACGGCTTGTATGAATTGAGTGCAGCCTCGTAGTGCAGGCCCAGTCCCTCCGTAATTTCCCTGAAGTTCTGTTTTGTGCTGATGGTATTGGCCCATCCGCGCTTCGCCTCAATCATGCCATTCGAGCTCGTAAAATTTTTTTCTGCAAGCAGTGCAGCAAAGATGCCGTTGCTGGCAGCACGGCCTGGATTGAAGCTCTTGTTCATCGAACCGAAGGATTCCCTTAACCCCACGGGCTGAGAGGCCGCCAATCCAAGCGCCCATACCATCTGCTGTTCATTCAAGCCCATTAACTTTCCTGTAGCCACGGCTGCGCCAAAAACGCCGGCAGTGCCCGTAATGTGCCAACCCGTATCAAAATGGTTGGGGTAGACCGCGTTGCCGATCCTGCACTCTGCCTCAACGCCAAGAATCAGGGCATTGAGAAAGTCCCTGCCTGAAACAGGCTCCAATTCAGAAAATGCCATAATTGCGGATGCCACTGGGCCCGCCGGATGGATGATTGTTTTGAGATGGGTATCGTCATAGTCAAAAATATGGCTCGATACACCGTTGATGAAAGCAGCGTTCATGATATCGAAGCGTTCGAGGCGCCCCAAAATCGAGGCCTGGGGCGGACCCGAGAAGGGCTCCAGCGCCGAAACTGCGATATCCACCGTTTTATGGCGTGAGCCGCCCACCGTCACACCAACCCAGTTCAGCAGGGTTCTCACCCCTTCTTTGCGCACACCTTCCGGAAGGTCTTCGTACCTGGCTGTCACCACGTAGCGGGCGAGAATTCTCGTCACTTCCTGTGGTGCCTCCCCTGCCCCATGGACAGGCTTTTGAGTCTCGGCTAAGGCAGTTTGAATCGGGCCCGTTTCGGAAGTTGACCCGACAATGACGGGAAGCAACGCGGCAAAACGCAAAACCGATCTGCGGTCAGTGAATGGCATGAAGTGTTCTCCGATAGGAAAGCCGCTTGTCCTAGTGTTGCGCAGCACCCAGATCGCGCAGGTTTTGTCCTGCGATGCGGGCAACCTTGCTTTCCGGATTGGTGAAACGCTGCAGGCCGATTTCAATTTTCCCGACACTCAGCCGCGTTGCCGGTGCATTGCCGATAATGAGCTCGGTTAAGGATTCCGCATCTAGTTTTAATGTTTCTTCAGGACCATAAACCCTTTGTTCATGGCCCCCGTCACGGCGATAGATGCTCACCCAGGTGGCAGCAGAAAAATTCAACTGGAGTTCGGCCTTTGCCGACCTTTCGGAAGCGGCATGCGGAGCCACTGGATTAGCTACCCGGGGCTGCACGCTGTCGGTTTTCGCTGGTATCGGCTTTGGTACCGGCTTGGGCTGTGGTGGCGGCGTTTGCGTTGGTGTTGGTGCTGGCGTCGTTGCAACAGGAGGAGCGACAGCTTCCACCGGAACGGCCAGTGAAGGGGGAGCAGGAGGCGCCTCGCGATCATGGGAACCGTACCTGGCCATATAAGCCAGGCCGAATGAGATGACCGCCAGGATGGCCAGGGCCCAAAAAAGCGGACGCCCCACCAGAAAATTGCCCTTGACGGTGGAAGGTGGCTGGCCAGTGGCAGCAACAGGGGTTGCTGCGGGTGCAACCTCAAGCATCCGCGGTTGCGCCATCTTTACCCCAAGAAAAGCAGCATATTTTCTTGCTGCCAGCACATAGTACTGGGGGTTATAAAACGATTTCAGGCTGCGGGTTTCGAGGCAGTTGATCTGATCGGCTGACAGCATCAACTGGTACGCCACTTCCTTTCGGCTCAGTCCACGAGCCTGGCGCGCCTCTTCCAACTGCCTGCTGATCTGCTGCGCGCAGTCCAGTTCTGTTTCGATGTCCGTACGCGCAATCATGTTTCAGGATCCTCGCGCTATTGTTTGGTACCGATCCAGAAAAAGCCGGTTGTGCCTGCTGCATTGAGCGCCGCGGTATAAAGCCGGATCAACCCACTCTCACTGTTGAGAACCGCAATCCCGGTAGCGCTACCCACGCCGGCCGGCGTGCAGTTGGCTCCCGTCAGGGTCAACGAAATATTAAACACGTTTTTCCCTGAAGCCCTGGGCGTGGCAGTTCCACTGATGGCGCAATTAGTCGAAGTTCCCGAGATGGCGCCTGTTGAGGACAGGGTCATGGTCACAGGCGCACCGCCATAGGTGTATACCCCACTGTAGGTTCCGGCCAGGGCAGAGAGGTTAGCAGGAGTGTTGTAGCTCGTCAGATAATTGGCCGAGAACGCAGTGTACTGGAAGAGGTTGACCACGGTGGTTCCGGTAATCGCGCTTTGTGCAATAAACAATCCTGTCATGACGCCGCTGCTGGCCGTATTGGCGGCCACGTTGAATTCCAGCAGGTTGGCTGAGATGCCTGCACCAGACTCCAGCATGGTCCCATGGTCAACGGTCAATGCAATGCCCGCCGCCGTGGTAAAATTGTAGAATTCGCCGGTTTCAAGGATGATGTTCAGTTCGGAACCGCCCTGTGCCGTTGTGCCTTGGGCAATCCCCTGAGCCTGGAACACGCCTGGTATTGCCGTGTCCCCACCACCTCCTCCACCGCCACCGCAACCCGAAACCATCAAAGCGACCAAGGCCACAAGAAATCCTTTAAAACCTTCCGTCATTACCCCACTCCCCATCGTTCAGCAAATCAAACATTGACACTTTGGCGTGCAAATCGAGTGTCATAGTATATTGAATATGGCCTGATGCATAATGGGGCGGTAATCCCGGGAGTTTTCCATGAGCCTTCCTGCATTTTCCTTTGCGGAAATTGCCACGCAACTGTGGATGAAGTTTCTGCTGGTAGCCCTCTTTGCCTTCATCGTGGGCCTGGAATTTCGGGAGTATCTCGCCAAGCGCGAAGACCATCTCGCCATCGGTTCTGCCAGGACGTACACGTTTGTGGCAATTCTTGGCTTTGTCCTGTACAGCCTGGACCCCGGTTTACGCCTCTACATCGCCGGTTTTGTTCTTCTCGTGGTTCTGTTCGGCCTCTTCTATCAGCATAAGGTGCAGACGGGCCAGCTTGGCATCTTGCAACTCCTGATCGGCGCCATCGTCTATACCTTCGGTCCGGTCGCCCTGACCATGCCCTTGTGGTTTTTTGTGCTGCTTTTTGTCGCCAACATCTTCGTCCTGAGTGCAAAACCTTTGGCGCACCGGCTTCTGGAACACATGGACCAGCAAGAGTTGATCACGCTGGCCAAATTCCTTTTGCTCTCCGCAGTCATTCTGCCGCTGTTACCTCGGGAAGTGCTTCGCCCGGAAATCCCTGCCTCTCCCTTCCACATCTGGATGGCAGTCGTAGTCATTTCCTCCATTTCCTATGCGGGCTACATCCTGCGGCGCTATGTATTTCCACACCGTGGTTATTTCATTACGGGAATTCTGGGTGGCCTGTATTCCAGTACGGCAACCACGGTTGTCCTGGTACGCGTGGATCGCACCAACCCGGTTCCCAACCGCACCATGCAAGCTGCCGTGCTTGCAGCTTCCGGGATGATGTACCTACGACTGCTGCTGCTGGTGTCCCTGTTCAGTCCAAGCTACCTTGTCCTGACGACCCCGCCGCTGGTACTGTTTGGGATCGGCTCTTTTGCGCTCGCCGTCTACTTTGCGCATCTCGGAGCCAAAGAGCCTCTTGTACCCGCAGAGCGGGCCGCGGGCAACCCCCTGGCATTTGGCACGGCATTTCTGTTTGCCATCCTGTTCGTGGCGATGATCTTCCTGACACGCGTCATCGCTCTCGAATTCGGGTCCAGCGGGCTCAAGGCACTTTCCTTTGGCATTGGCTTTACAGACATTGACCCTTTTGTAATGTCCCTGCTCAACGGTGCCTACCCGGTAGTGACCCCTTCCCAACTGTCCGGTGCGCTGCTGATCGCGGCCGGCAGCAATGACCTCCTGAAGGGAATCTACGCCATCACGCTGGGTAACCGGAGCGCCAATCGCTCGGTCATGGCGGCTCTGTTTGGCGTCGGGGTGCTGACAATTGGATACGGTCTTCTCTTATTCTGAGCGAACCGCTCATGTCGGGTTTGCGTGGCTCCATGCCAGCGCCGCAGCTCCCAGCATGCCGGCGCGATCCACTGCAGTTGAAGGGCTCACCCGGATGCGGCCACGCAACGCGGGGATCAATGCACCCTCCAAGTGCTCCAGAAAAGCCGGTGCCATGAGCGACCAGGATCCGCTCAATCCGCCGCCGATCACAACCTCTGAAACATCCACAATCTTCAGCACATTTGCCAGCGCCACGCCAAGGAACATGGCGGCCTGCTCAAATGCCCCCATGGCCCGGGCGTCACCCTGGCGGGCTAATGAGGCAATGGCCTCGGCATCCAGACTTACCTGCTTCGACGCCGCATAACTCAGGACGAGTCCTCCGGCAGAAGCGTACTGCTCCAGACATCCGCGGTTGCCGCAGCCGCAGTGCCGCCCTCCCGGGTCGACAATGAGGTGTCCTAGTTCCATGGCCACGCCATGTTCCCCCGAATAGGGCTTTCCGTGCAGTATCAAACCGCCGCCCACCCCCGTGCCAAGCCCCACGTAGAGCAACGAGCCCGGCCTTGGCTGGAGCAGAAGATATTCGCCGTAGGCTGCGGCCAGCGCATCATTCTCCAGAATCACCGGTAATCCCAGGTGCGCCGTCAGCGGGGCAATGAGATCAGCATTCAGAAGGCCCGGCAAGTTGGGCGACAGGGTCACGACCCGGGTGTCGGGCGCAATGAACCCAGGAAACCCAATGCCCACGCCTTGCACCTTGGGATAGCGGGCACGAGCCTCACCGATGGCCTGCAGCAGGTTTTCGACGACGGCACCCAGAGCCTCCGAAGCAGAAAGTTTCTGGCAGATTTCAGTAAAACCGGTATGTCTGCGTGTGGTCCAGACCAGTTCGCGTCCCGACAGCACGCCCACGCGCAGGTTCGTTCCACCCACGTCAACCCCGATCAGGAAAGGCTCCTTCATGAATCAACTGTCAACCGGATGACCAGCGCTTCCTGCAATTGCCGGCATGGCCAGATCAGATGCAATGTCACGGCCTGCATGATCTTTTCAAAGCCTGCCTCGGACTGTGAAACGCTGAAACAGGGCTCGGATCGTAGCGTGCCGGTCTGGTTGCACGCCAGGGTCAGCGTGCCCCCCAGGATGTCGTCACGCAGGGTGATTTCGTCGCAAACCAGGGAATCGATGGGTTGTGCAAACCCGCCCAGAACCTTTCCAGCCACCTCAAAACGTCCGGCTGGGCCATCGCAACTGGGCATGGCCAGGTTGAGCGCCACTTCCAGGAGTCCTTCCGAAGGGGCGCCGAGTGCATAGGTCACCACCAGTGCGTTACGCTCAAGTGCAATCCGTTTGTGCAGGAGCGGCCCTGGCTCAAGGCTTTCAAAAGTCAGCACGGCCCCTGGGCCCTGTTCGGCTTGTGCGCCATATCGCAGTACCGCGGGTTCAGCCCCCTCGCCGGAGTAGAAGCGATCCATGAAAATGGAGCGGCGGATGCTGTCATACACCATGTCTTCAGGCAGGATGATGTGTTTGAAACTGACACGTTCGTGCGGATTGGCAAGACCTTCCCCGTTGTTCGCACTGGTCTGGTTGAGGGTGACCTTATGGTGATAGTGCTCGCGCTGACGCGTCAGCGTATCGCCAAAATTATGCTGCAAGCTGTAGCTATCCAGTTCGCAAATGTCCGCGGGACCGTCACTGCGCACCACGGCCTGCAGCAGGCCGTTTTGAAGGAAGGTCTCAGCATGGCCGTCAAGGTCGATATCACTGATCGAGCGCGAAGGTCGCGGCATGGCTGCATCGAGCAGGCCTTCCAGACGAACCAGCGCCCCATACACGGCGCGGCGTAGATGCGGCAAATAGAGCCCGCCGAACAGGCCGTGCCAATAGGCATCGTTGGCCTGGGCCTCATACAGGGCATCGCGCATCTGCACGGAGCGCTTGCCTTCGGAAAGCGCCGCAAGGCGGCTGGACAACTCCAGCATGCGCTTGTGCATCCAGTTGGACTCGGGATAGCGGGTCAGGAAGTTTCGCCAGATGCCGCCGCGCAAAAAGGCTTTTGCGGTGTCAAAGTGGCCCGCGTTTTTGCTTTCCTGGACCATGGCGGCGAAGCGGTTGGCCGCATCTGCCGGCAGAGTCCATTCATTCATCTCGATGTAGGAGGTAGTGGGCAAATAGATTACGCCGCGCGTCGTGGCCGCAGCATGATAATCGCAGTAGCGCATGGGCTGTACGATGCTGGAATCGAGGACCCTGCGGATAAAGTCCTCCAACCAGCCACGCGTGTAAACCCAATCATAGGTTTCAGGCCAGATGCCGAATTTTTCAATGTCATCGAAATAGACGGCTGCATGGGATTCACCTTCCACAGCCATGCTTTCCAGATACTGCACGGCCTCGCTGGCCGGGGAAAATGGCAGGCGATAGCGCAGGGCTTCGGAGATGGGAAAGACATCCAGACGCTTGCCATCCTCTTCAGTGCTAAAAAATCCCGTCAAGTCGCGGCCTTCCT
Organism: Pseudomonadota bacterium; assembly: GCA_021805725.1. The sequence continues at coordinate 252,427 of JAJZEH010000037.1, read as the reverse complement.
TGCCCGTGCACAGAAAATGGTAGTCATCCACTGTGACGTAATTCACCCCGCTGGCTACCAGTGAGGGGACCACTGTTGAATCCCATACTCTCTCGGTCAACCAGGCCCCCTGGGGGCGCTCTCCGAGGACCTGCTCCAGTCGCGCCGACATGAGATTGATCTGGCCAATGCGGTCGCGTACCGGAATGGCGGCCAACACGGGTTCGGTGTAACCCGCCCCAAAAAGCTCTGCCTGCCCTCGAGCCACCAGGAGTTTCAGAAGCTGAACGTCTTCAGGGTAACGTTGTGCCAGGTAATCAAATAACCAGCCGCTGACATGGATGGAAAATCGAAAATCCGGAAACCGTTCCATCATGTGCAGAAACGGCTGGTAGCAACGCAAATGGGCTTCATCCAGAACCTCGGCAAAGTTGCCCACCGGTTGGTGTGCATGAACGCCAAACAGCAATGCAATTTTCTTGGTCATAAGTCCAGTTACTCGGTGCCACGACGCATGGCGCCACCGGCATTGGCTTTGTCGCTGCCCATGCTGACAGGTTGCAGGAGCGCTTCAGGCACCTGCAGATGCAACAGCGCGTAGAGATTGCGTAAATTAAGCCGGTACAGCCTGTCAAAGGACTGGACGCTTTGGGCCACATTGTAGTCGCCAAACCACCAAAACCAATCCGAGCCCTCGCAGATGCTGAGCTGTCGGGTAGCCTGCTGGTATTCATCGGGTGTCAGAAGGCCGCTGGCCACCACGCGGTCGTAGTGCCGTTTGGCTTCGACCAGGAGATCCCAGGCCGCATTCTTGTCCGGATTGCCAATCCAGGTGCTGAACGTGCCATAGACCCAACTGCCTGAAACGAGGTTATCCAGCACTGGGACGGCGATCCTGGCCTCGCCCACGCATTCTGAAAAAGTGGTCGTGACGATAAACGGATGGGACTGCAGGGCCTGGTACAGGTTGCTCAAAAAATAATATCCGTTATAGGGATAGTATTCCCAGGCGTTCTCGCCATCCAGGATGATGCTGACCACGGGGTCGGATGCGTCATCGGTGGCGCCATAAATCCCCTCCAGGGCATTGATGAAATCGCTGACAGCATCGTAGCTGTCCCAGGTGGCGTATTCGAAGCCAATCTTGTCCGACAGGCGATCATCCCGAAAAAAACAGGTCAGTTCACCCTGGGCCGTTCGATAGCGATAAGGATGGTAGAGGTATGCCGAACGCTCGGGCAGTGGATCGCTTCTACCCCGGCTCAGGCTGTTGACCAGGACATTCTCCCCCGTGGCGCTCCACTGGCAACCCTGGCTGGCCAGCACTTCCAGCGCCGGGCCCGACACGCCCCCTTCTGCCGGCCACACGCCGCGCGCCCTTTGTCCAAAATAATGCATGTGACGCGCCAACCCGTGCCTGACTTGCTCCTGGGCACGCTGCAAGCCGCCGGGGTACTCCCGGGCGGAGGGCAAGGCAATTTCTGGCATGGCTTCGCGGGCCGAGCCAAAATCAAGCAGCAACGGCAGGATCGGATGATAGAACGGGGTCGTCGAAAGCTCGATGCGTGCGTCGTTTTGCAAGGCGCGATATCGCGGAATGATCTGCCTGATCAATTCGGCGATGAGCTCATACAGCGCCTTGCGGTCTGCATCCGTAAACAAGCTACCTTGCTTCATCAGGCGCTGCACCAGTTCGTTGGCACGCCGCACACTCTCACCCATCCAGGCCAGGTGGTACCACACCAGCAGGTCAGCCAGGTATTGGTGTGAAAGATACTGCTGCAGCTTTGGGTCCTGTTCGGTCAACCCGGTAAAGGTGCTGTACAAGCGATGATAAGCAGGAAATGGCTCGATCATCTTGGAGAAATTGCTGCGATAACAGGCGCCGAGGATCAGATCGCGTTCATCTTCAGTCAGATCGTCCATCGTGGTCCTTGCTAGCAAAGACAGCAAGGGATCGCGTAGCGCCCCGGTCTTGAACTGGTTGCAATAATCCTCCAGCTGCTCCACCAGGGAGGGCACGAAGTTGACTACGCATGCCATGTCCGGGTGCTGCTCAAGGTGCCAGGCCATGTCCGTGTAATCCTTGATGGCATGGAGGTAGGTCCAGGGCAGTTCGAACCTGCCATCGAGGCTATTGCGGTAATCCGGTTGATGCATATGCCAGCACAGCACCAGGCGAAGTTTTCGGGAGGAGCTCACGGGATCAGGTTGGATATCGGCTTTGGTTGAGCATGTCCGGGGTAATCAGGGTCACTCCCTTTTCCGAAACGTAAAAACGTTTGCGATCCTGCTCTGCATCAAAACCCACCTCGAGGCCATCGGGAATGATGCACCCCCGGTCCACGATGACGCGCTTGAGCATAACGTGCTCGCCAATTCGCGCGTTGGGCAGGATGACGCTATCCTCCACACGGCTGTAAGCGTTTACATGAACGTCAAAAAACAATACCGAACGGCGCACGGAAGCGCCACTCACGATCGAACCACCGGAAACCAGCGAATCCACGGCGCAACCGCGCCGTCCTTCGTCATCAAAGACGAATTTGGCGGGGGGAAACTGTTCCTGGTAGGTCCAGATGGGCCAGGACTTGTCGTACAGGTTGAGGTCCGGGACGACCTTGGTCATTTCCATGTTGGCTTCCCAGTAGGCGTCAATGGTGCCCACGTCACGCCAGTAAGGAGCCGTTTCGGGTGCGCCCACACAGCTCTCGTCAAAGCGATGGGCGTAGACGCGATAACGCGGTACCAGCCACGGAATGATGTCCTGGCCAAAATCATGCCTGGAATGGGGATCGTAGGCGTCGCGAATCAACTGTTCATACAGAAACTTGGTATTGAACACGTAAATGCCCATGCTGATGAGGGCTTTCCCCGGCGCACCGGGCATGGATGCGGGTTGCTGTGGCTTTTCGTCAAAGGCGACGATGCGATCGCAATCATCCACCGTCATGACCCCGAAGGCTGACGCATCTTCCAGCGGCACGGTAAGGCAGGCAATGGTCATGTCTGCCTCAGCGCTGACATGCGCAGCCAGCATCATGCCGTAATCCATTTTGTAGATGTGGTCGCCCGCCAGGATGATGACATGCTCGGGGTTGTGCGAACGCAAGATGTCGATGTTCTGGAACACAGCATCGGCTGTCCCCTTGTACCATTCTTCCTGGATACGCTGCTGTGCAGGCAGCAACTCGACAAACTCGTTGAATTCAGCACGCATGAAGCTCCAGCCATGCTGAATATGCTGGATGAGGCTATGGGCCTTGTACTGGGTGACGACGCCGATGCGGCGTATGCCGGAGTTGATGCAGTTGGAAAGCGGAAAATCGATGATGCGGAACTTGCCGCCAAACAATAGCGCGGGTTTGGCGCGCCACTTGGTGAGATCCATGAGTCGGCTGCCCCTTCCTCCCGCCAGGATCAACGCCATCGCATTCTTGGTCAGCACGCTGATAAACCGCTCAGATGCGATGTCGCGGGGAAACATGTCTGCGCTCCTCAGAAAATATGATCATGAACGGACTGGCAGCGTGTTATTTTGAGACATTATAATTGATTTCATGCGGGTGTTTGCTCTCAGGCCTCGAACATGTCAAAAAAAATAGCGGACCCATTACAGCAGGCTATCCTGGAAGCCAGGCAGCACGACCCTTTCAGCACTCTGGGCCTGCACCACACAGGACAGGAGTGGCAGCTGCGCGTGTTTCTTCCGCATGCCAGCGCACTCGAAATTTTCACCACCCGATGGGAACGGGCATCGCAAATTCATGAACAGGGCCTCTATCTTTGGCGTGGCGCAACTGCGCCACCCTCACCGTGCCGCATACGCTACATGGAAAGAGGGCGCCAAATTGAAACATTTGATGTCTACTCTTTCCTGCCACTGATCAGCGACCACGATCTGTACCTGTTCCAGGAAGGACGCTTGCAACAACTCTACCGCGTTCTAGGGGCACACCCCTGCACGCACCAGAATGTGGCCGGAGTCCGTTTTGCCGTCTGGGCTCCCAATGCCGAGCGCGTCAGCGTGGTTGGTGAATTCAATCACTGGGACGGGCGACAACACACCATGCGCGTACGTAATGCAAGCGGCATCTGGGAACTCTTTATCCCGGGTTTGCCGCTGGGTGCCCTGTATAAATTTGAAATAAGAAATCGTCAGAATGGTGCCATCATGGTCAAGACCGATCCCTATGGTTCGGCATTTGAACTGCGCCCAGGCACGGCTGCCCGAATTTGCAGCACTGGCAACTTTATCTGGAACGATGCAGCCTGGATGGAACAACGCTCCAGGTCGGACTGGCTTCATGCGCCCATGAACATTTACGAAGTCCATTTGGGCTCCTGGAAACAACCAGAGGGCCGGACTTTCTACAATTATCGGGAGCTTGCCGATCTGTTGCTGCCTTATGTTAAGGAAATGGGGTACACCCACATAGAATTGATGCCGATCAGTGAACACCCCCTCGATGAATCATGGGGTTATCAGACCACCGGTTATTACGGCGTGACAAGCCGTTATGGCGAGCCTGACGACTTTCGTGCCTTGGTGGACCGCTGCCACGGTGAGGGCATCGGTGTGATCCTCGATTGGGTTCCTGGCCACTTTCCGAAGGATGCCTTTGCCTTGGCCCGTTTTGACGGAAGCGCCTTGTACGAACACGAAGATCCCCGCCTGGGAGAACATCAGGACTGGGGCACTTACATCTTCAACTACGGCCGCAATGAAGTGCGCGGCTTTCTGATCGGCAATGCCCATTACTGGCTGTCCGAATTTCACATTGACGGACTGCGTGTGGATGCCGTGGCCTCCATGCTCTACCTCGATTATTCACGCAAACCCGGTGAATGGCTGCCCAACGCGTACGGTGGCAGGGAAAATCTCGAAGCCCTGGCGTTTATCCGCGAGGTCAACCTGATGGTGCACGAGCAGTTTCCCGGAGCGCTCACCATCGCCGAGGAATCCACCTCATGGCCCATGGTGTCGCGCCCCATCTACCTTGGTGGCCTTGGTTTTTCCATGAAATGGAACATGGGTTGGATGAACGACACCCTGCGCTATTTTTCCCGCGATCCGGTGCATCGTCGCCATCATCACCGCGACCTGACATTTTTTCAGCTGTATGCCTACACCGAAAATTTCGTCCTGCCCTTTTCCCATGATGAAGTGGTGCACGGCAAACGTTCCCTCCTCGACAAAATGCCGGGCGACGTGTGGCAGCGTTTTGCCAACCTGCGCCTGCTTCTGACTTATCAGATGACAAGCCCGGGGAAAAAACTCAATTTCATGGGTAATGAGTTTGGGCAAGGTCGCGAATGGCAGGTCAAATCCGGACTCGAGTGGTCATTGCTGGAGCAGCATTGGCACCAGGGCATTCAAAACCTGTGTCGCGACCTCAACCGAAAGTACCGCGACCACCCGGCGCTGCATGACCTTGATTTCGAACCCAGCGGTTTTTCCTGGGTGGATTGCGACAATGCGGATCAATCCATTCTTAGCTTCGTGCGGCGAAGTCGCTCCGGAATCCAACTGGTGGTCGCACTCAACTTCACTCCCGTGCCACGAACGGAACACCGCCTGGGCGTTCCCGTAGCCGGCCATTACCGCGAATTGATCAATAGCGACTCAATCTATTACGGTGGCGGCAATCTTGGCAATGGCTCCGGGCTGCTCGCTACCGCAACGCCGTGGAATGGGCAACCCTGTTCTCTGACCTTGACCCTGCCTCCCCTGGCGGGCCTCATCCTGGAATCCTGCTAGATGTCCACACTGACTCAATCACCAGCCTGGCTGTCGCTGATGCGGCACCAGCGCACGCTTGGCACACAGCATCTGCGTGAACTTTTTGCCAACGACCCGGACCGCTTCAGCCGTTTTTCGCTGCATGCAGGCCCCCTGCTGCTGGACTACTCCAAAAACCGCATCACGGAAGAAACCTTGACGCTGTTGCAAGGGCTTGCCGCACAGGCCCACCTGCCCGAATGGATTGCCCGCATGTTCAAGGGTGACAAGATCAACGTCACCGAGCATCGCGCCGCCCTGCACACGGCGTTGCGCAACCGTTCCAGCCGGCCAGTCATGCTCGACGGCGAAGATGTCATGCCAGATGTCTGGCGCGTGCTGCAGCAGATGCGGGAATTTTCGGACGCCGTACGCGAGGGCCGGTGGCTGGGCTATACCGGCCGGCCGATCACTGATGTGGTCAACATCGGCATTGGCGGCTCCGATCTTGGCCCTGCCATGGTTACGGCTGCGCTCCCAGCCGACTGTCACCCTCTTGCCATGCACTTTGTGTCCAACGTGGACGGGGCCCACCTCTCCAATACCCTGAAGCTGCTGGACCCAGAAACCACGCTCTTCATCGTTGCATCAAAAACCTTCACCACCCAGGAAACCCTCATCAACGCGCACTCGGCCCGCGCATGGTTTTTGCAACAAGCGGAAAGCCAGAATCACGTGGCACGCCATTTCGTGGCGCTCTCCACCAACCGGTTGGAAGTCTCTCGATTTGGCATTGACCCCTCGAACATGTTCGAATTCTGGGACTGGGTGGGTGGACGCTACTCACTGTGGTCAGCAATCGGGCTATCCATAGCGCTGGGCATTGGCATGGATGGGTTTGAAGCGCTCTTGGCGGGCGCATTTGAAATGGACGAACATTTCCGGAACAGCCCGCTCGAACGCAACATGCCGGTCATTCTGGGACTGCTGGACGTGTGGTACATCAACTTCTTTGGCGCGCAAACCCAGGCCATCCTGCCCTACGACCAGGGGTTGAACCAGTTCATCAGCTACATCCAGCAACTCAACATGGAAAGCAATGGCAAGCACGTAACCCGAACGGGCCAGGCCGTGGATTACGCCACGGGGGCCATTATCTGGGGCAGTTCAGGCACCAACGGCCAGCATGCCTACTACCAGCTGCTACACCAGGGTACGCCGCTCGTCCCTGCCGATTTTCTGGCTCCCCTCGAAACCCGTGCCCCGCTGGGCAACCACCATCTTGTCCTGCTCTCCAACTTTTTGGCCCAAACCGAAGCCCTCATGCGCGGCAAAACCGAGGCGGAAGCGCGATGCGAGCTGGAGCAGGCGGGCCTGACGGGATCTTCCCTAGAGCAATTGCTGCCTCACAAGTGCTTCGAAGGCAACCGTCCCAGTAACTCCATCCTTTTCCAGAGGCTCGATGCCCACACGCTAGGTGCCCTGATTGCACTCTATGAGCATCGGACCTTTGTACAAAGCGTGATCTGGGACATCAACGCGTTTGACCAATGGGGTGTTGAACTGGGCAAGCAACTGGCCCAGGGCATTCTGGCCGAGTTGACCGATGCAACGCCGCTTGGTGTTCACGATGCCTCCACCAAAGGCCTGATCCGACATCTGCGTTTTCACCGCACCTGACCTAAGCTAGGCCGGCATGAAAATCCTGTTCGTAACCTCAGAAGTACACCCCCTGGTCAAGACTGGCGGGCTTGCTGACGTAAGTCGTTCCCTCCCTCATGCGCTGCATCACCTGGGGCTCGACATCCGCATCCTGGTGCCAGGTTATTCCGCCGTGCTGAAACAATTGCCAAAAGCCAAGCTGTGCTGTTCCGTGGCGCCCCCAACGCAAGGCGCCAAGCCGGCCCGCTTGCTTCAAGCCCTGCTGCCTGGAACGAGGGTGCCCATCCTGATCCTCGATTGCCCCGTACTTTATGATCGCCCGGGCACCCCCTATCAGGATCCTGATGGGCAGGATTGGCCGGACAACGCATTACGCTTCGGCTTTCTGTGCCAGGTGGGCGCCTGGCTGTGCAATCCGGTGTCCGCCTTGAACTGGCGTCCGGACATCGTCCATTGCAACGACTGGCAATCCGCACTCATACCCGCACTCCTACGCCATCAGGCCAACCCGGTTACGCGCTCCGTGATGACGATTCACAACCTGGCATTTCAGGGCAATTTCGAATCCCAATGGGTCACGCGCCTGGGCCTGCCTCTGGAGAGCTTTCACATGCACGGCCTTGAATTCTATGGCCGCCTATCCTTCCTCAAGGCCGGCATCAATTACGCCGACAAAATCACCACGGTCAGCAACCGCTATGCCTCCGAAATCCAGACACCTGCGTTTGGCTGCGGCATGGAAGGTCTGTTGCAGCACCGCCATGCGGACCTCATGGGCATCGTCAATGGCATTGACGATGAGTGGAATCCTGCTCGGGATCCCGCACTCGATGCATGCTTCGACTCCTCCCATCTTGCCTCCAAAGCGCGCAACAAGCGCGCGCTACAACGAGAATGCGGATTGACGAGCGACCCCGCCATTCTGCTCATCGGCCTCGTCACCCGGCTCACTCACCAAAAAGGGATGGATGTCCTGCTGGAATGCATGGAGACATTGATGCAGTACCCGGTACAAATCGTCATTCTGGGCAGTGGTGAAACCGCGATCGAGCAGCACCTCCAGCATTGGGCAAACCTTCACCCCAAACGCATGAGCGTTACGCTGGCCTTCGACGAAGCCATGTCGCACCGGATCATGGCGGGCTGCGACCTGTTCCTGATGCCTTCGCGCTTTGAACCTTGCGGGCTTTCACAGATGTATGCCATGACGTACGGCGCGCCCCCACTGGTACACCGTACCGGAGGGTTGGCCGACACCGTCACTGACTGCACATCGCAAACCCTGGCCGATAAGACCGCAACTGGATTTTCATTTGACGAACTCACGCCCGAACAACTTCTGAAGACGCTCCTGCGCGCCATTGCGTGCCATGGGAACAAGAAGGAATGGCGATCCCTCCAGCGCAATGGCATGCGCCGGGACTTCAGTTGGGACAAGGCCGCAGCGCAATACAAGGGCGTTTATCGCGAACTCGTGAAAGAGACCTGAATCCGCGCTCAGAGCCAAGTCATCAGCCCGATTTCAAAGGGATGCGTCAGGTACTTGTGCTGGGGATAGATGCGGATGCGGTAATCCAGCTGGCCACATAGTTCGGGTTGGAGGTCAAGGCTGAACAATTGTTCCTGACTATCACCCAGGGGTCCCTCGAACCGGAAACGGAAAGGTGGCAGCACCGGATGTCCGGTGCGGGAAATGGAACGATTGAGGAGCAGCTCCACGCAGACATCTTCCGGCCGCAAACTGCTCAGAGTCACTGCCACTTCCACATGCATGCTGCTGCCAAACTGGATATGCCGCACCGGCATATCCAGGCGCCGCAACGCAATCCTGTTCCAGGCCTGCTTGACCCGTTCCTTCCAGTCCGAAAGTTCGCGCGCAACGGCATAGTCCTCCTGCCGGTAACGTTGTCCCTGGCTACTGGCTGGCAAATAAAAGCGGCTCTGGTACTCGTCTATCATTCGCCCGGTATTGAACTGCGACAGCGTGCTGGCCATGGCCGCCTTGGATTTGGTCACCCATCCCGGCGAGTACCCAAACTTGCCGCGATCATAGTAAAGCGGCACCACCTGGTCCTGGATGATCTCGTAGAGGGTCCGCGCGTCTTCCTGGCTGCGTCGGCTCTCGTCAAGATAGTCGGGTGCAGGCCGGATGGCCCAACCATTCTTGCCGTCGTAGCCCTCACCCCACCAACCGTCCAGGACGCTGAGGTTGAGCGTACCGTTGATGCCCGCCTTCATGCCCGAGGTTCCGCTGGCTTCCATGGGATACAGAGGAGTGTTAAGCCAGACATCCACGCCTGCCACCAACCGACGAGCCAAACCCATGTCGTAGTTTTCAAGCAGCAGGATTTTGTCCTGGAATTCGGGCATGGCTGCAATGGCATGAATCCGACGCACGATGTCCTGCCCGGGGTGGTCCGCCGGATGGGCCTTGCCGGCAAAAATAAACAGCACGGGACGGTGGGCATCCAAAACGATCTGGCGCAGCCATTCCAGGTTGTTGAACAGTAAGTCCGCACGCTTGTAAGTGGCAAAGCGGCGTGCAAAGCCAATGGTCAACACGTTGGGCTCGTGCAGGTCTGCGTTCTTGAGCAGGCGTTCCAGGTGAGTATCGTTGCCAAGGTTGCGATAATGCTGCACGGATACCCGTTGCCGGATGGCGTACAGCATCTGTGACTTGAGCGATTGTCGCACGCTCCAATACAGGTGATCAGGGATATCGTTGACACTATTCCAGAAAGCGCGATCCGATAAACGGTTGCGCCATTCGCCACCAATGAACCGGTCAAACAGGTCCGCCCATTCCCGCGCCAAAAATGTCGGGACATGTACGGCGTTGGTTACGTAGCTGATGGGGTTTTCATACACCGGAATCTGTGGCCAGAATCCCGCACAGATGTGCGAGCTGACTTCCTGGTGGATGCGCGACACGCCGTTCTGGAAACGCGAACCGCGTACCGCAAGGGCGGTCATGTTGAATTCGGATTCCCCGCTGCCAGGATCATTGCCCAGCGCCAGCAACTGCTCCATGCTGATGCCCAACGCCTGGTCGAGACCCCCAAAATAGCGGGCAATCATGTCACGCGAAAAGTGGTCGTGCCCTGCAGGCACCGGGGTGTGGGTGGTGAAGACGGTGCTGGCGGCCACTGCCTCGAGCGCCGCGGCACTATTCATGTCGCTGCCGTGGACCAACATACGGGCACGCTCCAGCACCAGGAATGCAGCATGGCCCTCATTGATGTGCCAGACTGTGGGTTGCAGTCCCAGGCGGGCCAGCGCCCGCACGCCGCCCACACCCAGCACGATTTCCTGCTCGATGCGAATTTTCCGGTCGCCGCCATAAAGCCTGTGAGTAATCTCCCGATCTTCAGACGAGTTTTCTTCAAGGTCGGTGTCGAGCAGGTAAATTTTGACGTTGCCGATGCGCGACCACCAGACTTTGACCTGAACGACACGATGCTCCATTTCCACCGCCACCCGAATTTCCTGGCCAGCATCGTCCGTGGCAGGGTGCACCGGCAGCTCATCAAAGTCGGAATCCGCGTTGAGTGCCACCTGATTGCCTTCGCGATCAATGCATTGGGTGAAGTAACCCTGGCGATAAAGCAGGCCTACTCCCACAAAGGGCAGTCCAATGTCACTGGCCGCCTTGCAGTAGTCTCCGGCCAGAATGCCCAACCCGCCGGAATAGATGGGAAAGCTTTCGTGAAAACCGAACTCAGCGCAAAAATAGGCCACCAGGTCGTTGGGAGCCAGCTTGTTGAGCCGGCGCAAGGTCGGCTCGTTGTGATAGGTGTCGTAGGACGACAAAACCCGGTTGTAGGCAGTGAGAAAGGCGTGATCTTCGGCAGCCTCGTTGAGCCGGTACTCGTCGATGCGGCGAAGGAACTTGATGGGGTTGGAACCCACGAGATCCCACAATTGCGGATGAAGTCGCGCAAACAGGGTTCGCGTGGGGCGGTCCCAGCTGTACCACAGGTTGTTGGCCAATTCCTCCAGACGGCTCAGTTTGGAAGGAATTCTCGGGCTGGTTTCGACGATGAACCTTGTTCCCGGCATTTCGCCATTTTCCATGACTTGCGGTCTCTTGAGCAGGAGCTTCAGACTATCACAGGTTGTGAGATAAGACCGGCTCCAGAGCGACTGGTTTCATTCGGTAATCCAGTGCAACACCCTTGCGGGCGCGGACCAGCAGGTGACGCTTGAGCTCGCGTGCCGTCATTTCCGCCACCACCTCTGTGCCCGCCCGGTTGGTGCCATGCACGATCAATCCATCGAGCGTGATGAGCCCGGTAGCCACGAGCTTTTCTCCCTTGTCCAGCCCCATCAGGATCACCCCACGACCGCGCGGCATGGTCTTGATCTCTTCGAGCCCGAAAACCAGCAGGCGCCCCTTTTCGGAGATTGCTGCCACATGGGTGGCCTGGGGATGCCACCGTGCCGGAACCAGGGGCGTTTCGTCGGTTTCCAGCGACATGAAGGCCTTACCTGCCTTGACGCGCGACACCAGGTCTTCGGCCAGGACCAGGAAACCGGCCCCCCCTGAACCTGCAACCAGAAAACGCTCGCCAGGCGCCACTGCAAAAGCCTGGCTCACCCGAGCGCCGGTCTGGAGGTCGAGGAGCGAGGTGATGGGCACGCCATCGCCTCGCCCCCCCGGCACCTCGGACGCTTTGACGGTGTAGACCCTGCCCTGTGTATCCAGCACCACGATGCCATGTACAGTCCGCGTTTCCATGATGGCCAACGGACCGTCGCCCGTCTTGTAGGCAAACTGGCCAGCATCCAGCTGGTGACCCTGGCGTGAGCGGATCCAGCCGTTGCGCGACAGTGTCACGGTGACTGCCTCATCCAGAACGGTGGGGGCCATCGCGGTGGACTCCACGGCCTCGATGAGGGTGCGGCGCGCATCGCCATACTGCTTGATGTCAGCCTCAACCTCGGTGCTGATGAGTTCGGTCTGTGCCTCGCGACTGTTGAGTACAGTTTGCAGCCCTCGCCGTTCAGTCTTGAGATCCTTCAATTCTTTCTCGATACGAATCCCTTCCAGGCGCGCCAATTGGCGCAGGCGGATTTCCAGGATGTCCTCGGCCTGGATTTCGCTCAAGCCAAACCGATGCATCAGGTCAACCTTGGGTTCGTCCGCTTCGCGGATCACCTTGATGACTTCGTCGATGTGCAGTAGCGCCAGTTGCCGACCTTCCAGGATATGTATGCGCCGTTCCACCTGATTCAGGCGATGGCGGCTCCGGCGCACCACGGTTTCATAGCGAAAATCGATCCACTCCAACAGGGTTTCCTGCAGGGTTTTTTGACGTGGGCGCCCATCCCGCCCCAGCAGAACGAGATTGATGGGTAAGCTCGACTCAAGGCGCGTATGTGCTAGCAACAGGTTGACGAACTCCAGCTGATCCTGACGACTCGACTTGGGCTCGAATACCAGACGCACGGGCGACTGCTTGTCAGATTCGTCGCGCACCAGATCCAGGGCCCCCAGCATCAATGCCTTCAGGTTGGACTGCTCGGGCGTCAGGGATTTCTTGCCTTCGCGCGTTTTGGGATTGGTGATCTTTTCGATGTCTTCCAGTACGTCGCGTGTGGACACCCCGGCAGGCAGCTCGGTGATGACGATGCGCCATTGTCCGCGCGCCAGGTCTTCCAACACCCATCGCGCCCGGGTTTTGAGGATGCCGCGCCCGTTGGCATAGGCATTGGCAATTTCTTCAGGGCTCGAAATGATCTGGCCGCCGCCGGGCAGATCCGGGCCCTTGATGATTTTGAGCAGCCGGGCCAATGATAGATCGGGCTGACGCAACAGGGCCACGACGGCCTTACCCACTTCGACGAGATTGTGGGAAGGAATTTCTGTGGCCATCCCCACCCCTATCCCTGAAGCCCCGTTGAGCAACAACATGGGCAGGCGTGCCGGCAGTAATTTGGGTTCCTGGAAAGAACCGTCATAGTTAGGCCCGAACACCACCGTATCCTGGTCGATCTCTGACAAAAGCAATTCCGCCAAGGGGGTCAGCCGGCATTCGGTGTAGCGCATGGCGGCGGCCCCGTCACCGTCGCGGCTGCCAAAATTGCCCTGCCCGTCAATCAGGGGGTAGCGCAGGGTAAAGTCCTGGGCCTGGCGTACCAACGCCTCGTAGGCGGCCGTATCGCCATGGGGGTGATACTTGCCGATGACGTCGCCCACCACCCGCGCCGACTTGACGTGCCGTGCCGGGCGGTACAGTCCCAACTCGTGCATGGCAAACAGGATGCGGCGCTGTACCGGCTTTTGCCCGTCGGCCACGTCGGGCAGAGCGCGCCCCATCACGACGCTCATGGCGTATTCAAGATAGCTGCGTTCTACAAAGGTGGAGAGTTCAAGCCCTTCCCTGCCATCACCGCCCTGTGCCGTCACGGCGCATTCAGGCTCCGAAAAAAGGTCACCCGTCATCGCCGGAGCGCGCTCTTTGGATTGTCCCATCAAATATCCACCTCAACGTCCGTGCCGTGCTGTTCCATCCATTCACGCCGCGTACTGGCTTCACCCTTGCCCATCAGCTTGGAGAACACGATGTGCGCTTCGGAGCGCTCCTGATTCATGATCTTTACCGGCAGCACGCGCCGGGTATCCGGGTTCATGGTGGTGTCCCACAACTGTTCCGGGTTCATCTCGCCCAACCCCTTGAACCGGCCCACCGACCAGCTGCCGGGTCGCACCCCTTCCTTGGCCAGGCGGTCCCCGATGGCGGCAAGTTCGCCCTCGTCCAGGGCATACAGCTTGCGCGCCGGGCGCTTGCCATGGGGCGGAACGTCGATGCGAAAAAGCGGCGGGCTTGCCACACACACATGTCCGCCCGCCATCAGGGCGGGAAAGTGCATAAAGAAAAGTGTCAGCAACAGGACCTTGATGTGGCTGCCATCCACGTCTGCGTCTGACATGATGATGATGCGCTGATAACGCAGCCCCGACAGGTCAGGCTCATCGTCAATGCCATGGGGGTCTACCCCCACGGCAACGGCAATGTCGTGAATCTCGGTATTGGCAAACAGGCGATCGCGATCCACCTCGAAGGTATTGAGCACCTTGCCGCGCAGCGGCAGAATGGCCTGCGAATGCTTGTTGCGTGCCAGCTTGGCCGAGCCGCCAGCGGAATCTCCTTCCACCAGAAAAAGCTCGCGTTCGCCCACGTCATCCGACTCGCAATCAGTCAGTTTGCCGGGCAGTACGGCCACTCCGCTGCCTTTTCTTTTTTCCACCTTCTGGCCGGATTTCATGCGGGCCATGGCTTGCCTGATCACCACCTCGGCAATCTTCCTACCCCACTCCACGTGACCATTGAGCCAGACTTCCAGGGGATCACGCACCATGCCCGAAACCAGCTTCAGGGCATCGCGGCTGGTGAGTTTTTCCTTGGTTTGTCCCTGAAACTGAGGATCCAGAATACGCGTGGAGAGCACATAGTGCAGGCGTGCCGACACATCCTCCATCTGCAGGCGCACGCCACGTGGCAGCAGGCCGTGGTGTTCGATGAAGGACTTGACGGCTTCGAATACGCCGCTACGCAGGCCTGCTTCATGGGTGCCCCCGGCGGCCGTGGGAATCAGATTGACGTAGGATTCGCCCTGCCCGGTACTGGCTTCGTGCCAGGCAAAAGCCCAGGCTGCGCCCTCGCCTTCGGCAAAGCTATCCGAGTCGGAGCGATGTTCCACATAGCGTTCGCCAGTAAATACGGGTGCCACGGGCTCCTGTTGGTCGGTCAGCTCTTCCAGATACCCCTTGAGTCCCTCCGGGTAATGCCAGGTTCGCGTGGGGACCTCCTTGTCCTTTTCCACGTGCAACACCACGTTGACCCCCGGCAGCAACACTGCCTTGGCGCGCAGGGAGCGCTCCAGCTCCACCAGCGACACCTGGGGGGAATCGAAATAGCGAGGGTCGGGGTAGGCCCGTACTTCCGTTCCGGACTCGCTTGTCGGGCAACTGTCCACGGTCTTCAGCTTTTCAACCACGGCGCCATCGGCGAAGACGATGCGATGCACCTTTCCTTCGCGCTTGACGGTGACCTCCAGGCGGGTGGACAACGCATTGGTGACCGACACCCCTACGCCGTGCAGCCCTCCGGAAAATGCATATGCGCCCTCGCCGCCCTGCTTGTCGAACTTGCCCCCCGCGTGCAACCGGGTAAACACGAGTTGCACGGTGGGCTCCTTTTCCTCGGGATGCATGCCCACAGGGATGCCACGACCGTCATCGCGCACGGTGACGGAACCGTCGGCGTGCAGCGTCACGTCGATCAGGGTGGCATACCCCCCCAACGCCTCGTCTGCTGCGTTGTCGATGACTTCCTGGACGATGTGGGTGGGATCCTGAGTCCTGGTGTACATCCCTGGGCGTTCCTTGACGGGTTCGAGCCCTTTCAGGACGCGGATGCTGGATTCAATGTAACGACCTTTGGCCAAAAGACAATTCCTTGCAAAACCATAACGACGAACGGGGTAACCGTTAAAATATTGCCGCGATCATCGCATCATTGACGATAATCGCCAAGTATTGGACCTTTTATGACACCCCAGTGGGATGCAATCATCATCGGCAGCGGCTTTTCGGGAATGGCCATGGCCTGGCAGCTACACCGTACGGGAGGGATGCGTTTCCTGATCCTGGAGCGCGACCTGCGGGTGGGCGGCACCTGGCGTGACAACCGCTACCCCGGCTGCGCCTGCGACGTCCCGTCGCACCTCTACTCGCTTTCCTTTGCGCCCAAGGCGGACTGGCAGCGCCGCTACGCCGGTCATGATGAAATCTGGAACTACCTGGAATCGGTGAGCCAGCCCCTACGCTCCCATTTGCGCCTCGGGGCCGCCGTGACCGCCGCCGTGTTCGATGAACGGCACGGCTGCTGGCAGGTCACCCTTCAATCCGGCGAAGTCCTGACGACGCGCCTCGTGATGGCGGGACTAGGCCCGCTCAACCGCCCGCTGATCCCTGATGTTCCCGGCCTGGAATCGTTTTCCGGACCGTGCTTTCATTCCATGAACTGGCCCGATGACCTCCCGCTGGCCGGAAAGCGGGTGGCCGTCATCGGCACGGGCGCATCAGCCATCCAGATCGTCCCCGCACTCGCCCCTGCCGTCAGCCGCCTCATCGTGTTTCAACGCACGGCGCCCTGGGTGGTCTCCAAGGGGGACCGTCCCTACTCCGCCTGGGCGCAGCGCTGCTTTCGCCTTCTGCCCGGATGGCGCCGGCTGTATCGTGCCATGCGCTACGCCGCTCAGGAAATACGCGGCATCGCCTTTCTCTGGCCCACCCTCATGCGTCCGGTGCAAGCCCTGGCGCTGCGCGACCTGAATCGGCGCGTCCGCGACCCCGGACTGCGCCAGAAGCTGAAGCCACAAGGCACCATGGGCTGCAAGCGGATATTGCTCTCGGACGATTATTATGAGGCACTGCAACGCACCAACGTCACCCTCGTGACCGAGGGCATCGTCCGGATAACGCCCACTGGGGTGGTGACCCGCAATGGCGAGAACCATTCCGTGGACGCCATCGTGTTCGCCACCGGGTTTCGCCATACGCAAACACCGGACACCCCACGCATCCAGGGCCGCGCCGGCCTTACCCTGCAGGCAGCCTGGCAAGCGCGGCGCGCCGCCTATCTCGGGGTTGCGGTGGCGGGCTTTCCCAATTTTTTCCTGATGGCGGGTCCCAACAGCGGACTGGGCCATAACTCCATCCTGTTCATGATAGAGGCTCAGGTGCACTGGATCATGAAGGCCCTCAAGGCCATGCGGCAAAGCGGCGCGCGAACTATTTCCGTGTCCCCGGCGTCTTACCAACGGTTTCTGGAAGAAATGGCGAGGCATTCGCGCAACACGGTCTGGCAATCAGGTTGCCAGAGCTGGTATCTTGACGGGCACGGCCACAACACCACGATCTGGCCGGGGCTGTCTGCCGGATTCTGGCTGAGGACCCGCCGATTCAACCGCCACGATTTCATTCTGGAGCATGATGACATCCACAGAGCTCAACCTGTTGAGCGCCACGACGCTGGCTCGCCGGCTGCATCAACGGGACATCAGCGCTGAATCCCTGCTGCGGGACTGCCTGGCCCGCATTGACGCGCGCGAACCCGTGGTTCACGCCTGGACCTGGCTGAACCGCGACGCTGCGCTGGCTCAGGCGCGCCTGCTGGACAAGGGTGCCCTGAAAGGCGTCCTGCATGGGCTGCCCGTGGGGGTTAAGGACCTCATGGACACCTGCGACATGCCCACGGCCTATGGCTCGGCTCTCTACGCGGAGCATCGCCCCTCCCTGGATGCCGCCACGGTAGCGCTGACACGCGCTGCCGGCGCTGTTATCCTGGGCAAAACCGTCACCACTGAATTTGCCGTGTTCCATCCCGGGCCCACCACGAACCCGCACCATCCCGGCCACACCCCTGGCGGATCCTCCAGCGGCTCTGCGGCCGCGGTGGCTGATCACATGGTGCCGCTTGCCTTCGCCACCCAGACCGGCGGTTCCATCATCCGGCCTGCTGCCTATTGTGGCGTGGTGGGGTACAAGCCCAGTTTCAATACCCTGCCGCGCGCGGGCGTCAAACCCCTGGCCGATTCGCTGGACACCATTGGCTCCCTGGCACGCTGCGTGGCCGATGCCGCCCTGTTTGCGGCAGCTGCCAGCGGCTATCACGACCTGATCCTGAGGGACGACGATGCGCCTGCGCATCCACGCGTGGGCCTATGCCAGACCTGGGAGTGGGAACACTGCGAACCTGCCCAGCAGCAGGCCCTGCTGCAAACAGCCCGGCAACTCTCCCGCGCCGGCCTCGCCGTCACACCGATCACGCTTCCGCAGTCCTTCGCCCATCTGGCCGACGCACAGATGACCGTGATGCTGCGGCAGCAGTTTCAATCATTGGGCTTCGAGCGTCTCCATCACTGGCAGGCGCTAAGCGCCAACCTGCGGGACGTTCTGAAACGTGGCGCCCAGATCAGCGATGCCAGTTACTGGTCCGCCGTGCGGCTCATTCAGCAGTGCAAGGCGAAACTGTGCGACCTGTTCCGCGACGTGGACATCCTCCTCGTGCCCAGCGTGACGGGCGAAGCCCCTGAAGGGCTGCACCACACGGGCAACCCCATCATGAATCGCATCTGGACGGCGTTGCACGGCCCCGCCCTGACGCTGCCCGTGGGAATCGGCCCCAGGGGATTGCCCACCGCCGTGACCGTGGCTGGATTGGAAGGCAGTGATGTTCATTTTCTTAGGGCCGCCCATACCATCGAAGCCTTGCTGGAGCAACCCGACGCATGACTGATGCCCCCCTTCCCTCCGAAATCACGCCCCAGGCCATTTACCACGAGCGACGCAGAATCCTCACCCGAATGGGTTGGGGGTTGGTGGGAGCCCTTGGTGCCGGCACCCTCGTATCAGCTTCGGCCGGAACCGGACAAAGGCTGTCAGGCTACCAGACCACGGCCTACGGCCGCGACGAAAAGCTGACGACATACGACAACATCACCACCTACAATAACTTTTACGAATTTGGCACGGACAAGGAAGATCCCTCCAACAACGCCGGTTCGCTCAAAACCCGCCCCTGGACCCTGACCTTCGAGGGGGCGCTGAAACGACCCAAACAGATAGGCATGGACGACCTTCTGCGTCTGTTTCAACTGGAGGAGCGCATCTACCGGATGCGCTGTGTGGAGGCCTGGTCCATGGTCATTCCCTGGGTGGGCTTTCCCCTGCAGAAACTGATCCAGTGGGCAGAGCCCACCTCTCAGGCCAAATTTGTGGAGTTCGTTTCCCTGGCCGACCCTGCACAGATGCCCGGATTGCGCCGTGCCGTCCTGGACTGGCCCTATACGGAAGGTTTGCGCATGGACGAGGCACAGCATCCGCTCACCCTGATGGCCGTGGGCCTATATGGAGAAGTGTTGCCTCACCAGAACGGCGCTCCCATCCGCCTTGTGGTGCCGTGGAAATATGGATTCAAGGGCATCAAGTCCATTGTAAAGATCCGATTTCGCGAAACCATGCCGATGACGAGCTGGATGAAAGCCAACATCTCGGAATATGGCTTCTATTCCAACGTCAACCCTGCCGTGGACCACCCGCGATGGAGCCAGGCCACGGAGCGGCGCATCGGTGGTGGACTGTTCGAAGCCCGACGCAAAACGTTGCCCTTCAACGGTTATGCCGAGGAAGTGGCCTCGCTCTATAACGCCATGGATCTCAAAAAATATTTCTGATGACCATTGATAAACGGGGCGTGTTTGTCCTGGCGCTGCTCCCGCTGCTGTGGATTTCCTGGTTGGCCTATCGCGACGCGCTGGGCGCCCACCCCGTGGAACGCGTGATTCATTTCACCGGCCTATGGACCCTGTATTTCCTGCTCATCACCCTCAGCGTCACGCCGCTGCGTCGCCTTCTGGGGTGGAACGGCCTGCTGCGCATCCGGCGCATGCTAGGCTTGTTTGCCTTCATGTACGGCACCCTGCATCTGCTGAGCTATGCCGGAATCGACCAGTGGTTTGACTGGCAAGCCATCATCCACGACATCTTCAAGCACCCCTACATCCTGATCGGCCTGTCTGGCTATGTACTGATGCTGCCCCTTGCCCTGACCTCCAATGCATGGGCCATCTCAAGGCTCAAGACGCGCTGGAAACAACTGCATCGCCTGGCATACCTGGTGCCTGCCCTGGGCGTCCTGCATTTTGCCTGGCTGGTCAAAAAGGACTTGAGCGAGCCCGTCCTCTACGGGGTCCTGCTGCTGGTGCTGCTGGGGTTACGTCTGCCCGTTCTCTCGCAATGGCGATTTTCGCGCTAACATGGCGCAATCCTCGGTCAGATCGCCCTTCCGGGTCACGAATTGATGAATCGCAACCGATGAATCCTCTCCCTCAACAATACGACTACATCATCATCGGCGCCGGTAGCGCCGGAGCCGTCCTCGCCAACCGCCTGTCGCGCAACCCCGCTGTCTCGGTATTGCTGATCGAGGCCGGCGGCAACGACCATTACCCCTGGATTCACATTCCGGTGGGTTACCTGTACTGCATTGGCAATCCGCGCACGGACTGGTGCTACGAAACAGAGCCAGACCCGGGACTCAACGGCCGCAGCATTCGCTATCCGCGCGGCAAAGGGTTAGGCGGCAGCTCACTGGTCAACGGCATGATCTACATGCGCGGCCAAAAACAGGATTACGAACGCTGGGTGGCAGCCACAGGTGACCCTGACTGGTCCTGGGATGCCATCCTTCCGCTGTTCCAGCGCGATGAGGACTATCACGGAGGTCGCAATGCGTGGCATGGTGCAGGGGGCGTATGGCGTGTGGAGCGCCAGCGCCTGAGATGGAAGGTGCTTGAAATCTTCCGTCAGGCTGCCCATCAGACCGGCATCCCGGACAATCCCGATTTCAATCGCGGTGATAATTTCGGCGTGGGCTACTTCGACGTCAATCAAAAGCGCGGATGGCGTCTCAATGCGGGACAAGCCTTTCTCAAACCCGTCCTCAAACGACCCAATCTCACCATACTGACGCATGCCCAGGTAGACACCCTGAGATTCGAGGGCATGCGCTGCACGGGCGTGCGGTTCATCGAAAACCAGACCCGCCGCGAGGCGGCGGCCAGGCGGGAAGTCCTGCTGTGCGCCGGCGCGTTGGGCAGTGTGGCCATCCTGGAACGCTCCGGGGTTGGCCACGGCAATACCCTGCAGTCCCTCGGCATTCCCGTCAGGCACCACCTGCCGGGCGTGGGAGAAAACCTGCAGGACCATTTACAGCTGCGCATGGTCTTCAAAGTGACCGGATTACCCACCCTCAACACGCGCGCCCGATCATTGCTGGGCAAGGCGCTGATCGGCCTGGAGTACCTCGTCAATCGCAGCGGCCCGATGGCGATGGCACCTTCCCAACTGGGGGCCTTTGCCCGCAGCAGCGCAGATCAACCCCATGCCAATCTGGAGTACCACGTTCAGCCGCTGTCCTTGGAAAAGTTCGGCGAACCCCTCCACCCTTTCAACGCATTCACGGCCAGCGTATGCAATCTGCAACCCACCTCCCGCGGCAGCGTGCATATTTCAAGCCCCGATCCTTTCATCAAGCCAAAGCTGCGCCTGAACTACCTCAGCACGGCCGAGGACCGCAAGGTGGCCGCAGACTCTCTGAAACTGACGCGACGCATCGTCAGCGCTCCCGCGTTTCGCCCCTGGAAGCCTGAAGAAATACTGCCAGGGCCCGACCATCAGACCGACGAGGCCCTGGCAAAAGCTGCCAGCGCCATTGGCACCACCATCTTCCATCCCACCGGAACCTGCAGCATGGGCCGTGCGGGGAACCCGCAGGCCGTTCTGGATTCACACCTCAAGGTGTTCGGCATCGCGGGCTTGCGCGTGGTGGATGGCGGCGCCATGCCCAGCATCACCTCTGGCAATACCGCAGCGCCGATCATGATGATGGCCGAGCGTGTCAGCGACCTGATTCTGGCTGATCAACATTGAGCACTCCTATTCCATGACCCCTCTCGCGAATCTGCTTCTGGATGCCCTTCGCAGGCATCGACGCGTATCCCCCGATGCCACCCTGGTGCCCACCGATCGGGACGCCGCCTACTCCATCCAACAGGAGATCGTGCATGCGCTCAACAGCCCGGTTGCCGCCTGGAAGGTGGGCACGGCGCCCAGCGCAGGCGAAGTGTTGGGCTCGCCGATTCCCGCATGCTGCGTGCAACATAGACACGCCCAGGCAAACCTTGCTGCACACGAGATCTGTGGCGTCGAGCTGGAAATGGCTTTCCGTTTCAAGCACAGCTTTCCCCGGCGAGATCAACCCTACAGCGATGCCGAAGTGCTGGGAGCTCTGGAATCCATGGCCCCTGCCCTGGAGATCGTTTCAAGCCGACTGCAAGGCTGGCCCGAACTTCCAGACTTCCTCAAACTTGCCGATCTGCAAAACCACGGCACCCTGGTCGTGGGGGAAACGGTACCCTATGCCCCGGATTTTCCATTTCTGTCTCCCATGCTGCAGTTGACCATCAACGGTGTGGCGCGCGAAAAGTCTCCCACGGGAAACCCTGCGGGCGATCCGCGCACCCTGCTGGGACCCTTTGTACGTCAGTGCGTAGCGCGCGGGCTGCCGGTAGAAGCCGGGCATTGGGTGACCACCGGCAGTTACTCGGGGATTTATTTCGTGCACAGCCCGGCTCTCGTGGTGGGTCATTTTGAGGGGTTACCCGAGGTGGGGCTGACGCTTGCTTGAAGTTCTGGGCTTATATGGGATAAAATCACATTTTATCCGGAGATTGTCCAAAATGAATCCAAATACCTTCCTGAAACCCATGTTGGCCGGGCTTCTCAGCCTTGGAATCGCCGTTGCACCCACGGTCTCCCGGGCAGAAATGATCAGTACGGACCAATCCATGCAGGCTGAAACCGCCCAAAACAAGGCAACCATTGACGGATTCATCACCCGCGCCGACGTCCAGCACAAAATGCAGGAACTAGGACTTGGAACCATCATCACCGCCCAGCGCATTGCCTTGCTCAACGATGTCGAAGCGCGCGAACTTGCGCAGAAAATCAACGACCTCCCCGCTGGGGGCAACTTTTCCAGTCTGACCAACAACGACATCATCATCATCCTGCTGGCAGCGATCCTGCTGGTACTGATCCTCTAACCCCCTCCCATGGATTTCAGACCGGAAGGCATCCTGCTGCTCTGGGCAATACTCACGCTTTCCGGTTGTGCCAGTTTGAAAGGGCCCGACGCAATACCGGGCCTGCCCGCCAATCTGCCAGAGGCCGCACAGGTTCAGGGTGTCCCCTACTTTCCCCAGCAAGAGTCCCTTTGTGGCCCAGCTGCACTGGCCACCGTGCTGGGTTATTCAGGAGTGAGCGTTACCCCTGAGGCTCTGATTCCACAGGTGTACACCCCCGCACTCAAGGGGTCGCTGCAACTGGACCTGATCGGCGCCACGCGCCATGCCGGGCGCGTGCCGTACCGCATCGACCCAACCCTCGCTGCACTCTTTGAGGAAGTGGCCGCAGGCCACCCTGTGCTGATATTGCAAAAGGTGGGCGTGCTGGAAGGCGATTGGCACTTTGCAGTCGTGGTGGGCTACGACCGCACCACAGGACAGGTAACCTTGCACTCGGGCCCGGCGATGCCCCTTCAAATGTCCCTTGCCCAGTTTGATCGCAGCTGGGCTGAAAGCGACCGCTGGGGTCTGGTCACAAGCGTCCCGGAACAAATTCCGGGCAGCGCCACCGAAGTACATTACCTCAAGCAAATTGCCGCCCTCGAAAGCATCCGTCCGGATGTGGCACACGCCGCCTATGTGGCAAGCCTCAAGCGCTGGCCCAACAGCCTGACTGCCCTTATGGGACTTGGCAACCTGGCCTTTGACGCTGGTCAATACACCGAAGCCGTGCGCTATTTTAACGACGCGGCAACGGCGCACCCTGACGCCGGTGACGCCTTCAACAACCTGGCCCAGGCCTATGCCCGATCACATCAATGGCACGAAGCCGAGGAAGCCGCCCAGCACGCGCTTGCCCTGGGCGGCAACCACATCGAGATCTACCGCAGGACCCGCGACGAGATCCAGCGCGCTCAACGCACTCTGCGTTAGGAGTACCATGGTTTCAACGCACGAAGCGCATTATTGATTCTGGTCAAGTCAGTCCGGTCGCTGCAGGTCTAGCATGAAAAAGTGGCGCATGGAGGCGGGGTGTCCATATGGAAAACCGTTTCAAGGATCGTTATGACGCCGGCCGCAGGTTGGCCGAGGCATTGAAACCCTACGGCGGACGCCAGGATGTGATCGTTCTGGCTTTGCCGCGCGGCGGCGTACCTGTGGGTTATGAGGTTGCCCGGGCCCTCGGCGCCGACCTGGACATCCTTATTGTGCGCAAACTCGGCGTACCCAGCCAGCCTGAATTGGCCATGGGAGCCATCGCCTCGGGCGGCGCTCTGTTCATCAACGAAGACATCGTTTCCCTGGCGGGCGTCAGTCCGCACGACATCAAGACCGTGCTGGAAAAGGAGCGGCACGAACTGGCGCGACGCGAGGAGCTCTATCGCGGGCTTCACCCCGCCATTCAAATCGAGGGCCGCACCGTCATCCTCGTGGATGATGGCATCGCCACCGGTGCATCCATGCACGCCGCCATCATGGCCCTGCGCTCCAGCAAACCTTCCCGCATTATCGTCGCCGTGCCCGTTTGCCCGGCGGATGCCGCCGAACGCTTCAAGGGGCTTGCCGATGCCTTCGTGAGCGTCCTTACCCCGGAGCCCTTTGGAGCGGTCGGACAATTCTATGAATGGTTCGACCAGACCAGTGACGAAGAAGTCCGCAGCCTGTTCACACAAGGACGCAAGGAGGTCTCATGAGTCATGTCGCCCTGACACCGTTCCTCGCCGTGCGTGAGCAGGCGCAGCGACTTCAGGGCACCCCCCAAGACTACGAGGCGCTGTTGGCCATGGCTGAAGGCAAGCGCTTTGTCCTGCTGGGCGAGGCCACACATGGTACGCAGGAGTTTTACCGCATGCGCGCTGAGATTACTCGTCAGCTGATTACCGAACAGGGTTTTGATGCAGTGGCCATAGAAGGCGATTGGCCCGATGCCTGGCGCATCAACCGCTTTGTCCAAGGCGAAGGGCACGATGACGCCGACACCTCCCTGAGCGATTTTGAGCGCTTTCCCAAATGGATGTGGCGCAACCAGGAGGTGCTGTCGTTCATCACCTGGCTGCAAACCCATAACGCCCACCGCCAGGCACCAGAGCGGACAGGATTTTACGGACTGGATCTTTACAGCCTGTACCGTTCTGCCGATGCCGTGATTCGCACCCTGGAAAATAGCGATCCGGAGCAGGCAGAACTTGCCCGCCAGCGCTATGCCGCTCTGGACCATGTGCGCGAGCCCCAGATCTACGGCTATGAGGCCGCCCAGGGGCTGCGCCCTTCCGCTCGCGATGATGTGGTGGCCCAGCTTCAGCAACTGCGCACGCAGTACCTTTCGGCGGTAGAACGCCAGGGACTGGCCGCCCTGGATGCGCATTTTTTTACCGAACGCAACGCGACCGTCGTGGTAAACGCCGAAATCTATTATCGCGCCATGTTTGGCCGGCGCCACAATACCTGGAACCTGCGCGATGCGCATATGCGCGACACCCTGGCGGCCTTGTCCCGATACCGGATTCGCCGCGGCGGCACGGGCCGCGTGGTGGTCTGGGCCCATAACTCGCATCTGGGAGACGCCCGTGCCACCGAATCTCATCTCCGGGGCGAATGGAACCTGGGACAGTTGATGCGCCAGGATGTGGGCGAACAAACCTTGCTGGTGGGATTTACCACCTACACCGGTCAGGTTAGCGCCGCCAGCCGATGGGACGGCGAGGTCGAGCGCAAATGGGTACGACCCGCTCTGGATGACAGTTGTGAACAACTGTTCCATACCACGGGTCTGGACCGATTTTTTCTCCGCCTCAACACCCCTGCTGCCAAGCCATTGCGCGCACCATTACTGCAACGCGCGATTGGCGTCATTTACCTGCCACAAACCGAACGCGAAAGCCATTACTTCGAGGTCATGCTGGCGGATCAGTTCGATGCCGTTTTCCACCTCGATGAAACCGCAGCCCTAGAACCGCTGGACACGCCCTCGCCCTGGCACCATCGCGCATCCATGGAGAGGGCCGCGTGATGCCGCTCCACAGCACCGACATCGTCATCCCGGCGCATGATGCCCTGCTTCAGGGCACCCTCGTCATCCCCAGCGACGCGACGGGACTTGTGGCTTTTGCCCATGGCAGCGGTAGCAGCCGCCTGAGCAGCCGTAACCAGAGCGTGGCCCAGGCACTCCAGCGGGCTGGACTTGCCACCCTGCTGTTTGACCTGCTCACCATGAATGAAAATGCCCGTGACATGGCAACGGCCGAGTACCGCTTCGACATTCCGCTCCTGTCCCGCCGCCTGACCGATGCAGTGGACTGGCTGTCCCAGACACCCGCCACCCGAGCGCTTCCCATTGGACTGTTTGGTGCCAGCACCGGCGCTGCAGCGGCACTGATCGCCGCAGCCACACGGCCGGAAAAGGTCGAAGCCGTGGTATCACGAGGCGGACGCCCGGACTTGGCCGGAGGGGCCCTGCCCCAGGTCAAGGCGCCCACCCTGCTCATCGTCGGTGGCTGGGATACGCTGGTCATCGGGCTCAACGAACAGGCAGCACAGCACCTTGCTTGCGAGCACCGCACCGCCATCATTCCGGGAGCCACGCACCTGTTCGAGGAGCCTGGCAAGTTGGAAGAAGTCTCCAGGCTCGCTGCAGCCTGGTTTACTTCCCACCTTCACCCCCCCAAACCCTGAAGCCGTCCCGCAATGCACACTTAACCCTTGCCTCATATTGCGTTGCACAAAATTGAGAAAATTTGATCTAGGTCAAAATGCGCCTTCCTGAAATCAGTATCGTTTGAAACTGAGGTGGCCCTGCAAAGAACAGCAGTGAGCTGCCGATTATCCGATCGATGAAGGGGGGAATCCAATGGATACAATGGCATGGACAGAACTGATCTTGATTGTAGGTTTTGCGATCATCGTCACTTATCTGGACAACGCAACATGGCATAAATAAGCCCGTCGCAGGCGGTGCCACGCATGTCATCCCAGGGCCCCGCAGAAATGCGGGGCCCTGTCGTTACAAAGTATTGCATGTTGATGCGTTAGGTCTGCGGATTTTCGGACAAAAGGTTCATAATGTCATCCAGATAAATCGGAGAAACATCTCATGAACCTGCCAGAAAAACATTCCTCTCAGCCTGCTGCACAAGAGGTGGACCTGCGCAAGCGCACCTTGCTTCTCTTTCTCGCCACCCTTCCTGCTGCCTGTGCCACATCCCCAGTGCCCAATCCTCACGAAACCCCCGTTGCCGGGCCGGCAACGATGCCGAACATGCGCCCGCCACAGCCGGGACAGGAATGGGTCTATACGCTCAAGGACGTCTATACCGGGCAAGACCGCGGCGTTCTTACCGAGAAGGTGGTCTCCGTGGGGGACAAGATCCACATCCAGCGTTCCAGCGACATCGGCGGTGTCCTGTCTGATGAAATCCAGGGGCCCTGGGGCATGATCGTGCAGGACCCTCACTGGAACCCGGTACCGATCTTCACCAAAGCCATCCCGCTCTGGCCGCTGGAACTGAAAGCAGGTTGGTCAGGACAGTTTCACGACCGTTACCGGGTCATGAGTCAATCGTCTTTTGATTATGACTGGCAGCTCAGCATGGAAGCCGTGGGTTGGGAAGAAATAACCACCCCTGCAGGGAAATTTCAGGCACTGAAGTTCACCAATAAAATAAACTATCAAAGTGACGAGCTGGTGTTCAGGTTGACCAGCGAACGTGCAGAAACCATCTGGCTGGTCCCCGAGATTGGGCGCTGGGCCATCCGCCGCAGCGAGGGATCCTATCTGATTGAAAACAGGGGTGGCGACATCCGCGAAGATTTTCTGGAATGGAGACTCCAGTCCTGGAAGTAGGTCCATCCGGAAGCACTTCCAAGGGAGTACTTAATGTTGTTCCCACTCAATCGTCGTGTTGCCGCCGTGGCATTGTTGCTGCTGGCAGGAGCAGGGCTCTATGCCTTTCTTCGATACAACCACCCACCCACACTGCCGCCGGGCATCGCCTCGGGCAATGGCAGGCTCGAAGCCACCGAGGTGGATATAGCCGCCAAGTTTCCCGGTCGGCTTGCCAGCGTCACGGCGCGGGAGGGTGACGATGTGGCCCAGGGCCAGGCACTGGCGGTGCTGGATGCCGAAGACCTGAAAGCGCAGTTGCGTGCGGCCGAAGCGCAACTGGTACAGGCACGCAAGGCCCTGGAGGAAACGCAGGCTGCTACCCGAAAATCCCATACAGACTACGCGCTGGCGGATAAAACCCTGCAGCGCTCGCAAGAACTGGTGGGACGGGGCTTCATTCCACGTGACAAGCTGGACCGCGACCAGGCCGGTGTGGAAGGGGCAAAGGCAGGGGTTTCCCAGGCCCAAAGCCGCGTGGCGGGTGCCCGGGCCGCCGTGGCCGCAGCACAGGCCAACGTGGACAGCCTGAGCGCCACGCTCAACGATGCCTCCCTCAAGTCTCCCATCGCCGGCCGCGTGCTGTATCGCCTTGCGGAACCCGGCGAAGTGGTGGGTGCTGGCGGAAAGGTATTGACCCTGCTCGACTTGGCCGACGTCTATCTTTCCATCTACCTGCCCGCCGATGAGGCCGGGAAGGTCGTCGTGGGCGACCCGGCCCGCATCCTGCTCGATGCTCTGCCCGACCAACCAATTCCGGCGCGCGTGGTGTTTGTGGCGCCGCGTTCCCAATTCACGCCCAAGGAAGTGGAAACCCGCAACGAACGCGAAAAGCTGATGTTCCGGGTCAAGGTCCAGGTGACGCCCGAGTGGATTGCCGCACACGCCCATCTGGCCAAGCCCGGCATGCCGGGTATGGCCTATGTGCCAACCCAACCCGGTGTTGCCTGGCCACCTGCGCTGACACCGAGGTAACCCATGGCCGATGCCCGGGCCGTGATTGCCCGCCTGTCATCCATCGGCTTGCGCTACGGCAATGTAACCGCCCTGGATGACGTAACGGTGGCGTTACCGGCAGGCGTCATCGTTGGCCTGATTGGCCCTGACGGGGTAGGCAAGTCTTCGCTGCTGGCACTGGTGTCCGGTGCGCGCAAATTGCAGGGAGGATCCGTCGAGGTCTTTGGCGGTGACATGCGTGATGCCCGTTTTCGCACCGTCGTGCAGCCACGCATTGCCTATATGCCCCAGGGCCTGGGCCACAATCTCTACCCCTCCCTGTCGGTGGCTGAGAACGTGGATTCATTCGGACGCCTGTTCAACCAGGACCGCGCTGAACGAAGGGCCCGCATTGACGAACTGCTTGCCGCCACCGACCTCACCGCCGTTCGCAACCGGCCTGCCGCCAAGCTTTCAGGTGGCATGAAACAAAAGCTTGGCCTGTGCTGTGCCCTGATCCATGATCCGGACCTGCTCATTCTCGACGAACCCACCACTGGAGTGGACCCCCTCTCTCGTCGTCAGTTCTGGGAGCTGATCACCACCATACGCGCCCGCAGCCCGGGGATGAGCGTGCTCGTTGCCACTGCCTACATGGAAGAAGCCGAACGCTTTGACTGGCTCGTCGCCATGGATTCCGGTCGCATCGTCGGCACCGGCAGCGCCGCCGAACTCAAGGCACGCACCGGCAGCACCACCCTTGAACAGGCCTTCATCCGCCTGCTGCCGGAGGAACGCCGGCGTGATCACCAGCGGCTTGTCATCCCGCCACGCCAGGACAACACCCGTGGCCTTGCCATCGAGGCCTTCGGCCTGACCCAGCGCTTCGGCTACGTCACCGCCGTGGACCAGGTCAGCTTCACCATCGAGGCTGGAGAAATCTTCGGTTTTCTGGGTTCCAACGGCTGCGGCAAGACCACCACCATGAAAATGCTCACCGGACTGTTGCCCCCCACCGAGGGACGGGCACGCCTGTTTGGGAGGGAGGTGGATAGCCACAACCTGGAAGTGCGCAGGCAGGTGGGCTATATGTCCCAATCCTTCTCGCTCTACGGCGAACTCACAGTGGCACAAAACCTGGACCTGCACGCACGCCTGTTCCATGTAGCGCCCGAGCGGGTTGGCGCGCGCATCGCCGAACTGAGCAAACGCTTTGGACTGGGCCCCTATGCCAGGATGGAGGCTGCTCACTTGCCGCTGGGCATCCGCCAGCGTCTCTCGCTGGCTGTAGCCGTGGTCCATGAACCGAAGTTGCTGATTCTGGATGAGCCCACTTCGGGTGTGGATCCCATCGCCCGCGACGAATTCTGGTCCCTGCTGGTGGCGCTGTCGCGTGAGCAGGGCGTAACCATCTTCATCTCCACCCACTTCATGAACGAGGCGGAACGATGCGATCGCGTCTCGCTAATGCACGCCGGCCGCGTGCTGGCTAGCGACCGGCCGGCAGCCCTGCAGAAAAACAAGAGCGCCAACACCCTCGAAGAAGCCTTCATTGCGTACCTGGAAGAAGCCGCAGGACAGCAGCGCAGCACCGCGTCGTCCCTGATGCTTTCCACACCGCGCGCGGACTTCCCCCCAGCCGCCATAGCCCCATCGTTCTTCAGTCTGGCGCGCCTTCTGGGCATAGCCTACCGCGAATCCATGGAACTGCTGCGTGATCCCATCCGCCTGGCCTTCGCCTTGATCGGTGCCGTGATCCTGATGTTCGTGCTGGGCTACGGCATTTCCATGGATGTTGAGAACCTGAAATTTGCCGTTCTGGACAGGGATCAATCGCCGGAGTCGCGCGACTACGTCCAGAACATCGCAGGCTCCCGATACTTCGTGCAACGCCCGGCCATCCGGGACGAAGCGGACATGGAGCGGCGCATGGGCAGCGGAGAACTGTCGCTGGCCCTCGAGATTCCGCCACACTACGGCCGCGACCTGGTTCTGGGCCGCCACCCCGAGATCGGTGCGTGGGTGGACGGTGCCCTGCCCTTCCGGGGCGAAACTGCACGCGGCTACCTGCTGGGCTTGCACAGCCAATACCTCATCGACCGGATCACCGAGGCCACAGGCTCGCAGCCCCAGCTACTGCCCACTGAAATTTCCATGCGCTATCGTTACAACCAGGATTTTCGCAGCATCAATGCCATGGTGCCGGCCGTGATTCCGCTGCTGCTGATCTTCCTGCCGGCCATTCTGATGGCGCTGGGCGTGGTGCGCGAAAAGGAGCTGGGGTCCATCACCAATCTTTACGTGACCCCCGTGACCCGCCTGGAATTTCTGCTGGGCAAGCAGCTTCCCTATGTTGCCGTTGCCATGCTGAGCTTTTTTGCCCTGGTGCTGCAGGCAGTGTTCGTGTTTGACGTGCCCATCAAGGGAAATTTTGCTGCGCTGATGCTGGGCACCCTGCTCTATGTTTTCGTGACCACGAGCCTGGGACTTCTCATCTCCACCTTCACCCGAACCCAGCTGGCAGCACTGTTTGGCACTGCGCTGCTCACCATGCTGCCCACCGTCCAGTTTTCCGGTTTGACCACGCCCGTATCCTCCCTGGAAGGTACGGCCTACTGGATCGGCCAGGCCTTTCCTGCCTCTTACTACCTCGTGATCTGTCGCGGCGTATTCACCAAAGCCCTGGGCTTTCGTGACCTTCTGGTGCAGTTTGCCGTTCTGGCCGCATTCATCCCCCTGCTGACCGCTCTTTCCGTGGCGCTGTTGCACAAGCAGGAGACCTGAAACTATGGGCAACGGGCCACTGACCAACATCATCCGCCTGGGCTTCAAGGAGCTGCACAGCCTCTGGGCCGACAAAGTGCTGCTGGTGCTGATCGTCTGGGCTTTCACGGGGTCCGTCTACACGGCCGCAAAGGGGGTCTCGCAGGAGCTGCGAAATGCGCCGGTGGCAGTGGTGGATGAGGACCGCTCGCCGCTGTCGGAGCGTCTGGTACATGCCCTGACCCCTCCATTTTTCAAACCGGCTGAACGCCTGGAAATGCGCAACATGGACCGTGCCCTGGACCACGGACTGGTCTCCTTCGTCATCCTCATACCTGCCAACTTTCAGCGCGATCTTGTTGCCGGCCGCCGACCCACCCTTCAGGTGAACATCGACGCCACCAACATGAGCCAATCCTTCATCGGCGCGAGTTACATCCAGACCATCTTTGCAGGCGAGCTGAACGAATATCTCACGGGCAGGCGCGACGGCACCGATCCGCCCATTGGCATCGTCACCCATGTGCGCTACAACCCCAACCTCATCGGATTCTGGTTTGGCGGTGTCATGGAAGTGATCAACTCGGTCAACATGCTGACCATCATCCTGGTAGGCGCCGCCTTCATCCGCGAACGCGAGCACGGCACACTGGAGCATTTGCTGGTAATGCCCCTCTCTCCGTTCCAGATCATGATGGCCAAGATCTGGGCCAACGGGCTAACGGTGTTGATCGGCACCACTGTGGCTCTGGCAGTGGTGGTGAAAGGCATACTATCCATACCCATCGCCGGATCGATACCGCTGTTTCTATGCGGCGCAGCCATTTACCTTTTCTCGGCGGCCTCCATGGGCATTTATCTCGGCACCATCGCGCGCTCCATGCCACAGTTTGGGCTGCTGTTCATCCTCACCATCGTCCCTCTACAAATGCTCTCAGGCGGTATCACCCCAAGGGAGAGCATGCCCCTTGTCGTGCAGGACATCATGCTGGCCGCCCCCACCACCTACTTTGTGCGTTTTGCCCAGGCCATCCTGTATCGCGGTGCCGGGCTGGATGTGGTGTGGCGTGACTTCCTTGCCATTGCAGTCATCGGCGTGGTGTTCTTTGTGCTGGCGCTGGTGCGATTTCGCCGCTCTGTGACTTTGACCCAACTCTAGTCTGCAAGCACACGTGCCCCATCATCAGAGAGCAAGGATAGCCATCGCAGCGACCGATCTGATTTTAAATGCCATCCATCATGATCCAGTAATACGGGAAAGGATAGATGCCTAACTACAACTCCATTCCCGACATGGAAGTCAGAGGCGCCGCTCCCTTGATTGCTGCAACCACGATGAGATCACCGTATTTGCCGGCATAACTGTTTCCTCATTTATCCATGGGGATCAATACATCTTTCTCACGCATCATGACTAACGCTTCTTAATGATCTTTTATGTATTCCAGACCAGGTTTTTTGAATTCCACCGTAGGTTGTACTGAGCCAAAGTGTACGGACAAGGCCTGTTTTGTGAATTCACGGTTTAAAACTTAAACTGTCCCATGATTGCAATCATTAGCGTTCAAATTGGATATTGATTCGGTGTCCGGATCAGCTCCAAAATCATGAGACAATGCGCTTCATGATCGAGCGCCCACAGAGCCTAGGCGAGGAAATTGCCAACAGTGCAAGCCACGGTGTGGCATTGCTTGCCGCCATAACGGCGGTGCCATTCCTGATGGCTGCAGTGCGCCATCTCAGTGTGGCCAATATTGTCGGTGCCAGTGTGTTTGCCGTAGCAATGGTTTTGTTGTATCTGACGTCGACTCTCTACCACGCTTTGCCGACAGGCCGGGCCAAGCGCATTATGCTGAAGCTCGATCACGGGGCAATTTACGTTTTCATCGCGGGTAGCTACACGCCTTTCGCGCTTGGTGCACTGGCTGGACCTTGGGGTTGGACACTGTTCGGCCTAGTATGGTCTCTTGCGATCTTAGGCATCACCCTGAAGGCATTCGACCTCTTGTCGCATCCCTGGCTTTCAACCGGACTCTACCTCATCATGGGCTGGCTCGTGTTAATTGCCGCCATCCCGCTTGTCGAGCGCGTACCTCGGCCAGGGGTTGCCCTGCTGATGGCTGGGGGACTTGCGTACACGGCAGGTGTCGTATTCTTCATGCTTGATTCCAGGTTGAGGTACGCGCATGCCGTGTGGCACGGCTTTGTCATAGTGGGTACCAGTTGTCATTTCTTTGCTGTGCTGGGTTACGCAGCGTGAAAGTTTAAAAAACTTAAGACGCCGATCAACAGCAGTCATGCCAAGTTATCGGCAACGGACAAAGCACTGCATGTTTCAGAGACTCAGTGTCGCCGCCAATTTAAAATAGCACTAAATGGCATCCGATGGGTTCTGGTGCGTGGCGGCAACAAGCCGGGGCCATCGTTCGTACGCCCACAATTGGGTTTCAATATCATCAAGGACATGATGATTTCCTTGGCCTATCACTTGATCATTTTCGCTTCTGGTAAGTTCCTACGAGTTCAGCTTGCGCGATGACGTGGCCTTTCATCCGTGCCTCGATAATTGCCTTGGTGGATTTGCCAAGATCAGGAAGTGTCGTGTCTAGCACGTAGAGCTTGTGAAAGTAGCGGTGTCGGCCAATCGGTGGACAGGGACCGCCATAGCCAGTACGGTTCCAGTCATTGAGTCCAGACTGCGCTCCTGCGGGCAATTGTTTCACGGCTTCCGGCAGCGCACTCACGCTTGTTGGAATGTTGTACAGTACCCAATGGACCCATGTCATCTTTGGTGCCGAGGGGTCCGGTGCGTCCGGATCATCAATGATGAGCACGAGGCTCTTTGCACCATGCGTAACCCCTGACCATGCAAGCGGTGGAGAGATGTTTTCCCCCTCGCAGGTGTATTTTGACGGGATTTCGCTACCATGAGAGAAGACCGATGATGTCAAATTGAACGACATGGTGAACACCTTACATTGATCATGGAATGGAGACAACGGTTCGAGCGATGCGGTCAAAAACCCGTCCGATCAAGGCAAGGATTTTTGCCGATGCCCCTGTCGCCAAGCATACTACACCTGCCGCTGCAGCTGGAATCGTCCATTGGCCTGCACTGGCAATCGTTTGTGACTTACCCAATATTTTCCGATTTGAATGCGGCTTTAGCGATTCATCAAATGGCCCCGTGCATCGAATGGCGTGCGCCCGGCCTACCGGGACAGACCGTCTCTTGAGTGGAGATTCGGATTGACAAATCTTAGCCTGAACACCAGGATGGCACTCGCCATATCAGCGGTGTTCATCACATTTGTAAGTTTGATTTCCTATGGCACGCTCTCCTATTTTGAAACCGAATTCCGGAACACCCTGGCAAAGGAGCAGTATTCTCTGGTGTCCACGATTGCTGCCAACATCGAGGACAAAATGACAATGGCGCAAAACATTCTCATTGCCAGTGCAAAAACCATTCCCCCCTCTGCAATCAAAGACCCTGATGCTGCACAGCGTTTTCTGGACGCGCAAAAAGGCCTTCATTATCTTTTCGACAATGGCATATTCCTGATTTCAAAAGATGGGATACTGATCTCTGAAAGCCCCTATCTCTCGCGTCGTCGTGGGTTGGATTTTACATTTCGAGATTATTACCAGCAGACAGTAAAAACCAGAAAACCTTACATCTCGCAACCCTATTTGGCCACCCATCACCCCGGCGAACCCGCAATTGCAATGACTGTACCCATCGTGGATAGCCGGGGAGAAATTACTGCAATACTTCAAGGAAGCTTCCTCTTACTGAAAAAAAACTTCATCGCTGATTTGCTCAACGTCCGGAATGGGCAGACAGGATATCTTTACCTGAGTGACAGGAATCGCGTGATCATCTTTGGCCCCTTCAAGGATCGCATTCTCAAGCCAGGCCTGGCTCGTGGCTCAAATATCATGCTGGACAAGGCGGTTGAAGGTTTTGAGGGGAGCGGTGAAACCGTTACGTCATTTGGCGTGAAAATGTTTGTCACATTCACGCACGTCAATCCGACCGGGTGGATTCTGGGATCCAACTATCCAATGGCCGAAGCCTACGCGCCATTTTATAAGGCGCGCTCTTACTTTATCGTGGGGATAATCACTACGACGGGCCTGGTGTTGATCATTGTTTGGGGGTTGATGACGCGATTCACAAAACCGCTTTTGGCAATTATCAGACATGTGAAAACATTGCCCAGCAACCTGGGAAACTACCAGGTTCTGGGCATTGATACGAACGATGAGATCGGCGATCTGGCTACTGCCTTTGATTCGATGGCGACCTCGTTGGCCGTTAAGGAAAGTGAACTGCAAGGAAGCGAACTTAATTTCAGGGCGCTGGCCGAAAACGCAAACGATGGAATGCTTATTGTTGATGTGGATGGAGCCATAGTTTATGTAAACGGGCAGATTGCTGAAGTCACCGGATACGACACCTCTGAACTGCTGGCTTTGAACATTAGGCAGATCATCGCTCCTGAATCACTGCACGTGATTGACGCCATACATGCAGCCGTATTCGTGGGGCAAGTGACAGGAATTTGCGAAATCACGCTTATAGGCAAAGATCAATCCCGGATACCGGTTGAAGTCAGCAATGCACAAACCATATGGTCTGGGACATCTGTTGACTTACTGGTAATTCGTGACATCAGGGAGCGTCGTCGTGCGGAAAAGGCGCTGCAAGAAAGCCAGGAGCGTCTCGATATTGCGGTACGGTCCGCCGGTATGGGCGTATGGAGCTTCGATATCGCTTCTGATAAGCGATATTTCGATGACCAAACTTGCCGTCTGTTTGGAATCGACCCTGCAACCTTCACCGGTTCGGCTGAAGAATTCTTCCAGACCGTGCATCCCGATGATCGGGAAATGCTGAAAGCCACGCTGGCCCACTCCATCGAAAAAAATATTCCATACGATCTGGAATACCGCGTGGTATGGCCTGACGGAAGCATCCGTTACATCGCAGCCCGCGGCAGATTGGTACGCGATGAACTGGGTCGGCCATTGCTGATTAATGGCATCGCCTTTGATGTTTCTGAGTGGAAAGAGGCTCAGGATCAGATTCACAATCTTGCCTTTTATGATCCCCTGACGGGATTGCCCAATCGACGGTTGCTCTCGGACCGGATACAGCAGGCCTTGACCTCCAGTGAGCGAAATGGATTAACGGGCGCAATCCTGTTCATTGACCTCGATAATTTCAAGACCATTAACGACACCCTGGGCCATGCCTTGGGCGATTCGCTGCTGCAACAGGCTGCTGCTCGCCTGACTTCCTGCGTGCGCGACGAAGACACCGTGTCGCGCCTCGGGGGTGACGAGTTCGTAGTCATGCTGGAATACCTCAGCGACGAAGGACCAGTAGCCGCTGCACAAACGGAATCCATCGGTGAAAAAATTCTTGTCGCGCTCAGCCAGCCCTACCAGATAGGTTCACACGAATATCGCAGCACCTGCAGCATCGGCATTACACTGTTCAACGACCGTCTGCAGGCTACAGATGAGTTGTTAAAGCAGGCTGATATTGCAATGTACCAGGCCAAGAAAGCCGGCCGCAACGTCCTGCGGTTCTTTGATCCGCAGATGCAGGAAATCGTCACTTCACGAGCCGCCATGGAAGCCGAACTGCGCAAAGCACTCGAGAACAGGCAGTTCCAGTTGTACTATCAAATCCAGGTCGACAGCTTCATGCAACCCATAGGGGCCGAGGCATTGATCCGCTGGGCCCACCCCGAGCGGGGATTGGTGTCGCCTCTGGAGTTCATACCACTGGCTGAGGAAACAGGGCTGATCTTACCCATCGGCCAGTGGATACTGGATACGGCCTGTGCCCAACTCAAGGCGTGGCGGCAGCAGGATCAAACACGCAACCTCGTTCTGGCGGTCAACGTCAGTGCCAGGGAATTAAGGCAGGCCGATTTTGTGGCACATGTGCAAGACACCGTTCAGCGCCACGCCATCAATCCGACGATGCTCAAGCTGGAGCTAACCGAAAGCGCTTTGCTGGAAGATATTGAGGACACCGTTGCCATCATGAATGCATTGAATGACATCGGTGTCCAGTTTTCACTGGACGACTTTGGTACCGGTTATTCTTCCTTGCAATACCTCAAGCGTTTGCCGCTTGACCAGATCAAGATTGACCAGTCGTTTGTGCGCGATCTACCCATCAACAGCGGAGACAGGGCCATCGTTCGCACCATCATTGCCATGGCGGCAAGCCTGAACCTGGATGTGATTGCCGAGGGAGTGGAAACAGGGGAACAGCTACAAATACTTCTGAATAAAGGCTGTACCCATTATCAGGGGTATTTGTTTGGCAGGCCAGAGCCCATTGAACAGTTTGATGCGCATTTAAAGGATGGGCAAAAACGGGGTTGAGGGAACTGGGCTTCGGCGCTGATGGAATGCTGTCCTGCCGGCACCGTATTGATTGACCACGCGGGGATTCATGGAGGCGGGGGTCGGAATCGAACCGGCGTAGACGGCTTTGCAGGCCGCTGCATGACCACTCTGCCACCCCGCCCTGGGGTGTTGTGCTGCGAAGGTTTAGAAACTGAAAGGGGAAAATGAACTGACCATTTTCCCCTGGAAAAGTGGAGCGGGAGACGAGTCTCGAACTCGCGACCTCAACCTTGGCAAGGTTGCGCTCTACCAACTGAGCTACTCCCGCACGAAGTCCATCATTTTAACGGGGCCGCATGGGCTCGTCAAATAATTTCCCTGAAATTTGCCCCCTGCTCACACCGCCCCAGCCTTCACCGCCACCCGCAGGTAGTACACCATGGAGACCAGCGTTAGCGCCGCAGCCACCCACAACGAGAGGGAGCCGATCCAGTGGCAGGGAATCACCCCAAACAACCACTTGTCGTAGAGTAGAAATGGAATTGCAATCATCTGCGCCATGGTCTTGATTTTGCCCAGAGTGGAGACGGCCACGTTGGCGCTTTTGCCAATGCGCGCCATCCATTCGCGCAGGGCCGAGATGGCAATTTCGCGACCAATGATCACCAATGCCAGTGCAGAAGGAACGCGTTGCAGGTCCACCAGCACGATCAGTGCCGCCATCACCATCAACTTGTCCACGACAGGGTCAAGAAAGGCGCCAAACGCCGTGGTCTGGTTCAATCGACGCGCCAGATAGCCATCGAAGGCATCGGTGATGGCAGCCGCCACAAAAATGCCGGCAGCGGTCAGCCCCGCATTGGGAACGGACAGCCAGTGGTCGGGAAAATACATCACCCCTACAAACAATGGGATCAGGGCCAGCCTGACCAGGGTCAGGACATTGGGGATATTGAAGACCATGTCCCGCATTCTACCTGTTCAATGCAGCTGCTGATATATTTTGCGCGCCAGGGCCAGACCAATGCCCGCTACCGCCGCCAGATCCTCGACGCTGGCGTTTTGTACGCCTCGCAGCCCACCAAACTGCGCCAGCAACTTCTGGCGCCGCTTGGCACCGATGCCTGTCACATCTTCCAGCGTGGAACGCGTCCGCGCCTTGCCGCGTCGGGCGCGATGCCCGGTGATGGCAAAACGATGCGCTTCGTCACGAATGGCCTGGAGCAGGTGAAAACCAGGATGGTCCATGGGTAAGCGCAGAATCTTGCCAGATTCTGGAAAAATCAGCACTTCCAGCCCCGGCTTGCGCCCCTCCCCTTTGGCGATCCCCACCAGCGGAATGTCGCTCACGCCCAACTCACCCAGGGTGGCCACGGCGGCATTGAGTTGGCCACGTCCCCCATCGATCAGGATCAGGTCGGGCAATTTGCCCTCACCGGCCATGAGCTTTTTATAGCGCCGCTCCAGCACGTCACGCATGGCTGCGTAGTCGTCACCCGGAGTAATGCCGGTGATGTTGTAGCGTCGGTAATCTTCCTTGAAAGGCTGCCCGTTTTCAAATACCACGCAAGAACCCACCGTAGCCTCACCCATCGTGTGACTGATGTCGAAGCATTCCATGCGCAGGGCTGGGGTCGCCAGTCCTAGCGCTTCCTGCAAGGCCAGCATGCGAGCACCCTGGGCCGTATGCTGGGCGCGCCGCTGCTCCAGGGCAAACCGGGCGTTCTGCTGGGCACCCTGCAACCAGGCCCGGCGCTCACCATGGGGGCGCAACACCACGTTAATTGCGCGTCCGGCACGCAAAGCCAGCAAGGAAGCGGTGCCCTCCTGGTCCAGCGGCGCATTGGTGATGAGCACAGGCGGAATGGCGTTGTCGGCGTAATGCTGGGCCATGAACGCCTCCACGATGGTCACTTCATCGGCACCTTCGGCGTTTTGCGGAAACAGCGTCTTGTCGCCCAGATGGCGTCCACCTCTTATCATCACAAGATTAAGTGCCACTGCCTGACCGTCACGATGAACGGCAATCACGTCCACATCCCGCCCATGGGTGGATGAAACCGACTGCTTGGACAACACCTGCTGCATCAGGGCAATGCGATCCCGGTAATGGGCTGCAGTCTCAAAGTCCAAGGCTTCGGAAGAATTTTTCATGGCCACGCGCAAATCATCGAGCACCTCGCTTGCGTGGCCTGCCAGAAAGCGTCGGGCATTCTCGATGTCGCCAGCATACTGCGCCTTTCCGATGGCCCCCACGCACGGGGCCGAGCAGCGTTCGATCTGGTGGAGCAAACAGGCCCGCGAGCGGTTCTTGAAGACGGTGTCTTCACAGGTGCGCAAGCGGAACAGTTTCTGCAGATGGTTGATGACTTCCCGCGCGGCCCACGCATTGGGGTACGGCCCGAAATACTGATGTCGCTCGTCCAGTGCACCACGGTACAGGCGAATTTGCGGAAAGGGATGGGCAGTCAGCTGGATGTACGGATAGCTTTTGTCATCCTTGAATAGCACGTTGAAGCGTGGCAGCAACCCCTTGATGAGATTGCCCTCCAACAACAGGGCTTCTGCCTCCGAACCCGTCAGCGTGATCTCCACCCGGTCAATCTGCGATACCATCATGTGCGTGCGCGGATTGTCATGCGTTTTCTGGAAGTAGGAACT
Source organism: Pseudomonadota bacterium (assembly GCA_021805725.1). The sequence continues at coordinate 211,754 of JAJZEH010000037.1, read as the reverse complement.
GACGCGGCGCTTGAGGTCGCGGGCCTTGCCCACATAGATCACCTCGCCGGCCGCATTGAGCATGCGGTAAACCCCCGGCTGGTTGGGTAGCGTCTTGAGGAACGCGCCCAGGTCAAATTCGCCCGTCATGGCGCGGGGGCAGCGTCACCTTCAACAAGCGCGCGCGCTTCCTTCATGATCTGGGCAAACATGGCGGGGGTCAGCCGCCGGGTCTGGGTGTTGTAGCGGCTGCAATGGTAGCTGTCCAGCAGGTGTTGCCCCGAAGGCAGGACATGCCGCGCACCATGGCCGAAGGGGTGATCCTTGAGGCGCAACCGGTAGGCGTGCAGCACCGCCTGATGGGCGATCCGCCCCAGTGCCAGGACCACACGGGGGGCCGGCAAGGCGGTCAGTTCGTGCAGCAAATAGTCGTTGCAGTGGCGCATTTCCTCGGGCAAAGGCTTGTTGGCCGGCGGTAGGCAACGCACGGCATTGGTGATGCGGCAGCTGCTCAGGGTAAGGTTGTCCGCAGGGTCGAGCCCATCGGGCTGATTGCTGAATCCCGCGTCATACAGCGACTGGTAGAGCAGAAGGCCGGCGTGGTCACCGGTAAACGGACGCCCGGTACGGTTGGCGCCGTGCATGCCCGGGGCCAGCCCCACCACAAGGAAGGCCGCTGCCGGATCGCCAAAGGAAGGAATCGGCGCGGCGAAGTAGTCCGGGTGTTTGCGCGACACCTCGTCCAGAAACACTGCCAGCCGGGCACAGCGGCGACAGGCGGGATCAAAGGGGGCGGCGGCCGTCATGCCATCTGGCGCACTTCGGGCTGCAGGGTCACGTGCTCGATGCCGTGCTCGGTGCTGAGCATGCGAAGCGTACGCTCCAGAACACCGGGCCAAGCAGTCAAGTTGTCCAGTTCGAGGTGGGCCGAGAGCGCCAGCATGCCCGAGGCCAGCGTCCAGATATGCAGGTCATGGACCGAACTCACTCCCTCGATGGTGGCGAGTTTCTCGCCCACCTCATGCAGCGACACCGTATCGGGCACACCTTCCATCAGCACATGAATGGATTCGGTCAGGATGCGCACGGTGGAATACAGCATCAGTGCGGCCACCACCAGGGAGAGGATGGGATCAATGGGCATCCAGCCCGTCCACCATACGATGACCCCCGCCAGCAATGCGGCCACGGAGCCCAGAAAGTCGCCGATGACGTGAATCATGGCGGCACGGGTGTTGAGGCCCTGCTCCATGCGCGAGAGCATCCAGCCATTGACCGCGTTGAGCACCATTCCCAGAAAAGCAACCACCATGACGGGCAGGCCGCTAACCGGCGTGGGGGTATTGATGCGCATGATGGCTTCAAACACGATGCCCGAAATTACCGCCAACAGCAGCAATCCGTTGAGCAAGGCGGCAATCACCTCGGCTCGTTGAAGCCCATAGCTGTGACGCTGGGTGGGTGGGCGGTTGCCTATCCATACGGCAAAGGTGCCCAGTCCCAGGGAGAGCGCATCGGACACCATGTGGCCTGCATCGGAGATCAGGGCAAGAGAGCCTGACCACCACCCCGTCAGGGCTTCAACCACGGCAAAGGCTGCCGTGAACATCAGCGCCCAGAGCATGGTGCGCGTGGTATGCGGGCGTTCGGAATGGTGATAATGACCCGCCGGGTCGTGATGGCGGTGCACCTCATGCCGGGCCTTGCGAGGGTGATGAGGATGGTGATGGTGGTGGCCCAGGCTCATGACTGAAGTGTGCGCAATACTGCCAGCGCTTCCTGATAGCGGGTGTCGATGTCCTGCTGCGAAACGATTGGCGCGGGGGCAAGGCGCGCTAGTCGGCGCTGGCTGTCCACATGCGAGTGAAATCCGTCAAGTCCCGACACCAACTGCTGCGCAGCTTCAGGGTCGTTGCACAGCAACACCATGTCGCAACCTGCCACAAGCGCTGCCCTGGCGCGTTCAGAGGGCGTTCCGGCACTCAGGGCGCCTTTCATGGAGAGGTCGTCACTGAAAATCACGCCATCGAAACCAAGGCTGCCGCGCAGGACGTGCTGCAGCCAGAAGGTTGAAAATCCCGCAGGCTGCGCATCGATGGCCGGATACAGGATGTGCGCCGGCATGATGCCCTCCAGGCCGCCAGCAACCAGGCGCCGGAACGGCACCAAGTCGCATTGTTCCAATGCCACCAGGTCACGCGTATCCACGGGCAGGTCATGGTGCGAATCTGCCTCGACGAACCCGTGTCCCGGAAAATGCTTGCCCACGGCGGCAAACCCGGCCGCCCGCAGGCCGGTTCTGAGCGCAGCGGCCAGCAGTGCTACGGCTTCAGGATCCCCATGGAAAGCCCGGTTGCCAATGACGACGCTACGCTTGTGATCGATATCCAGCACCGGCGTGAAGGACAGATCCACCCCATGCCGGCGTAATTCCCAGGCCAGTACAAAACCGGCAGCCTCTGCCTGGCGCAACGCCTGCTCGCGGTGGGCATCGAAGGACCGGCCCAGCGACGCCATCGCGGGCAGTTCTGTAAAGCCGCTGCGAAAACGCTGTACCCGCCCGCCTTCGTGGTCCACTGCGATGACGAGTTCCGGCTTGAGGGCGTGCAATTCGGCAGTCAGCGCCTCGAGCTGGGTGATGGATTCGAAATTGCGCGCAAACAGGATCAGCCCCCCCACCAGAGGATGGCCGATCAGGGCGCGTTCGCCGGCATCGGGGTACAGGCCCGCGATGTCCAGCATCACCGGGCCGATCACAGGTGCTCCAGGATCACAAAAGCCACAGCGTGATGTTCTTCATCCGTCACCGAGACATGGGTGTGCGTCACCCCCCGCGCCTGCGCAAAAGCCTGCAGTTCAGGGTGCATGGCGATGATGGGTGCCCCTTTTTCGTCGTGGGCAGTGCCGATCTTGCGCCAGGTGACGGGGCTGCGAATGCCCGTACCCATGGCTTTGGAAAACGCTTCCTTGACGGCAAAGCGCTTGGCGAGATAACGGGCCTGCTGGCCGTGGGCATTGAAGCGCTGCAATTCAACCGGCGTCAGCAGCTTCTCCGCAAAGCGTGTGCCGTGGCGATTCAAGGCCTCGCGAATGCGACGTACCTGCACGGTGTCCACCCCTATGCCGATGATCATGAAACGGCAACGGCACTCGTAATGAGCGTCTTCATTTCGCGCACGGCGGACTCCCAACCCACGAACAATGCCTGCGCCACGATGGCATGGCCGATATTGAGTTCGCGCAGGTTGGCCAGGGCGGCAATCGGGCGCGTGTTGTGGTAGTTTAGCCCGTGCCCCGCGTTGACCCTAAGCCCCAGGCCGGTGCCGTAATCGGCTGCCGTGCGCAGCCGCTCCAGCTCGACTTTCTGTTGTGCCTCGGTTTCAAGTTCGGCGTAGTGTCCGGTATGAAGCTCCACTGCCGAAGCGCCTGCGGCCTGTGCGGCATCCAGCTGGGCACGATCTGCGTTGATGAACAGCGACACCCGAATGCCGGCATCTCCCAGCATCTGGCAGGCTTTCTTGACGCGCTCGAAATGCGTTACCACGTCCAGCCCGCCCTCCGTGGTGATTTCCTGGCGCCGCTCCGGCACAAGGCAGGCATCGTGGGGATGCGTCTTGAGGGCGATGGCCAGCATCTCGTCGGTGACGGCCATTTCGAGGTTCATGCGCGTGGACAACACTTCACGAAGGATTTCCAGATCGCGGTCCTGGATGTGGCGCCGGTCTTCGCGCAGGTGCAGCGTGATGGCGTCGGCACCGGCGTATTCGGCCAGCAGTGCCGCCTGCACGGGGCTGGGATAACGGGTTCCGCGCGCCTGGCGCAGGGTGGCAATATGATCGATGTTAACGCCCAGTTGAATCACAGCGAAGGTAGCTCCTGAATGATGCGCCGGGTATGCAAGTCCTGGTATCCCAGATGATGCCCCAGCAACTGTCGCATCAACTGTTTGCTCTGAACCAGGGTGACCGGGTCGTCATAACGCGACTGGGCCATGTCGAGCAGGGTTTTTCCTGCGAATTGTACTGCATTCCCGTCCGCTTCCACGACCCGCACCGCACCTAGTTCGTGCTCGAAGCGATACTGCCCCGCTGCCTCAATGGGTGCGCCCGTGTCCGCTTCGCGCTCCAGTTGCAGGGCGTAACCCAGCTCCCGCAACAACGCCACTTCAAATGCGCGCAGCACGGGTTCAAAAGGCTCGGTGGCGGCAAGCCGCGCCAGCGCGGTCTGGTAGACCTGGAACAGGTTGTCATGCGGATCGTCACGCCTCAGCAGGCGCACCAGCAGTTCGTTGAGGTAGAACCCGCAAAACAGGGCGCTGCCCTGCAGCAGCGGCAAACCCCCCTGCCATTCCGCGCTCTTCAGGGTGCGCAGTTCGCCGTTGCCAAACCAGCTCACCAGCAAGGGCTGGAAGGGCTGCATCAGGCCTCGCAGCGCCGAACGGGGACGACGCACCCCCTTGGCGACCAGCGGCACGCGTCCATGGCGTGCGGTAAAGAGTTCGACGATCAGACTGGTTTCGCGCCAGGGCGTGCTGTGCAGCACGAATGCCGGCTCCGCGGTCGCGAGGTTCCGCTCAGAGGTCATATCCCAATTGCTTCAAGGCGCGCTCGTCATCAGCCCAGCCACCGCGCACCTTGACCCACAGTTCAAGATGGACCTTGCCCTGCACCAGCGCCTCGATTTCCTTTCGCGCCTTGGTGCCGATAGCCTTGAGCTTATCGCCCTGATGCCCGATCACGATGGCTTTCTGATTGTCGGTATCCACCACGATGGTGGCATGGATTCGATGCAGCCGACCCTCCTGCTTGTACTGGTCAATCTGCACCATGGTAGCGTAAGGCAATTCCTCGCCCAGCAGGCGAAACAACTGCTCGCGAATGAATTCAGCGGCTAGAAAGCGTTCGCTGCTGTCGGTCAAGTCGTCCGCATCGTACATGAACGGCGCTTCCGGCAGGCGTTTCTGGATTTCCTTCATCAGGCCATCAAAATCCTTGTCCTGGCGCGCGCTCAACGGAATCACCGCATCAAAGCGGGTTTCCTGCGCGCGCTCTTGCAGGAAGGGCAGCAACAGCGAACGCGGCCTGACCTGGTCCACCTTGTTGATGACCAGCAGCGGCCTGACGTTGCCGGGAATCCGGTCCAGCATCTGCTGGTCGGCCGTACCCCAACGCAGGGCTTCGACCACCATCAGCACCACATCCACATCCTGCAGCGTGCTCAGCACGGACCGGTTCATGGCCCGATTGAGGGCATTGCCATAGCGGGTCTGGAAACCCGGCGTGTCCACAAACACAAACTGGGCCTCTGCCTCCGTCACGATACCCTTGATGCGCGTGCGCGTCGTCTGCGGTTTGCGCGAGGTAATGCTGACCTTTTGTCCCACCAGATGGTTGAGCAGCGTGGATTTGCCCACGTTGGGCCGCCCCACGATGGCGATAGTGCCGCAGCGTGTCATGCGCCGGTCTCGGGCAATTTTTCCAGGGCCCGTTGCGCCGCCAGTTGTTCTGCCATGCGCCGGCTTTTGCCTTCAGCCTCGGTGCATACCGACAGATCGTCCATGATGCATTGCACGCGGAATGTCTGATCGTGAGCCTCGCCTCTGGTTTCCAGCAACTGGTAGCGCGGCAGGCCCCGGTGCCGGGCTTGCAGCCATTCCTGCAGGCGGGTCTTGGCGTCCTTGGGTGCCGTGGTCAGGTCGATGTCATCCATCATGGGGGCCAGGAGATGGCGGATCACGGTTTCTGCCGCGGTGAATCCGCCGTCGCGGAACACGGCACCCAGCACGGCTTCAACGGCATCAGCCAGGATGGAGGGGCGCCCGCCCCCCCCGCTTTTGAGCTCACCCTCACCCAGGCGCAGCAATTCGCCCAGGCGCAATTTCTGCGCAATCTGCAGAAGGGCCTCGCGATTGACGAGCCCGGCACGGATGCGGCTCAACTCGCCTTCAGGCAACAATGGATGGCGGTCGAAAAGGATTTGTGCCACCACGAGGTTGAGTACGCTGTCGCCAAGAAACTCCAGGCGCTCGTTGTTGCGCACCGCACGGCTGCGATGCGTCAAGGCCTCTATTGCCAATGCGCCGGACTGGAAAGCGTAGCCAATCCGCTGACCAAGTTCCTGTGCCCGCGTATCGTCCGTGCGTGTCATGTTAACTAGTGAACCACCGTGCCGATCCGGCTGAAATCATGAAAGTTCATCCATACCAGTACGGCCTTTCCCACGATGTTATCCTCCGGCACAAAGCCCCAGTAGCGGCTGTCCGAACTGCGGTCACGATTGTCGCCCATCATGAAATAATGCCCCGGCGGCACCTTGCAGGCAAAACCTTCTGCGTTGTACAGGCAAGCCGAACGCTCCGGAAAATCGCGCACCTGGCTCAGAAAGATGGGGGGTTGCTGGTCCACCGTAATGATGCTGTGCATATGGTCGCCCAGCTTTTCCTTAAAGCGGTCGAAACTGGCATAGTTGAGCGACTCTTCCACGTCGGAGAAGGTTCCGTCGGCAGTGGTGGGGGCCGGTTGTCCATTGATGGTGAGGTGTTTGGCCTGATACACCACAGTGTCACCGGGTATGCCCACTACGCGCTTGATGTAGTTGGTGGAGGGGTCTTCGGGGTATTTAAACACCATCACTTCGCCACGCTGCGGGTGGTTGAGATCGATCACGGCATGGTTGGTCACCGGCAGCCGGATGCCATAGGTGTATTTGTTGACCAGAATGAAATCGCCAATGCGCAAGGTGGGAATCATGGATCCGGAAGGAATCTTGAATGGCTCGAACATGAACGAGCGCACCACGAAGACCACCAGAATGACCGGGAAAAAGCTTTTTGAAATCTCCACCCAGGTACCATCCGCAACTCGGGGCTCGTTACCGCCGCGGCGGCGACGCAGCCAGTCCCACAGTACCACGAGTCCTGTCAGGACACTGGCCGCGAGCAGGATTTCAGAAAAGCCGGTGACTTTGAGGAGCAGGCCGAAGGCGCACACCAGCATGACGAGCCACGCCGTCTGGACCCATCCAGCATGCGGGTCCAGTGGCCCCCTGGGGCGCTTTGAAAAAAGGTCCCACAGGACGATGGGAATGGTGATGGCAAGGCCTGCCAGACCCAGCTTGAAAAGATCCATCATTTGCTCTCCACTTGCAGGATGGCGAGGAACGCCTCCTGAGGAATTTCCACGCTACCCACCTGCTTCATGCGCTTTTTACCGGCCTTCTGCTTCTCCAGCAACTTGCGCTTGCGCGAAATGTCGCCACCATAACACTTGGCCAGGACATTCTTGCGCAGGGCCTTGATGCTTTCGCGCGCAATGATGTGCGAGCCGATTGCCGCCTGCACTGCCACATCGAACATCTGACGCGGAATGAGCTCACGCATGCGCGAGGCCAGCTCGCGCCCGCGATACAGACTGCTGGACCGGTGCACCACCAGCGAGAGTGCATCCACTTTTTCGCCGTTGATGAGAATGTCGAGCTTGACGAGATCGGAGGCACGGAATTCCTTGAACTCGTAATCCAGCGAAGCGTAGCCGCGACTGACGGACTTCAGGCGGTCGAAGAAATCCATCACGACCTCATTGAGTGGCATTTCGTAAGTCAGGACCACCTGGCGGCCCGAATACTGCATGTCCACCTGGACTCCGCGCTTCTGGTTGCACAGGGTGATGACAGGGCCCACATAATCCTGAGGCAGCAGCATGGTGGCCGTGATGATGGGTTCCCGAATTTCCTCGATTCTGGAAGGATCTGGCATGCGCGAAGGATTCTCGATTTCCTCCACCGCCCCGTCCCGCAGCACCACCTGATAGACCACGGTGGGCGCCGTGGTGATGAGATCCATGTCGTATTCGCGCTCGAGGCGCTCCTGAACGATCTCCATGTGTAGCAGCCCAAGAAAGCCGCAACGGAAACCGAAGCCCAGGGCCTGCGAGGTTTCGGGTTCGTATTGCAGCGAGGCGTCATTGAGCTTGAGTTTTTCCAGCGCATCGCGCAGCGCATCGTACTGGTTTGTCTCCACTGGATAGAGTCCGGCAAACACCTGGGGCTTGATTTCCTTGAATCCCGGCAATGCTTCTTTGGCCGGGTTCTGCGCCAGGGTAAGCGTATCGCCCACGCGCGCCGCATGCAGTTCGCGAATGCCGGCGATGACAAACCCCACCTGCCCTGCAGAAAGGCTGTCGCGCTGCAGTGATTTTGGCGTAAACACGCCCACCTGTTCGCACAGGTAGGTGGTCTGGGTGGACATGAAAAGCAGCTTGTCCTTGGGATGCAGCACGCCATCCACGACCCGCACCAACATGACCACGCCAACATAGTTGTCGAACCAGGAATCGATGATGAGAGCCTTGAGCGGCGCCTCAAGCTGGCCCTGGGGCGGCGGCACGCGCGCGATGACGGCTTCCAGGACATCAGCTATGCCTTCCCCGGTCTTGGCGCTTACCCGCAGGGCCTCATGGGCATCAATGCCGATGATGTCCTCGATCTCGGAGATAACCCGCTCGGGTTCTGCCGAGGGCAGGTCGATCTTGTTGAGAACGGGGACCACTTCGATGCCCTGTTCGATGGCGGTATAGCAATTGGCCACAGTCTGGGCTTCCACCCCTTGCGATGCGTCCACCACCAGTACAGCCCCTTCGCAGGCCGCCAGAGACCGGGAGACCTCGTAGGAAAAGTCCACGTGTCCGGGCGTGTCGATCAGGTTGAGATTATAGGTCTGGCCATCGCGCGCCTTGTAATGCAGGGCGGCCGTCTGGGCCTTGATGGTAATGCCCCGCTCGCGTTCCAGATCCATGCTGTCCAGCACCTGCGATTCCATTTCCCGGTCGGACAGGCCGCCGCAGAGCTGGATGAAGCGATCCGCCAATGTGGATTTGCCGTGGTCAATGTGCGCGATGATGGAGAAATTTCGGATCAGGTTCATGGCGTTACGCAAAAAAGGGCATCCCGGGATGCCCTTTTGACAGGTTGGGGGGCCAAAAAGCCCTTAAAACCAGCATTCTAGACGAATTATGCCTTCCTTGCAGCGCGATCTTGCGGATCATGCTGCAAAGCGGCATCCAGCAACGATTCCTGAAAATGGTAATGAAAAATCTCGCGTTCCCCCGCCGCCAGCACGGGCACCCATTCGCCAAAGCGGGCTTCGAGTTCGGGGCTGTCATCGACATCCACCACGTCGAACTGGAAATCGCGGGTTGCACGCGCGGACTCCAGGGCAGAGATCATGTCATGGCACAGATGGCAATAACTCCGGCTGTAAAGGGTAAAACGCACCGCGGTCATTCGGGCTTGAGCGTCATGAATTGCGCGTTGTCTCCGCGCTTGACGAGAAGCGCCAGCATTTTCTTGGGGTCCAGATGGGACAAGACCTGATTGAATTCCTGCACGGAATGAACCTCGCTGTTGTTGATGGACAGGATCACATCACCGTTTTGCAAACCAGCCTTGCCTGCAGCGCCGGCGGCGTCCTCCACCAGAACCCCGCTACTGATGTCGAGCTCCTTGCGCTGTTCGGCCGAGAGATCCGCCAGGGCAAGCCCCAGTTTGCCTGAGGCCCCAGCCTGGTGCCGCTTGCCAGGGGTTGCTTCATTTTGGGCGGATTTCTCTGCAGGCATCTCACCCACCACCACCGACACGTCCAGTGTGGCCCCCTTGCGCCATACCTGCACCGTGACCCTGGATCCAGACTTGGTAGCGCTCACCACGCGCGGCAGATCCTCCTGGGTGTTGATGGGCTTGCCATCAAAGCGAAGGATGATGTCGCTGACATGAATGCCTGCCTTGTCGGCCGGCGCTCCCTTTTGAACCGACACCACTAGTGCACCCCGGGGTTTGCCGAGGCCAAAGGAGTCTGCAAGCTCTTTGGTCACTTCCTGGATAACCACCCCGAGCCAGCCGCGGCTGACCTTGCCATTGGTGCGCAGTTGATCGGAAACCTGGAGCGCGACATCAATGGGAATGGCAAAGGAAAGCCCCATGAAGCCACCCGTCCGGCTGTAGATTTGCGAGTTGATGCCAATCACCTCGCCCTTCATGTTGAATAACGGCCCGCCCGAATTACCTGGGTTGATGGGCACGTCCGTCTGAATGAAGGGCACCAGCGTCTCCTGCGGCAGGGAACGACCCTTGGCGCTGACGATGCCCTTGGTGACCGTGCTCTCGAACCCGAAGGGAGAACCAATGGCCACCACCCATTCCCCTACCCTGACCTTGCTGGAGTCGCCAATCTTGGCCGTGGGCAGCCCCGAAGCATCAATCTTGAGTACGGCCACGTCCGTCTTGCGATCCACACCAATGACCTTGGCTTTGAATTCCCGCTTGTCCTGCAGCGTCACCAACACCTCGTCCGCACCCTGCACCACATGACTATTCGTCAGGATGTAGCCGTCCTGGCTCACGATGAACCCCGAACCCATGGCGTGCGATTCGCCGATCTGGCCTCCCTGCTGGCCCGGCCCAGGCATCATCGGAATGCCAAAGCGCCTGAAGAAGTCAAGCATGGGGTCATTTTCCTGCGGCGAGGACGGTACGGAGGAGTTGTTGGCCGCAGGGCGGGCGTTGGTGGTGGCGCTGATGTTGACCACCGTGGCGGCCTGTTTGTCCACCAGATCTGTAAAGTCGGGCAGGCTTTCTGCCTGTACCCACCAGGTCCATAACCCCAAAACAACTGCAAGAACGACACGCTTCATGGATGACTGCTCCGAAGATTGATGACGGATTGGCCCATCTGAGTGACAGAGGCCAGTGGAACTTCACCGACGACGGTGATTTGTTGCTCGGCAGTGCGCGCTGAAAAGTAGCTGAGCGAACTGCGCAGGGATTCGATGCGGGCCGGGCGAGGAGGCCCATCCGCCGGTTCGATAAAGACCGAGATACTCGCCAGGCCATCCGAATAAACCAGATGGGTCATGCCACCGGCGTGACCTGGAATGGGACGTCGGACCTCGATGATTTTGTGAAACCCGGGAGGCACGTTGGCCACGCTCCAGCCGCTGCCCTCCTTCTGGGATCCCGCAATGGGAACGTTGTCCACATGCCAGTCGGCCGTGTCCGTGTAGTCGGGTTTGAACTGGGCGGGATCTGCATGCGTGCCGATGGTGATTTCAGTAAATACCGACATCTGGATGGGCTCGCCATGGGGCCCCAGCGTCACCTCCTTGAGAAGCAGATTGCTGGGCATATCTGCACAAAACTGGTGCGCAAAACGCAGGTTGTCGCGCGGACGTAGCGCGATGACTTGGCAGTCGTGTCCTGCAACCCGGTCCACACCCACGATGGTAATGTCGTAGTTGTCGCGGTAGTTTTGGAAAGGGGGGGCAATCAGGGCCGGGAAATAGCGACGCCCCTGCCCATGTTCCAGCCGGATCGAATGCACGTCTGGAAAATAGCAGCGCATTTCGTCGTTGGCACGGATGATTTCGCGCGGCGGGCCGTCGAGCGTGTCGATCTTGGTTCGCTCCTGACCATTATCGAAGCTGTGAATCACGCGCGAGGCTTCCATCCGCCCATCGTGCTGAAACACAAAAATACCCGAATAGGTCAACTGCTGCGCGGCCTTGGCCAACTGGGCCAGCAGATCGTCCTGAGTTTCGGGGGCTTTGGGCCCCTCTGCCCAAACCAGCGCTGGCAAGAGCAGCAGTCCGAGAACGGCATGTTTCAGTTGGACATTCATCGCGACGCGACGGTGCCTGCAGCGTAATCCACGGTCTGAAAACCTGAAAGAGGCGACCATTGCCGATGCATGGCCACATAGTGCTCGGCTTCGGCAGGTGGCGATGGAGCGGGACTCTCAGCCGGCACTTCGTTGCGGGCCACCATCTGGCTGGGGGACGCCTCTGGTCGCTGCAGGGTCCACGTGGAAACTGCCACTGCGGCCACGGCCGCAGCAACAGCCAGCCAGCGCGTGGGCTGCCCTGCCACTCCAAACCGTCGGGGAGCCAGGACAGTGGGCTCGGTCGACAGCGCTTGTGCCACGCGTTCGCCAAGCCGGATGTTGCCGATGCCTTTTTCGCGCAGCACGTCTCCGATGAGATGATACTCGTTCCAGATCCTGGCAAGTTCGCCTTCGTCCTTCATGCGGGCCCAAACCGTGGTTTCAAGTGATGGATCCAGTTCGCCATCCATCAAGGCGGATAGGTGTTCGCGATTCATTACCATCTCCTGTCTTTTGACACGTCCAGTTGCGGCCGCAACCGCTCCGCAATGGCTTCCCGAGCCCTGAAAATACGGGAGCGCACCGTTCCGATGGGACAGTTCATCAGGGTGGCGATCTCTTCGTAACTCAGGCCTTCGATCTCGCGCAAGCGGATTGCCGTGCGCAACTCTTCTGGCAAAGCGTCCATGCTGGCATTAACCGTCTCGACGATCTGCCGGCTCATGAGTTCGGCCTCGGGCGTATTGACGTCCCGCAATAATCCGCCGTCATCAAAATTTTCAGCATCCTCGTTGTCCACCGCAGTCTGGGTGGGCACGCGGCGTCCCTGCGCCACCAGATAATTCTTGGCGGTATTGACCCCGATGCGGTAGAGCCAGGTATAAAACGCGCTGTCCCCGCGAAAGGCGCCCAATGCACGATAGGCCTTGATGAAGGCATCCTGGGTGACGTCCTCGGCCTCGGCCGGATCGCGCACCAGACGGCCCACCAGGCGCGCAAGCTTGCGTTGGTATTTGGCCACCAGCATTCCAAAGGCCCGCTTGTCCCCCGCCTGGGCCCGCTCGACCAGCTTCTGGTCGATCTCACGATCTGTCATGCCACTCCCGGCAATATGAACTTCTGCTCGAACCTGAGGCCGAGTCACGACCACACTCCGGAGTGTAGTATACAAGGGTGCGACGCCTTCAATGGTGGTATCACTAGCCATGCAGGCATTGACCACACCCTCTTTGATTTGGTTCCGGTGAACAACGATGGATCTTCTCACCCTGGACGAAATACGCGCTGCCGAAACTCAGGCTTTCCGGACGCACACCCCCTATGCCCTCATGAGCCTCGCCGGCAGTGCTGCGGCAGCATGGATCCAGGATCGTTTTCCGGTTCGGGGCGCGGTCCTGATTCTGGCGGGCCCCGGCAACAACGGTGGTGACGGCTGGGTGGTGGCGCGCGAATTGTTGCACTGCGGATATTCCCCCACGGTGGCCTGTACGGGGGATCAAGACCGGCTTCCCGCAGATGCCGCCCGGGCCCGTCGCGAGTATCTGGAGGCCGGGGGCATGGTGGCCGCGGACTGGCAGACACACCCCCTACCGCTATTGACCGTTGACGCCCTCTTTGGCATCGGACTCAATCGTCCGCCTGAAGGACGCTATGCCGAGTGGATTGCACGCACGGCATTGCTGCGCTGCCCCGTCATTGCCCTGGACGTTCCCAGCGGCCTTCACGGTGATAGCGGGCGTGCCCATGGCCCCACCGTCCGGGCCAGCCACACGCTCACCTTTATCGCTGCCAAAGCCGGCCTTTACACGGCCGACGGCCCCGATCATTGCGGCGCCATCAGCGTGCTCGACCTCGGCGTGCCATCCCGCGGTGGCGGCGCACTGCTGGAGGGCCCAAGCCTGCTGCGCGCCCTGCCACGACGCCAGCGCAATACCCATAAGGGCCAGTTCGGTGCAGTGGGCATTCTCGGTGGCGCCCGGGGCATGACTGGCGCTGCACTCCTCGCCGCCAGCGCAGCGCTCAAATGCGGGGCCGGGCGGGTGTGGCTGGCCCCTCTGGACGAAACGCTCAGCGCGCCCCTCGTCACGCTGCATCAGCCAGAGTTGATGGTGCACATGCCCCGGCAATTGCTGCAAGAGGCGCGCCTCACCACTCTGGTGGCGGGGCCTGGCCTGGGCCAATCCGCCGAAGCGGCCAGCCTGCTTGCAGATGCATTGGCCCTGCCCTGCAAACTGGTCCTGGATGCGGACGCTCTCAATCTGCTTGCGACGCACCCCGAGCTGGCCCAACGCGCGGCCCGGCGCACAGCCGCCACACTACTGACCCCGCACCCTGCAGAGGCCTGCCGCCTGATGGGCGAGGCGGCCCTATCCCACCGGGTGCGCACGGCCCTTGCGTTGGCACAGCGCTATCAGGCCTTGGTGGTCCTGAAAGGTTCCGGCAGTGTCATCGCAACGCCTCAGGGACAATGGTGGATCAACGCCAGCGGCAACGCCGGTCTCTCTGCGCCGGGAATGGGAGACGTCCTGGCGGGTGCGCTCGGAGCCCTGACGGACCAGGGACTGTCCCCGCTTCAGGCGTTGCAATGCGCTGTTTACGCGCACGGTGCGGCGGCAGATCATTGCGTAGCGCAGGGCCAGGGGCCCGTGGGATTGACCGCGTCAGAGGTGACTGACGCGCTGCGTCTGGTGCTCAATGCGCATTAGCGCGACGCGCGTGCAGCGTTCAGCCAGCGATTGACGAGTGCTATACCCGCGATCGTAAGCAACAGGCTGCCACCAAGATGCAGCATGATTTCGAGGAGCCCGTCCACGGGACTTGCCCCCATCAGTGATTGCACGGACTCGCCAGAAAAGGTCGAAAACGTGGTGAGACCACCCAGAAAGCCCGTGATAGAAAAAAGCCTGACAGCGGGAGGCAGGTCATCATGGTGTTCAAACAAGGCAATTGCCACACCCACCAGAAAGCCCCCCAGACAGTTTGCTGCCAGCGTTCCCAGGGGCAATGACGCGCCGGGCTGATTGAAAGCCAGGGCGAGAGCCCAGCGCAGCACCGATCCGAGTGCGGCCCCGGCACCCACCGCGAGGAACTGATGGTGAACAGGATGTCCTTGTGGCATGGCAGCCATTATAATTCCATGCATTCAACCCCACGAAGGAATTTGTCTCATGTCAGAGCGGGAATCCATGGCATACGATGTGGTGATCGTCGGCGCCGGCCCCGCGGGCCTCGGTTGCGCCATTCGCCTCAAGCAAATCGCCGCAGCAGAGGGGCGCGAACTGTCGGTATGTGTGCTGGAAAAAGGCTCGGAAGTCGGTGCCCATATCCTGTCCGGGGCGGTCATGGAGCCGCGTGCCCTCAATGAACTGTTTCCCGACTGGCAAAAGCGCGGTGCACCCCTGCACACGCCTGTCACCGAGGACCGGTTTCTATTCCTTTCGGCACGAGGGAAATGGTCGTTGCCTACCCCACCTGCCATGCACAACCAGGGTAACTACATCGTGAGTCTGGGGCAGGTGTGTCAATGGCTGGCCGCGGAGGCTGAGGCCCTGGGTGTCGAAATCTACCCCGGGTTTGCCGCCGCCGAAATGCTGCACGGCGCTCAGGGCGAGGTGGTGGGGGTGGCCACCGGAGACATGGGCATTGGCCGGGACGGCCAGCCTGGGCCGCGTTTTCAGCGCGGCATGGCGCTGCTCGCACGCCAGACGGTGCTAGCCGAGGGCTGTCGCGGCTCGCTCACGCGCCTTGCGATGGAGCGCTATGAACTCAACCGCGACTGCAGTCCGCAAACCTATGGACTGGGCATCAAGGAACTGTGGGAAATCGACCCTGCCCGGCATGCCACCGGGCGCGTGGTACATACGGTGGGCTGGCCTCTGGACCAGGCCACCTACGGCGGTTCATGGCTCTACCACCTCGCCGACAACCAGATATCGGTGGGATTTGTGGTGGGGCTGGACTACCAGAATCCTTATCTCAGCCCTTTTGAAGAATTCCAGCGATTTAAAACCCACCCGGCCATCCGCCCCATTTTCGAGGGTGGACGGCGCATCGCCTACGGTGCCAGGGCCCTCTCCGAGGGGGGCTGGCAATCCATTCCACGCCTGACCTTTCCTGGCGGCCTTTTGGTCGGGGACAGTGCGGGGTTTCTCAACGTGCCCAAAATCAAGGGTAGCCATACTGCGCTCAAATCGGGCATGGTGGCAGCCGAAGCGCTGGCTGCGCATCTCTCCGGCACCGCTGCGGCAACCCCCTGCGAAGACTATGAGCGCCAGCTGAAAGCGAGCTGGCTGTGGGAGGAACTTCATGGCGCGCGCAATATCCGCCCGGGATTTCACTGGGGACTATGGCCCGGCATGGCACATGCGGCACTGGACACCTGGGTGTTTCGCGGCAAGGCACCCTGGACACTGCGCCATCGGCCCGACCACGGGCAGCTCAAACCCGCTGCGGCCTGCCGGCCCATCCATTACCCCAAGCCTGACGGCCGCATCACCTTTGACCGCCTCTCGTCCGTCTTCCTGACCAACACATCCCACGAAGAAGACCAGCCCGTCCACCTGAAACTGCAGCACCCCGAGGTTGCAATTAAAACCAACCTAAGGGTGTATGATGCTCCTGAGGCCCGCTATTGCCCAGCCGCCGTTTATGAGATCGTGCGGGAAGCCGGCGCCAGTCCGAGACTTCAGATCAACGGACAGAACTGTATTCATTGTAAGACTTGCGATATCAAAGATCCCACCCAGAACATCCGCTGGGTGGTGCCCGAGGGGGGGAGCGGTCCGAATTACCCCAACCTGTAACTCCAACAGCTTGCCAGGGGAGGAACGACAATGAATAGCGTCAAGATGCTTCTGAAAACAAAGTCCGCAGAATTCTGCTTCATCTCGCCCCAAGCCAAGATCATTGAGGCGCTGCGCATGATGGCCGAAAGGAATGTGGGCGCGCTCATGGTCATGGAAGAGGGGCGTCTTGTCGGCATCCTTTCCGAACGTGACTACGCGCGCAAGGTTGCCCTGATGGGACGAACCTCGGTGGACACCCCCGTGGCCGACATCATGGTCTCGCCGGTACTGACCGTCACCCCGCAGCAGAACCGCGAGGATTGCATGGCACTCATGACGGCCAAGCGCGTTCGTCATTTGCCGGTGGTTGACAATGGTCGCGTCGTCGGAATACTTTCCATTGGCGACCTCGTCAAGGACGCTCTCCAGGAGCAGGAAGCCACCATTCACCACCTGGAAAGTTACGTCAACAGTTGATTAAGGAGGGCCGCACTCATGAATATCGTCAAAGACCTGCTTGCAACCAAACCCGGGGGATTCTGGTCAATTGCCCCGCATGCCAAGGTGATCGAGGCCCTGCGACTGCTAGCTGAAAAAAACGTGGGCGCACTGCTTGTCATGGAAGGCGACGTGTTGGTGGGTATTCTCTCGGAGCGGGACTACGCACGCAAAGTGGCCTTGATGGGCAAGACCGCCATGGATACGCCTGTCTCCGACATCATGGTCTCGCCTGTGGTAACCGTCACATTGCAACAAACTCAGGAAGAGTGCATGACCATCATGACGGAAAAACGCATGCGCCACCTGCCGGTGATCAACAACGGACGCGTCGTGGGGCTGCTCTCCATCGGAGACCTGGTCAAGTCGGTGATCCAGGAGCAGCAGGAAACCATCCAGCGGCTCTACAACCGGTTCTGACGTCCCCTCTTACCCCATCCTGCTTCTGACTTTAGCGTACACCGCCTCAGTCAGGGGCAGGTTTTCTGCCATCAGAGCCTCGAGATCACGGGATACGGTAGACACGAAGTCCGGATCCTTGATCATGGGTATGTTGATGTAGACATTCAGCGCTGCGCTGCGCAGCGCAGCCTGCAGCGCCAGTACGCCGGCGCCAGTGTCGCTGATGACGTTGAGATTGCCGTGCTCAGCCGAGCGCTGGGCCACCGCAATCACCTCCACACAGGTCTTGGCACAAGCCATTGGCACGCGCGTGGCCTGCTTCAACCCCTCCTGGATGGCTTCCGAACGCCTGGCTTTCTGCTCGTCCGTGTCCTTGGGCAGACGATAGGCTCCCATCAACTGATTGAAGGCTTCCACGTCGTTAGCCACCATGGCCGTCAAGCGGGCGCGCAGGGCTTCCGAGGCAGCAAGCTGCGCTTTCATCTCGGCCTCAACCCCTTCATAGCCTTTCTTGCCGATGGTGAGGTTAGCCACCATGGAAATCAGGGCCGCGCCCATAGCCCCCATGATGGCAGCCGCACCCCCCCCTCCGGGGGTGGGTGCGGCACTGGCGAGTTCATCCAGAAACTGTTGCACTGGCATTGATTGCATGGGGGTCCCCTCTCTTCTCAACCGACCATCGTCTTGGCGATGGCGTAGATTTCATTGGCATCCAGACGCAGGTCGTTTTGTTCAAACAATCGGGCAATACAGGCACGGTGCAGTGCAAGCTTGAGCGCGCCAAAGCCGATGGCGCCAAAGACCACTGCGCCGTGGCGCTGCGTTCCCTTGTCCATGATGTCAACGCCGGCGATGCCCATCGGGGGCGTTGCATTGGCGTCGGCCACCAGCTTCAGGCCCGGAAGGTCCTTCCAATGCGCTTCTTCCAGCAACACGACGCCGGAGGCCCCAGTGGCCACGATGATCTGAGCGTCCTGCACTGCGGCTGCACGAGAATCGATGTCGGGTGCAGCAATGGCATGAACTTTCACGCCGAAGCGTTGCTCGAGGGCATCGCAAGTGGCCTGCGTCTTGTCGAGCTGGCGTCCGGTGATCGAAACGCTCACCCCTTCCTGTGCCAGCATCACGGCGGCGCGCTGTCCCACCGGCCCCGTGCCGGCCAGGATGACAGCATTCATGCCCTGCAGGGAGCGTCCGTGCGACATCCAGGCCACGCAGGCTGCGGCCGTGGTGTTGGCCCCGTTGCTGTCCAGCATCATGGAGACCCGGAAATTGCCGAAGAATTTTTTCTGGACGGCCTGATAAAGGGCTTCTCCGGCCAGCAGGTTGCTGCCGCCGACAAAAATGGCCGTGTTCTTCTTGTCCTTGGGTGCCCGGGTGAAGATGGCCCCTTCCACCAGTCCACCCACATTCTGTGGCGAGATGCTGCCATAGGGAATGACCTGGTCCGCGCCCCCATCATGGGCGACCACGTTGTCAAAAACGGAAGGCATGGCATCCGTGTCAAACTGGTACAGCAACTTCTTCATCGAGCGCTCTCCTTTTACCGGCGGAGCATTTTAAGCTTGAACCGCGCGACCTGCCTAAATTCTTTTTATGGTAACCATCAGGGACGCGCCGGCAGATTTTCCAGAAATTCGGCCGCAGCGGGTCCCCACAGGGCACCCTGCCCCAGGTTCTGGTGCCCCAGCGAAGGGGCTCGGGGCGACAGGATCACGGCCCGGCCCAGCTTTACCCGCGGCATTTCCTGCTGCAGGAGGCCCAATTCCACCGGGTTGAGCAGGTCGTCCTGAAAATTGATGGCGAGGAAGGGCGCCTTGATCTTTTCCAGGTCAGGCTGGGGATTGTAATCGGCTGAGGCTTCAAAACGGTACAGGATGTCATTGGCGTCGAGCAGGCGCGCATTGCCAGACAAGGTCCTGTAGTGCGCAATGGCCTGGGCGCGCGTGGGGGCGAGGGTCTGCAGGTGCGAGGCTCCGTCGGTCATGATGCCAAAGAGGGGCCAGACATGCGTGAAGGATTCCGGAGGTTCCGTGTAGTCGCCCCCCTTCCAGTCCGCAGCGCCGCGAATCGACTCGATCAGTACCTGGCGCCACATCATGTTGCGCCCGCTGACCGCAGTGGGCTGGCTGGCGATGGCGATGGCCCCGTCCATGAGATCGGGATAACGCTCGGCAAACAACCAGGTCTGCATCCCACCCATGGAGGTGCCGACAATGGCGCGCAGATGGTCAATACGCAGCCCTTCCTGCAGCAGGCGGACATTGGCCGTCACCATGTCGTGGTAGCCATAGCGCGGAAAACGCGCCCTGAGCCCGTCGCTGGGTTTGGACGAGCGACCCAGCCCGATGCCATCGGGAATGATCAGGAAGTAACGCTGTGAATCCAGCGGTTGCCCCGGCCCGAACAGAGTCTTGGCGAGCCCTGGCAAAAACCAGTTCTGCGCCGTCCCCGTCGTGCCGTGCAGCAGCAGCACCGCATTGGTGATGTGCCCTGCCGCATCGCGTTTCGGTTTACCCAGCAGGGTGTAGCCCACCGTCAGCTCGGGCAGCACTTCGCCCGACCTGAACTGGAAATCGCGAATGACGAAACGGCCTTCCTGCGCTCCCGGAAACGGGCCTGCCGCATCTGCCGTCGAGAGCATGCCGACCATCATCAATCCTCCCACCAAGTTGAACCAGAATTTTCGTGAAATCATCATTACCTCAAAATGCGGAAGGTTCCATGGCGAACAGCGCAGCCCCGCCATCCACGATGCTGGCGCGTAACCCGTCGCACAGGCCCAGCCCATGATCTGCCAGGAAACGGGCAGTGGCAAGCTTGGCGCGATAGAAACCCGCTTCCGGCCCCCCCTCCTCCAGGCGCGTCGCCGCAATCCCTGCGCTGCGCGCCATGAGCCAGCCCGAGATCAACCAGCCCATCAGGTGCAGGTAGGGTACGGCCGCTCCGAAAGCCTCCTCCGGCTTGTCCTGGGCACGCGCCAGCAGGTGCGCGCTGGCAGCTTCTGCGGCGGTAAGGGCCCGCTCCACGGCGGCGGCAATCTCGGCCGTCTCAAGCCGTCCAGACAATGCTGGCAGAGATGCACGGATCTCCCGGAACAGGGCCCGTGCCATGGCGCCCTGATCGCGCAGCAGCTTGCGCCCCACGAGGTCATTGGCCTGAATGCCGGTGGTCCCTTCGTAGATGGTGGTAATGCGGGCGTCGCGCAGGTGCTGGGCTGCACCGGTTTCTTCGATGTACCCCATCC
This sequence comes from Pseudomonadota bacterium, assembly GCA_021805725.1. The sequence goes on along the minus strand of JAJZEH010000037.1, from coordinate 191,194 downwards.
CGCCGTAAACCTGGAGCGCTTCGCTGGAGGCCCATACGCCCATTTCAGTACAGAAACCCTTGACGATCGGCGTCAACAGATCGGAACGCTCCTGTGCTGCCGCACGCAGGGAAGGATCCGTCTCGGCCTGCGCGAAATCGAGCATCTGCCCCGCGTAGTAGGCCAGCGTCCTGCAGGCCTCGATGCGGGATTTCAGAGTAGACAGCACGCGCCGCACGTCAGGATGGTGCAGGATGGGGGCGCGCGTCGTCATGCCCACGGGAATGCCCTGCACACGCTCCTGCGCGTAGCGTACGGCCCCCTGATAGGCGCGCTCGGCAATGGCCAACCCCTGCACCCCCACGGAAAAGCGCGCGGCATTCATCATGATGAACATGATTTCGAGGCCCTGGTTGGGCTTGCCCAGAAGATATCCGACGGCGCCCCCTTCATCGCCAAACGCCAGCACGCAGGTGGGGCTGCCGTGAATCCCCAGCTTATGCTCGAGGGACACGGTGCGCACATCATTGCGCGCTCCAAGCGAGCCATCGTCGTTGACCAGGAATTTAGGCACCACGAACAGCGAAATTCCCTTGACGCCCGCAGGGGCATCCGGCAGCCGCGCCAGGACGAGATGCACGATGTTCTCCGTGAAGTCCTGGTCACCATAGGTGATGAAGATTTTCTGGCCCGTGACGCGGTAATGGTCGCCTTCGGGGGTGGCGCGGGTGCGCAGGGCCGCGAGATCAGACCCCGCCTGGGGTTCGGTCAGGTTCATGGTGCCGGTCCAGTGACCGCTCACCATGTTGGGCAGATAACGCTCGCGCAGGGTGCTGGAGCCGGCAAAATGGAGGGCCTCGATGGCCCCGCGCGTGAGCAGCGGGCAGAGCGTAAAGGCCATGTTGGCTGCGTGCCACATTTCCTCAATGGGAGCCCCCATCAGGTTGGGCAAGCCCTGACCGCCATATTCCGGGTCGCTGGTCAGCCCGTTCCAGCCCCCGGCCACGAATTGCTGATAGGCCGTCTTGAATCCCGCCGGAGTTACCACCACGTCACCCTGCAAGATGGCTCCCTGCTGATCACCGCTGCGGTTGAGCGGCCCGATTACTTCCTGCGAAAAGCGCGCCGATTCTTCCTGCACTGCATCGAACAGGTCTTCCGTAGCTTCCTCAAACCCGGGCAACTGACCTACGCGTGTCAGCCCCAGCAGTTCCTTGACGACGAAAGCCATGTCTCGCAATGGGGCGCGGTAAGTATTCATGGAGTCCTCTCCTTGGCGCTGCAAAAAATCATTCAAAAGCTTCGTCGGACGCGAGGTAGCGCCATTGCCCTGCGGGCAGAGCCCCGAGGCGGACGTTGCCGATGCGCACGCGCTTGAGCCCGGTCACCTTAAGACCCACCAGTTCGCACATACGACGAATCTGGCGCTTGCGCCCTTCGCGCAGGACGAAACGCAACTGGTCCTGGTTCTGCCAGGACACCTGGGCGCGCCGCAGGGGACGCCCATCGAGCGACAAACCAAAATTAAGTCGGCCAAGGTCGGCTTCGCTCAGGCGCCCTTCCACTCGCACCAGGTATTCCTTGTCGATGCCCGAATCGGCACCGATCAGCGTCTTGGCGATCCGCCCGTCCTGCGTCAACACCAGCAGCCCGGTGGAGTCGATGTCCAGCCGCCCGGCGGGCGCCATGCCGCGCATCACGGCCGGGGTGAGCGGGCGAGTGGTCTTGTCTTCCTTCCAGTGGGTGGCCGGCGTGACGAGGACAATGGCCGGCTTATGCCCGTCTTCAGCCTGGCCTGAAACAAAGCCCACCGGCTTGTGCAGCAGTATGGTGGCCTGAGCCTGCTGCTGGCTGCGCGCAGCGGCATCAAGGGAAATCTGCTGGGTGGGATCAATGCGAACACCCAGTTCCTGCACGCGCACACCTTCCACGAAGACCCAACCCTTCTCGATCCAGGCATCCGCTTCGCGGCGCGAACACAGCCCACGCTCGGACATCACCTTGGATAACCGGACTTTTTCAGAACTCATGGAGAAAATCCCGCACGGCCTCGATCTGGACTGGATCCATCAGCGCCGGGGCGTGACCGCAGCCTGGAATTTCCAGCACCCGCAAGGAAGGATGGGCAAATTTCATCAGGGCCAGCGTATGGGGTTGAAGCAGATCGGATTCCTGACCACGAATGACGAGTGTGGGGCATCGCACGCTGTTCCAGATGAGGCTCATGTCGATGTCCGCCATGGGGGGGCCCACAAATACCGCCGCAATCGCGGGATCGTACATCAACCGGTACTTGCCATCTGGCCACTTTCTTACGCCATGCAGGGCGATGTGGTGCCATTGGGCGTCGGTAAGCGCGCCGAATGTGGCATGGGTGCGCCGAAAATAGGCCTCGGCTTCCTCCAGGGTATCGAAGGCCATGGGCTTGCCCACATAGCTTGCCAGACGCTGCAGCGCTGCCGTGGAAATGACGCTGCCCACGTCATTGAGCACCAGTTTGCGCACTGGCGTGCCGGTCTGTGCGGCCAGCATCATGCCAATGATGCCGCCCATGGAGGTGCCCACCCAGTCCAACTGTTCGGCGCCACTACGCGCGATGAGGGCGGCCATGTCGGCGAGGTAGAGCGGATAGCCGTAATCGGTTTTATGGGTGAGCCATTCACTGGTGCCCCGCCCCGCCACGTCAGGACAGATCACCCGGTAATCCTTGCACAGTGCATCCGCCAGGGCATCAAAGTCGCGACTGTTGCGGGTCAGTCCATGGACGCAAAACAACACGCGCGGGTTGTCCGGGTGGCCCCATTCACTGTAATCCACCCGATGAAATCCGTGCAGCCAGAGCGCCTTGTATGACTTGCGGCGCATGGGCTCAGCGCTGGAGGGCATGGTCACTTACCAGGATGTCCACTGGAATGTCATGGGGCTCCGTTGGAACCAAGGGCACCAACTGTTCGTCAAAAGCCACAGCCACGGTCAGCGCACGCCGCTCGGGAAGCGAGAGCAGCTTGTCGTAAAAACCGCCGCCATAGCCCAGGCGCCGACGCTCGAGGTCAAACACCGCACCGGGCATCAGGATGAAGTCCACCTCCGATAGCTGCACGATGTCGCAACGTGCCGGATCTGGTTCGCGAATGCCCCAGATGCCGGATTTGAGGTCGTGCTGCAGATCGCGTACGGCGTACAAGGCCAGCATCTTGGTGGCTTTGTCCACGCGCGGCAGCACCAGCCGGGCACCACGCTGCAGGACTGCCTCCACCAGGGTTTGCGTGTCGAATTCGGAGCCCATGGACATATAGGCCATGACTACCCTGGCTGCAGTAAATTCAGGCAATGCCTGCACCCTGCGGGAAATGGCTTCGCTGCGGGTGCGTCTGTGTAGTTCCGGGATGGCATCCCGCCGTGCCAGAACGGCAGCACGCAAATCTGATTTTTGAGATGGTTTCGTCATGGGAGCACAGTATAATGCCTGCCTTGATCATCCATAAACCCTGACAGAAGGTTTTTCATGAAACGCGAAAACATTTCCAGCGGCTCCACCTGGGAACCCATCATTGGCTATTCCCGCGCCGTCAAAGTGGGGCCGCACGTGGCCGTTTCAGGCACCACGGGCACCGGCACCGATGGCAAGCTCGTGGGCCCGGGCGATCCCGAAGCCCAGACCCTGCAGGCGCTCAAGAACCTGGAAGCCGCCCTCAACCGCGCCGGCGCCAGCTTGAAGCACGTGGTGCGTACTCGCATGTTCGTTACCCAGATCGATCAGTGGGAAAAAATTGCACGGGCGCACGGCCAGATGTTCGGCGAAATCCGTCCCGCAACCACCCTGGTGGAGGTCAAGCGCCTGATCGACCCCGACATGCTGATCGAGATCGAGGCAGACGCCATCATCAGCGACGACTGATCGGAACGTCAGTCCGCGCGGCGCTGCAATGCCGCGCGGATCTGCTCCAGGGCTGTGGCATCATCCAGGGTGGTCAAATCGCCCGGAGCACGTCCCTCGGCAAGGGCCTGGATGCTCCGCCTCAACAGCTTGCCTGAACGGGTTTTGGGCAGCAAGGTCACAAAGTACACGTGCGCAGGGCGCGCAATGCCACCCAGGCTCTTGTCCACGGTCTCCATTACTTCCTTCTCAAGCGCTGCATGGGCCGCATCGTCCACCAGTCCGCTGGCATTCCGGGCCACCGCAAATGCCACCGGAACCTGCCCTTTGATCTTGTCTTCAACGCCCACCACGGCTACTTCGGCAATGTTGGGGTGTCCACTGATGGCCTCCTCGATCTCGCGCGTGCCAAGACGGTGGCCGGCTACATTGATCACATCATCGGTTCGTCCCAGAATGAAGTAGTAGCCGTCCTGATCCCTGATGCCCCAGTCGAAGGAGGAGTAAACATTGCGCTCCTTCAGCAGTGAAAAATAGGTGCTGACAAAGCGTGCATCGTCGCCCCAGACCGTGCTGAGGCAGCCGGGTGGTAGAGGCGGCACGATGCCGAGCACGCCTTTTTGGTCGGCATCCACTTCCATCCCGCTACCCTCATCGAACAGTGCCACGTTATAGCCATACACCGGAAAGCTGGGGCTGCCATATTTGCGCGGTGTGTCCTCCACACCCGGCATGGCAGAGAGAATGGGCCAGCCCGTTTCTGTTTGCCAGTAGTTGTCCACCACGGGCACGGCCAGTCCGTCCGAAATCCACCGTGCCGTGGGTTCGTCCAGGGGTTCGCCCGCCAGAAACAGGTAGCGCAGCGATTTGAGATTGTGCTGGGTGAGATATTTCGGATCCTGCTTTTTAAGGACGCGAATGGCGGTGGGTGAACTGAACATCACCGTCACCCGGTGCTGCGCCACGATCTGCCACCAGATGCCCGCATCCGGTCGGGTGGGCAGCCCTTCATACATGATGGTGGTCATGCCATGAATGAGCGGCGCATAAACAATGTAGGAATGCCCCACCACCCAGCCGATGTCCGAGGTGGTGAACATGGCCTCGCCTGGCTTTCCGCAGAAAATATGACGCATGGAAGCTGCAAGCGCCACCGCATAGCCTCCCGTATCCCGCTGCACGCCTTTGGGCTTGCCGGTGGTGCCCGAGGTATAGAGGATATAGGACGGTTCGCTGGATTCCAGCCAGACCACGGGCACAGTGGTTTCACCCACGACCTCGCGCAATTCAGCGTAATCCACGTCGCGACCGGGCATGCGCGACATCTCCTGATCGATACCCCGATTGACGATCAGCACGCGCTGCGGGGGAAATCGGGCCAGCCGGCAAGCCTCGTCCACCAGCGGCTTGTAGTGAACACTTTTTCCGCCGCGCATGCCGGCGTCAGCAGTGATCATCACGAGGGGCCGGGCATCGTCTATGCGCGTGGACAGGCTGTGTGCCGCAAACCCGCCGAATACAACGGAATGAATGGCGCCAATGCGGGTGCAGGCCAACATGGCAAACAGGGCCTCTGCAATCATCGGCATGTAGATGATGACGCGATCGCCCTGTCCCACCCCCAGCCGTTTCAGGATCGCGGCAAAGCGGTTGATTTCGGCATGGAGTTCGCGAAAGGTGTAGCGCCTTTCGACGCCGGTTTCGGTGGAGATGTAGGCCAGGGCAGTTTGCTCACCCCGCGTTGCAAGATGACGATCCACGGCGTTGTAGCAGAGGTTGGTTTTACCTCCCACAAACCACCGGGCAAAAGGTGGGCGACTGTAGTCCAGGACCTGATCAAACGGTTGATTCCAATGAATCAGCGCGGCCTGCTCCCTCCAGAAGCCATCCGGATCCGTAATCGAACGCGCATGGAAGCTTTGCTGTAATTCTCCCGTCATGATGTGCCTTCCTCCAGAAGTGACTATGGGCCGAGGACTGACGGCGATCATTCAATCCGTCAGTTTGACGATGGTTCTTCCCGCACTTTCTCCTTTCATCAGTTTTGCAAACACGCCGTCGAGTTGCTCCAGCGTCACCTCGTGAATGATGGCGTTCCAGTGGCGTGGACGCAGGTCTGTGACCAGGCGATGCCAAACCTGCTGGCGCAGCGGCATCGGGCAGAGCACAGAGTCAATGCCCAGCAGGTTGACGCCACGCAGGATGAAAGGCATGACGGTGGTGTGCAGTTCGATGCCACCTGTGAGTCCCGAGCTTGCAATCGAGCCATGCTGTTGCATGGTCCGGGTCAGCCATGCCAGCATGGCCCCGCCCACGGGGTCCACCGCACCGGCCCACAGCGCCTTTTCCAGGGGCCGCGAGCCCAGGTCGAGGGCGCCGCGCAGAAGGATGTCACTGGCCCCCAGCTCCCTCAGGTAACCAGTCTGGTCGGCTTTGCCGGTCACGGCCGTCACCGCATAGCCCAGTCCCGCCAGAAATTCCACGGCAAGGCTGCCCACCCCGCCGGTGGCACCCGTCACTACCACCGGGCCGTTTTCCGGTCGCAACCCGTTCTGTTCCAGCCTAATCACCGAGAGTGCCGCAGTAAACCCGGCCGTGCCAATGGCCATGGCTTCGCGAGCGTTCATGCCTGCCGGGCGATGCACTACCCAGTCGGCAGGCACGCGCACATAGCGCGCATATCCGCCATCGTGCGCCACGCCAAGATCGTAACCCGTTACCAGGACCGGCTCGCCGGGCTTGAAACGCGCGTCAGTGGATTCCTGCACGCTCCCCGCAACGTCAATGCCACCCGTCAGGGGAAGGTGGCGCATGATCTTTCCCGCACCCGTGGCTGCGAGCGCATCCTTGTAATTGACGCTGGAATATTCTGCCTTGATCAAGACATCGCCGGGGGGCAGATCACCCATCTCCAGCGTGACGATTTTGCCGCTGGTACGTCCTTCCGCTGAATCCACGCGGTATGCCTTGAATGACATGTCTGTTCTCCCGACTGCCCTCCCGGGCCGGCTGATTAGTTTTTCAGGGTGGATTGATACTCTGCCGCCTGCATTTCCAGCAGGCGGCTTACGGTGCGCTGGAACTCATTGCCGAGATCGCCCTCTGACTCAGGATAGAGCTTGTCCGGCTGGGTCTGGGCAGAAATCAACAGCTTGACGCGCTGGTCGTAGAGGATGTCCACCAGCCAGGTCAGGCGCCGTGCAGCGTCGCGCTGGCGGGAGGTCAGAACCGGCACGTTGGAGAGCAGCACCACATAGAATTTTTCGGCGAGCTCCAGGTAATCGCGTTGCGAGCGTGCGCTTCCACAGAGGGTTTCGAAGTCAAACCAGATCACACCCTGGCCAATGCCCAACACGGGCAGCAGGCGTCCCATGATTTCGATACCCTTGGCTGCAGAAGGCAGCGGGCAATAGGCGCGAAAAGCCTCTTGCATGGCAGCCCTGCTGGTACTGTTGAGCGGGTAGAAATAGGTGTCCAGATGTTCCAGGTCGCGCATGCGATGATCGATGTCGCCATGAACCTCCAGCACGTCCAGGCGCTCCTTGATAAGCTCGATGGCGGGCAGAAAACGTTCGCGCTGAAGGCCGTCGGGATACAGGGCATCGGGAGCGTAGTTGGAGGTGATGACCAGCACCACTCCCCAATTGATCATATTCTCAAACAGCCGTTGCAGGATCATGGCATCGGCGATGTCGCTCACATGAAATTCGTCGAAGCACAGCACCCGGGTTTGCACGGCAATTTCCGCTGCGACCATCTTGAGCGGGTCTTCCTGGTTGTGAATGCGTCGCATGCGCTCGTGCACACTGGCCATGAATTCGTGGAAATGCACGCGCCGCTTGCGGCGATAGGGCAATGTGGAGAAAAAACCATCCATCATGGCGCTTTTACCGCGCCCCACGCCGCCGTAGAGGTACATGCCACGGGGCGGCTCGCGGTTGCCGAAAGTGCGTGCAAGAAGCGTCTGGCGGTATCGCTTGAACGCCATCAGGTCGTCGTGCAACGCCTGCAGGTGTTCGATGACCTGTAATTGTGCTGGGTCGGGTTCAAAATCGGCACGTTCGCTAAAGCTGCGATACCACCGCGCAGGGCCTGAAGATTCAGTCATGACCCTGACAGTATCAACTCTGTCCGATGCGTGCAACTCCATGGCGCTGGCGCGTTACATGTTTAGGGTACGTCCATCCACAGCCAGGGCGGCTTCATGGAAAACTTCAGAGAGCGCGGGGTGGGCATGCACGATGCGGGCAATATCCTCGCTGCTGGCGCGAAACTCGAGCGCCACCACAGCCTCGGTGATCAGCTCGGAGGCAAAGGGCCCGAGAATGTGTACGCCAAGGATCCTGTCCGTGTTTTTGCAGGCAAGGATTTTTACGAAGCCGCGAGTCTCTCCCAGCGCCTTGGCTCGACCGTTGGCAGCAAAGGGAAAACTTCCTGTTCGGTAAGCGGTGCCGGCAGCCTTGAGCTGCTGTTCGGTTTGCCCCACCCAGGCTATTTCCGGTGCAGTGTAGATCACCCATGGTATGGTGTTGAAATCAACGTGGCTGTGCTGGCCGGCGATCTGCTCAGCCACGGCGACGCCCTCCTCTTCCGCCTTATGCGCCAGCATGGGTCCGCGCACCACGTCACCCACCGCCCAAATGCCTGGCACTCCCGTGCGGCAGTGCTCGTCAACTTCAATGAAACCGCGCGCATCCACCTGCACCCCCACGGACGCAAGGTTGAGCCCCTCCGTATTGGGTACCCGTCCCACGGCAACGATGAGCTTGTCCACATCGAGGGTTTGCCCGGCCTTGGCATCGGTGTAATGCACCTTGAGGGCCTTGGCCTTGCGATCCACCCGAATAACCCTGGCGCCCAGATGAATGGTCAGCCCTTGGTCCTTGGTGAGAAACTTGAATGCCTCTTTGGAGACCTGCTCGTCCGCGGGTGGCAGGAAAGTCTCCATGGCTTCGAGAATGGTGACCTCGCTGCCCAGTCGCTTCCAGACACTACCCATTTCGAGGCCGATCACACCCGCACCGATGATCCCCAGACGCCTGGGAACTTCGGTCATGGCCAGTGCTCCCTCATTGTCGAGGATGAGCTGATTGTCCACGGTCGCCGCAGGAATCGGGCGGGGGACAGACCCCGTGGCAACCACCACATGGCGGGCCTGCAGGGTGGATTCCTTGTCTGCCTGACGTACGGTGATGGCAAAGCCCTCCTCGGTGCGTCCCGTGAAACTGCCGTGGCCATGAAAGGATGTGACCTTGTTCTTCTTGAACAGATAGGCCACGCCACTGGTGAGCTGGTCGACGATCCTGTCCTTGCGCGACAACATCTGCTTGAGATCGAGGCTCACTTCCCCGACGCGCACGCCGTGCTCGGCAAAGTGGTGCAGGGCACGCTCATAGTTCTCAGACGACTCCAGCATGGCCTTTGAAGGAATGCACCCAACATTGAGGCAGGTGCCACCCAGACTGGGTTTGCTTTTGGCGTTGGTCCATGCGTCCACGCATGCCACGGACAGGCCCAGTTGCGCCGCCCGTATTGCCGAAATATACCCACCGGGGCCGCCCCCGATCATGACCACGTCGAATTGTTGCGTCATCGCTTCTTTTCCGTTTGAGTGTGTCAGATGTCCAGCAAAAGGCGCGCCGGGTCTTCCATGGCTTCCTTGATGGCCACCAGCGTCAGGACGGCCTCGCGTCCGTCAATGATGCGATGGTCATAGGAAAGCGCGAGATAGTTGATGGGACGAATCATGATCTGGCCGTTCTCCACCACGGCACGCTCCTTGGTGGCATGGATTCCAAGAATAGCCGACTGCGGTGGGTTAATGATCGGGGTGGACAGCATGGACCCGAACACCCCGCCATTGGAGATGGAAAAAGTGCCACCGGTCAAGTCTTCCAGGGAGATCTTGCCGTCACGGGCGCGTTCGCCAAATTCGGCAATCTTCTTTTCGATCTCGGCAATGGAAAGTTGGTCGGCATCGCGCAGGATGGGGACCACGAGCCCCCGGGCGCTGCCTACCGCGATGCCGATGTCGAAGTAGCCGTGATAGACGATGTCACTGCCGTCCACCGAGGCGTTGACCACGGGATACTTCTTGAGCGCCGCCACGGCGGCCTTTACGAAAAAGGACATGAAACCCAGTTTGACCCCGTGTTCCTTTTCGAACTTGTCCTTGTACCTGCTGCGCAGGTCCATGACCGGCTGCATGTTCACTTCGTTGAACGTGGTCAGGATGGCTGCCGTGGACTGGGACTGCACCAGGCGCTCGGCCACCCGGGCACGCAGACGGGTCATGGGAACGCGCTGTTCCGGCCGACCGCCCAGAGAAACCGTCACCTTGGGCTGGTCAAGGCCTGTGGAACGCGCGGCGGGTACCACGGCTGCCTGGCGGGCGAGATGCGCGAGCGCATCTTCCTTGGTGACACGCCCCCCCTTGCCGGTACCTGCAACGGCAGCAGGGTCCAGCGCGTGCTCGTCAAGGATCTTGCGGGCTGCGGGCATTGCCACCCCCGTTGTGGTGGCGCTGTTTGCCGTAGCGGCCGTTGGTGCCTGGGCAGGAGCAGCCATGGATGCGGCTGCTGGCTGTACCGTTGCCTTGGCTTCGGTATCCAGCATCGCGATGACCTCACCGCTCACCACCAACGCCCCTTCGGACTTCTTGATGTCCACCAGAACGCCAGCGGCAGGCGCCGGCAGTTCCATGACAACCTTGTCGGTTTCGATGTCGATCAGGTTTTCGTCGCGCGCCACGGCTTCTCCGGCTTTCTTGTGCCACCCCAGCAGGGTGGCCTCAGCCACGGACTCGGACAACTGGGGAACCTTCACCTCGATCAGCATGATGTCTTAACTCCCTTGTGTGCAGCGTCCTCAGGACGCAATGGTCAGCGCTGCATTGATCAGCGCTTTTTGTTGTTCGTTATGCTTGGCCAGATAGCCCACCGCCGGAGAGGCCGCAGAGGGCCGCAAGGCATAGGAGAGCGTCTGGTCATCCCGCAAATGGCGGGACAGGTAATGCTGGATGCGGTGCCATGCACCCTGGTTACCCGGTTCCTCCTGGGCCCACACCACAGAGTGCGCCATGGGATACTTTTTGAGTTCGGCAGCAAATTCCGCATGGGGAAAGGGATAGAGCTGCTCCAGGCGGATCACGGCAATGTCCTCGATGCCGCGGGCCTTGCGCTCCGCCACAATGTCGTAATAAACCTTGCCGCTGCAGGCCACGACGCGGCGCACCTTGCCGTCATTGAGTGTTTCGGTTTCCGAGATGACGTTCTGGAAAGTGCCGCTCGCCAGCTCGCGCAGGTCGGAGGTGGCCTCCTTGCGACGCAACAGGCTTTTCGGGGTGATCACAATAAGTGGCTTGCGCAACGGCCGGATCATCTGACGCCGCAGCAAATGAAAAATCTGCGCCGGCGTGCTGGGTACGCAAACCTGGATGTTGTATTCGGCGCAGAGCTGCAGGTAGCGCTCCAGGCGAGCCGAGGAATGCTCGGGACCCTGGCCTTCATAGCCATGGGGCAGCAGCATGGTCAGGCCACATAATCTTCCCCATTTGGCTTCGCCCGAACTGATGAACTGATCAATCACCACCTGGGCCCCATTGGCAAAGTCGCCAAACTGGGCCTCCCAGAGAATGAGCTGGCGTGGCTCAGCGGTGGAGTAGCCGTACTCAAACCCAAGCACGGCTTCTTCGGACAGAATGGAGTCGATGACGGTAAAGGTGGGCTGGTTTTCTGCAATGTGCTGGAGCGGCACATAGGTGCCAGAATCCCAGCTTTGCCGGTTTTGATCGTGAATCACGGCATGGCGGTGCGAAAAGGTGCCACGCCCGCAATCCTGACCCGACAGACGAATGCCGTAACCGTCATCGAGCAATGCCGCGTAGGCCAGGGTTTCGCCCATGCCCCAATCCAGGGCCAGTTCACCCTTGCCCATCAGGCGTCTGTTGTCCATGACCCGCTGTACGGTGGGATGCAGCTTGTAGCCGTCAGGCGCCGTAGCCACTTTTTCCGCCAGTCGCTTCAGGACTTTCAGGGGTACCGCGGTCTTGGCGGGAGTGCGCCAGTCCTTGTTCTGGTAGGTGCCCCAGTTGGCCGTGAAGGGATTCTGGTGACCATGCAGGACGGTCTGGTCCATCAGCACGCCCGAATCCAGGGCATCGCGATAATCCTGAACCATCTTGTCACCACCGCCCACAGGCAGCACGCCTGCATTCTCCAGCTGATCGGCGTAGAGCTTGCGCGTGGTGGGTCGCGCATTGATCTTCTTGTACATCCACGGCTGAGTGACCAGGGGCTCGTCCTGCTCGTTGTGGCCCAAACGGCGATAGCAGACAAGGTCGATCACCACATCGCGGTGGAAGGTATTGCGGTAATCCAGCGCGATCTGGGTGACGAGAAGCACGCTTTCCGGGTCATCCCCGTTCACATGGAACACCGGAGCCTCGATCATCTTGGCCACGTCGGAACAATATGTGGTGGAGCGCGTGTCGCGCGGATCGGAGGTGGTGAAACCGATCTGATTGTTGACCACGATATGCAGCGTGCCCCCGGTGGCATAGCCGCGGGTTTGCGAGAGAGCCAGGGTTTCCATGACCACACCCTGCCCTGCAAAGGCCGAATCCCCGTGAATCAGTATGGGCAACACTTCCTTGCCTTCACGATCATTGCGGCGGTCCTGACGCGCCCGCACAGAGCCTTCCACCACCGGGTTGACGATTTCCAGATGTGAAGGATTGAATGCCAGCGTGAGGTGTACCGGCCCCCCCGTGGTACGGATGTCAGAGGAGAAACCCTGATGGTATTTGACGTCACCGGAGGAGAGGTCGTCGGGATGCTTGCCTTCAAACTCGGAGAACAGATCCTTGGGCATCTTGCCCAGGCAGTTGACGAGAACGTTCAAACGACCGCGGTGGGCGAGGCCGATGACGATTTCCTTCGTCCCGGCGGCACCCGCGCGCTGGATGCTCTCGTTCACTATGGGAATCAGGCATTCGCCACCCTCCAGCGAAAAACGCTTCTGTCCCACATAGCGGGTGTGCAGGTAGCGCTCCAGCGTCTCGGCTGCAGTGACGTGCTGGAGCAGTCTGATCTTGTCCTCCTTGCCCAGCTCGATGTGGGAGCGCGCACCCTCGAAGCGCTTCTGAATCCAGCGCTTTTGTTCCGTACTGGTAAGGTACATGTACTCCACGCCCACGTGGCCGCAGTAGGTTGTACGCACTGCCTCCAGAATCTCGCGCAACGTGGCCCTGGCAGGGCCCACGAGAGAACCTGTATCGAACACGGCGTCCAGGTCCGCATCGGTCAGACCATAATGCGCCGGATCGAGTTCTGGCACCACTGGCAGCGGATGTCGTTCCAGCGGATCAAGCTGGGCGTTGCGGTTGCCCAGGAATCGGTGGGCATTGATGAGCTGCAGCACACCCACCTGGTGCGTATGCTCGACGGCAGCAACCGCTGTCGGACGCGGCTGTCGCGCCATTGCCGCAAATGATTCGATGATGGGGGTATGCGCTACATCGTGCGCCAAAGCACCTGCGGTCTTTTGCAGGGCGTCGAAATAGGCGCGCCAGTCCGGGGTGACTGCAGCGGGATCCTGCAGATACAGATCATACTGGTCCTCGATAAACGGTGCATTGGACCCAAACAGGTACGACGTGGCGAACTCGTCCTTCATCATGATGCAAACTCCCCTAATGTCGTTAAGCGCGTTTGTTCTCCGGAACCCAGTCGCGTTTGGTCGGGCCGACGTAGAGTTGGCGCGGGCGACCGATTTTTTGTTCTGGATCACTAATCATTTCGTTCCATTGGGTGATCCAACCCACCGTCCGCCCCAGGGCAAACACTGCGGTAAACATGCTGACTGGAATGCCCAGTGCACGCAGTACGATGCCTGAGTAGAAATCCACGTTGGGGTAAAGCTTCTTGGAGATGAAGTAATCATCCTCCAGGGCGATGCGCTCCAGTTCCAGCGCCAGCTTGAACATGGGATCGTCATGCAGCCCCAGCTCGTTGAGTACGTCGTGACAGGTCTTGCGCATCACGCCAGCACGCGGATCCATGTTCTTGTAGACCCGATGGCCGAATCCCATAAGGCGGAAACTGTCGTTCTTGTCCTTGGCGCGGGCAATGTACTTGCCCACCTGGGATACGTCACCCATCTCACCCAACTGCTTCAGCACTGCTTCGTTGGCTCCTCCATGTGCCGGGCCCCACAGCGCAGCAATCCCGGCGGCGATACAGGCAAACGGGTTGGCACCACTGGAACCGGCAAGACGCACCGTGGATGTGGAAGCATTCTGTTCATGATCTGCGTGCAGGGTGAGGATACGATCAAACGCCTTCACCAGCACCGGGTTGGGCACATATTCCTCGCAAGGCGTGGCAAACATCATGTACAGGAAGTTGGCCGCGTAGCTTAGGTCGTTGCGCGGATATATGAAGGGCAGACCGGTATTGTAGCGATAACACATGGCCGCGATGGTGGGCACCTTGGCCAGCAATCGGGTGGCGGAAATGGCCCGGTGTTCGGCGTTGGTGATGTTGAGGGCATCGTGATAAAACGCCGAAAGCGCACCCACCACGCCCACCATCACTGCCATGGGGTGCGCATCACGACGAAACCCCTTGAAGAAATTGGTGAGCTGGTCATGAACCATGGTGTGGCGCCTGATGTTGCTTTCAAAGCTTTCCCGCTGCGACTTGTTGGGCAGCTCGCCATTGAGCAACAAATAGCAGACTTCCATGAAGTCGGCGTGTTCGGCGAGCTGCTCGATGGGATAACCCCTGTAGTAGAGCAGGCCTGCGTCGCCATCAATATAGGTAATGGCGGACTGGCAGCTTGCCGTGGCCAAAAAACCGGGATCGTAGGTAAACATCCCGGTTTGGCCCAGCGACCGGATATCGATGACATCAGGACCAATCGATCCGGAATAAATCGGCAGATCGATGGATTTTCCGCCGTCGTAGGTCAACACCGCCTTGCCATTACTGTTCATGCTCATTCTCCGTAAAAATCGTATTCAGGATTGTCGAATTTTTTCCAGCACCGGCAGCAGTTCTGCGTCATCCGGGCCCTTCCTGCCCATGGCCAGATCAAGAAAATCATTGTCTGGTAACTGCAGGAGTGCATCGTAGGCCCTGACTTCGGCTTCGGAGAGCCGGGTCAGGTGCTGATCCAGAAAGCGTTGCAATATCAGATCCATTTCAAGGAGGCCTCGCCGGCTACGCCAGCGGAGTCGTTCCTGTTCACGGGTCAGGGTCGCTGTCATGCAGGGCTCACACCATCCGTTTGACCATTTGTTCCTTGATTTTGCCAATGGCCTCGGTGGGATTGAGTCCTTTGGGACAGACATCGGCACAATTCATGATGGTGTGGCAGCGGAACAGGCGATAGGGGTCCTCCAGGTTGTCCAGGCGTTCGCTGGTGGCATCGTCACGGGTGTCCGCAATGAAGCGGTAGGCCTGCAAAAGTGCGGCAGGCCCCACGAATTTGTCCGGATTCCACCAGAAGGAGGGACAGGAGGTGCTGCAACAGGCACACAGCACGCATTCGTACAGACCGTTGAGCTCTTCCCGGTCTTCTGGAGACTGCAGCCGCTCCTTTTGTGGAGGCGGATTGTCGTTGACGAGATAAGGTTTGATGGAGTGGTATTGCTTGAAGAACTGGCTCATGTCCACGATCAGGTCGCGGATCACCGGCAACCCCGGCAACGGTCGCAAAATCACCGGCTCCTTGATGCCCTTGAGCGGGGTGATGCAGGCCAGCCCGTTCCTGCCGTTGATGTTCATGCCGTCCGAACCGCACACGCCCTCGCGACAGGACTTGCGCAACCCCAGGGAATCGTCCATGGCCTTGATGCGCAGGATGGCGTCGAGCAACATGCGGTCAGCAGGCTGTAACGCCACTTCGTAGTCCTGCATGTAGGGCTTGTCGTCTTTCTCCGGATTGTAACGATAAATGCTGAATTTCATTTGCCGGGCTCCTGATCAATACACGCGTACTTTGGGTTCGAAGGACTCCACCGTCAGCGGCTGCAAGTTGACCGGCTTGTAATCCAGACGGCTGCCTTCCAGATACCAAAGGCTGTGCTTGAGCCAGTTTTTGTCGTCACGATCCTTGTAATCCTCGCGCGCCTGTGCACCGCGACTTTCTGTACGCGCCTCGGCAGCCACCAGGGTGGCCTCGGCCACGATGACCAGATTTTCCAGCTCCAGCGCTTCGATGCGCGCGGTGTTGAAAACCTTGCTTTTATCCTTGATGGCCGTACTGCGCGCGCGGTTTGCCACCTCGCGAATTTTTTCGACGCCCTCCCGCAGCAGCGCGCCTGTGCGAAAGACACCCGCGTGGTGCTGCACGGTACGGCGCATGGCGTTGGCCACCTCGGTAATATTTTCACCGGACTGTGCGCTATCCAGACGCGAGAGTCGCTCCATTGGACGATCCGCTGCGTCGTGCGGCAAGTCGCGATGCTGGGGATTGCCTTTGAGCCACTGGCAAAGATGGTCTCCTGCGGATTTTCCAAAAACCAGCAAATCGAGTAGCGAATTGGTGCCCAGGCGGTTGGCCCCATGCACCGACACGCAGGCGCACTCGCCGATGGCATACAGTCCGGGAATGACCTCGTTGGAGCCTGATGCTCCGCGCGGTGCCACCACCTGCCCATAGTAATTGGTGGGAATGCCACCCATCTGGTAATGGCAGGTGGGCACCACCGGGATGGGTTCACGAATGGGGTCTACATTGGCAAACTTGAGGGCTATTTCACGAATGCCTGGCAAGCGCTTGTTGATGACTTCAGCGCCGAGATGGTCGAGCTTCAGCAGCACATGGTCCTTCTCCGGACCAACACCCCGACCTTCCTTGATTTCCTGGTCAATGCCTCGGGACACCACGTCACGGCTGGCAAGATCCTTCATGGTAGGCGCATAACGCTCCATGAAACGTTCGCCGTTTGAATTGAGCAGGATGCCGCCTTCGCCGCGCACCCCTTCGGTAATCAGCACGCCGGCACCGGCCACGCCAGTGGGGTGAAATTGCCAAAATTCCATGTCTTCCAACGGTACGCCCGCGCGGGCGGCCATGCCCAGGCCGTCCCCGGTATTGATGAAGGCGTTGGTACTGGAATGGTAAATGCGTCCGGCACCGCCGGTGGCAAGAATGGTGGACTTGGCCTGAAAAATCATGGGCTGGCCGGTTTCCATCTCAAGCGCCACAATCCCCACCACCACCCCTTCATAGTCGCGAATCAGGTCAAGTGCCATCCACTCCACGAAGAACTGGCAATGGGCGCGCACATTGCGCTGATAGAGCGTATGCAGCATGGCATGGCCGGTACGGTCGGCCGCGGCACAGGCGCGTTGCACGGGACGCTCGCCAAAATTCTGCGAATGTCCGCCAAAGGGACGCTGATAGATTGTGCCGTCAGGATTGCGATCAAACGGCATGCCAAAATGTTCCAGCTCGTAGACCACTTCCGCGGCCTTGCGGCACATGAATTCGATGGCATCCTGATCCCCCAGGTAGTCCGACCCCTTGATGGTGTCGTACATGTGCCACAGCCAGTGGTCTTCCTGCATGTTGCCTAGCGAGGCGCCAATCCCACCCTGCGCCGCCACGGTATGCGAGCGGGTGGGAAACACCTTGGAGAAGACGGCCACATGGTGACCGGCTTCGGCCAGCTGCAGGGCTGCACGCAACCCGGAGCCCCCTCCTCCCACAATCACGGTATCGAAGATCTGTCGGGACAAGGCCATTTCAAACGCTCCAAAGAAGGGCGACCGCCCACAAGGCATAAACCAGCAGCAACAGGATCACCAGCACCTGCAAGCTAAAACGCAGTCCGAAGGGCTTGATGTAATCCATGAAGATGTCCCGCACACCCACCCATGCATGTAACAGCAGCGACAGCATGAACAGCAGCGTGGCGATTTTCCCCACAGGATGGGCAAACCAGGCGTGCCACTCCTCAAAGTGGAGGGGAAGCCGGGGCAAAAAGCACAGCAGGAATGCCACGCTGTAGAGCGCCATGACGATGGCGCTGATTCGCTGCAACAACCAGTCGCGCAGACCGTAATGGGCGCCAACGACGATGCGATTTACCATAACGCCACCCCAGCCAGGAATGTGAGTAGCAGGCTGACGATCATGACCCACAGGCTGCTGGTGCGGGCCGGCCCGATCTTGACGCCCCTGTGAATGTCCAGCAGCAAAAAGCGGATGCCGGCGCAGAAGTGATGGACAAACGACCAGATGAACGCCAGCAGTAGCAATTTAAACGCAGGGTTTGCAAAAAGCGCAACGACCGCCGCAAACCCCTCGCGCGAATGCAGTGAAGCCTGCAACCCGGCCAGCATCAGCGGAATCCCAAGCAGGAACAGAAGCGCGCCGCTGGCTCGATGCAAGATGGAGACAATCCCGGGGAGGGGCAACCGGATGGTGCGCAGATCGAGATTTTTAGGTCTCGGCTTGGGGACGATTTTGGCCATGGAGCGTTCTCCCTCTTAACTCATCTCGGTAACATAAGAAAAACGGTCGGTATGGCAAAGACCGCGGCGCCACTCCACCGGACGGTCACCATAAGTGAACGCAACCCGATCCACGCGCAATAGAGGCTGATCCTGGGACACATGCAGCAATTCTGCCTCAATTGGCCCCGCCCTGACGGCCTTGATGTGCTCCTCGGCGCGAATCATGGCAATCCCGAAATGCGATTCGAAGAAACTATATAAAGAGCCGGGATAATTGCGGATCATCGCGTCATCCAGGCCCTTGAACGAAGCGGCAGGCACGTGAATCTCGTCCAAAATCCGTGGCAAACCTTCGAAGGACAGCAATCGTTTGATACAAAATATGCTGGCGCCAGTACGCAGATCAAGCAGACTGGCTGAAGCTTCGGGCGCGCGTTCGCGGGTGACGGAGAGGAGTCTGCTGGTGGGGTATTCGGACACGCCATCGTCCCTGGCGATGCGCAGGAAACGCGTGGAGGCGCGCTCCTGGGAATGGCTGGCAACGAAAGTGCCTTTGCCCTGGCGACGAATCAGGATGTTTTCAGCGGCCAGCTCGTCGATGGCCTTGCGCACGGTTCCCTGGCTGACCTTGAAACGGGCGGCCAGGTCGATTTCGCTGGGAATGGCGTCTCCCGGGCGCCACTCGCCCGCAATCAGGCTTTGCGTGATCAGGATCTTGATCTGGTCGTAGAGCGGTCTAAAGCTGGGTGACGAATGGATGTTCATGTCATCTCCATGTTGATGCGAGTCTATCATGTGCATTTTAGGACTGTCCACTGTGTTATATCTTATATAAGTTATATGTTACTTGACATGATGAAGGCAGCACCTTAACATCATTCGGTCGCCGGGGAAATGCGCCATGTCGTACCCGGTTTTGGTCAGGAGAACCCATGTCACAACATCCATCGCCAGGGTCCCGCTTCAGGGCAGCCGTCGCTGCTGAAAAACCATTGCAGTTGATCGGCACCATCAATGCCTACACGGCCCGGATGGCCGAAGCCACGGGTTACAAAGCCATCTATCTTTCGGGCGGCGGCGTTGCAGCCAACTCGCTGGGCATGCCGGATCTGGGCATCAGTAGCCTCGAGGATGTGCTCATCGACGTGCGCCGCATTACCGACGCCTCCACCCTGCCCTTGCTGGTTGATGCCGACACTGGCTGGGGAGGCGCCTTCAACATTGCCCGCACCGTGCGCTCGCTCTCCAAGGCGGGTGCCGCGGGCATCCATATCGAGGATCAGGTGCAGACCAAGCGATGCGGCCACAGGCCCGGCAAAGCCATCGTCTCCCAAGGTGAAATGGTGGACCGCGTCAAAGCTGCAGTGGATGCGCGCGTCGATGACGACTTCGTCATCATGGCGCGCACCGACGCCCTGGCCGTGGAAGGACTCAATGACGCCATCGAGCGCGCTCAAGCCTGCGTGGAAGCAGGTGCGGACATGATTTTCCCGGAAGCCGTTACTGATCTCGCCATGTATCGCCAGTTCCGGGCCGCCGTCAGGGTCCCCATCCTCGCCAACATCACTGAATTTGGCGCCACCCCGCTGTACGGCGTGCAGGAGCTTGCTGCCGCCGAAGTGGACATCGTGCTGTATTGCTGCGGGGCCTACCGTGCCATGAATGCGGCCGCGCTCAAGGTGTATCAGGCCATCCGCCGGGACGGCACCCAAAAGGGCGTGCTGGATCTCATGCAAACCCGCTCCGAACTGTATGAGTTTCTGAACTATCACGCTTACGAACAAAAACTGGACGAACTCTTTTCACGGGAGGACAACGCATGAGCAGCGAGACAAGCGGCATGACCGCCAAACCAAAGAAATCCGTAGCCCTATCCGGGGTTGCTGCCGGCAATACCAGCATTTGCACCGTAGGACGCAGCGGCAATGACCTGCACTACCGCGGCTATGACATCCTTGAACTGGCCCGCCATGCCACTTTCGAAGAAGTGGCTCACCTTCTGATTCACGATCATCTGCCCAGCAATGCCGAACTGCGCCATTACCGGAAAAAACTGAAAGCGCTGCGCGGCCTGCCCGCTCCCGTGCAATCGGTGCTGGAGGAAATTCCTGCTGCTGCCCATCCCATGGATGTGCTGCGCACCGGCTGCTCCATGCTGGGCACGGTTCTGCCTGAAAAGGATGACCATAACCTGAGCGGCGCGCGCGACATCGCCGACCGCCTGATGGCCTCCTTCGGCTCCATGCTGCTGTACTGGTACCACTATTCCCATTCCGGCATTGCCATTGACGTGGAAACCGACGACGAGACGATCGCAGGCCATTTCCTGCACCTGCTGCACGGCAAGGCGCCGTCGAAGAGCCATGAAAAGGCGCTTGACACCTCATTGATCCTGTACGCCGAGCACGAGTTCAACGCATCCACTTTTGCCGCACGGGTCACCTCTGGCACTCTCTCGGACATGTATTCCTGCATCACTTCGGGGATTGGAGCCCTGCGCGGTCCCAAACATGGAGGTGCCAACGAGGTGGCGATGGACATCATCCGCCGCTACCATACGGCCGACCAGGCTGAAGCCGACATTCGTCGCCGCATGGCGGCCAAGGAAATCGTGATCGGCTTCGGGCACCCTGTTTACACCATCGGTGACCCGCGCAACCAGATCATCAAGGAGATTTCGCGCAGCCTCTGCTCAGAAGCAGGCTACATGACGCTCTTCGACATTTCGGAGCGCATTGAAAGCGTGATGTGGGACGAAAAGAAAATGTTCCCCAACCTGGACTGGTACAGCGCTTCGAGCTACCACATGATGGGAGTACCCACCCTGTTGTTCACCCCGCTCTTCGTCATTGCCCGCACCAGCGGCTGGTCAGCCCATGCCATAGAGCAGCGCCAGGACAACAAGATCATCCGGCCCAGCGCCAATTACACCGGTCCGGAGCCCCGGGCCTTCGTTCCCATCGACCTGCGCTAAAATTACCCCTCTTTCAGGAGCCCCCATGTCCGCACCCATCTCCAATGTACGCCCCGCACCCGACCAGGTCCTGGTGGACATTGCCCGCTATGTCGATGAATATCGCATCGACTCGCAGGAAGCCCTGACCACCGCCCGCAACTGTCTGATCGACACCCTGGGCTGCGGTCTGGAAGCACTGTCCTATCCCGCCTGCACCAAGCTGATGGGGCCCATCGTGCCCGGCACCGTGGTTCCCAACGGCGCCAAAATTCCGGGCACCCAGTTTCAGCTGGATCCCGTTCACGCCGCCTTCAACATTGGCTGCATGATTCGCTGGCTGGACTTCAATGACACCTGGCTTGCAGCGGAATGGGGTCACCCTTCCGACAACCTGGGTGGCATTCTGGCAGTGGCCGACTGGCTCTCCCGCAACCGCGTGGCTGAGGGCAAGACACCGCTCTCCATGCGCACAGTACTGGAGGCCATGATCAAGGCCCACGAAATCCAGGGCGTGCTTGCACTGGAAAACAGCTTCAACCGCGTGGGGCTCGATCACGTAGTGCTGGTCAAGGTGGCCTCCACGGCGGTCGTGGCGAAGATGCTGGAGCTTTCCTTCGACGAAATCGTCAATGCCGTGTCATTGGCCTGGGTGGATGGTCAGAGCCTGCGCACTTACCGCCATGCCCCCAATACCGGTTCGCGCAAATCATGGGCGGCGGGCGACGCCACCAGCAGAGCCGTGCGTCTTGCCCTGATGGCACAGAAGGGAGAAATGGGGTATCCCTCAGTGCTGACCGCCAAAACCTGGGGGTTTTACGACGTGCTGTTCAAGGGGCAGCCCTTCAAGTTCCAGCGTCCCTATGGCAGCTATGTCATGGAAAACGTGCTGTTCAAGATTTCCTTCCCGGCCGAGTTCCACGCCCAGACTGCAGTGGAGTGCGCGCTCAAGCTGCACCCACAGGTCAGGGACCGCCTCGATGACATCGAGAAAGTGGTCATTACCACCCATGAGTCGGCAATCCGCATCATTGACAAAAGTGGTCCGCTCAACAACCCCGCCGATCGCGATCACTGCATTCAGTATATGACCGCCATCGGCATGATCTTTGGTCGCCTGACCGCCGCCGACTACGAAGACGATGTGGCGGGTGATCCGCGCATCGACACCCTGCGGGGCAAGATGACCTGCATTGAAGAAGCACGCTTCAGCAAGGAATATCACGATCCGGACAAGCGGTCCATCGCCAATGCCATCCAGGTCTTCTTCAAGGATGGTAGCAAGACCGGGCAGGTCGCCGTGGAATACCCCATCGGCCACCGCCGTCGCCGTGCCGAGGGCATTCCGCATCTCGAAGCCAAGTTCCGAACCAACCTGGCGCGCCGTTTTCCGGCGAAGCAGCAGCAGGCCATTCTGGCCCTCGCGCTGGATCAATCGCGCCTGGAAAATACTCCGGTCAACGCGTTCGTTGACCTGTTCGTCATCTAAGTGGTTTTTGGGAGAGTTTTATGAGTCACAACCTGTTTGATTCCCGCAAAACATTTGCCCTCCAGTCTGGCCAGGGTGCTTATTATTCCATCCCGGCACTGGAGACCGCAGGCGTGGCCCAGGTGTCGCGCCTGCCTGTTTCGCTGCGCATCGTGCTGGAATCGGTGCTGCGCAATTTCGATGGCAAACGCATCACCGAGGCGCACGTGCGCGAGCTCGCCAACTGGAAACCCAAGGCAGCACGCACCGAGGAAATTCCCTTTGTGGTGGCGCGCGTGGTGCTCCAGGACTTTACCGGCGTGCCCCTGCTGGCCGACCTCGCCGCCATGCGCAACGTGGCACGGGGCCTGGGCAAGGACCCCAAGCGCATAGAGCCGCTGGTTCCGGTCAACCTTGTGGTGGACCATTCGGTGCAAGTGGACCACTACAACAGTCCCACTGCCCTCAAGGACAACATGGCGCTGGAATTCCAGCGCAACAGTGAGCGCTACAAGTTCATGAAATGGGGCATGCAGGCCTTCGACACCTTCCGTGTCGTGCCCCCTGGCATTGGCATCGTGCACCAGGTCAACCTGGAATACCTGGCACGAGGGGTGTTGAGGAAAGATGGCATGTACTACCCCGATACCCTCGTGGGTACTGATTCGCACACCACCATGATCAACGGCATCGGCGTCGTGGGCTGGGGCGTTGGCGGCATCGAAGCGGAGGCGGGCATGCTGGGACAACCCGTGTACTTCCTCACGCCGGACGTGGTGGGCGTACACCTCAAGGGCCGCCTGCCGGAAGGCGTCACCGCCACCGACCTGGTACTGACTGTGACGGAAATGCTGCGCAAGGCCAAGGTGGTCGGCAAGTTCGTGGAATTTTTTGGCGAAGGCGCTTCCTCCCTCGCCCTGCCCGACCGCGCCACCATTGCCAACATGGCGCCGGAATACGGCGCCACCATGGGTTTTTTCCCGGTGGACGACGAAACCGTAGCGTACTTCCGCGCCACCGGCCGCACCGATGCCGAGATCGATGCTTTTGTGAGCTACTGGAAGGCGCAAGGCATGTACGGTATTCCCAAGGAGGGCCAGTGCGATTACAGCGAAACACTGCAACTGGACCTCGCCACCATCAAGCCGTCCGTGGCAGGGCCCAAACGCCCCCAAGATCGCATCGAACTGACGCAGCTCAAGAGCAAGGTCGAGACGCTCCTCACCCAACCCGTGGCCGAAGGAGGCTACGGCAAACCTGCTCATAGCCCAGCAAGGCGCGTGCCCACCCACAAGGCCGGGGTGAGCCTTGCGGATGCGGACGTGCTGATCGCAGCCATCACCTCCTGTACCAACACCTCCAACCCAGGCGTGTTGCTGGCAGCCGGCTTGCTGGCCAAGAAGGCCGTGGCGCGTGGCCTTAAAGTGAACCCATGGGTCAAAACCTCTCTGGCACCTGGGTCGCGCGTAGTCACGGAATATTTGAAGAACGCCGGATTGCAGGCCCCCCTGGACCAGCTGGGGTTCCGCCTGGTGGGCTATGGCTGTACCACCTGCATTGGCAATGCTGGACCCCTGGATGCCGACCTGGAAGAGACCCTCGTCAAAAACGACCTGGTGGGATGCGCCGTCCTGTCGGGCAACCGCAATTTTGAAGCACGCATCCATGCCAATATCCGCGCCAATTTCCTGATGAGCCCGCCGCTCGTGGTGGCCTTTGCCATTGCCGGCCGCGTCAACGTGGACCTCTCCAGCGAGCCGTTGGGGATGGGCTCGAATGGCAAACCGGTGTACCTCAAGGAGGTCTGGCCCACCCAGGAAGAAGTGGCCGCCGTCATGAAGTTTGCCACCGATGCCAACACCTATCGCAGTCTGTACGCGGATTTCACCAAGGACAACCCGCTGTGGAACGACATTCCTTCAAGCACCGGGATGGTGTACAACTGGGAGACGTCCACCTACATCGCAGAACCCCCGTTTTTCAAAGGGTTTTCCATGCAGCCGGGCGGCACCGCCAACATAAACGGGGCTCGGGCCCTGGGAATTTTTGGTGACTCCATCACCACCGACCACATCAGCCCAGCAGGCGCCATCAAGCCCTCCTCCCCTGCCGGAAAGTATCTGCAAGCCCATGGCGTGGACGTGGCAGATTTCAACAGCTACGGCTCGCGCCGCGGCAATCATGAAGTCATGATGCGCGGCACCTTTGCCAACGTGCGCATCAAGAACCTGATGATCCCCGGAAGCGAAGGCGGCATCACGCTGCACCAGCCTTCGGGCGAACAACTGGCCATTTACGATGCTGCCATGAAGTATGTGGAAGCAGGCGTGCCCACCGTGATTTTTGCAGGAGAAGAGTACGGTACCGGTTCCTCACGGGACTGGGCCGCCAAGGGCACCCAGTTGCTGGGCGTCAGGGCCGTGGTGGCCCGCAGTTTTGAGCGGATCCATCGCAGCAACCTGGTGGGCATGGGCGTGCTGCCCTGCCAGTTCAAGGATGGCGCCACAGCGCAATCTCTCAAACTGAATGGCAGCGAAACCTTTGACATCAGCGGCATCGATGGCGACATCAAGCCGCAACAGGACGTCACCCTCACCATCCATCGCAAGAATGGCACCCGCGACACCGTATCGGTGCTCCTGCGCATCGATACCCCGATCGAAGTGGATTATTTCCGCCACGGCGGCATCCTGCCCTACGTGTTGCGCGAACTAATGTCCGCCTGATTATTTACCCCCAGGAGATTGATTCCATGAAAAAAGCAATGCGTGTTGCAGTCACCGGCTCCGGAGGCCAGATCGGCTACAGCCTGCTGTTTCGAATTGCCAGCGGCGAAATGCTGGGCCCAGACCAGCCTGTCATCCTGCAATTGTTCGATATCACCCCATCGCTACCCGTAGTACGCGGGGTGGTGATGGAGCTCGATGATTGCGCGTTTCCCCTGCTGCAGGACGTCATCGTCACCGATGACGTCCGAGTGGCCTTCAAGGACGCCGACGTGGCCCTGCTGGTGGGCAGCCGCCCCCGCACCAAGGGTATGGAGCGCAAGGACTTGCTGGAAATGAACGGGGCCATCTTCACGGAACAGGGTCGAGCCCTCTCCGAAGTGGCAAGCCGCGACGTCAAGGTGCTGGTCGTGGGAAATCCTGCCAACACCAACTGCCTCATCGCCATGAAAAACGCGCCGGAACTCAAACCAGCCAACTTCAGCGCCATGATGCGACTGGATCACAATCGCGCCCTGTCGCAAATTGGCACAAAACTCGGCAAGCCCGTCTCGAGCGTGAAGAAAGTGATCATCTGGGGCAATCATTCCGCCACCCAGTACCCCGACCTTTACCATGCCGAAGTGGATGGGCAAGCGGTATCGCGCCTCATCAATGATCAGGCTTGGGTTGAAAGCACCTTCATCCCCACGGTGCAGAAGCGTGGCGCCGCCATCATCGAAGCTCGCGGATTGTCCTCGGCAGCCTCGGCAGCCAATGCCGCGATGAACCACATCCGCGATTGGGTGCATGGCACCTCCGCTGGCGACTGGGTGACGATGGGCATTCCTTCTGACGGCAGCTACGGCATTCCCGAAGGCGTGCTGTTTGGCTACCCCGTTACCTGCTCTGGCGGTAAATATAGTATCGTGCAGGGATTGTCGATCAGCGAATTCAGCAAGGTCCGCATCAAGGCCACGCATGATGAACTTTTAGAAGAGCGAAATGCAATAACCCATTTATTGGGCTAGTAAGGGAGAGAGGAAGAAAAAAGGAAGGGGGCAGGCCAAAAGCCTGACCCCCTTTTGTTTTGTTGCAAAGCCACCACTGCAGGTGGTTTTTTTTCGTCTTGCAGAAATAGTGCTGTCACTGTATTGACACATATATATACAACTATTATTGTTTGCTTACTATTTGTTACATCTTGTTACTTTTGCATCATGTTGCAAAAGTACGAGGCCGGATAACAGGAGCTCCCCCCTTATTTCTCCTGTTTCCGGTTTTTTTTCAGATAGTTAAGCCTTTGGTTTACAAAACTGAAGAGCAAAAATTATATAAATATACGGAGTGAGGCAATGAAAAAAAAGTTCTTGGCAATGATGTCCATGACTGTTGTTGCGGGTATGGCACACGCGGATGTCACACTTTATGGCGTCATTGATATCGGCATCGCAAATGTAAGCAATGGACAAAACATCGATGGTTCGGCTCCTGCCCCCCTGCCCTACGTGATCAATCCAAAGAGCAGCAACAAGTCAATCACCAGCGTTACCTCCAACGGTCTGAGCCAATCCTTCCTGGGATTCAAGGGTTCTGAAAACATCAGCCCGGACCTGACCGCCGGCTTCCAGCTGGAGGGTGGCTTTGAGCCAGGCTCCGGTGCGCTCGCCGATGGTCTCAAAGGACTGCAAACGGGTACGGCCAACACCACAACCGGTAACGACACCAGCCGTGCCGGTCAGCTGTTCAACCAGCGTAGCGTGGTCTACCTCTCCTCCAAAAGTGCCGGCACGCTCACAGTAGGTCGGCAATATACGGTCGCTCTGGATGATATTGGCAAGTACGATCCGCAGCAGGGCTCCCAGGCATTCTCCCCCATCGGTTACTATGGCAGCTACGGAGGTGGCGGATTCACTGAAGACGCGCGCCTCGACAATGCCGTCAAGTACAACGGCAAGTTCAACGGGATTCGCGTGGACGCCCTGTACCAGTTCGGCGGCATCGCCGGCAATAACACAGCCAATTCAGGCTGGCAGGGTGGATTGGGCACCGACTTCGGCAATCTCTCCCTCGATGCCCTCTATGCCATGAAACACGACGGCCTAGGGGTGTCACCCAATAACCCGGGACTCAAGGGCACCATTGCCGATGTTAGGGACTATGGGTTGTTTGCCAAATACGTTATGGGTCCGGCCACGCTATCGGGCGGTCGTGTGCGCTATGAGTACACCACCCCCGCTGATGGCGGTGCGGGCTATTCCACGATTGGCGGCTACACTCTGGCGGCCAAAAGCGCCACAGCTGCCTCTGGCAAAAAGCTGGATTTGACCTTTGGAGGTCTGCGCTATGCCTTCACGCCGGAATTTGACCTGACAGGCGCCTACTACCTGGTTCACCAGAACGATTTCAGCGGCACCGGATGCTCCAACAACAGCAAGGGCTCATGCAGCGGCGACTATAAGGCATATTCCCTGGTGGCCGACTACAAACTGTCGAAACGCACCGATGTCTATGCTGGAGTGGGAGGCTCCAATGTGGAAGGGGGCATGTCCAACGGCTTTGTGGCTACCAGCAACACCACCACCATGGTCGGGATTCGTCACCGCTTCTAACCCAGATTGTTCATGCAGCAAGACCTCAGTTGTATTTTTACGCCGCCTCTTTACGAGGCGGTTTTTTTATCGTTCTTGCCACCGAGCCATTGTGCGTATGAAATTCTCGGAGCATCGAATCGGTCCGTGGTTCGGCAATAAACCGAGGGTGACCCCATCCTGCCAATGGGGGCAAAACCATTGACGTGCAAACGCGGCCCTATCAAGTGATCATCCACATGAAACATGACTACTTCTCCGATAAACAGCATGTTGGCGCCAATCGGTTGCGCGCTGTAAAGTTTGCATTCAAGGCTGGCCTGCGCCTCCGCCACGCGCGGCGTCTTGATGCGAATCGAGGGTGCAGCGTGCAGGTGTGTTGCCTCCAGTTCGCTCTGTCCTGACGGAAAGTCGGCCGCTGAGACATTCATGGCATCAAATAAATCTTCAGTCACCAGATTGACGACAAATTCGCCATTCGCATGAATATTATCTGCAGTGTCCTTGGACGAGCCGGAGTCATTCCGGCCTATGCTGATCATGACATAGACCGGCTCGCTGCCAACTGCATTGAAAAAGCTGAACGGTGCCAGATTGACGATGCCTTCCTGGTTTTGACTGGTAACCCATGCAATCGGGCGGGGAACCACCAGGTTGGTCAATAATTTGTAGTTGTCCGAGGATGAGTGGATTGCCGGATCGATTTGCATGAACACTGCTCCAACGCTAGTTTTCTGAGTTGCTCACGGCACTTTTCCGAAAACCTGTATCCTGTTGAGATGAATAGTTGATATCGCCATGTTTCCCGGAAAAGATCAGGCTGCCCCCTTCTTTGACCTGCCGCAGCACGACCCCGAGTTGCTGCCCCGACCGCTTGTAATACGCGGCAAGCCCACTCTCTGAAACGACTTTTTGCACCACGGTGTCGCCAATGACGCTTTTGACATGGCACCGCTCGGTTGTTCCCGCAGTTTCCCGCTGCGTCTCCATGACGAGTAATTCTGCTTTCAAATCCTGAAGCCTCTTCGTCAGGTCCTCTGTTCCTTGTAGCAGCGGGGCGTACCGGGCCACCAGCTTGCCCCAACCCTCCTGCTGTTCGGCGGACAGCTGCACCGTACCTGCCTCGATCTTTTCCTTCAGGGTCAGATAATTGGCAAATCCATCGTTGGATTGGGTTTCGACGAGTTTCCGGTATTTGAGATTGAGATCCTGTTGCATCTGCGCCAGACGCGCCCGGGCATCGGAAAGTTGGCGATCCATAGCCTGAAGGTCAGGCAATATGAGGGAAATGATGGTTTCATTGAACTTTCGGTTGGTTGAGGTTTCGATGCGGACGACATTCCCGGCAACGGCGCACCCTTCGACCAGACCGATCTGCAGGGTCTCGCCAACAATCTCGCAGTTCACTGCACGCGCGACAGTGACCTTGTTTCCAACGATCGTGCATTCCTCGGCGATTTCAAGATGGATCTCCCCTTCAAGGGCTTCAATCCTGGAATTGATGGCCTTGTGCTTGATGCTGATGTTGCCATTGAAGGCTTGGGCGCGGCCACCGGAAAGATTGCCATTGATCTGGATGGTACCATTGCGTGAAATGACCGTTCCAAACACGGAAGAATTAAAGGTCAAATTGACCCCTTCAACCACCCGTTTTTCCTGGACCTCGCCATGTTCGGTGAAATCCTTCACTTCGAGGCTGATGTCACCCCCGGTCGATTTGATGCTGACCCCTTCGCGATTCTCAATTTTGGTGGAAATGCATATCTGGCCAGTTTGCAGGTCAACGCTCAGAAAGCCATCCCGACTGGCCATCAACACCTCGCCCGTGGCGGTGTGATCAATTCT
The DNA here is from genome assembly GCA_021805725.1 of Pseudomonadota bacterium. Next base: position 161,308 of record JAJZEH010000037.1, on the reverse strand, counting down.
TGTGCCTTCGCCAGCCAGGGTTTCCAGACGGATATCCTGCGGCTGACGCGGTTCGATCACAACACCTGTGACGCGATACCCGGGATAGCCAATGCGACGGGGAATTTTTCGCAGCAACATCGTGTTGTTGCTGACTTGGGGAAACCGGTTTTTTGCCTTACGAATGTCAACCCGCCCGTTTGGGAGGATGAGCGGGGATCTGTCCTGATGCAGGCGGTCGCTTTCCTCCTTGACCCCGGCATCCGTGCTGTCGGTTGGCAGGCGTTGGAACGCGACGTTGATTCTACCGGTCATTTCTGTTTTTATCGCATCCCGAACGGCCTTTTCATCAATCCCGAACCGCAGTCCCTTCAGCCAAAGACTGGCGACGAACTCGTCGAAGTTGATCCTGGCGGGTATCTGTAAGGTGCTCAAGCGGTATTTGACGATGGGAGCAACGCCATCTTTATCCGGGAGTCCATAAACCGGTTCATTCCTTTCGACTTCGGTAAAAACCGGCTCGAAAAGGTATTCCGCAAGATCTCCCCGCTTCTCGATTTTGAGCCCTTTGTACAACCCTTGGCGATCAGCTGGAAAAATAGCAATGCTGGTGGCAATTTTGACCTCGCCCTTGCCTTTTCCTATGGATGCCAGGGGCTCATGCCCATAGAGCAGTTCCATGAAAACGGGATAATCGAGCCCTACGAAATAGGACCCCTTGGCCATCACCCGGTCTGCGAATTCTCGCAGCACCTCCTGGGATGGAACATTTGGCAGGCTGATGAATACGCCCTCGTCTCGCAATAAAACATAGGACGTGGCGTACGCGTTCTGTGAGGATGAGAACTCGGATGTTTCGGTCATTTTCAGGACTATAACTTAGGACGCGGTAACAAGGTATATCACCACCCACACAACAGGTACCGACCCATCGGGATTACCGGGCCTGGGCGGATGATCGTACGGGCAAAGATGCAAAGGTCACTGCACCGATGACCAATGCTCCCCCCAGCAGCTGGGTCTGTGTGGGAGGAATGCCTTCAAACGCGGCAATCGCCAGCGAAGCCACCGGTACCAGATTCAGAAAAATTGCCGCCTGAGACGCACCAAGCCTGGCGATGCTGGCATTCCAGAACAAATAGGCCATCACGCCTCCCCCTATGGTCATCAGCAGCAATGCACTGCCCGCATGCCAACTAGGAATGACGAACGACTCACCACTGATCAATGCCACCGCGGTGAGGGCCAAGGCACCGATGATCATGATACCCGTAGCACTGGCGATACCACTGGTGTCCGTGGGCATCAGCTTGCGTGCAAAGACCGTGTAGAAAGCCCAGCTCAGGTTTGCGGCAAAGATCAGCAAGTCGCCCCTGGACACGTGCACATGTGCGCCTGCTCCCAACACAACGATCCCCACACCGATCACACCGATGGGGAAGCCTACTATTTGACGGTAACTGGGCTGTTGTTGCAAAAAAACATAAGCCAGCAAGCTGGTCAGCAATGGATTGACTGCCATGATCAGGGCGCCATTGGTGGCCGTTGTGCTCTGCATTCCCAGGAAGAAGAACAGGTTAAAGCCAAACACGCCCATCAGTCCCAGAATCACATACACCCTTAAATGGCGCAGTGGAATGCGTTCCCTCCGGAATTGGGTGATGACCAGCATGATTGCCGCAGCCATCAGGTAGCGGCTGGCTCCCGCTACGTAGGGATGCATTTCTGCAACCACGGGCTTTGCCAGGTTGAAGTTGGCCCCCCAGAAAATCGCGGCGATAGCGGTCAGTAGATAAGTGGTGAGCAGCCCCATGGGGATTCCTTCCATATGATTGATTTCAGGCAGGACTCATTATTTCAGTAAGCGCCACTGCCCAATAGAGGCCTGAATGACAATATTAGACATAATCAGGCCAAATATTTACAAGAAAATCAAATTTCACTCCTATCCAGAAACGGCAAGAAAACCTCAACCTTGTTGCCAGGACGCAGTTTCTCAAAGACCTTCGGGATCATGCCGTCCACCTACCGAAGTGAATTTCATGGATTCTGATAACAGTGCCATAATGACGGTTTCATAGCTCAACATGTAGGGAGGAAATACCCGTGCTCCGCTTACTGTTTTCCGTTGCCCTGGCCGGTTTATCCACGCTGGCTTATTCCGCCGGTTTCACCCTTTCCAGCCCTGAAATAAAAGCCAATGGCACGATACCCAAGAGTTTTGAGTTCAACGGGTTTGGTTGTTCGGGAGAAAACAAGTCACCCGCGCTTAAATGGAACGGTGCCCCCAAGGACACCAAGAGCTTTGCCGTAACCATGTACGACCCCGATGCCCCCACAGGTTCGGGCTGGTGGCACTGGATCGTGATCAACATCCCGGCCGATGTCACAGAACTGGCTGCAGGTGCGGGCACCGTCAACAGCACGACGCTCCCCAAAGGGGCCGTACAAGGCCGGTCCGACTTTGGCGTGTCCGCCTGGGGCGGCACCTGTCCACCCCAGGGCGACAAACCGCATCGCTATATTTTCACCGTATACGCGCTCAAAACAGACAAGCTTGAAATTCCTGCTGATGCCACCGCCGCACTGACTGGTTATATGATCCACGAAAACGCCCTGGGCAAAGCCAGCTTCACCGCCAAATATGGACGTGCCAAATAACCCCTGGAGGAGCCTTCAAATGCCGAAACCCCGGATTGCCCAAAATGCACCCTATGCGGCAGAAGTCCAGTCCGGGAAAAGCTATTGGTGGTGTGCTTGCGGAATGAGCAAAACCCAGCCTTACTGCGACGGTTCCCACAAGGGAAGCGAGTTTAACCCCGTGGAATATGTAGCCCTCAAAAGCGACACCGTATATTTCTGCGGCTGCAAGCAATCCAGGAGCGGCGCGCTCTGCGATGGCAGCCACAAAAGCCTGTGATCCGGTAGAAACTTCAGCCCAGACGAATGAAAACCATTTTTTGGCTCGTGGCCGCCCTGGGTTTGACCAGTTTGATGTGGGCTGGCGCCGCCCTCTCGGCAGAATTGCCCCAAGTGGGACAGAGTGCTCCCGATTTCAGCGTGGAAGACCAGAACGGCACGCTGCAGCACCTCGCTGATTACCAGGGCAAATGGCTCGTTTTGTATTTTTACCCCAAGGATGAAACGCCAGGCTGCACCGCCGAAGCCTGCGCTTATCGCGACGACATCCAGAAAATCCACCAGCTCGGTGCGGCGGTGCTCGGCGTCAGCATTGACGATGCCAGCAGCCACGCGGAATTTGCCAAAAACCACCACCTGCCCTTTCCCCTGCTGGCAGACAGGGATGGCGTAGTGTCACAAAAATATGGCTCTGAAATGCACCTGTTGGGGTTCAGAGTTGCCAAGCGCAACACCTTCATCATTGACCCTTCCGGACGCATTGCCAAAGTGTATGAAAGTGTCGACGCGGGACGCAATCCCGCCCAGGTCATTGCCGATCTGGCGGCACTTGGAAGCATGCGCTGATATAACGGGTCTCCCAAAGATGAAACGAATCGTTCGGGGTTACTTGTGACCGTCCTTGCCGTCCTTTGTATCCTCTTCACTGCGCTCCCCGGTGGTCGCCACAAAAATTACGGCTCCCAGAAAGAGCAACCCAATAATCGTTTCAATCATGGAGCTTCCCTCTTATTTGAGTGATCTGGCAAATACGCCCTGCAAAGACAGCCGTTCGGCACGATGAAGCCGCGCCAGTTTTTCAAGGCAGGTTTCCCCCTTTCTGGTCAATCTAACCTCAACCAGCCTCAGATCGTTACTGCTGGTATTGCGCACCACCAGGCCAGACTTTTCGCACCGGGTAATCAATGCCACGATGCCATGGTGTTTGGCCTGGAGACGCTCCGCAAGTTCAACGATCGTTGCCCAATCCCGGCCTGGGAACCCTTTGATTTGCAACAGCAGCTGGTACTGAAGTGGCGTGACGCCTTCATTTCGCGTCACTTCTTCGCTGAATCGAAGAAAGCGGCGCAGTTGATAGCGAAATTGGGCGAGCAACTCGAACTCCTCCTTGGTCATCTTGCCTTCAGACATTCTGGATGGTCTGCTTTCCATGGTGATAATATATCATGTCGTGATGTATTTTCGGAATGGCAAGCCATGGGAACTCCCTGCACCACCATAATTGAGACACCCCTGTCGCAGCATCCCTTGCGTCTGATGCTGCGCGGGCTGATTCATGGCAACGTCGTACTGCGGCACCTCACGGACGCAGACCTGACTGAGCTGGAGCAACAACTGGTCATTGCCGAAGTCAAAAAAGGCGACGTCCTGCTCATCCAGGGTGCCACAGAGATGAATCAGTATTTCATTCTTGAAGGCGTGCTAAAGCGGGTAGTGACCAATGCTGAAGGCAAGGAAATGACCCTGCGTTTTGCGCGTGAAACAGAAATTGAAACCAGCTACGCAGCGTGGCGCCTGGAATATCGGGCACCTTACAGCATTTGCGCCGTGACGAGGGTGCGCGTTGCCAAATGCCCCATTGAAGCGTGGGCCGAATTCATGAAGTGCCATCCCGTTCTGAAACGTGAATTCGAATACGAGGTCATGCGCTTGATGAGTGAAATCATGGCTGACACCATCGCACTTCACCTTCTCGATGCAGCCGGTCGAATGGAGCGCTTTCAACAAAAAAACCCTGAAATGGCTATTCTGTTGCCCAAGAGGGAATTGGCCCTGCACCTCAACATCAGTCCCGAGACCCTGAGCAGGGTGCTTCACCATTAAGATTACTTTCAGTTTAATTGCGAGTCAGCCTGAAGTGCCTACATTTCAAGATTCAAGTCTGCCCCCGTATCCGGGAATCGATCTGGCCAACGTGCATCTCGTGCAGTCTGCTACAGAAGCTGGCAACGCACTGGCCGCATTGATGGATACGGACGCCATCGGTTTTGATACCGAATCAAAACCCACATTTTCCAAGGGTGAAGTGTCTACGGGCCCGCACCTGATCCAGCTCGCAACCGACGACAAGGCTTACCTTTTTCCCGTCACAGCCCTTCAATCCATGGATGGGCTGCGTGCCATCTTGGAGTCAGCGCAGTTGCTCAAGGTGGGCTTCGGCCTCCGCGATGACCTGCGACGTCTCCAATCCAAACTGGGAATCGGCACTGCAAACACTCTCGACCTGGCCATCGTCCTGCGCCAGGAAAAGCGCAGCGATATGGGCGCCAAGGCAGCAGTAGCCCATTTTTTTGGCCAGCGCCTGCAAAAATCCAGGAGAACATCCACCACGAACTGGTCAAGCCGCGTCCTGAGCGAGCGGCAAATCCTGTATGCCGCAAACGATGCGCACGTGGCACTGCGTATCTATCGGTCATGGCAGCAAACACAACCAGCATGACCGTGGCAACTCAGGTACGAAGCGGATGCAGCCAGACATACAGCCTCTGACCCTCCGAATCGGCTCGGTGAGCCAATTCGCATAGCTCGGCAAGCATCGTGGTCACTTCTTCCTCGGTCCACGCTTCGGACTCGAAGTCCTCCGTGGCTGACAGTTCGGATGCAACCTGTAAGAGCATCTCCTCATCAAGATCGAGCAAACGCTCAAGCACTTCGTCGGCGAGGCGCAATACCACCGCCCCTTCAACGAGTGAAACATAAACAGGTTCGTACTGAATCACCGCATCATCAAACAACTCTCCGGTAAGTAGGCAATGCAGGGTCGTGATCTTGGCCGTATCCACATCACGCACTTCAAAACCGCTCCATTCCTCCACAGGATGCAGCGACTCGCCAATGGCTTCCATCTCGTGCTCTTCAGCCGCGATAATGTTTGTTAAAATTGCCATACACTCCCCTCTTCAGTTTTGGCACCAAGTCCATGCCGCTTTTCCCAGGTGGAACTGCCCTGCCATTTGCCTTCCTCACGGCCTTGCAACCATCAACATCCGGCTGCTCTTGACCTGATGCATCGACGCGTTGCTACCCTCGCCCTACAATCAGGAGAATCATGCCCCCATGGACGACCCATCTTACAGTGATCTTGATTTGGTCCACCACGCCTATTGTCATCAAATGGATTACAGTAATGTTGCTTGAGCCAGAAAGGGCGCCACCAAAACAGGGAGTCATCCATGAAAGTCAGCAAAATTGCCTCGGCCGCCATTGTTTTGTGGGTCGTGACCGTTGCCGTCGGCAGCTGGGTCTTCATTCGTGGCAACGTGGAGCGCGGCACAGATAACCGGACTGCCATCGTGCTCAAGTCTGGAGAGCGTGATCTGATCCTGAAAGAGATGCGTGGATTGCTCTCGGCAACCCATGGCATCCTGGACGGCATCAATCAGGGCAATATGGCGCTGGTTTCAAAGGCTGCGCGCCTGGCAGGCATGGCCGCTGCCGCAGATGTGAATCCAGCTCTCATGGCCAAACTACCCCTGCCGTTCAAATCCATGGGCATGAGTGTTCACCGCAGCATGGATGACATGGCTCAGGCGGCCGAAAAAGGGACGCCTGCGCCAGAAATATTGAAACAACTGGACGGCACGCTCGCTCTTTGCGTGGGATGCCATTCCACTTGGCAACTTACGGCCGATCAGGGCAACTGACCTGCGTCTGTTAGGGCTTGGTATCGTAAAAATTGTAGGTGGCGGTGTAGGGAACCCGCAACAGCCTGCCTGACAGTGCCTCGTTACACCCATCCACGGGTGCCTTCCCGCCCTTTGTGTTGATACGCTGAATGCTGACAGTCCGGGCGAAGAACCCCTTGCCGAAATTGGATTTTGCAGTCAATAACAACCACTGCACTGCCCCAGGATCCGGACTGGCATATTGCGCTTTCAATTCGCCGACCACCTTGCTACCGTCGGGGGCTTCCCATGTGGGCCCCGCATAATGCCGGGCAATCCTGCTGCCGCTTGCATCGTACAACTCTGCTTCAGGGGCCTTCAAAACCCACTGAAATTTTGCCGGGCTGCCGCCATTTCCCTTACATTCGTAGATCTGAACACCCGCAGCCATCGCTTCAAGCGCGAGCACCTGATTTGCTGGCGTTGCTATCGCATCGGGCACAATGGCGCGTGGCGTAAGGTCTGCGCAGGCACTGAGCCCGAGCGCCGCCATCCACGCCAAACAGGAAAAAATCAGAATCAGTCTGGATTTCATCATTGCCGCCAATTCATAAAACCATTGTTCATGGTAGGGTACCGATTTTATAACAATTCAGGCGCTACCAAGGCATGTCCCAGGCACTCATGGGGTCCATGGGACCCAAAGGGTTCATGGGATCCATGGGGTCGGACAACCAGGGATCAGCCTGGTACATGAAGGGATCGGGACCGAATTCGTACGGCGGGACGTTGGCGATGGGCGACGGTTTTGGCCACAGGTAGAGCGTCTCTATGGCGACGTTTGGGAAGATGTACTTGTAGTTGCCAATGCTGCCGATGGTGGGGGTCTGTACAGTGCCAATGATGGTAATCTGACGTTTCACGGCATAGATTTCCGGATCGTAAAACCCCGAGGCGCATGCTCTGAACCGTCCATTGGTGCGATCATCCCCTTCGGGACGCGCGGAATAATCAAGCGGATGACTGACCACCTCAAAGCAGGTGTGGTCCTTTTCGGATGTAACACTGGCAATACTGCCCCCCCAACGCACACGCATCCCCAGCACGTCGGGTCGACGCTGCGCCATGTGCGGCGTCACGTCGGCAAAGTCGCTACCGCCAAGCGGTGTTGGCACAAAGGTGCTGCAGGCGCTCAAAACAAGCGTTATAACGGAAACCAGAAGAGTTCTTGAGAGGTTATGCATACAATGTCGTCGGTGTGTCACTTGTTCCGTAGGTTAACGCGACAATGGTAGTGCATCCAAAATAATTCTGGATTCTGATTTGTAATTAAAATTTTCATTATGACCTTCCCCATAGACATCTGTGAAGAAGCTGGCGTGCGCACACTGCACTTTGGTTCGGATTGGATTCAAGGTGCCATGCGCATTGCCCGCCCCTGGCACCTGGAACTCGACTACACCAAGGAAATGATGGCCTGTTTGCTGTTGCGTGGGGATGCGCGCTTTCCACGCAAAGTCCTGCTGATCGGACTGGGTGCGGCCTCCCTCACCAAGTTTCTGTATCGCAACTGCCCACAGGCCAAATTGACCGTCGTGGAGATTTCCCCTTCGGTGGTTGCCGCCGCTCGACAATTTTTCAAGCTTCCCGAGGACCCCAGGCGATTGAACATCGTGATTGGCGATGGTGCAGGGTTTATCGCCAACACCAAACAGGATTACGACTTGATTCTGGTGGATGGTTTCGATGCTCAGGCGCGCGCCGGAGAATTGGACACGCACCCGTTCTACCAGATGTGCCGCGTGCGCCTGAGCAGCGAGGGCTTTCTGGTGGTCAACCTGCTGGGGCTAAGGCGAGGGTTTAAATCCAGTTACGAGCGCATCTGCGAGGCCTTTGACGGACGCTGCCTTGCCCTCCCTTCCTGCGACAGTGGCAATGTCATCACCTTTGCCACAAAGGGCGACCCCATCCGCATTTCACTGGAAGACCTTCGAGACCAGGCATATCGACTCAAAAAATCCACAGGGCTCAATCTGCTTCCGACCCTCACGCGTCTGGAAAAGGCGCAGTCATGCCCGGGGGGGATTTTCGGCCTGTAGCTGCCCCTGCCTGACCGAACCCGGACATGGGTGCACAAACTCCAGGGCATGCGTTTCTGTCAGGCGCCTTCCGTCCAGGGATCTGAGGAGGAGAAGTATCGAAGTGCCGCAATACCGCTGCCCAGTAGCAACATCAAGACCAGCGCAAGGACAGCTCCCAGGCTGAAATGAAAAATGACAAAGGTGCCTATTCCCGCGCCCAGGAACATGGTCACCGTGGCCGCGAGGCGACGGACGGGTCGAGGATTTTTTCCACCCACCAGGGTTGAATCTGCGGCAAGCCCCGTGAGGGTTTGCGTCAGCACGGTCGTGGTCAGGTCAGGAACGCCAATGCGTCGGGCCGTGGCGTTTTGCAGACCCATGGCCAGCGCCAGTACCACAATGAGCAAATAGCGCATGGTCTCCCCGTCCGAGTCATCCGACAGGATCCATGCACAAAGCGCGGCACCAACAATGGCTGTTTCAATGAAAATTGAAAACACCAGAAGATGGCCACGGTGCGATCCCAACACCGTGCCCAGCCTCCCGCCGGCCAAGGCACCGGTCAGGAATGCGACGGTTGCGGTCAGGGATGACGCAATTGAAAACTCCTTGGCATCGGCAACGGCAAAACCCAGGAACGCGATGTTCCCCGTCATGTTGGCCACAAAAACATGTCCCAGCTTGAGATAGCTGATGGCATCCACCACGCCAGTGATCATGGTCAAGGCAAGCAATAAGGCAGGTAGCGGGCCATGGGGAATCTTCTGTCCTGGAGCTGCGAGTGCACCGGGGTTCATGTAGGCTGACTCCTCGTTTCTGAAAAATGGTCACGGCCAATTATAAATGAAGGTGAGCCGTTTATTTGGCTGGCGTGATCCGGGTGATCACAAACTGATCCTGGCCGGACTGAGCCAGATCGAAATCAATTTTTTCTCCCGCCGACAGGCGTTCCAGCAATTTCCTGTCCTGCACCGCAAAACCCATGGTCATGGGCGGCCAGCGCAAGCTACTGATGGCTCCATGCGCAACGGTCACCCGACCGTTTGCCGCATCCACCTTCTGAACCGTGCCCGTGCCGTGATGAACGTGGGCTCCTTTCTGGCCGGCCACGGAATCGGACAGAGGGGCCTCTGCATGAACGATGTGTGATGCAGAGAACAAGATGAAAAGTGCCATGGCTGATGCGAGTAATGTTTTCATGAGGTTCGCTTCCATTTTGACAAGAAGGCATTGCGATTGAAGAAAAACCATCCTCGGCCCGCGCTGCGTGGTGAGCGCAGCAACAGGTAAGCTGCCGGGATGACAAACATGGATAGCAACGGCGCGGTCAACATGCCACCCACCATCGGCGCGGCGATGTGGCTCATGATTTCAGAGCCCGTACCGTTTCCCCACATGATGGGCATGAGACCGGCTAGAATCACAGCCACGGTCATGGCCTTGGGCCGCACGCGCAGCACAGCGCCATCGCGAATGGCCTCTTCGAGCAATTCGCGCGTCAACGGGGCACCCGAGTCCAGCCGCCTTGCCAGCGCCTGGCGCAGGTAGACCAGCATGACGATGCCAAACTCGGCAGCCACGCCAGCCAGGGCGATGAACCCTACCCCGGTGGCCACCGACAAATTGTAATGCAGAAGGTAGAGCAGCCAGAACCCTCCCGTCAGTGCAAATGGCAGGCACCCCATGATCAGTGCGGCTTCGTCCAGGCGCCGGAAAGTGAGGTAGAGCAAGATGAAAATGATCAGCAAGGTCGCGGGCACCACCACCCTGAGACGGTCATTGGCGCGTTTCATGTACTCGAACTGTCCGGAATACGCCACGCTCACGCCTGGCGCCACGCGTACCCCATGGGATACCGCACGGCGCAGATCCGCTACCACGGAAGCCAGATCGCGCCCACGCACATCCACATAAACCCAGCTGGCCAACCGGGCATTCTCGCTTCTTATCATGGGAGGACCGTCATCGTAGCGGAGCCAGGCCACTGTTCCCAGCGTAATCCACTGCCCTCCGGCAGTGACAATGGGCAACTGGCGTAAGGTTTCCAGTGCGTCCCGCTCGTCGCGCGGATAGCGCACATTGATGGGATAGCGGGCCGTGCCCGACACCGTTTCTCCCACTGCAGCACCTCCAATCAACGAGGTCACCACCGTCTGCACGTCACTGATGTTGAGGCCGTAACGCGCTGCTGCAACGCGATCGACGTCCACCGTAATATACCGCCCACCAGAGAGCCTTTCTGCAAAGGCGGAAGAAACGCCGGGCACCGCTTTGGCCACTTGTTCCACAGCCAACGCAACCCGTTCAATGGTGGCGAGGTCTGTCCCCGATATTTTTACCCCGATGGGGCTCTTGATGCCGGTGGCGAGCATGTCGATGCGGTTGCGAATGGGGGGGATCCAGATATTGGACAGGCCGGGCACCCGCACGACGCGGTCCAGTTCTGCCACCAGGGCTTCTGGTGTCAACCCGGGGCGCCATTGGTTCCTGGGCTTGAACTGGATCGTGGTTTCAAACATTTCCATCGGGGCAGGATCCGTGGCCGTTTCTGCCCTCCCGGCTTTACCAAAGACGCGAGCCACTTCAGGCACGGTCTTGATGAGCCGATCTGTTTGCTGCAGAAGTTCGGCCGCCTTGGCCGCTGACAAGCCCGGCAATGCCGATGGCATATAGAGTAGATCGCCTTCATCCAGCGGCGGCATGAATTCCCCTCCCAGCCTCATGACTGGCCAGAGCGTCGTGACCAGGAGCGCCAGGGCAATCAACAGGGTCTTTCCTGGATGCTTTAGAGCCCGTTCCAGCAACGGGCGATACACGGCAATCAGCCAGCGGCTGAGCGGGTTGGCCTGCTCGCTGGGAATTCGCCCGCGAATCCAGTAACCCATCAATACCGGAATCAGCGTCACGGCCAATGCGGCAGCACCCGCCATGGCATAGCTCTTGGTAAAGGCCAGGGGGGCAAACATGCGCCCCTCCTGCGCCTCCAAAGTAAATACCGGCAGGAAAGACAGCATGATGATGACGAGGCTGAAAAACAACGCCGGCCCCACTTCCACTGCCGCCTCCGTCACCACCTGCCAGTGGCATTCGCCTGCCAGGGTTCGGCCAGGGTGTTCCTGATGCCAGGCTTCGATTTTCTTATGGGCATTTTCGATCATCACTACGGCGGCATCCACCATGGCCCCTACTGCAATGGCGATGCCGCCCAAGGACATGATATTGGCGTTGACCCCCTGATGTCGCATCAGGATGAATGCGGTCAGCACGCCCAGCGGTAATGAGATGATGGCCACCAGGGCCGAGCGCAGATGCCACAGGAATAGCCCGCAGACGAGTGCCACCACGATGAACTCCTCGACCAGCTTGAGCTTGAGATGGTTGATTGCCCGATCAATGAGCTGGCTGCGATCATAAGTGGTGATGATCTCGATCCCTGGCGGCAAGCTCTTTCCCAGCGCTTCCAGCTTTGACCTGACTGCGGCAATGGCTTCCCGCGCATTTTTTCCAGAACGCAGGATGACCACCCCTCCGGCAACCTCCCCCTGCCCATCGAGTTCGGCAATGCCCCGCCTCATCTCGGGGCCCAGCTGCACACGGGCCAGATCTCCCAGGCGCACCGGTATCCCGGCCCTGGGAGTGGCTACTGAAATATTCCGAAAATCATCGAGGGTTTTGAGATAGCCCGTGGCACGGACCATATACTCCGCTTCCCCCTGTTCCACGACGGCGCCACCCGCTTCCTGGTTGCCGTTACGAATGGCCTCCAGAACCTGCACAAGGGTAATGCGATACGCGGCCAGTTTGGCCTGATCAGGGAGCACCTGGTACTCCCGCACCATGCCGCCCACTGAAGCCACTTCCGCCACATTGGGCACGGACTTGAGCTCGTACTTGAGAAACCAGTCCTGCAAGGCACGCAGTTCGCCAAGATCATGCCGTCCGCTGCGGTCCACGAGAGCATACTCGAAAACCCATCCCAGACCGGTGGCATCCGGGCCCAATGCAGCCCGGGCTCCCGCAGGCAGGCGCCCCTGGGCCTGGTTGAGATATTCCAGAACCCGGGAGCGCGCCCAATACAGATCGGTGCCATCATCGAACAGCACATAAACGAACGAGTCCCCGAAGAACGAGTAACCCCGTACCGTTTTGGCACCCGGCACGGAGAGCATGGTAGTGGCCATCGGATAGGTCACTTGATCCTCAACGATTTGCGGCGCCTGCCCCGGGAGCGAGGTCCGGATGATGACCTGCACATCGGAGAGGTCCGGCAGCGCATCCACGGGCGTGGTGCGGACGGCCCACATGCCCCACACCGTCAGAAATAGCGTGGCCAGCAATACCAGAAAGCGATTCTGGATGGACCACCGAATGAGGCGCGCGATCATTTCGGCTCTCCCGACTTCTCCATGCGTGCCAGCACGCCTTTGAGACTGGCCTCGGAGTCAATAAGAAACTGTCCGGAAACCACGACCTGGTCACCCTGCTGCAATCCCTCCAGAATTTCCACCCTGCCGTCACCTTCGCGACCCACAGTCACTTCCGCAGGGCGGAAAAGGCCAGCCCCTTCAGCCACGATGACCACATTGCGTTTGCCCGTGGCAATGACGGCTTCTGTGGGAATCAACAGCCGTTCCGGTCCCGCCGCTTTCTGCAATGCGACGCGCGCGTACATGCCAGGCCGTAACTGACCCTCTGGGTTGGCCCATTCGGTGCGGACCCGCAACGTTCGGACATCCCGCTCCAGTGCGGGCAACAATGCGCTGATACGGCCCGTCCAATGGCGCTCCGGCCAGGCCGTAAAAGTTGCCGACACCGGCTGCCCCACAAAGAGCCCGGCCATCTGCGCTTCCGGCACTTCAGCCTCCAGCCACACGTTGTCGATACCGTTGATCCGCGCCAGGGTCTGTCCCGGCATGACGGTCATTCCTTCGCGCACACCAAGCTCCAGCAACACGCCGCTTCGTGGGGCCGTCATGGTCACCACCGCCTGGGGCGCCCCACTCTTTTCCACTTGTGCCACCTGGAGTTCGTTCATGCCAAGTTGCAACAGGCGCATGCGTGCAGCCTCTGCCAGCGCATGCTCACCAGACCCACGCAAGGCCAGGTATTCAGCCTGAGCGCCGTACCAGTCAGGCACGCGCAGGTCCACCAGGGGTGCGCCCGCCGGAATTACGTCATTGGGAGCGCGGCCATAGGCACGCTCCACCAGTCCGCCAGCTCGCGCCTGGACGATCGCCACACGCCGCTCATCAAAGACGAGCGTCCCCACGACATCGAGTCCGCGGGCAAGCCGGCCCTTCTCCACGGTTGCATACCTGACCCCAGTGTTTTGCAACAGCCGTGGGTCGATGCGAACACCATTGTCAGCAATGCTACCTTCATCCACCATGGGTACAAGATCCATGTCCATGAAAGGAGATTTGCCGGGTTTGTCGAAGTGCCGATCGGGTTTCATGGGGTCATACCAATACAATATTCTGGGACCGGCAGGTTCCCTACTGGCGAATTCATACCCCGTCACGGCACCCAGCACCACCAGCATCAGGGCCACCAGCGCAGACCATCCCATCCGTTTTGCATTCATGGCTGAACCTCCTCTGACAGGTAGTGCAAGCTGGTTTCCACCGCAGCGCGCCGCGCTTCAAGATCAATGCGCTTCATTCGGGTATCAATCAGAAACCTGCGCGCATCGAGCACTGCCGGAAGCGGCTCCTGACCGGCTCGGTAGGCCGCCAAGGCAAGGTCCACTTTCTGTTGGCCCAGGGGAAGCCATTCGCGGTCAATACGCTCAAGCTGGCGAACAAGCGCGGCCTGCTCTGCCAGCATGGCCTCCAGTTCTGCGGCATGCTGGCGCACCATGCTTTCATGCTCCGCACTGACCCGCTCAAGTTCCTGCTGGCGGGCGGCAATCCGGGGGTTCTGGCGGGTCTGGGTAAATACCGGAAGATCGAAGGTCAACTGAATTGAAACCATGTCCCCAAAAGCAGGGCCACGGTGCTGATAGTCCATCTCCACGCCCCAATCCGATTTTCTGGCCGCTTCGGCCAGGGCCACTTCGGCGCGTGCCGAGGCCTCCTGCACACTGAAAATTGCCACATCGGGATGGCGATCCAGATCATGACGCAAATGATCCGGGTTGGGGGTATAGGCAGGAGGCTGGCCCGTCAAGGGCTCACGGGCAGCGGCACCCACCCAGCGCGCCAGTTCGGCTTGTGCCTTCCTCAGGTCGCGCTCCAGGTCGTCGCGCCGATCCTCCAGGGCCACGCCTTCCTGGCGAGATAACAGACGCTCTCCCCCCTGTCCCTGTCCCGAGGCCAAACGGGCCGTCACGGCTGAAGCCAGGAGAAGGTTTTCGGCATCCAGCTGGTCCAGCAGCGTACGTTGCCGTTGTAGATAATAGACCCTCAACCAGGCCTGAAGCGTCTGGCGCCTTACGGACAGGCGTTCGATCTGCAGCTCGGTACCGGCCCGTGTAATATTGGCCTCTGCCAGCCGGCGCGCGGCATCCCGCTTATCACCATGGGTCATTTCCTGGATCACGCCAATCCGCTGCATGGTCATGAAATCGCGGCTGGTATTCCAGGCTTCCGAACCTTGAACTGGCAGGTTGTCAACGCCCATCACGAGTTTGGGGTCGGGCAATTCTCCTGCAGAAACTCGCGCTAAATGCGCGGCCGCGACGGCGTTTTGACGCGCGTCGAGTTCCGAGGCGTGGTTCTCGGCAATGCCCAGGGCCTCGTCATAGGTCAACGCGTGGCCGGTCGTGGTCCAGATGGCCAGCAACATCGCCAGCGCAAATCGCCGGCAAGGCGCTTCTGTTCTTTCAGACATGATGGTCTTGCTCCCGACAAATGGCAGAATCCGTGGCGCAAACCGTTGCGGCACGCCCTGGGTTGGGGAGAAGACCTAGATCCGAAAAACCTGGTACTGGATGCGCAGCGGCGGAGAGCCTTGCGTCAGGTGAAGTTGGGGATGCAGTACGACAGTGCTGGAGTGCATGGCTGCACCGACATCTGGCCGAGGCAGCTCGAAAAGGGCGACCAGGCCCACCGGCGACAAATCTGGAGCGCCATGCTGCAGCATCTGCGCCACCTGTTCGCAATGGGCATGGCAAAGCGGCGACCGGGATTCATCGGTTACAGGTGCGCGCTCCATGTCCATTCCGGCACAGTCAGCCGGCATGGGGACGGCCCATGTTGCGGGAGGGCTTTCTGCGGGGAAAAGTTGTTGACATGCGTGAGCCGCAGTCATGCACTGGCTTGCAGCCAGCATGATGAGAGCAAAAAGCGATACCCAACGACGCGTGTTCTTCTTGCGCATGATTTCAAATCATAGCAGAAATCCGTAAAACGGGATTTCGTACTTTCAGGAATTATCACCAATCTCGTATACTGTTCCCCACAAACACGAGGCTTGGGCATCCAGGCCCATAAAATAACGATACGGAGAGGAGGCCTTCTATGAAACGAGCTTTAGGGTTCATGGCGTTCACGCTGGCGACGAGCATGTCTTCCGCCTTTGCCCAGGAAACGATCACCCTCGGGGCTTCGGTGCAGGAAACCGGAGCCCTGGCCAACACAGGCCGCTATTATCGCGACAGTTACAAGTTCGCCGTGGAAAAAATCAACGAACGCGGCGGCGTCAAGGTGGGCGGGAAAACCTACACCCTGGCCCTGAAAATTCTTGACAACCAGTCGGACAGCAATTTGAGCGTGCGCCAGTATGTGCAGTTGCTGACGCAAGACAAGGTCAATTTTCTGTTAGGTCCCTTCGCCAGCGACTTTGCCCTGGCCGATTCCTCAGTCGCCGAAAAGTACCAGGTTCCCATGATCCAGGGTGGTGGTGCGTCCGACCAGATTTTCAATCGCGGCTACAAGTACATTTTTGGCACCCTGCCCGTAGCCAGCAAGTACTTTGAAAGCACGATTGCCATGATGGGCAAGCTCAACCCTGCGCCCAAAACCGTCGCGCTGCTCTACGCCGACGATGCCTTTGACGTCTCCGTTGCAAATGGCACGCGCGAACTCCTGCAGAATGCCGGGATAAAACTCACCCTGGACCAACGCTACAGCAGCAACACCAGTGACTTCAGCACCCTGATCTCGCAACTTAAATCCAGCAATCCGGATGCAATCCTGGTTTCCGGCCACGAGACCGAGGCCCTTAACTTCGTGCGCCAGGCCAAAAGCCTCAACCTTGCCCCCAAAATGTATTCATTTACGGTGGGCGTACCCACGGCCGATTTTCGTAAAGCGCTTGGCAAGGATTCAAACTACGCTTTTGGCATGACCCCCTGGGTCATCTCACCGACCAGCAAGGACCTCTATTTTGGCAACGCCGCAGACTTTGCCAAGGCTTATGTCGCACGCTTTGGCTACGACCCTGATTACCACTCTGCCTCGGCCGTTGCCGACGTTGAAGCCTTTGTCAAAGCCATGGAAGCTGCCGGCTCGCTGGATCCGAAAAAGGTACGGGATGCCATTTCCCAGGTCAACTTTCCCAGCCTCTACGGCACCGTTGCGTTCAATGCCACCGGACAGATCAGCCTGCCGCAAACCGTGATTCAAGTGCAAAACGACCAGGTCAAGGCCATCTATTCGCAGAACGGAATGCTCGCGACTCCGCAATACCCCATGCCACCTTGGGACAAGCGCTAGACCGTCAATTCGACAGGCCTCATTCTTAAAGCGGGGTTTTCCACGCGATGCAATTGCTTGCTCAAATTCTTGCCAACGGCGTACTCCTTGGGGGCCTCTATGCGCTGATGGCCCTGGGCCTGGCCCTGGTTTGGGGGGTGCTTAACATTGTCAACCTGGCCCACGGCGCGTTCATCATGCTGGGGGCCTACGTCGGCTACTATCTCTTCACCCTGTTCGACATGGACCCCTTCGTTGCACTACCCATCTCGATGGCAGCGTTGTTCTGCGTGGGCTACCTTCTACAGGGCGGGGTATTGAACCTGATCGCCCGCTCGGCCATGTTCAACACACTCCTGATCACCTTCGGGATTGACGTGGTGCTGACCCAGCTTGCACAAATCCTCTTTAGCGCCGACTACCGCACCATCAACCCCAGCTATGCCGGCTCGAATTTCATGGCATTCGGAGTCACCCTGCCCTGGGTCAGGGTTCTCGCCTTTGTCGTAGCGCTGCTGCTGACCTTTTCCATGTGGCTGTTTCTCCTGCACACGCGCCTGGGTCGGGGTATTCGTGCCACGGCGCAAAATCTGGGAGCCGCACGCCTCTATGGCGTGGCACCAAAATCCATCTACGCCATGACCTTTGGCATCGGAGCCGCGCTTGCCGGCGGAGCCGGCGATCTCTACGGCGTTGTGTCGCAGATCAATCCATACATCGGCGCCACGCTCACGGCAAAATCATTTGCCATCGCCATCATCGGCGGTCTGGAAAGCCCGCTGGGCGTGGTGGTCGGCGGCATTTTCCTTGGCATCGTCGAATCGCTCACAGCGCTCTACATCGGACCTACCTTCGTGGATGTGGCCAGTTTTGGCATTCTCGTCCTCGTCCTGGTCGTTCGCCCTAACGGCCTGCTTGGATCAACCTCATGAACCTCCGGGCAAAATTCCTGTTGACCGCCATCGCAGTCCTATTGCTAGGCGCACTACCCTGGTTTGCATCCCCGACCGTCATCCAGTTCGGCATCGCCACGCTGTTGCTCGCCACATTGGCGCAGGGCTGGAACATCATCGGTGGCTACACGGGTTACGCCTCCTTTGGCAACTCCGTGTTTTTTGGTCTGGGCAGCTACGGTACTGCCATCGCGATGGTGCAATGGCAACTGCCTTTTGGCGTGGGACTGGCCTTTGGCGCCCTGCTCTCCGTCCTCTTTGCGCTGGTGATGGGGCTGCCGGTGCTACGCCTGCGCGGTCACTACTTTGCCATTGCCACCCTGGCCCTGTCGCAGGTCATGACCGCGATTGTCTCCAATCTCGAGATTGCCGGGCGCAACACGGGGCTGGTATTGCCGCTTCTGAACGGTGATGCACTTTTCTACGAGCTGTCACTGGCCACCCTGGTACTGGCAACGCTGACCATCTTCTGGATTTCGCGCAGCCGTTTTGGTTTCGGTCTGATTGCCATCCGCGAAAACGAGGATGCCGCGGCTTCCATGGGCATCAACACCACGCTCTATAAAGTCCTGGCCTTTGCCCTGGCCGGCGTTTTCAGTGCGCTGGCAGGAGGCATCCATGCCTACTGGATTACCTTCATCGACCCGGTTAGCGCCTTTGACCTCAGCCTCAACGTCAAAATGATCATCATGACGGTATTTGGCGGACCTGGCTCTGTCCTGGGACCTGTGATTGGCGCATTCGTACTCTCCGGCATCTCCGAAACCCTGTCCACCGAAGTCTCCACCGTGGCCAGCCTCTTTTTTGGCATCGTCATCGTAACAGCCGTGGTCTTCATGCCGCGCGGCCTGGCAGACCTGATACGCCGGTTTCGCGACACAGGCTGGCGCTACTTTAACGAAAACGTCAAACAGCACCGCCTATGACCTCACCTCATATCCTTGAAATCCGCGATCTGAGCAAACGCTTTGGCGGGCTCGTGGCCGTCAATGGCGTCAATTTCACCATCGCGCCAAGTGAAACCATGGGGTTGATCGGTCCCAACGGCGCAGGAAAGACGACGCTGGTCAGCCTCATCAGCGGCAGCATCATGCCGACCACTGGCGATATTTTATTCGAAGGCCGCTCCATCAAAACCCTTCCGGCATACCGCCGGGCCCGGGCAGGGATCGGCCGCACGTTCCAGATCATGAAGCCGTTTCCCGGGCTGACCGTTCTGGACAACATCGCCGTGGGCGCGTTGTTCGGAACATCGACGGCGGCAAAGGCCTTGCGGGTTGCGCGCGAAGAAGCGCGCGAATGGCTGGAGCTCATGGACCTGCAACATCAGGCGGGGCGGCGCGCCGACGAGTTGGGCGGCCCGGATCGAAAGCGCCTTGAACTGGCCAAGGCCATGGCCATGAAGCCCAAGCTGCTGCTGCTCGACGAGGTCATGGCGGGGCTCAATCATGCTGAAATCGACGAAGTGATCGAAGCCATCAAAAAGGTGCGCAGCACCGGTATTTCCATACTGGTAATCGAACATGTCATCAAGGTCATCCAGCGCCTTTCGGATCGGTTGCTGGTGCTCCACCATGGGCAGCAAATCATCGAGGGAAAACCAGACGAAGTGCTGGAAGATCCGCGTGTCATCGAAGCCTACCTGGGACGGCGAAGGGCATGAACGAAACCTTGTTGAACGTGCAGGGGATGCTTTGCGGATATGGGGGAGTTCCGGTACTGAGGGACATTCATATAGAAATCCGTCGCGGCGAAATCGTCGCACTCGTGGGCAGCAATGGTGCGGGTAAAACCACGCTGTTGCGTGCCCTCTCCCGCGTGCTTTCCAGCACCGGCACGCTGACTTTTGACGGTCACGACCTCGCCGGGCTGACACCCGAACAGGCCTTCAGGCACGGCATCGTGCAGGTGCCCGAAGGACGCCAACTGTTTGACAGGATGACGGTGCAGGAAAATCTCATGATGGGCGCCTTCGCACGCCGTGACAAACGGTCCGTCCAGCACAGTCTGGAATCGGTTTACGCGCTCTTTCCAAAACTCCACGAGCGACGCAGCCAGCGTGCCGGCAGTCTGTCGGGAGGCGAACAGCAGATGTGTGCCATTGGCCGCGCTCTGATGGCTGCCCCAAAACTGTTGATGGTGGATGAAATGAGCCTGGGACTGGCCCCGGTCATCGTGGATCAACTGCTTGAAGTGCTTTCGACGATTCGCAGCCAGGGCATCACCGTCCTGTTGGTGGAGCAGGATGTCTTCGCAGCACTGGAAGTGGCCGACCGGGGCTATGTTATGGAAACCGGCGTGATGAGGCAATCCGGCACTGCAAAGGCCCTGCTGGAGGACCCCGAGGTCAAGCGCGCTTACCTCGGCATCTAAGGCCAGCTACTCGCTGATCCGCCCTCGACCCGCTTTTACCCGGGCGCGTCTTGCCTTGCTTTCCATCCTCCTTTCCACCGCCCCTCTTGTGGGCCGCGTAGGCCGACGCAGCTTTGGCGGCATGGCGACACTTTGAACCAGGTCTTGCAATCGATGGAGCGCTTCGATGCGGTTCTTCTCAAGACTGCGAAACTTCTGAGCCTTGATGATCACAACACCCTCCTTGCTGATGCGCTGATCGCCCAGCTTCAGAAGACGCTCGCGAACGGCTTCCGGTAAGGAAGAATCGGCAATGGCAAAGCGCAAATGCACGGCATTGGAAACTTTGTTGACGTTCTGCCCACCACTGCCCTGTGCACGGATTGCGCAGATTTCCACTTCATCGAGGGGAATGGAGAGCTCTGACTGCATGCGCCGCACGGGCTAGGTTTCAGTACGCTTGGGCTCGTGCAACTTGACATCACCGCGCAATATGCGCGCATAGTCTTCAAGCTGGCGCTTGGCCGAATCAAAGGCGTCTCTCAGGGCCACATAGACATCTTCACTATGGGCGCGATCCACCACGATCTCGTTACCGGGAACCTTGACGTCAATGCGCACCGTGAATTGCTTTCCCTGATGGCGATGCTTGTCCTGCCGTTCAACCACGACCCGACAGGACGAGATATGTTGAAAAAATTCGTCGAGCTTTTCGGCCTTGCTGCGAATGCGTGCTTCCAGGGCTTCTGACTGATCGATGTTTTGAATGGTGATTTGCAGTGGTAGTTGCATGGTGCCTGATCTCCGATGATTGTTGCGCACACACCCTCATCCTCACCCCAAAGTTTTTGAAGGTCAAGGGCCATTCATCACGCCGACCAAAGCGGCGGCTCATCCATCAGGGCAATCTGCTCACGCAGCTCCAGAATGCGATCCTGCCAATAACGCTGCGTATTGAACCACGGAAAGGCCAGCTTGAAAGCGGGGTCGTCCCAACGTTGGGCCAGCCAGGCTGCATAGTGAATGAGGCGCAGCGTGCGCAGCGCCTCAATCAGGTGAAGTTCGCGCTCGTCAAAATCGTAAAAGTCTTCATATCCTGACAGCACGTCGCCCATCTGACGGACCATGTCGGCGCGTTCTCCCGCGAGCAGCATCCACAGGTCCTGAACCGCTGGACCCATGCGGCTATCGTCAAAATCGACGAAATGTGGGCCCCCATCCGTCCAAAGCACATTACCAGGATGGCAGTCGCCGTGCAGTCGCAGGGTCCTTGACTTGCCAGCTCGTGCAAAGCAATGGCGAACGCCCTCCAGCGCCTGGTTGGCCACGCTGCTGTAGGCGGCCATCAAGTCGTCCGGAATGAAGGCATGCGCCAACAGAAAATCCCGTGGCCCCACGCCAAATGATTCGATATTGAGTTCGGGGCGATGCCTGAATGGCTGGAGAGCGCCGATGGCATGGATGCGCCCCAGAAAACGCCCCATCCACTCGAGCGTTTGGCGATCTTCGAGCTCCGGTGCCCGCCCGCCATGCTTCTGTGAGACCGAAAAACGAAATCCCCTGAAGGTATGCAGCGTTATCCCACCTCGCACCAGTGCCGGAACCACGGGAATTTCGCGATCAGCAAGTTCCTGCAGAAAGGCGTGTTCCTCGAGAATGGCATCATCCGACCAGCGACCGGGGCGATAGAACTTTGTCACCAGCGGTGGTCCCTCTTCCATGCCCACTTGATAGACTCGGTTTTCATAGCTATTGAGGGCCAGTAGACGGCCATCGCCTTGAAAGTCAACGCTCTCAAGCGCATCCAGTATGCAATCGGGGGTCAGTGCAGCATAGTCCGGGGTCACGGCAATTCGGCGTTTCGCAGCAGGAGGGGTATTGAAGGCATGGGGCTGATTATACACAGGCCATAAAAAAGCCCCGCAGCGGTGCAGGGCTTTTGAATTCTTCAACGGCGCTCATTGGAGCGCGGACTATAATTATCTGTGCCACATGGCGTTATCCATGATGGTGATCAGTATTGCCAACCCCCAGATCGAGATCAATTCCACCCATGCGATCGTTCCCATTGAAATCCTCCTTGGTAAAGAGTGATTAAAGCCACGATTCCGGCACGCCCCTCCGCGGCCCGAGGTGCACTAAATATAATACATTTTCGGGGCAAGGCCAATTGAGGGAAATCAGGCCCGTTCGCTCGATTCCAGATGAAACCGGTGGAGGAAGCGATGGAGGATGGGCGTAAACAGAATGCCCGCAACGAGCATGAACACAAGACCGCTGAACAACGCGTAAATGGAGGCAAAAATCTTGCCCGCATCGGTGCGTAGCGCGTCCACCGGGCCCATGCCCCCCAGGATCATGGAGGCGTTGAGCAGCGCATCAATCCATGACAATCCTTCCAGGGTGTGATAACCGAAAACACCGACAAACAGCGCAAGGCACACCACCAGAAAGGCGATCGCGGAACTTCTGGCGAGGCGACGAAGAAATAACCCCGGGGGGGCAAGGGGCTGGCGTTTATGTTCCAGCAAATCCAGCTCCTTTCCACCTAGCCGCCGGTGGCGAGTGATGTGGAACGCGTGGATCAGGCCAGGATATGGATGTTGGAGCCCACCACCTGCCCGGGCTGGGAAACCTGGGGAGGCTGCGCTGGTTTCGGCTGTTGCGACTGCTGGGATTGCCGGGCCTGTTGCGATTGCTGGGCCTGACGCGCCTCCGTGGCCTGCTGATCCTGCTGGGCCTGTTTATCCTGCTGGGTTTTTCTGGCTTGCTGGGCCTGCTGTGCTTGTTGGTCTTGCTGCATCTGCAACGCACTGCTCACTGTACTGACGGCGTTCGTGGTCATGGTACCCCCTAAATGACGGACACAATCATCACCCCGGCATCGTACTGCGATCCTGGCCCTGCGTAAAGCGACGCCTTGCCACCGTTTCGGCCATGACCTGATTTGATGGGGATCATTCGTGCTGCGCTAGTCTTCAATGGGCATCCCCAAGCATGCACGGTGGCCGCCTACAATGCCGCTAACCAGGAGGGCCAGCGGGAGAAGCCGAACAGGGTCATGCATGACATCAATTCTGGTTTCGCGAAAGGCCGCAGGCAGGTCCATGAAACAGCTCCCATTCATCCTATGCTCTTGACATCGTCAACAGCTTGTCAAATTGTTCGATCGGCAGTGGCATGCCAAATAAATATCCCTGGTAATGAGTGCAGCCCGTGCTGAAAAGAAACTGGCACTGCTCCTCGGTCTCGACACCTTCGGCAATGACATCCAGGTTGAGACTTTGTGCCATGGCGATGATGGTGCGCACTATGGCCTTATCGCTACTGTCCACGGCAATATCGCGAACAAACGATTGATCGATCTTGAGTTGGCTCAGCGGCAATCGCTTGAGATATTGCAGCGACGAGTACCCTGTACCAAAGTCATCCAGCGAGATTTGAACGCCGATGTTTTTCAGTGCATTCATCGTGGCAATGGTGTCCTCTATATTTTCCAGCAACGTGCTTTCCGTCAGCTCGAATTTGAGTTGGGCAGGGTTGATGCCATGGTATTGGACGCAGGCCTGGACCTGCCGTGCAAAATCAGTCTGGCGAAATTGCCTGGCGCTGATATTGACCGACAACACGAAACCCCTGGTGTGTTCTTGCTCCTGCCAGGCCTGCAACTGGGAACAGGCCGCTTCCAACACCCATTTTCCAATGGGCAGAATCAATCCGGTTTCTTCCGACAATGGAATGAACTGCTCAGGGGTGATGATGCCACGCACGGGATGAGCCCAGCGGATCAAGGCTTCGGCACCCGTGGGATTACGGAAAGCGTCGGTCTGCACCTGGTAATACAGGCGGAAGTGTCGTCTCTCGATCGCCAGGCGCAATTCGCCTTCGAGAGCCGCTCGCGCACTCACACTTTCCTGCATCTGCGGATCAAAGAAACGCAGGGTGTTACGCCCCGCTTTCTTGGCCTGATACATGGCAATGTCAGCCTGCTTCAACAGGTCTTCAATTCCCTGCTCATGACCCTTGAACATGGTGGCACCAAGACTGCTGCTGCCGTGGTAATCCTGGGTTGGAAGCTGATAAGGCTGGCAGAGGGAAAACAGGACTTTCCCGCCAACAGATTCGGTCTGCGCTGCCGCTTCCAGGTCAAATTCGCTCAGGTCTTCCAGCATCACCAAAAATTCATCACCGCCGATGCGAGCCACGGAATCGCCCTCGCGTACGCAGGCGATCAGACGCTCGGCAACCTGTTGCAGCAACATATCCCCCACACCATGGCCAAGGGTGTCATTGAGCGTCTTGAAATTGTCCAGATCAATGAACAGAAGCGCGCCCTGGCGCCCGCTACGCGCGCTGGAAGACATGGCCTGCCTGAGTCGTTCCGTGAGAAGCCGCCGGTTTGGCAAGCGCGTCAGGTGATCATAAAACGCCAGGTTCCTTATCTCTTCTTCGGAACTTTTGCGCAAGGTAATGTCCGTCAACGTGGCCACATAATTCGTGACGATTCCCCCGATATTTTTCACTGCAGTGATGGTGAGATATTCAGGGTATATCTCGCCATTCTTCCGCCGATTCCAGATTTCACCCTTCCAGGTGTCCGTATCGTTAATGCTTTTCCACATGGCCTGGTAAAAACCTGCATCCTGCCGACCTGAGCTCAGCATGCGCGGGTTCCTGCCGATGACCTCTTCACTGGGGTAGCCCGTAATCTCCGTGAAAGCCCGATTAACCCGCAAAATCGTACCGTTTGCGTCCGTGATCAGCATCCCTTCCTGGGATTCAAAGGCAGTGGCCGCAATTTGCACCTCGGCTTCTGAAATTTTTCGCTCCGTGATGTCGCGTGAGGAGCAAAACAGGACAGAATCGCCATCCAGCACAAGGGGAAACACGCTGACCTCCACGTCAAAGATAGTGCCATCCTTGCGGCGATGCCTTGTTTCAAACTGGGAACGGCCTTCCTGCAAATGCCGCGTCCTGACGAGAACGGGCAGTTCCTCGACATTCCACTGGGCATCCCAATGCGAAACATTCATGCCGATCATTTCATCGCGACGGTAGCCCAACATGGTACAGAACGAATCGCTTGTTTCGATGAGATCTCCATTTGCGTCCAGGATGTGAATGCCATCGCTGGCATTGTGCAGCAGGAGTGCGTTTTTTTCGCACTCACGATTCAGTATCTGCGTGGTGCGCCTGCGCTCGGTAATGTCCAGGGCATTACCAATGAACAGTTTGACCTGACCGTAGGCATCCCTCAATGCAGAAACGGATGTTTCCGCCCAAAAGTCAGTGCCATCTTTCCTGAGATAACGCTTTTCAAAACGCAAATGTTCAACCTGTCCCCCATAGAGCAGCTCGTAATGCCGCTTTAATTCCACACGATCGTCTGGGTGGGTCAGGTCAGCTACGGTACATCTCAGAATTTCCTCTGCGTCATAGCCAAATAATTTCAATGCCACCTGGTTGGCCCGGATGATGCGTCCATGGGTTGGCTCGATGGAAACCATGGCAGTAGGAGAGTTTTCAAACAGCACGTGTTCCTGTACCGCAGCCTGGCTCTGGTTCTGCGCCTTGACGGTGCGCTCACGGTTACGCAGCGTTGCTTCAGCAACTCCTGAAACCACAATACCGCTAAGAGCGAAGGCAGCTAGGCCAAGCCAGTGGCTGAATGGGCCAGCACCGGTTGGATTAGCGCCAAACGGCCAAAAAAATACCACCGTGGCGCAGGACAACACCGTTGCCAGAATGCCCGCATACAACCCGCAAAAAATGGCCGCGATCATGACTGCAGGATAGAACGTCAGCCATTCCAGAACCGGCCCAAGAGGTTGCAGGGGCCATTCTCGCAAACCCGCAGCCAAACCCACGAGAAGAATGGCGATGCAGAAACGCGTCCATGCGTGACGAGATAGGGACTGCAAATTCACTATTTGGTCTCCCCAGGGCTCGGCAGCCCCCTGATGTCGTGACGCAACAATGATCCGGAATTACGTGAATACGGCTCCGGACTGAAGTCTATTCTCATTCTAAAGCTTTTGCTGCATTACAAGACCTTCCCTGCCATTCCAGCATAAATTGCACAACATCCTGTTTTAAATGAACATTTAAAGTGTCCGCAATAGCTTTCATGAGCTTTGTGGTCAAAACCGTACACTTTAAAACAATATGTTACTTATCGTTACATTTTTGATTTGAGTCAAAAATTGTCGCACCGCAGAAGAATAGTATTTCCCCAAAGTTATCAAGCCATTTTGTTTTACATGCTGATTTTTGATTCGCTTATTTTCATTGGGGACTGAAATGAAACATCACACCTCTCGCGCCACCATCCTAGCCGCCGCCACTTCGATTTTTCTCGTCTCGCCCATGGCTCATGCCGTGGATGCCGAAGCAGCCAAGGCCCTTGCAAAGCAGAACAACTGCTTCAAGTGCCATGCCATTGAGAAGGAAAAGGATGGCCCTGCGTACAAGAAGGTTGCTGAGAAGTACAAGGGCAAAGCCAACGCTGAAGCCCGTCTGATCGAGCATATCACCTCGGGAGAAAAAGCCAAATTCCCCGACGGGCATGAGGAAGAACACAAGATCGTCAAGACCTCTCCTCCCAAGGATATGGAGCAGATCAAGAATCTTGTGCAGTGGATTCTTTCCCTGTAAGTCGAAGCGCCGCTCGCGCTCAAACGCACCTGGATCCCCACGACCCATAACCATGACAACCTAGAGAGGATCATCAAAATGAAACTCGTGCAGCGATTAATGGCTTTCATCGTGATTCTGACAGGGGCATGCTGGCTGAATTCAGCCCTGGCCGCCGAAGCCCCAAGCAAACCCAAACAGGAGCAGGCCCAATCCGGCATTGCCAAGAATGCATTGATACAGGATGCGATCTGTACGCGTTGTCATGACGAAAGCGAGCAAACGCCCGTTCTGTCGATCTATCAGACCAAGCATGGGGTGAAAGGCGATCCTCGCGCGCCGACGTGCCAGTCCTGCCATGGCGAAAGCGAAAAGCACCTCAAAGGTGATCCCAGCGTCAGAGGTCGCGCGGCCCCTGACGTTGTTTTCAAGAAGGGTGCCTATGGTGTTTCCGACGACACGCAACGCTCAGGACAATGCCTGACCTGCCACAAGGGAACCGAACGAACCAACTGGGATGGTGGCTTGCACCAAAGAAACCAGCTGGCCTGCAATGACTGCCACAAAACGCATCAACCCGCAGACCTGGTCCTGAACAAGAAAACGCAGACCACGGTGTGCTTTACCTGCCACAAGGAACAACGCGCAGATAGTCACAAGATTTCCAGTCACCCCATAGATATCGGCAAGGTGGTCTGTTCGGATTGTCACAATCCTCACGGCTCGGCCGGTCCGAGAATGCTCAAAAAGAACACGGTGACTGAAACCTGCTTTACCTGCCATGCTGAAAAGCGAGGCCCCTTCCTTTGGGAGCATCAGCCCGTTACCGAAGACTGCACCAACTGCCACACCCCGCACGGCTCCAATATTTCGCCGCTGCTGAAATCACGGGCCCCATTCCTGTGCGACGAATGTCATGACGGCCCCCATAACAGCCAGGCGCCCTACGGCACCTCTGCATCTGGAATCCAGTCAGGCGGTGGGTTTGTCGCCAATGGTACCAACCCAAAAGCCCCGAATTCCAATGCCGTTGGCCGTGCCTGCATGAACTGCCACGTCATGGTTCACGGCTCAAACAGCCCGGCTGGTGCCTTTTTGCATAGATAGAGTCCAGGGAGATTAAGACCATGAAAGCAACTAAAAGGAATCTTGCCGTCAGCCTGATAACCCTTGCAGTGCAAGGCGCATTGGCGGCAATGGCTGCGATGCCCATGCTGACCTTTGCAGAAGGTCAGGAAGAAGTGGATGCCCTCACCAAACCCATCAACTTCGTTGAAATCGGCGCCGCCAATACGGCACGCGGCACCTACAAATACGGCGAGTACAGCGGCCTGGGTCTGCACCCTTCCGGGGCCGACATCCTGGGAAACTTTAGCGTTCGTGGGGGCGACTCCTACGGCATGGACAGCGGGCTCATGCGCTGGGGGATTGAAGGATCCGACCTCGGCCTCACCTCTCGCGCCCTGGGAGCGACGGCAAGCGAACAAGGGAAATGGAGCATAGGTGTCAACTACGACGAACTGCGGCACTACATCACGGACACCTATCAAACCCCGCTGCAGGGTTCCATGGGCGGCAACGCCTTTGTATTGCCGCGGGCCTTTGGCGTAATCAATACACAGACCAAGCCGGCTGCGGTGGGTGGTGTGATACCGCCCTACGGCACCCAGGCCTTGACACCCAACCAACAGTCCTACTTCAACACGAACGATGTTTCATCCGGACGGCAAAATACGGGCATCAGCGCCACGCGCAATCTTGACCGGGAATGGAGCTTCCGCTTTGATTTCAACCATCTGGCCCAGGATGGGGCCAAGCTGATCTCTGCAGGCAGTGACGTCAATATCAAAATGGCAGGGTACAACGTCCGCGGCGAAAACATCCTGATGTTGATGAACCCAACCAACTACACCACAGACACTGTCAACATGGCGCTCAACTGGGTTGGTGAAAAGGGGCACTTCACTGGAAGCTACAACGGATCGATTTTCCAGAACGCCTACAACGGCGTGAGTTTTTCGAACCCTTACGTGGGCAATGCCACTGCGCCCGCAACTGCACCGGCCACGGGCAGCATCCCCGGCGTGACCTTTCCGGTAGACATGCTCAGCACACCGCCGGACAATCAGTTTCACCAGTTAAACCTGACGGGGGGATATAACTTCTCATCCACCACCAAACTGGTAGGCGGATTTTCCTATGGCCGAAACACGCAGAATGACAGTTACGTCAATACCGACCAGATGCAAGCTGGCGGACTACCCCAGTCGTCACTCAACGGACTCGTCATCATCACCCACGGTGACCTCAAGCTCACCAATCAGACCACCAGGGACCTGACACTGAACGTGGGGGTCAAGTATAACGAGCGCGACAACCAGACTGCTGCAAACATTTACAAGTTCAATGATCTTGGGGGCGGCGCCGAGACTGCCGTGAGTACTCCCATGAGCAACAGCAAACTGCAATTCGATCTGGCAGGGGATTACCGGATTGACCGTCGGCAAAATCTCAACCTGGGCTACGAATTTGAACAAGTGCGCCGCTGGTGTGACAGCTCGTTATCCAACAACGCACAGGGTCCAGGACCGGGAGGCCCGTCCGCTGCTGCCTCCGCATATTACACCTCGGCTTCCTGTGTCCAGGTTCCGGAAACCCAGGAGAACAAACTGCTTGGCAATTACAAGTTCAAGGCCTCGGACAACCTCAGCATGAATCTGGGTTATGCCTATGCCAACCGTACGGCCACCGTCAATAGTTCGTTCTACAACCCGATGCAAGCAAAAAACGAGGGTTATGAACTCCCTGGCTATATCGCCTACTTTGACGCCGCCCGCACCGAACAGATGGTAAAGGCGGGACTTAACTGGCAGGCCTCTGAAAAACTGAATGTAAGTTTCAGCGGCCGCTACACCTACGACAACTACGATGACTCGACCCTGGGCGTACAAAATGGCACCACCTGGAGCGCCAATCTCGATGGCACTTACAGTATGGCCGAAAAAAGCTCGGTTTCGGCGTATTTGAGCGTACAGAAGAGGCAGAGGGAACTGCTCAATGCAGCGTGGAACCATAGCACTGCAACCTACTTTGCACCGCAAACCCAGACCTGGTCCAACAACCTCAACAACGATGACTATACTGCGGGGCTGAATGTCAAACAGGGTGGTTTGATGGGTGGCAAACTCAACCTCGCTGGTGACCTCACCTACTCCCTTGGTCAATCAACCTATTCCACCGCACTCAACTACAACAACGCGTCCTGCACGACACCCAGCAACAGCGGATATTCTTGCGGCACGTTACCGGACATTTCAAGCAGACTGCTGCAACTCAAGTTGACGGGCGACTATGCGCTGGACAAGGTCAGCAAGGTCGTGATGGGGTTCATTTACCAACGCCTGGATTCCAACGACTACTACTACAACGCCTACCAGACGGGATACACGCCCTTGTCCATGATGCCGACCAACCAGCAACCGCCCAGCTACAGCGCCAGCACGGTATTTGCGGTCTATAACTACAGCTTCAGGTAGCCACACCGCATTGATTTCTGAATGGAGAATGAAACATGCAAGACGAAAATCCCAATGCCCTCAAACGCTGCTGGACCGCACTACGAAAGCCCAGTACGAAGTATTCTGTTCTGACGCTGCTGATTGTGGGCGTCTTTGGGGGCATCATTTTCTGGGGTGGCTTCAATACGGGCATGGAAGCTACCAATACCTTGTCGTTTTGCATCAGTTGCCATGAGATGCGAGACAACGTCTACCAGGAATATAAGGAAACGATCCATTACAGCAACCGTACCGGGGTGCGGGCCATTTGTTCAGACTGCCATGTACCCAAGGACTGGACCCACAAGCTGATCCGCAAAGCAAAGGCCTCCTTCGAGATATGGGGAAAACTCACTGGCGTCATCGACACCAGGGAAAAATTTGAGGCCAATCGCATGCGTCTTGCAACGGAAGAATGGGAGCGGATGAAAGCCTCTGGATCAAGGGAATGCCGTAACTGTCACAACTTCGACGCCATGAGCAGTGAATTGCAGAAGCAGACGCCCTACAAAAAGCACATGAAAGCGAAAGATGAAGGCAAGACCTGCATCGACTGCCACAAGGGCATTGCCCACCATCTGCCCAAGGAATACGAAGAGCCGGACGAGTAAGCCCGCACTGTAAGGCAACAGATAGCGCCACCTGAAACGTGGCGCTATTTTTTGAAGTGTCCTAGTAAGAACTGCCCGCGCTCTCTCCAGGTTTTTCTTCCACAGGATAACGGTAATAGAGCGTATTGAGGTATTGAGACACTACGTTGACGTCCTCACTGCTCCACCCCAGATTCGTGAATTTCTGCCATCGCCGCACCTCTTCCTGAAGGGTGGTCCAGTCCCTGGCAAGTTTTTTGTCGCGCCAATGGATCTGGGCGTTATGGCACGCAATACAATGTGTGGAGTACAACATCTCTCCACGCGAAACGCTTTGCATGGGCGCGGCCTGGCTCTTGGCAATTGCAACAAGCAGGATCCACAGTAAAACGAGTCTCGATCTACGCGGCATGATGTCCCCTTCTGCGTGGTCACTCGACCAGTCTACACCCCGCTAAATGTTTGTGGGAATCCCATCAATGCTGAACCTGTTTTTCTCTTCCCAGTACAGACGCACCCCTTCATCGCCTTTTTTGGTGGCCCATTCGCTGAGCTGCTGCCGATCTTCCACATAGGCATAACGGGGCACGGCCGTGCCGCAAGAGATTTGCACCAGGTCAATGGCGAGGTCGAAGATCTGACGCGCTCCGGGTAGTGGTGCAAAACTGGAAAAGGCCTCCGCCCATGCCGGGTCGTTCCTGTGGATGACCCGAGCATTGCCGTAGATCCGCAGGATCATCGGCGGTCCCTCGAAGGCACAGAACATGAGCGTCATGCGCGGTTGCTGCTGGACGTGGGCCGAGGTCTCGTTGCCGCTACCCGTGACGTTGAGCCACAGGACGCGATTGTTGTCCACAACCCGAAACGAATCCATTCCTTTGGGAGAAATGTTGACACGGCTGTCCGCTGTTGCGGTTCCTACAAAGAAAATTTTCTGCTGGACGATGAAGTCCCGATGACTCTGCGACAGCACATCAAACCGCCTGCCCATGTCGTCTCTCCAAACGATTGACACCGCTCACCAAGGCCTTGATGGAAGCCGTCACGATATTGGTATCCAGACCCACACCAAAGCACTCGACGCTACTCCCCGGTCGCGTCACTTCCATGAAGGCGCAAGCCTGGGCATCGCCCCCTTCTCGGCTCCTGCCCATGGAACGCTCTTCATAGCTGCGCACCTGCAGCTCCATATCCAGGGCACGCAGCGCATGCACGGCAGCATCAATCGGGCCATTGCCTTCGCCGGCCAGGAGATGCACCTCCCCCCCGGACTCCACGCGCAGACGAATGCCCTGGCCACGCCCATGTTCGAAGAGATGATGTTCCACATATCGCAGTGGCGTCTGCGGCACAAGATATTTTTGCGAAAACAATTGCCACAACTCGGCCGCGCTCAATTCTCCCCCATGGGCATCCGTGTGGCGTTGCACCTCTCCAGAAAACTCGACCTGCAGGCGGCGCGGTAAGACCACGCCATATTCCGTTTCCAGCAAGTAGGCAATGCCCCCCTTGCCGGATTGGCTGTTGACCCGGATCACCGAATCATAGCTGCGACCCACGTCGGCGGGATCAATGGGTAGATAGGGCACATTCCAGGGCGCATCGGGCTTCTGCACCGCAAACCCCTTCTTGATGGCATCCTGATGGGAGCCCGAAAACGCCGTAAAGACCAGGTCTCCCACATAAGGATGACGAGGGTGAATCGGCAGCTGATTACAGTGCTCGACGGTGCGTGCGACAGCATTGATATCCGAGAAATCGAGCCCCGGTGCCACGCCCTGCGTGTATAAATTCAACGCGAGCGTCACGATGTCCACATTACCCGTACGCTCTCCGTTGCCAAACAGGCAGCCTTCAACGCGGTCCGCCCCGGCCATCAGCGCAAGTTCGGCTGCTGCCACCGCCGTTCCGCGATCATTGTGCGGATGCACGCTGAGGATGACGCTGTCGCGCCGGGCCAGATGGCGATGCATCCATTCGATCTGGTCTGCATAGATGTTGGGAGTGGCCGATTCCACCGTGGCCGGCAAATTGAAAATGACCTTGTCGTCGGGTGTAGCACCCCAGGCAGCCGTCACGGCATCGCAGATTTCCAGCGCAAAATCCAGTTCGGTCGAGGAAAAGGTTTCAGGGCTGTATTCAAGAACCCATTGGGTTTCCGGTTGCTCCAAGGCCAGTTGCCTTATCAGGTGCACGGACGAAACGGCCATGGCCACGACTTCTGAACGACTCATGCCGAACACGATGTCGCGAAAGGGTTTTGAAGTGGCGTTGTAGACGTGCACGATGGCCCGGCGCGCCCCCTTGAGCGAATCCATGGTTCGCCGGATGAGATGCTCGCGCGCCTGGGTGAGTACCTCGATGGTCACTTCCTTCGGGACATGCCCACCATTGATGAGCTGGCGAACGAAGTCAAAGTCGGTTTGCGAAGCAGAGGGGAAGGCCACCTCAATTTCCTTGAAGCCCACATCGCAGAGCGTACGAAACATGCGCATCTTGCGCTCGGCATTCATCGGCTCGAAAAGGGCCTGGTTGCCATCGCGCAGGTCGGTGCTCATCCAGATGGGCGGGGCCGTGAGGGTCTTATTGGGCCACTGTCGGTCCGCCAGCGCAATCGCCTGAAAAGGGGAATACTTGCCGGAAGGATTTTTCAACATGTTCGTGCGCTCCTGATGCATCGGGAATGACTCCCTGCCATCCCTGAATGATACGCAATCCCGATCGGCAGTCGCTTGCGAATTCATGTACAAATCCTGTAATTATTGGAATTTTGTTGCTTTATTATTATTTAAAATGTAGTTTTATGCCATGTTCAAAATATATTGGGCAATATCATGCAAATAGACCGTTTCGATGGGCAGATCCTGCAGGTACTGCAACAGGAAGGACGCATCAGCAACCAGGAACTCGCGGACCGCATCGGGCTATCCCCCTCCCCTTGCCTGCGTCGGGTTCGGGCCCTGGAAGAATCCGGATTGATTACGGGATACCGTGCGCTGGTGAACGGCGAGGCGCTGGGACTGTCCCTCACCGCCCTGATCCACATTTCCATGGACCAGCACACCCCGGAGCGCTTCAGTCATTTTGAGGCAGCAATCAGCGAGATCCCGGAGGTGATGGAATGCCTGATGATTACCGGCCAATCGGCAGACTATCAGCTGAAGGTGGTGGCAAGGGACATGGCCTCCTACCAGGACCTCCTTCTCAACCGGATTACGCGAATCCAGGGGGTGACCGGGGTGCTTTCCAGCTTTGTCTTGCGCCGTGTGGTGGACAAGACGGCAATCCCGGTACTCTGAAGTGGTAGAGTAAGCACCTTACCCATCATCACCGAACGGGAGTCGCCGCCCATGCTGCATTGGGTTGATTACGCCAAAATCTTCATGTCGCTCATCGTCGTCGTCAATCCGGTCAGCGCCGTGCCCATTTTCGTCACGCTCACCTCCAGAAACACCGAGCAGGAACGGAAGAACATTGCGCGCATTGCCAGCATTTCCGTGGCGGTGGTCCTCGTCCTGTCAGCCATTATGGGCGAGCCGGTGCTCATGCTGTTTGGCGTAACTGTCGCATCATTCAAGGTGGGTGGGGCCATCCTGATCCTGCTGATGTCCATTTCGATGATGCATGCCCTGCCCAGCCGGGAAAGCCAAACGCCAGAGGAAACCCGGGAAGCCACTCAAAAGGAAAACATTGCCGTGGTCCCGCTGGCCATTCCGCTTCTTGCAGGCCCCGCCGCAATCTCCACCACCATCATCTACGCTACGGATCAGTCTTCCCCGGGACACTTGGGCGCCGTCATCGCGTGCTGCCTGCTGGTATCGGTCATTACCTGGCTGGCATTGCTTCTGGCCGTGCCCGCAAGAAAATGGCTGGGGGAGACCGGCGTCAACATCGTGACCCGACTGATGGGACTGTTGCTGGCCGCCGTGGCTGTGGAAATTTTCACCAGCGGCCTGCTGGTGCTGCTGCCGGGGCTGCGCGGCAGTTAGAATCACCCCCTCTTGCCCTTGAAATTGGAGATCTTTGCATGAACGATTCCACCCGCCGCCAGTTCCTCAAGGTCAGTGCTGCCACGGCAGTGGCCGCACCCGCCGTCCTGGGGCTGGCGCAAGCAGCAGGGGATGCGCACCCGGCCCAGGCCGCAACACCGGCAGGCAACCCTGCGGCTGCGCATGAAGTGACGCATACGCTGGCCCGCTACATCGTCAATGCGCGCTATGAGGATTTGCCGGACAGCGTACGCAAGGAAGGAACTCGCACACTGCTGAACTGGGTAGGGGTTGCAGTCGGCGGCTCGAGGCATGAAACGATTGAATGCGCCGTGGCGGCACTGGCTCCTTTTTCCGGACCACCGCAAGCCGCTCTGCTGGGCCGTCATGAACGCTTCGACATCATGAACGCCGCCTTCATCAACGGGGTCAGCAGTCACATCTTCGATTTCGACGACACCCATCTCAAAACCATCATCCACCCCGCAGGCCCGGTAGTTTCCTCCATTCTTGCGCTCTCGGAATATCACCCCGTCTCGGGACGGGATTTTCTCAACGCGCTGGTGCTGGGCATCGAGACCTCCTGCCGCATCGGCAACGCGGTTTATCCCAATCACTACGACGTAGGCTGGCACATCACGGGGACCGCTGGCGTGTTTGGTGCTGCAGCCGCCACGGGAAAAATTCTCGGACTGAATGAACAACAGATGGTCTGGGCCCTGGGACTTGCAGCATCGCAACCAGTGGGGCTGCGCGAATCCTTTGGCTCCATGAACAAAAGTTTCAACCCAGGCCGTGCCGCCAGCAATGGCATATTCTCCGCACTGCTGGCATCAAGGAACTTCACGAGCTCCAACGGCATGATCGAGGCCAAACGGGGCTGGGCCAACGCCATCAGCACGAAGCAGGATTACGGGGAAATTACCGAAGGTCTGGGACAGCGCTACGAAATGGCCCTGAATACCTACAAGCCATTTGCCTGCGGCATTGTCATCCATCCGGCCATTGACGCCGCCATCCAGCTACGCAATCAGTACCACCTGACGGCTGGGGACATCGAGGCGGTTCACCTGCGCGTGAATCCGCTGGTCATCGAACTGACCGGCAAGAAGACGCCGCAGGTGGGCCTGCAGGGAAAATTCAGCGTGTACCACTCCGTGGCGGTGGCACTCATTGACGGTGCTGCGGGAGAAAAACAGTACAGCGACCGGGCCGTCAAAGATCCGAAGACCGTGGCGTTACGCGATCGGGTCAGTGCGACGGTGGATCCGGCCATTCTGCCTGAGCAAGTGGACATGACCATCACGCTCAAGGATGAGCGCAAGCTGCACAAGTTCGTTGCGCACGCCATCGGCAGCCTTGAAGTCCCCATGACCGATCAGCAGCTGGAAGCAAAATTCTCGGATCTAGCCGAGGGCATTCTGTCACCGGCGCAAACCCGGCAACTGCTGGCGGACTGCTGGCAAGTGGCGCAGTTAGGCGACGCCAGCCAGATCGCCAAGGCGGCTGTGCCGCAATAGGTTGTGATGCTTGAGCGGTAGCGAGCGCACCCGGGTGCCCGTGGCCTGGAAGATGGCATTGCATACCGCGGGCGCCAGGGCAAGAATGGCTGGCTCGCCGTGCCCGCCCCAAAAGCCCCCTGTGGGAACCAGCAGGGTTTCCACTTGGGGCATTTCTGAAATTTGCGGAAGGCGGAAGTCATGAAAATTCGATTCCACGATGCGGCCGTCCTTCAGGTTGTTTTCCTGGTAGAGGATGCTGCCCAAACCGAAGATCACGTTACTTTCCGCTTGGGCGCGGCAAGTGTCCGGGTTGACCACATAACCCGAGTCAATGGCCACGACAACGCGGTGCACCCGAGCCTCTCCCTTTTCATTGACCGATACTTCCACCACCATGGCGGTAAAACTGTCAAAGCCATCGGCCACCGCAACGCCACGATGCATCCCCGAGGGTAATGGCGTACCCCAGCCCGCGGCCTTGGCCACCGCCTCCAGCACGAGGCGATTCTTGTCCCCTGCCTTGAGCATGGACTGGCGGTAAGCCACCGGATCCTGACCTGCCATCGCGGCCAGTTCATCAATGAAACACTCACGATAGAAGGCATTCTGCTGGCCTGGTGCGCGCCAGAAC
Source organism: Pseudomonadota bacterium (assembly GCA_021805725.1). The sequence goes on along the minus strand of JAJZEH010000037.1, from coordinate 123,881 downwards.
CCAACTGGCACATGACCGTTACGCATGGCGTAATCCACCTGCTGGTTGGGCACCGTGTAGGGCATGTCATAGAAGGAACGCACGGCTGTGGGATCAATCCCATCCTTGGGGAGTGCCGCGGGTCGCAGCACTTTCAAAATGGACGGGCAAGCCACTTTGGTGTGCAGCGCCACGAGATTGCCCTGCGCATCGAGGCCCGCTTTCATACGAACGATGCTGGCCGGGCGATAAAACCCGTGGCGCATGTCCTCGGAGCGCGACCACATCAACTTGACAGGCACCCCGGGCAGGGCCTTGGCAATCAGAACGCCTTGCGTGACAAAGTCCTGCGGCCCGCCGCGCCGGCCAAATCCACCGCCTAGCATCATCTTGTGGACCTCGATCTTCTCGAGCGGCAATCCTGATGCTGCCGCTGCAGCAATCATGGACGCCTCGCCATCCTGCGTGGAGGTCCATACATCCAGGAACCCTTCCGGCTTGAACCATGCGGTACAGGTCTGGGGTTCAAGGGTTGCATGGTTAATGTAGGGGGCGTGGTATTCCACCTCGACCACCTTCGCGGCAGCCTGAAGGGCCGCTGCAGTATCGCCCATCTTGCGCGCCTGGGGCAGGTCCTTGGCAGCCAGTCCCTCCTGCAGCATCGCCGTGACAGTGTCGTTGCTGGCCTGGGCGTAGCTGCCCCCATCCCACTGGACGACGAGCTTCTTCAAGGCTTCGTCGGCGCGCCACCAGCTATCAGCCACGACGGCAACGAAGTTCTCTTCGCGCACGATTTTCTTGACGCCCCGCATCCTCTCGGCAACGCTCGCGTCTACGCTGGCGAGCCTGCCACCAAAAACCGGGCATTGCGCGATGGACGCATGCAGCATGCCGGGCAGGGATACATCAACCCCGAACACAGGTTTGCCCATCACCTTGTCCGGAATGTCGAGTCGATGCATCGGCTTGCCAGCGATCTTCCAGTCCTTGGGGTCACGCAGGGTCACGTCCTTGGGCGGCACGAGCATGGCTGCCTCAGTGGCAACCTGTCCGTATCGAAGCTTTCGGCCGCTCGGCCCATGGGTGATGATGCCGAGCTCCACCGTACAGGCCGCAGCAGGTACATGCCACCGTTCTGCTGCTGCAGAGATCAACATTTCGCGCGCGCTGGCTCCCGCCTTGCGCACATAATCCTGGGAGGTGCGAACCCCCCTGCTGCCCCCGGTGGCCATGGAGCCCCAGACGTGGTTTCTGCGAATGTTCTCGTTGGGCGATGCAAATTCGGCGCTTACCTTGGACCATTCGCAATCAAGCTCCTCGGCAACCAACTGTGCAAGGGCTGTGAACGTGCCCTGCCCCATTTCGGAACGGGCGATGCGAATTACCACGCGGTCATCAGGGTGAATCAGTATCCAGGCGTTGACTTCAGTGCCAGGACTCCCGCTGACGGCCCTGGAAACCAGTGGAAAGGAGAACTCCAGCGCAAAACCACCGCCGAGCAGGCTGGAGACCTTGAGAAAATCGCGACGGGAGACGGTAAGGGTCATGGTCATTCTCCTCGGGATCCTGCGAGCGCGTGGATGGCCTTCCTCACGCGAGCATAGGTTCCGCAACGGCAGAGGTTGGTGACGATGTCATCTATCTGCGCATCCGTAGGATGCGGGTGTTTCTCCAGCAAGGCCACCGTGGCCATGATCATGCCGGTCTGGCAATAACCGCATTGGGGTACTTCGTGTTCAATCCAGGCTTTCTGGACGGCATGCAACCCGTTCCTGGACAGCCCCTCGATGGTGGTGATCTTCTTGCCCTGTGCTGCCGATACCGGCAAGGTGCAGGAGCGCACCGTTTCGCCGTCCAGGTGTACGGTACAGGCGCCGCAGGCAGAAATGCCGCAACCATATTTGGTGCCGGGAAGCTCCAGATGATCCCTCAGTACCCACAGCAGCGGCATTTCGGGTTCCACATCGATCCGCTTCGTGCGGCCATTGATGTTCAACTCCAGCATGGAGACCTCCCTTTTTGTCAAAACAGGAATATGACTTCGTCCATCATAGTGAGCTCGTGATCAATTGGAAAGGGGTGCCCCTTGAGTCATGATCAGAATCGTCATGCCAGGATTACCCTGACTGCCGCCCTTGAGGCTTTTGATGAGTTGCTGGTGGTGCCGGGACAGTCCGCGCAACGCCTCGCTTCCTGCCTTCAGGGACTCGCCCGGAAGATAGTCCCTGATCCGGTCCGCCCAGCGATGAGACTGCAGGCCTTCCAGAAACGCCAGCCGGATCAGCCCGCCCTTGCCGGAAGAGCCATAGCCGTGAATCACCTTGACCATTCGGATGCCGGCTTCCTGCGTCTTGCGCAGCAGTCCGTCCAGACGCTCCAGTGCATCTTCCACCGCAGGCATGCCTGCCTCGAGATCAATGACAAACACGACGTCGGAAATGTCCGGACTGGGTAGCGGCGCCCCCAGGCAGTCGCAAAAGGGGCAACGGTCTTCCAGGGCATCGCGCAGATTGCCGCAATCAGGGCATAGCCCCATCAGTTTGCGGGCTTCCATGCCTCCAGAAACTCCTTCCAGTGCTGCCCCTCGAGTCCGGCGATGGTGGCACGGAGGAACGCCAGTTCCTCCTGGTACTGTGGGGGCGTCAGTTGACCCCGCACCAACTGAAAACGCGTATAGAGCAGATAGGTATTGAGCACATCGGTTTCGCAATAGGCGCGAATGCCGGCGATGTCACCGTCCTGATAGGATTGCCAGACTGCGCTGCCATCCATGCCGAGCTTACCGGGAAAACCGATCAACTTGGCCAGGGCGTCCAGCGGCGCGTTGGCTCGGTTGTTGTAGAGCGCCAGCACATCCATCAAGTCCAGATGGCGGGGATGGTAGCGCGACAGGTAATTGTTCCACTTGAAGTCCTTGTCATCCTCGCCCATGTCCCAGTAGCGCGCCGCAGTAATGCCATGGATGAGAGAACGGTAGTGCAGCACCTGGGCATCGAAGCCCTTGCCGTTCCACGACACCAATTGCGGCGTATATTTGTCCACCCCGTCGTAAAAACGCTGAATGATGCTGGCTTCGGAATCCTCCACTGAGCCCAGCGACCATACCCTGAAGCCATCTCGGTTGCGAAGCGCGCAGGAAATGGAGACCACCCGTTGCAGGTAATGCGGCAAAAAATCGGAGCCGGTTTTTTCGCGCCGCTCGGCGAAGGCTTTTGCCGCCACTTCGGCGTGCGCTGTGGTGGGGTCGAGGTCGTGTAGCCTGATGAGCCCGTCGCAGTCCGGTACGGTCTCGATGTCAAAGACCAGCACCGGCATCATGCCGGATAGACGCCCGTGGAAAGATAGCGGTCGCCGCGATCGCAGGCCACATGCACGATCACGGCATTCTGTACGGACTTTGACACCTGCAGTGCGGCCCAGCAGCCGCCACCCGAGGAGACCCCGGCAAAAATACCCTCTTCCCTGGCCAGACGGCGCATGGTGTCTTCGGCATCCGGCTGGCTGACCTCGATGATCTGGTCCACCAGGCGCCGATCGAAGATCTTGGGCAGGTAAGCTTCAGGCCACTTGCGAATTCCCGGCACGTTCGCCCCTTCTGCAGGATAGACGCCCACGATCTGGACGGCCGGGTTTTGCTCCTTGAGGTAACGCGCCACCCCCATGATGGTGCCCGTGGTCCCCATGGTGGCCACGAAATGCGTGATCCTTCCCCCCGTATCGCGCCAGATTTCGGGGCCGGTGGATTCGTAATGGGCCAGGGGATTGTCCGGGTTGTTGAACTGGTCCAGGATGATGCCCTCGCCCGCATCGCGCATTTTTTCGGCGAGATCGCGCGCCGCCTCCATGCCGCCTTCCTTCGGCGTCAGCAGGATCTCAGCCCCCAGGGCTCGCACGGTCTGGCGCCGCTCGACGCTCAAATGCTCTGGCATGATCAACACCAGGCGATACCCGCGCAGCGATGCGGCCAGTGCCAGGCCGATGCCCGTGTTACCGCTGGTGGCCTCGATCAGGGTGTCGCCAGGCTTGATATCGCCGCGCGCCTCGGCGCGCTTGACCATGGAAAGGGCGGGACGATCCTTGACTGACCCCGCTGGATTGTTACCTTCCAGCTTGGCGAAAATCTTGTTGGAGGTGTTGCCTGGCAAACGCCGCAACGGAACAAGTGGCGTATCGCCGATGCATTCTTCGATGGTCTTTATCATGCACAAAACTTTAGCACAGAACGTCCATTTCCAGCATCCTCAATGGCGCCCCCGAGGTCCCACTGCGGTTTGGGCCGCAGCATTCTGGCCCGCGGAGGAGCCGGCCATGGGTTTTCCTGAAAGCGTAATCGCTGGGCCGATGCGCGCTATGGTCTTGGCGCCAAAGCCCTTGACCCTGCGCAGGTCCGCCACTGAACGAAACGGGCCATTTTTGGCACGATACGCCAGGATGGCGCGGGCCTTGACGGGACCGATGCCCTTGACGGTGCGCAATTGCGCCTCATCGGCAAGGTTGAGGTCCACCACTGCCCAAGCATGCCCCCACAGGGCAAGGCTTGCAAGAAAGGCCAACAGCAGACGGCGGATGAAGAACCCGGTTTCACGGCAAGTCGTTCCATGAGTCATGGCAATCTCCATAAAAGAAAAAGGGGCCATGAAGGCCCCCTGGAGCATGCCGCATGGATTCGGTTATCGAATCGTCGTTCCCGTCATCTGGGCCACATAGCGTGCCACGCCTTCGGTGACATCCAGGAAGGGGTGGTCGTAACCTGCTTCCAGAAGGCTCTTCATGTCCGCCTCAGTGTAACTTTGGTACTTTCCCTTCAAGGCGTCGGGAAAAGGAATATATTCGATCAATTCCCTGGCTTGCATGTCCTGCAGGGTCATCTCATCCTCACCCTCCGTGGCACGGATGGCATTGATGGTAGCCACGGCGACGTCATTGAAAGTGCGGCTGCGCCCGGTTCCCAGATTGAAGATGCCGGAGATTTCGGGATGATCGAGAAACCAGAGGTTGACCCTGACGACGTCTTCCACCGAGATGAAATCGCGTCGTTGTTCGCCGTTGGCATACCCGTCGCAACCTTCGAAAAGCCGAATCTTTCCCTTTTCCAGATACTGATTGAAAAAATGGAAGGCTACCGACGCCATGCGCTCCTTGTGCTGCTCATGCGGTCCGTACACGTTGAAATAGCGCAGGCCGACGCATGGCGAAGTCAACCCAGCCTCCTGGGCGCGCTGCCGGAAATACTGGTCGAAGGCGAGCTTGGAGTAGCCATACACGTTCAGCGGGCTTTCGCAGGAGGGTTCTTCCTTGAAGGTGGTATTGGATCCGTACACGGAGGCAGAAGAAGCATAAACCAGGGGAATTTCGCGTTCCTGGCAGTAGCGAAACACCTTGCAGGTATAGCGAAAATTGTTGTCCATCATGTAGCGACCATTATGTTCCATGGTGTCGGAACAGGCGCCCTGGTGCAGTACTGCCGAGACCTCGTGATCCAGCGCATCTGCCTCGAGCAGCGCGAGGAACTCGCGCTTGTCCAGATAATCAGCGATGGTACAATCCGCCAGATTTTTGAATTTGCCGGCCTTTTCAAGGTTATCAACCGCCACGATGCTGGTAATGCCGCGCCGGTTGAGTTCCTTCACGATGTTGGCGCCGATGAATCCGGCCGCGCCGGTGACGATGGTGACCATGCTGGTTGTTCCTGCCGTATGCTGTTTACAAAGATTGCCGCAATTCGTCGCGGCTGACCACTGCCGTGCCCAACTTGCCCACCACGATGCCGGCCGCCCGATTGGCCAGGCGTACCGCATCCTGCATCCCGACGCCGGAGGCCACGGCCACACCCAGCGTGGCAATCACGGTATCCCCTGCGCCACTGACGTCATAGACCTCTTGGGCATGGGTGGGCTCGTGCGTGACGCGGCCTGGCTGGTAGAGCGTCATGCCCTCTTCGCTGCGGGTCACGAGCATGGCGTCGAGGTTGAGTTCGGCACGCAGCTTCTCAGCCTTGGCGGCGAGTTCCGTGTCGCTTTTCCAGGAGCCTGCCACTTGGCGGAACTCTGACTTGTTGGGCGTCAATAGCGTAGCCCCCCGATAACGCCGGTAGTCCTCGCCCTTCGGGTCCACCAGAACGGGTTTTCCGGCGCGTCGGCATTGCTCGATCATGGCTTCGATGTGGCGCAACCCACCCTTGCCGTAATCGGACAGGATGACAAGATCAGCCATTTCCAGCATGCCAGAGAATCCGCTCAACTTGGCCAACAGTACTTCATGGCTGGGCTGGGTTTCAAAATCGATGCGCAGCAATTGTTGCTGACGCCCAATCACCCGCAGCTTGACAGTGGTATCGATGGTGGCGTCCCGATGCAGGACTGCCTGCACGCCCTCAGCCTTTAACAGATGCTCAAGGCGGCGACCTGGTTCGTCATCGCCGCACACCGAAAGCAGGGTGCAATGCGCTCCCAGTGCCGCCACACCGCGTGCCACGTTGGCGGCGCCACCAGGGCGTTCCTCTGTCCTTCCCACCAGAACCACCGGCACCGGAGCCTCCGGCGAGATCCGGCTCACGTCGCCAAACCAGTAACGGTCCAGCATGACGTCCCCTACCACCAGAATACGGGCGGCAGAAAACTTCTCCAGCAAAGCAGCATTCAGTGCCATTACAATCGTCCAATGCCAAAGTATTCCAGTCCGGCATCCCGCACCTGCGCCGGCTCGTATAGATTGCGTCCATCGTAGATCACAGGATGGTGCAGCGTGGCTTTGATCGATTCAAAATCCGGACTGCGAAATTCCTTCCATTCGGTCACGATGACCAGCGCATCCGCTCCTGTCAGTGCGTCCTCTGGTGAGGTTGCAAAACGCAGAAAATCCCGTGCACCATAAAGATGGCGGGCTTCGTCCATGGCCACCGGATCGTAGGCAGCCACGGTGGCGCCACGCGCATGCAATCCGTCAATCAGTACCCGCGAGGGAGCTTCGCGCATGTCGTCGGTGTTGGGCTTGAATGCAAGCCCCCACACGGCAAAATGCCGTCCGCTCAGGTTTTCGCCGAAGCGCTTCACGATCTTCTCCAGCAGCACCGACTTCTGGCGCTGATTGACAGCTTCCACTGACTTGAGAATCTTGAGTTCCAGGCCACTCCCCGCAGCCGTGCGCATCAGGGCCTGCACGTCCTTGGGAAAGCAGGAGCCGCCGTACCCACAACCGGGGTAAAGAAACTGGTAGCCGATGCGTGGATCAGAACCAATCCCCTGACGCACGCGCTCGATGTCGGCGCCAAGGCGCTCTGCCAGAAGCGCCAGTTCGTTCATGAAGGATATGCGTGTGGCCAACATCGCATTGGCCGCGTATTTGGTAAGTTCGGCAGATTTGATGTCCATCAGGATCAGGCGTTCGTGGTTGCGCTGGAACGGCGCATAAAGCGCACGCATGACCTCTATGGCATGGGGGTCCTCGGCGCCCACCACGATGCGATCGGGCTTCATGAAGTCCTCTACCGCAGCCCCTTCCTTGAGAAATTCAGGGTTGGACACCACGCTGAAAGACACGCTCATGCTGCGTGCAGTCAGTTCGTCCTGGATCGCGGCTCGCACCTTGTCCGCCGTGCCTACCGGTACCGTTGACTTGTCCACAATAACCTTGCGACTGTCCATGTGGCGTCCAATGTTGCGTGCAGCCGCAACCACGTGCTGCAGGTCAGCCGACCCGTCCTCATCGGGAGGGGTGCCCACGGCAATGAACTGTACCTGACCGTAGGCCACGCTTTCTGCCACGTCGGTGGTAAAGGACAAGCGCCCAGCTGCCACATTGCGCTTGACCATCGCTTCGAGCCCTGGCTCGTAAATGGGTATGCCACCATTGCGAAGAATGGCAATCTTGGCGGGATCCACGTCGAGGCAAAGCACATGGTTCCCCACTTCTGCGAGGCAGGCGCCGCTGACGAGGCCTACATAACCGGTACCGATGATGGATATTTTCATGATTGCGTTATTGTTTGGAGTGAGGCATTGATTTGGGCGAGGGTCAAGACAGGGTCGGCACTTTGCGTGATGGGCCGCCCAATGACCAGATAATCGGAACCTGATGCGATGGCTTGCTGCGGTGTGACGATGCGCACCTGGTCGTCCTTCGCCGCACCTGGCGGGCGGATTCCTGGCGTCACCAGCAAGAAGGGGGGAGGCAAATGGGCGCGCAACATGGGTGCCTCGCTGGCCGAAGACACCACACCGTCCAGCCCGCAATCATGGGTGAGCCGCGCCAGGCGCAACACCGCCTCCGGAATGGAACCCACCATGCCGATACGCTGTAAATCGGATTCGGCAAAGCTCGTCAGTACCGTGATGGCGATCAGCTTGGGGCGCGCTGCACCCCGAGCGGATTCCAGCGCATTACGGGCGGCTTCGAGCATGGCAGGTCCCCCCGATGCATGCACATCCACCATCCACACGCCAAGCCCCGCAGCGGCACGACAGGCGGCAGCCACCGTATTGGGGATGTCATGATATTTGAGGTCCAGAAAAACCGAATGCCCCTTCCGGACCAGATATTCCACAAAAGAGTGTCCGGCGGCGGTAAAAAGCTCCTTGCCAACCTTGACGCGGCAGAGTGCCGGGTCAAGGCGGTCTGCCAGCGAACGGGCAGCGGCCTCGGTAGCCGCATCGAGTGCGACGATGACGGGGCGGTCCAGCATTACATCGCGCCCCGGCTGCTGCCTGCCTGAGACAACTCGCCCTCGGCGTTGCGGCGAGGCGGATAAGTATCCCAGCCACCGCAGGCAGGACAATGCCAATGAAAAGTACGCGCCTTGAAGCCGCAGCTCCCGCACTGAAACAAGGACAGGCGGCTACTATGCGCATGCACGAGATCGCGCATCAATTGAACGTCGGCACGTTGGTCCGGCGTTGCCGAGGCAAGCTGCGCATCCAGGAATTTGTCGAGCGCGCCGAGGGATGGATTGCGATACAACTCTTCGCGGACCTGACGCAAGGCGCTTTCAGCACCCTCCTCTTCCAGGGTGACCTGAAACACCACCCCCAGCAAATCGAGAGCGGGATAACGCTGCTGCCAGCCGCGCAACAGCGTCAGGGCCTCGGTGGTCCGTCCCAATGTGCGCGCGGACTCGATCAGGGGACCTGCGATCAGGAAAAGGTATTCTGGCGCCTGTCCTTCGATGCGCTTCCAGATCGCCACGGCTTCTTCATGATCGCCTTCCCGCTGTGCCCAGTTTCCCAGCATCACGTTGGCCCGGACGCAACGGCGGTTGGCTTCGAGTGCTGCTGCGATCTGGGCGCGCGCCTCGTCCAGGCGCGAATGGCTGTATTCCATGGCCGCGCGTTCGCAATGGAAATTGGCCACTTCGCGACGATACGAATCGCCTGTGGCCTCCTCCATGGCTTCTGCCGTTTCAATGGCTTTCTGCCAATCCTTTTCTGTGACGTAAATCTCCAGCAGGTAGTGCAAGGCTGATTCTGAAAACTCGGTCTTGCGCAAATCCTGGAACAGGGCTTCTGCCCTGTCCAACAAGCCGGCTTTCAAATAGTCCTGGGCCAACTCATGCAGTGCCGCCATGCGTTGACTACTGCCCAGGTCGCTGCGGTCCACCAGGTTTTGGTGCATGCGGGTGGCGCGATCCACTTCACCTCGGCGGCGAAACAGGCTGCCCAGGGCAAAATGCAACTCAACGGTCTGTTGATCGGCACGCGCCACTTCGATCAGGGCCTCAATGGCCTTGTCGGGCTGTTCGTTGAGCAGAAAATTGAGTCCCTTGAAATAGGACGCCGGAAGCGCACGCGATTCGGTCAGCAAGTGGCGAATGTCCACCCGGGCTGCAAGCCAGCCTAGACCGAAAAACATCGGCAACGCCAGTAACCAGTAAGATTGAAAATCCATCAGAATGAATGCGATCCTGTCTGCTCACCTGTCTGAGGTGATTGTTTCTTCACATCACGTCCACATGACCTGCCGTGGCCGTATCCGCGATGGGCGATGTTGCAGGGGCTTCATTTACATTCTTGTCCAGACGCCTCAATTCGCGACGCAGGGCCTGAATTTCCCGTCGCTGGCGAAACAGCGTGCTCATGGCGGCCAGAAGCCCGACCACCACGCCTAAAATCGTGAATGCCAACAAGATGACCACCAGCGGCTCTTGCCACTGATACCCCATGAAATAGTTGAGCGTGACGGGCTCCAGGTTTTTGACTGCAAAACCCAGCAGCAGGACGAAGATGACGATGCGCACCAGCCATTTGAGGTAAACCATCCGATCATCCCTAATAAAACGGCGGGCGTTTCACAACGCCCGCCGAGTTTCAGTTACCTGCGGGGGGTTCTGACTTGGGGTAATCCACCCTGTCACGCAGTTCCTTGCCGGCCTTGAAATGAGGCACATACTTTTCGGGAACGCTGACCTTCTCCCCCGTCTTGGGATTTCGACCCAGACGAGGGGGGCGATGATTCAGCCCGAAGCTACCAAAGCCACGAATCTCAATCCGTTCGCCGGATACCAGGCTATGGCTCATGGCATCCAGGATCGTCTTGACAGCAAGTTCCGTATCTTTTGCAACCAGCTGTGTGTAACGATCCGACAGCAGGCTAATGAGCTCGGACTTCGTCATGAAAACCCCTTAGTTGCTGGAACCTTGATTGCCCAACTTGGCTTTCAGCAAGGCGCCCAGACTGGTGGTGCCTGCATTGGCGGGGCTTTCCGAAGCTACCCGCTGCATGGCGGCAGTCTCTTCGACAGCGTCCCGAGCCTTGATGGACAAATTGATTCCGCGGTTTTTACGGTCAATGTTGAGTACAACGGCTTCCACGACGTCCCCCTCGTTAAGATGGGTGCGCAGGTCTTCCACGCGGTCGCGTGAAACTTCAGAAGCGCGCAGATACCCTTCAATGTCATCACCCAGGTCGATCACAGCGCCCTTGGCATCCAGGGACTTGACCACCCCCTTGACGAGGGAACCCTTGTCATGACTTGCCGTAAAGTTGCTGAAGGGGTCACCGGAGAGCTGCTTGATGCCCAGGGAAATGCGCTCGCGTTCCACGTCAATGGAAAGCACCAAGGCTTCGACTTCGTCGCCCTTCTTGTAGTTGTGAACGGCTTCCTCACCCGGCTGATTCCAGGACAGATCGGAGAGGTGGACCAGCCCGTCGATACCACCGGGCAGGCCAATGAACACGCCAAAATCGGTGATGGATTTGATCTGACCGCGCACATGGTCGTTCTTGTTGTGGGTCATGGAAAACTCTTCCCACGGATTGGCGCGACACTGCTTCATGCCCAGCGAAATACGGCGCCGCTCTTCGTCAATTTCCAGGATCATGACTTCCACTTCATCGCCCAGCTGTACCACCTTGGAAGGATGGACGTTCTTGTTGGTCCAGTCCATTTCCGATACGTGCACCAGGCCTTCGATGCCCTGCTCGATTTCCACGAACGCACCGTAGTCGGTCAGGTTGGTGACCTTGCCGAACAGGCGGGTCCGTTCGGGATAACGGCGTGCAAGACCCACCCACGGATCTTCACCCAACTGTTTGAGGCCGAGCGAGACGCGGTTTTTTTCCTGATCGAACTTGAGCACCTTGGCTTCCACTTCGTCGCCCACGTTGAGGACTTCCGAAGGATGCTTGACGCGGCGCCAGGCCAGGTCAGTGATGTGCAGCAAACCATCGATGCCGCCCAGGTCCACGAATGCGCCGTAATCGGTGATGTTCTTGACGATGCCCTTGACCACGGCACCTTCCTTGAGGTTTTCCAGCAGGTTCTGGCGATCGGCCCCCTGGGAAGCTTCCATCACGGCGCGACGCGATACCACCACGTTGTTGCGCTTGCGATCGAGCTTGATGACCTTGAACTCCATTTCCTTGCCTTCAAAAGGCGTAGTGTCCTTGATGGGACGCACATCCACGAGGGAACCGGGCAGGAATGCGCGAATGCCATTGACCATGACGGTAAGACCGCCCTTGACCTTGCCGCTCACCACGCCCTGTACCAGGGTGCCCTTGGCAAGCGCATCATCCAGATCCAGCCAGGCTGCGAGGCGCTTGGCTTTTTCGCGCGACAGCTTGGTGGAGCCGTATCCGTCCTCCAACGCATCGATCGCGACTTTGACGAAGTCGCCGACCTGGACTTCCAGTTCGCCGCGATCGTTCTTGAATTCTTCGATGGGGATCAGGCTCTCGGATTTGAGGCCGGCGTTCACCACCACCATATTGGCATCGATGCTGACCACTTCTGCGGTGATCACTTCGCCTGAACGCATTTCCTGGTGCGTCAAGCTCTCCTCAAAGAGACTGGCAAAGCTTTCCATCGGAGACTGGGTTTGTTGTGCTGTATTCATCATTGACGACCTTGTTTCATTTCAATTGCCCGCCGCGCCGCGGGGTAGGTTTATAAACGGGCACCACAGCAGCAGAGTTGCGAGGACGCCCTGAATCGCGCAGGGGGGCCTATCATGCCGATAGATGCCACTTCAAATCAGGACAAACGAGGCACTGCCTGTGCAAACCAGCCCAAGACTTGATCCACCGCCTGCTGGATGGTTAAAGACGTGGTGTCGAGTAGCAAAGCCTCGCCGCGTTGCAGGGGAGCCACGGCCCGGGATGCATCCCTGGCATCGCGCTCCTCTATGTCCTGCAAAAGGCTTTGCATATTAGCAGGGATTCCCTTATCCATCAACTGGTTATACCGTCGCTTTGCCCGGATTCCCGGCGTGGCTGTCAAAAAGACCTTGAGCACAGCATCGGGAAAGACCACAGAACCCATGTCGCGCCCGTCGGCAACGAGCCCTGGCGCCTGGCGAAACGCTCGCTGACGCGTCAGCAATCCCGACCGCACGCCAGGAATGGCTGCCACCAGGGAAGCATTTCGGCTGCAGGCCTCAGACCGTATATCGTCTGTAACTATTTGATTAAAAAGAAATATATCCCCATCAATGAAACGCACTTCGAGGTTTTCCGCAAGCCCTTCAAGCGCCTCGGCATGGTCCAGGGGCACCCCGGCCCGCTCGGCCGCAAGGGCTGTAAGTCGATACAGCGCCCCGCTATCCAGATAATGAAACCCAAGGACGCGCGCCACTCGCTCGGCGACAGTGCCCTTGCCCGAGGCAGAGGGGCCGTCTATGGCAATGACCGGAATCATGCGACACTCAGGGACAGGCCCGATGCAGCGGCCAACGGGACGAACCCCGGAAACGAGGTGGCCACGTTGGCGCAATCGAGGATGGTGATGACGCCCGTGGCCTGCAGGGCAGCCATGGCAAAGCTCATGGCAATGCGATGGTCGCCGCGGCTGTCAATGGTGGCGCCGGCATAGGGTCGTCCCCCGTTAATGACCATCCCGTCCGGCGTGGGGGTTGCGTCCACCCCCAGCGCCCGCAGACCGTCGGCCATGACCTGAATGCGATCGCTTTCCTTCACGCGCAATTCGGCCGCCCCGCTCACTACAGTGCGGCCTGAGGCGTTTGCTGCAGCCACGAAGAGCGCCGGAAATTCGTCAATGGCGAGCGGCACCAGCGCTTCCGGGACAGCAATGCCGTGCAGCGGCGCATGACGCACCCGGATGTCGGCCACCGGTTCGCCACCCGCGAGGCGCGGGTTGAGCAGGGTGATGTCCGCACCCATCAACTTCAGGATATCGAGGATGCCGGTGCGTGTGGGGTTGACACCCACGGCCGTCAGGGTGAGGTCGGATCCCGGAGCGATGGAAGCGCCCACCAGGAAAAAAGCCGCCGAGGAGATGTCTGCCGGCACGTCGATGGGAGTGGCTCGCAAGACGCCCTGCCCATTCAACCGGGCGGTATTGCCCTGACGCACCACGGGATAGCCAAAGGCTTCCAGCATGCGTTCGGTATGGTCCCGGGTGGGTTCCGGTTCGCTCACCGAGGTCTCCCCTTCCGCGTAGAGGCCGGCCAACAACACGGCAGACTTCACCTGGGCGCTGGCCACCGGCAAATCGTAATGGATGCCATGCAGATGCCTGACCGGATTAAGGCGCACCGGCGGCAGCCCCCCGGGTTCGGTTTCCACCGAGGCGCCCATGGCCTGCAGCGGTCGGGCCACGCGCGCCATGGGGCGCCGGCGCAAGCTGTCGTCGCCCGTCAGGCTGAGCGCAAAACCCTGGCCGGCCAGAAGCCCCGTCAACAACCGCATGGAAGTTCCCGAATTGCCACAGTCAATCGGCCCTGAGGGAGCCCTGAGGCCGTGCTTGCCCACGCCGTGGACGGTGACCCGGCCCTGGTGCGGACCATCGATGGTCACTCCCATGGCGCGGAATGCATTCATGGTGGCAAGCGCATCATCACCCTCCAGAAACCCGCTCACTTCGGTCACGCCTTCGGCAATGGCACCCAGCATGATGGCGCGATGGGAAATGGATTTGTCCCCGGGAACCTGCAGGGTGCCCGTAAGCGCCCCACCGGGGCGAACTAGATAAGTCTGTGTCATGGAAAATCTCAGGGAGTGTCAGTCCAACCACGACGCGCTTCGCGTGCGACCCGGAAAAACTCTTCCAGTGCTGCGCCGTCCTGCTGGGTCAGCAATTGGCTCAATCGATCCAGGTGTTCGCGGTAGCGCGCAATTTCCAGCAACAGCACATCGCGGTTGGCAAGGCCGATATCGCGCCACATTTCCGGGCTGCTCGCGGCAATGCGGGTGAAGTCGCGAAAACCGCTAGCCGCAAAACGAAAAAAAGTGTCCGCGTCGACACGGGTTGCGATGTCGTACACCAGAGCAAAACTGAGCAGGTGCGGCAGGTGGCTGACCACCCCGAAAATGGCGTCGTGGCGGGCCACGGTCATTTCTTCCACGCGCGCTCCGCAGGCTTCCCAGCATTTGCGCATGATCTCGCGCGGCAGTTCGTGTCCCCCTTCTACCGGAGTCAACACCACCGACCGATCGCGAAACAGGTCTGCATGCGCAGCGCGCACGCCGCTATGCTCGGCCCCCGCAATCGGATGTCCCGGCACAAAGCGCTCGAAGGCCGGGCCCAGAATGGCCTGTGCCGCGCGCACCACGGAGCCCTTGGTGCTACCAACGTCCGTAACGACGGCAGAGGCGCTCAGGGCTGGGGCAATCTCCCGCAGAACCTCCTCGAATTGGCCCACCGGCACCGCAATCATGACCATATCCGCATCGCGCACCGCTGTCGCCGCATCGTGCGCAACACCATTGATGACACCGAGATGCCTGGCTGCGGCAAGATTGATTTCATCGCGGTCATAGCCCACGATATGCACCTCATGCGCGGCCTCGCGCAGGGCAAGGGCAAAGGAGCCCCCGATGAGGCCGACACCGATGACGGCAAGCCGGCGCGGATGTTTCTGGAAGGGTTCGGCCACGACTTAAGCCGCCTCGTCGAGGCTGGCCTCCAGGGCAGCGAGAAATTCCGCGTTTTCTTCCGCAAGCCCCACCGAAACACGCAGATAAAGCGGCATCTGGTAGGCAGCCACCGGACGCACGATGACTCCGCGCCGCAACAGGGACTGGTAAATGCGCGCACTGTCCCCCACCCTGACCGCAACGAAATTGCCAAAAGAGGGAATGAACGGCAATCCCAGCTGGCGAAAGCCTGAGGTCAACTGCACCATCCCTGCGGCATTGAGCGCGCGGGTGCGCTCCAGAAATTCACCATCACCCAGGGCAGCCTCTGCCGCCACCAGTGCGAGGCTGCTGACGTTGAAGGGCTGGCGTACCCGGTTGAGCAGGTCAATGATTCCGGCGCGTGCAAGGCCGAACCCCACGCGCAAACCGGCAAGACCGTAAGCCTTGGAGAAGGTGCGCGAAATCAGGAGGTTGGGTATCTCGCCAAGCCAGGACACCGCATCGTAGCGTTGATCGGGCTGAAGGTACTCCGTGTAGGCCTCATCCAGCACGATCAATACATGGTGCGGCACGCGTCTTAACGCTTCATGCAGATTCGGCCCGGGAATCAGGGTACCCGTAGGATTATTGGGATTGGCCACGAATAACACGCGGGTGTCAGAGCGAATGGCTGCAATCATGGCCTCAAGGTCATGAGCAAAATCAAGCGCCGGAACCTCGATGCGTTCAGCCCCAACGGCCTGCGTCACCAATGGGTAAACAGCAAACGCATGCTGTGAATAAACGGCCGAAGTACCGCGTCCCAGAAAAGCGCGCGCCACGAGTTCCAGCACATCATTGGAGCCGTTGCCCAACACGATCCCTTCGCGCGCCACAGCGAATCGTGCTGCCAGCGCGGACTTGAGTTCAAAGCCGTTTCCATCGGGGTAAAGGGCCAGCTCCGGCAGGGCGGCCTCGATGGCCGACAGCGCCTTGGGGCTGGGGCCCAGCGGGTTTTCGTTGGAGGCAAGCTTGATGATCTGATTCAAGCCAAGCTCTCGTTTCAGTTCGCCGATGGGCTTACCCGGTTGATACGGCGCGATGTCCCGGATATAGGACGGCGTGAGGTCACACAGATCTATCATAGGGCGGCTACCGGATAGGAACCAAGAATCTTGCTGAACAGGGCCTTTTCTTCAATGGCGCGGATGGCTGTGGCCACGGCAGGTTCCTGCTGGTGCCCTTCCACATCCACGAAAAAAACGTATTCCCACAGCGCCGTGCGCGACGGGCGCGATTCCAGACGCGTCATGCTGACTCCGCAGGTGGCCAGTGGCGTCAGGAGTTCATGAATGGCCCCAGGCCGATTGCGCGCTGCAAGCACCAGGGATGTCTTGTCGCGCCCGGAGGGTCCGGGGAGTTCAGGCCCCAACACCAGGAAACGCGTGGTATTGGTGGGCTCGTCCTCGATGTTGGCTTGAAGCACGCGAAGTCCGTAGCGCTCGCCTGCAAGCTCCCCCGCAATGGCGGCTGACCCCGTTTGCTCCGCTGCAAGGCGCGCCGCCTCGGCATTGCTGCCCACCGCAATCCGTTCGGCCTGGGACAAATTGGCATTGAGCCAATGCTGGCATTGCCCCAGCGACTGACCATGGGAAAATACACGCACCACATCCTTCAATGCCGTCAGTTCAGGCGCTGCCAGCAGCTGATGACGAATGCGCAACTGGATTTCGCCGCAAACCTTGAGAGGCGTTTCGATCATCAGGTCCAGCGTGCGGCCAACCGCGCCCTCAGTGGAGTTTTCCACGGGTACCACGGCAAAATCGGCCCTGCCAGTTTCCGCAGCACGCACGACATCGTCGAGCGTGCTGCAGGTCAGAATTTTTGCGGCATGTCCAAACTGACGGACGGCCGCAGCCTCGGAGTAGGTTCCCGACGGGCCAAGACAGGCTACCGTGATGGGTCGTTCGTAGGCAAGGCAGGCAGACATGATTTCGCGAAACAGGAAGGCCACGGTATCCGCTCCCAACGGGCCGGGATTGAGTTCCCGCACGCGACGCAGCACCTGGGCTTCGCGTTCGGGGCGGTAGAGCACACCGGTCTTGAGTTTACCGATCTCGCCTGCGGCCTCCGCGCGCGCGTTAAGCAGGCGCAGCACGTCCAGATCAATCTGGTCAATCTTCTCCCGCAGAGACTGCAGCGACACTTCCGGTTTTGAATCAGCCATATCGACGCTCGAAATCTGCCATGAACAAGACCAGCGCTTTCACGCCTTCCATAGTCATCGCATTGTAGATGGACGCACGCATTCCACCCACCACACGGTGCCCGCGCAACTGATGCAACCCGTGCGAGTCGGCTTCCTTCAAAAAGACCTCGTCCAGAGAAGGCTCACGCAGGTGGAATGGCACATTCATGCGTGAACGATCCAGATGCTTGACCTGCGAACGGTAAAACTCGCTGCCATCCAGAAAATCATACAACAGTCGGGATTTTTCGATATTGATTCGTTCCATGGCCGCGAGGCCTCCCTGCCGCTTGATCCACTTGAACACCAGCCCGGCCACCCAGATGGTGAAGGTGGGCGGCGTATTGAGCATGGAATGTGCGTGCACCTGGCTGTGGTAATCCATCAGGAACGGTGTTCCCGGGGCCGATGGCTTGAGCAGGTCATCACGAATGATGGCAAGGCTCAGCCCTGCGGGCCCGATGTTCTTCTGTGCCCCGGCATACACCAGGCCAAACTTCGAAATGTCCATGGGGCGCGAGAGGAAGTGGGAGGACATATCCACCACAAGCGGCACCTTGCCCACTTCGGGCACCCAGAAAAACTCCAGGCCGTCGATGGTTTCATTGGAACAGTAATGCACATAGGCCGCTTTGGGATCAAGCCGCCACTCGCTTTGGTCCGGAATGGCGCAAAATTGGTCCACACGGTTGGAGGCCGCGATATTGACGTTGCAGTATCGCCGCCCTTCCTCGATGGCCCGATAAGACCAATAACCTGTTTCGATGTAATCAGCGCGGGTGTTGCCTTGCAGCAGGTTGAGCGGAATCATGTCCCAGTGCGCGCTGGCCCCTTCCTGACAGAACACCACCCGATAATGTTCCGGAATGGCGAGCAGGTCGCGCAGATCCAGTTCGGTTTCGGATAGGATGCCCGCAAACTCCGGACTGCGGTGGCTCAGTTCCATGACAGACATGCCCGTACCGCGCCAGTCCGGCAGTTCTTCCTGCACCTGGGTAATGACTTCCGTGGGGAGCGTGGCGGGCCCCGCCGAAAAATTGAAGCTCCTCACAAATCAGGCCTCCGCGCTGCCAGGTTCCGAATCCGGTTCCGGCTCGGATTCGGACGCCGATTCGTCGATGCGACTAAGGGACACCAGCTTTTCGCCTCCGTCGAGGGCGATCAAGGTTACGCCCTGGGTGGCCCGGCTCATTTCCCGGATTTCCTGAACGCGCGTACGGATCAACACGCCGCCCGTGGTAATCAGCATCAGTTCATCGTCAGAATTGACGAGCGCAGCACTGACTACACGACCATTACGCACCGAAGTCTGGATGGCAATCATGCCCTGTCCACCACGACCGTGGCGCGTGTATTCGGAGATGGGCGTGCGCTTGCCAAATCCGTTCTCGGTAGCCGTCAGCACCGACTGGGTCTCATTCTCGGCAACCAGCATGGCAATGACGCGCTGTCCCTCCGGTAGGCGCATGCCTCGCACGCCGCGCGCCGTACGGCCCATGGGACGCACATCTTCCTCGGCAAATCGCACCGCCTTGCCTTCGTCAGAAAACAACATCACATCGTGCTTTCCGTCGGTAATGGCCACACCCACCAGATAATCATCCGGGTCAAGGTCCACGGCGATGATGCCAGCGGCGCGGGGACGCGAGAAATCAGTGAGCGGGGTTTTCTTGACCGTACCAAGCGCGGTGGCCATGAACACAAAATGCTGCTCGTCGAATTCCTTGACCGGCAGGATTGCGTTGATCTTCTCCCCTTCCTCCAGTTGCATCAGGTTGACTATGGGCTTGCCACGACTGGTGCTGCTGCCCGCCGGCACATTGAATACACGCAACCAGTACACACGTCCCAGACTGGAGAAGCACAGAATATGGTCGTGGGTGTTGGCCACGAACAGGCGGTCAATGAAATCATCCTCCTTGGTGGCAGCAGCCTGCCTGCCGCGCCCGCCGCGGCGCTGGGCACGATAATCACCCACGGGCTGCGCCTTGATGTAGCCGCCATGAGACAGTGTCACCACCATCTCGGCCGGCGTGATGAGGTCCTCGTAATCGATGTCCTCCGCATTAACCACGATTTCGCTGCGACGGGCGTCGCCGAAAGTTTCCTTGATGGTCGTGAGCTCCTCGGCAATGATGCGGGAGATGCGCTCAGGATGGGCCAGGATGTCGAGCAGATCGGCAATACGTTCCATCACCTCGCGGTATTCGTCACGGATCTTTTCCTGCTCGAGCCCGGTGAGGCGCTGCAATTGCATCTCGAGAATCGCCACGGCCTGGGTTTCGGACAGGCGATACCCATCCGGATGCAAGCCATACTCCGCAGGGAGCCCGGCGGGACGAGACGCGTTTTCAGGAGAACGGGACAACATCTCGCGCACCAGTGGCGAATCCCATACCCGTTCCATCAGGGCATCGCGCGCCACGCTACGCGTCGCAGAGGCCTTGATCAGGGCAATGATTTCATCCACGTTGGACAGGGCGACCGCAAGTCCCTCGAGGATGTGGGCGCGATCACGCGCCTTGCCAAGGTCAAAAACGGTCCGCCGCGTGATGACCTCGCGCCGGTGACGCAGGAAGGCTTCAAGAAACTGCTTGAGATTGAGCAGGCGCGGCTGGTTATCCACCAACGCCACCATGTTCATCCCGAAGGAATCCTGCAACTGTGTCTGCTTGAACAGGTTGTTGAGCACCGCCTCGGGCAGTTCACCGCGCTTCAACTCGATGACGATGCGCATGCCGGACTTGTCTGACTCATCGCGCAGATCGGAAATCCCCTCAATGCGTTTTTCGCGTATCAGTTCGGCAATCTTGATGATGAGGTTGGCCTTGTTGACCTGGTAGGGCAGCTCATCCACGATGATGGCCTGGCGTCCCCCTGCCTTGTCCACGTCTTCCACATGCGTGCGCGAACGCATCAGCACCCGGCCACGTCCGGTGAGATATCCTTCGCCCCGCGAATTAACTTCATAGATGATCCCACGCGTGGGAAAGTCGGGGGCCGGCATGATGGCAATCAGGTCTTCAATGTCGATGTCCGGATTGGCCAGCACCGCCAGGCAGGCGCCCACCACTTCCCCCAGGTTATGGGGCGGAATGTTGGTGGCCATGCCTACGGCGATACCCGATGAACCGTTAACCAGCAGATTGGGAAACCTGGCCGGCAGGATCAGCGGTTCGCTTTCCGATCCGTCGTAGTTGGGACCAAAATCTACGGTGTCGCGATCGATGTCAGCCAAAAGCTCGTGGGTGATGCGCGCCATGCGGATTTCGGTATAACGCATGGCTGCCGCATTGTCGCCATCCACCGAGCCGAAGTTACCCTGCCCGTCCACCAGAGGATAGCGCAGCGAAAAATCCTGTGCCATGCGCACGATGGCGTCATAAACCGCCGTGTCGCCATGGGGGTGGTATTTACCGATGACGTCACCGACGATACGCGCCGACTTCTTGTAGGGTTTGTTGTAGTCGTTGGACAGTTCATGCATGGCATACAGCACACGCCTGTGCACGGGCTTCAAACCGTCGCGAACGTCTGGCAGGGCACGTCCCACGATGACGCTCATGGCGTATTCCAGGTAGGAACGACGCATTTCGTCTTCAAGACTGACGGGGAGTGTTTCCTTGGCGAATAGGGTCATAGGTTACGCTGCAGCGAATAGCCGATTGATGAAGAATCAAATCACGAAATCTTAACACAACCAGAGCGTTTCATAATCCTTTATAATCAGACTCCAAGCAGCGTTTGCAACCTGCCCCGACCTTGACAGTTACCCTCGTAAGGAGAAAAAACATGAAGCCCCTTGAGCCCAACAAGAACCAAAAACAATCCACCGCGGCCCTGAGCCTGGGACTGGCGATTTCCAGCTTGGCGTTTTCCTCCGCCGTCCTGGCTGCAGACCTGACTTACCCCGCCATCGTCCATTCCGGCAACGGCACGGTGGTCTACAACAATTATGGAGAATGCTGGGGAACAGGTACCAATAACGTCTCCACACAACCCACCACCGAGTGCGGCCAGGCCGCACCCGTCGTAGCCCAACCCGCCCCGCTGCCCCCGCCCCCGCCCGCGCCCGCTCCGGTCGCCAAGGCCGAGCCCGCCCCGGCACCCGTGGTCCGGGCCCCGGACATCACCCTCTCGGCCGATGCCCTGTTCGACTTTGACAAATCCGTGGTGAAGCCGGAAGGTAAGGCGGCCATTGACCGTGAACTGAAGCGCACCCGGTTTGAAGGTGGCGCGGTCGGGATTGCCAGCATCAAGGTGGTCGGCAACACCGACTCCATCGGTACGAAAGCTTACAACCAGAAACTCTCAGAGCGACGTGCCAACGCCGTCAAGGATTATCTGGTCAGCAAGGGTGTTCCAGCTGCCAAGATCCACACCGAAGGACATGGCGAGCTCGATCCGGTGGCCAGCAACAAGACCAAGGAAGGTCGCGCCAAGAACCGCCGCGCGGACATCTGGTTTGACAAAGAGTAACCAGGATCCGGCTGAACTTGCCAAGTTCAGCGCCCTGGCCCATCGCTGGTGGGATCCCAACAGCGAGTTCAAACCGTTGCACGACATCAATCCACTCCGCCTGGAGTGGATTGATGACTCCGTGGGGCTGAAGGGCAAACGGGTTCTGGACGTGGGCTGTGGCGGCGGCATTCTCGCCGAAGCCATGGCGCGCCAGGGTGCGCTCGTCACGGGCATTGACCTCGCAGAGAAATCGCTCAGCGTAGCGCAGCTGCACTTGCTGGAAAGCGGCCTCCAGGTGGATTACCGCCTGGTCAGCGCCGAGGCGATGGCAACTGAGCACCCGGCCAGTTTCGACGTAGTGACCTGCATGGAACTCCTGGAGCATGTGCCCGACCCTGCCAGCACCATCAAGGCCTGCGCCATCCTCCTCAAACCCGGTGGTCAGGTGTTTTTTTCCACCCTCAATCGCAATCTCAAATCCTATGCCATGGCCATCATCGGCGCGGAATACATTCTGAAACTGCTGCCTCGCGGCACCCATGAATATGGCCGTTTCATCAAACCCTCCGAACTGGCTCACCTGGCGCGCGGAGCCGGCCTGCAGGTGAAGGCCCTCAAGGGCATGAGCTATAACCCGCTGCTTAAAACCTACACCTTGGGACAGGACACCAGCGTCAACTACCTGGTGCGCTGCCAGCCGACGTGATCCAGGGCGTTTTGTTTGACCTTGACGGCACCCTGGCGGATACCGCTCCTGATCTTGGGTATGCCCTCAATACCCTGCTCCTGCGATATGGGCGCGACCCGGTGACGCTGGAACGCATCCGCCCGCGCGCCTCCCAGGGCGCGCGTGGGCTGCTTGACGTGGGCTTTGGCATACAGCCAGGCGACCCCTATTTCGAGGAACTGCGGGACGAGTTCCTGCAGCTTTACCGGGAAAACCTGTGCCGCCACACGGTGCTGTTCGACGGCATCCCGCAATTGCTGGCCGATCTCGAGAACTGCGGCTTGCCCTGGGGCATCGTCACCAACAAGCTCTCCCGTTTCACGGACCCCCTGGTGGCCCAATTGGGTCTTGCCGAGCGCGCCGCCTGCGTGGTCAGCGGAGATACCTACGCCAAACCCAAGCCCTACCCCGACCCCCTGTTGGGCGCTGCACGCGAAATGGAACTCATCCCTGAGCGCGTGATCTATGTGGGGGACGACGAGCGTGACATGCAGGCGGCCCAGGCCGCCGGGATGGGCGGCGTGATTGCCCGCTATGGCTACCTCGGGGCAGGCCGCCCACCGGAAGAGTGGCACGCCCTGGGCTCCATTGACCAACCTCAGCAACTCATGACCTACCTGACCCATGGCCACTGACGCACGCCACACTGAACTGCTTGCCCCCGTGGGCTCGCTGGAAATGCTGGAGACCGCTTTTCGCTTTGGCGCCGACGCCATCTATGCAGGACAGCCGCGTTATAGCCTGCGCGTGCGCAACAACGATTTCGGCAAGCTTGATAATCTGGCGACAGGAATCGCGCGCGCGCACGCGCTTGGCAAACAATTTTACCTGGTCAGCAACATCCTGCCCCATAACGCCAAGGTCAGAACCTATCTTGCCGACATGGCGCCGGTGGTGGCACTCCAGCCTGATGCCCTGATCATGGCCGACCCCGGGTTGATCATGATGGTGCGGGAAACCTGGCCGGACATGCCGATTCATCTGTCGGTCCAGGCCAATACCGTCAACTATGCCGCCATCCGCTTCTGGAAGCAGATGGGGATTTCGCGCGTCATCCTGTCGCGCGAGCTGTCGCTCAATGAGGTCGCCGAGATTCGCCAAGAATGTCCAGAGATGGAACTGGAGGTGTTTGTCCACGGTGCCCTGTGCATCGCTTATTCCGGCCGTTGTCTGCTATCAGGCTATTTCAATCATCGCGACCCCAATCAGGGCACCTGTACCAATTCATGCCGCTGGGACTACAAGCTCAAACCGGCGAGAGAAAACGCCACTGGGGATGTTTACCTTCTGGAAGAGGCGATGCGCCCCGGACAGCTCATGCCCATCGAGGAAGACGAGCACGGCACCTATATCCTCAATTCAAAAGACCTGCGCGCCATCGAGCATGTGCAGCAATTGGTGGCCATGGGGGTGGACTCCCTCAAGATCGAGGGTCGTACCAAGTCGGCCTATTATGTGGCGCGCACCTGCCAGTCCTATCGCCAGGCCATCGACGACGCCGTCGCCGGCAGGCCGCTGGATCCACGCCTGTTGGGCGCACTCGAGGGACTTGCCAATCGAGGCTACACAGCAGGATTTTACGAGCGCCATCCCGATCAGGATTATCAGAATTACCTGCGCGGCCATTCTGAATCGGAACGCAGTCTGTATGTGGGTGACGTGCTGGGCTATGAGGCCGATGGCATGGCCCGCATCGCCGTCAAAAACCGTTTCGGCCTAGGCGACCGCCTCGAGGTGATCCATCCTGGCGGAAACCTGGAAATCCGCCTGGAGACGCTTTTGAATCGGGAAGGCACTCCTGTGAAAGTGGCCCCTGGCAGCGGCCATGAAGTATGCATGCCACTGCCAGCGGGACTGGAGCGGGCCTTCATCGCCCGCTTTGTGTAAACGACTCAGGACTTCTTGAGCGGGCAGGTGGAGAGCCCGAACAGCTTGTAGGCGCCGCAAAAGCCAAATAACCCCGTCAGCAGGGGCAGCACGCCAATCCAGCCCCATCCGCCAATCTTTCCCGTTGCCGCCGCGGCCATGAGTGCCGCTCCCACCATCACACGCAGTACCCGATCGATGCTGCCCACGTTTTTTTCCATGATGCGCTCTCCAGAGTTATCAATCGTTGTCAGTCTGTCCGTTTTGTGTCCGTGCAGCCTGGTTTTCACCCCACATGGCATTGAGGATCGCCAACAACACGGCAAACCCAATTCCTAACACCCAAGAAAAGTACCACATCTCGCGCTCCTTCTGACTAGGTTGGTCTCAATAGGCCGAATGATCGTTTTTTTGCACATAGGCTGCCGTAACCTTGCCCGCCATGACCCGGTAGGCCCACGCGGTGTAGAAGATGATGAGGGGCATGAAGATCAGGGTGGCCACCAGCATGATGCCCAGCGTGCCCCGGCTCGACACGCTGTCCCACACCGTCAGGCTGGCGTTGGGCATGGAGGAGGACGGCATGACGAACGGAAACATGGCGACTCCGGCGGTGCCTATGATGCCCGAAATCGCCACTGATGAAGCCACGAAAGCCCAGCCGGTGCGGCCGTGGGACAACAGCGCCATGGCCAGCAGGCCCCCCACATAGGCCAGGGCCGGCACCGCCATGGTCAGCGGCGCCTTGTGGTAGTTGGCGAACCATGCGCCGCCCTCGCGTGCCACGGTCTTGGCCAAGGGATTGGACAAGGCCGCAGGGTCCACCAGCGAGGTGATGACGTAGCCCGGAATGCCCTTGGCAAGCCACAACCCTGCAGCGCTAAATGCCACCAGCATCAGGATACCGGCCCATAGTGCAGCCCGTTGGGCACGCTGCTGAATGACCCCTTCGGTGCGGTGGGCCAGATACACGGCCCCGTGAAAGGTGATCATGGCAGAACTGACCACCCCCGCCAGCAATGCAAAGGGGTTGAGCAGTTGCCAGAACGAACCGGTGTAGGTGGAGACCAGATTGTCGTCGAACCCGAAGGGTACCCCTTGCAGCAGGTTGCCAAAAGCCACGCCAAAAATCAGCGGCGGCACGGCCCCACCGATGAACAGGCCCCAGTCCCAGGTACTGCGCCAAGTGGCATCGTGAATTTTGCTGCGATAGTCAAAACCCACGGGCCTGAAAAACAGCGCCCACAACACAGCCAGCATGGCCCAGTAGAATCCTGAAAAGGCCGTGGCATACACCAGCGGCCAGGCCGCAAAAATGGCGCCACCACCCGTGATGAACCAGACCTGGTTGCCGTCCCAGTGCGGGCCCACCGTGTTGATGACCACCCGCCGTTCCACGTCGTTACGTCCCACAAAGGGCAGCAAGGTGCCCACCCCCATGTCGTGGCCGTCCATGATTGCAAATCCCACCAGCAATACGCCTACCAGGAGCCACCAGATGATCTTGAGTGTTGGATAATCCAGCATGATCGCTTTCCTCGTCAGGTTATGCAGCGGCCTAGTGGGTCGTTGCCGGTTCGTTGAGATAGCGGCCCGTTCCTAAACTGCCTGGACCCAGCCGTGCAAACTTGACCATCAGATACATTTCCACCACCAACAGCAGCGTGTAAAACCCCACGAACCCTGCCAGCGATCCGTACAAGCTTCCCGGGGTCAGCGTGGACACCGACAGATGCGTGGGCAAAACCCCGTAAATGGTCCAGGGCTGACGACCATATTCCGCCACGAACCAGCCCAACTCGCAGGCCAGCCAGGGGGCCGGCAACATCCACAGGGCCCACTTGAGCAGCCAGCGCATGTCCTCGCAACGAGAACGCAAGGTGCCGATGAAGGCGGTGACGAACAACCCCAGCAACAAGGCGCCCAACCCCACCATCAGGCGGAAGCTCCAGAACATGGGAGCCACGCGCGGCACGGTATCATCCACGGCCTTCTGCAGGATGATGGGAGTGACCTCGTCCATCCTGGTCACGTATTTTTTGAGCAGGAGGCCAAAGCCCAGGTCGGCCTTATGCGCTTCAAAGCTCGTCTTGGCGACGGCATCCTGGGGATCTTTGCGCAGTCGTTCGAGCGACTGAACGGCCTCCATCCCGGACAGGATGCGAGTGCGATTTTTCTCCTTGATCTGGTGGATGCCGGGGATTTCGCGCGTGGTGGAACGCGTGCCGATCAGCCCCATGACCCAGGGAATTTCCACTGCCCAATTGTTCCTGCCCGCAGCTTCATTGGGGCTGGCTATCAGGTTGAAGGAGGCCGGTGCGGGTTCCGTCTCCCACATGGCTTCCATGGCAGCAAGCTTGGTTTGTTGCGCCTCGCCCACGGTGTATCCCGACTCGTCACCCAGCACGATAACCGACAGCACGGAAGCCAGCCCGAAGGCGGAGGCCACGCGGAAACTGCGCTTGGCAAACTCGACATCCTGGCCCTTCAGGAGGTACCAGGCGGAAAGTGACAGCACGAAGGTGGAGGCCGTCACATAACCCGCGGATACGGTGTGGACAAACTTGGCCTGGGCGTCCGGATTGAGCAGCATGGCGCCAAAATCCACCAGTTCCATGCGCATGGTGGTGTAGTTGAACTCTGCTCCCACGGGGTTTTGCATCCAGCCGTTGGCAATCAGAATCCACAGGGCCGACAGGTTGGTGCCCACCGCCATCATTAGCGTGACCATCAGGTGCTTGGGCCGGGACAGTCGATCCCAGCCAAAGAAAAACAGGCCGATGAAAGTGGATTCCAGGAAGAAAGCCATCAGCCCTTCGATGGCAAGCGGGGCACCGAAGATGTCGCCCACATAGTGTGAGTAGTAAGCCCAGTTGGTGCCAAACTGGAATTCCATGGTGATGCCCGTGGTCACCCCGAGGGCAAAGTTGATGCCGAAAAGCTTGCCCCAGAAGCGGGTCATGTCCTTGTAGACCGCCTTACCGGTCATGACATAGACGCTTTCCATGACCACGAGAATCCAGACCATACCAAGCGTCAGGGGGACAAACAGGAAATGGTACAGGGCCGTCACGGCAAACTGCAGTCGCGACAGATCCACCAGCTGTTCACTGATCATGATGATCACCTCCGGAGTTTACAGATTGAGTCTCGTTAAGCCGCAATGCTGCCGCCATTCCGGCCTCATCCACAGAAACCCGGTGGCCGCGTACAAAGCCCCACCAGATCATCGCGAGTAACAACACCTTCAGGATCACCACGAAGGTGAGTTCGCGCGTCAGTTTCGAATGAAACATTCGCCGTAGCATGATCTCAGGTACCGCGCCGGATATCCCTGGAAAGCCGCATGGCAAGCGCCCCCACGCTGCCGCCGTTGAAGGCCTGCTGGTAGCCCAGCTGGCGCATGACAGACAGCGCATGGCCGGAGCGCGCTCCGGAACGGCAATACAGAATGACTGGAGTTGCCTTGTCGGGCACCACGCGCTGGATTTCGTGATTGAAACGATCAAGCGGCAGATTGAAGGCCCCGTCCACATGGCCCGTAACGAACTCTGCGTGAGAACGCACGTCAATCAACCGGGCGTTGGCCGGAAGTTCGGCGGAGTCCTTGTTGCTGACTGCCGCCATGAAATGTGAAAACAACCCCATGAATCGATGCTCCCTTAGCGTTTTTCCTGCAGGCGTTCAATTCCCATCCAGCGCAGCACATGCTTTTCGTAGATGGGTTCGGAATGACCCTGCTTCATTTTGTAGATGAAATATTTCTCGAAGGCGACCTTGGCCCAATGGACCCAGCGCGCTTTCTTGAACCAGTTGACGTTGCGAGGCGGAATCTGCGGCAGCGCGACGAAGGCGGCACCGGTATTGCCCATGTCAGCCAGGCAGAATGCGTTCCAGGTACCCTTGCTGTCTGCAGGCTGGTTGTTGATGTCGGCCCAGATGTTATGGACGATGGCCGTGACCATGGACTCGATCATGTAGCCAGTTTTTGGGGTGCCCGTGGCCACCGGCGTGGTTTCCACCGGAGGAATGGCCACGCAGACGCCAGCCGAGAAGATGTTACGGAACTTCTTGCTGCGCTGATATTCGTCCACGATTACGAATCCGCGCGGATTGCACAGGCCTTCCACCGCAGCGACCGGATCCACGCCCTTGAAGGCGGGCAGCATCATGCTGAATTTGAAGGGCAGTTCATGCTCTTTCTTGACGTTGCCAAGGTCGTCGAGTTCGGTGACGAACATCTTGCCCGGTTCCACCTTGGTGACCTTGGCATTGGTGATCCACTTGATGTCGTTGTTGCGAAACTCGCTTTCCAGCATGGACTTGGAATCCCCCACCCCGCCAAGCCCCAAGTGTCCGATATAAGGCTCGCTGGTGACGTAGGTCATGGGAATCTTGTTGCGAATCTTGCGGTTGCGCAGATCGCGATTGACGATGAAGGAAAATTCATAGGCCGGGCCAAAACAAGAGGCCGCCGGAAATGCGCCGATGATGACGGGGCCTGGCTCATGCAGCAGTTCCTGGTAGGCCTGGTATGTCTGCTCGGCATGGTCCACGGTGCAAATGGAATGGGTATGCCCCGTGGGCCCCCCTCCCGCCACTTCCTCGAAGGCCAGCTTGGGACCCGTGGCAATGACAAGATAGTCGTAGGTGACGCGGCTACCGTCGGCAAAATCCAACGCGTTGCCTTCCGCATCGATGCGGCTAACCGGCTGGGCCACGAAGTTGATACCCTTTTTGGCAAGATAGGGCCGAATGGGAAAGGTAATGGCTTCCCGTGTACGCCAGCCCACGGCCAGCCAGGGATTTGACGGAACAAACTGAAAATAGTCCACCGCATTGACCACTGTAATTCGATGGGACGAATCCAGCTTTTGACGCAGTTCATAGGCTGCGGGCATGCCACCCGTTCCTGCTCCAAGTATGACGATATGAGCCATGATCCTTATCCTCCGTTATGGTTTGCTGCTGGGTGGGTTTACCTCATCAACCGCCGGTTCCAGGAGCAGGTTGATGTCACGCAATTGCGTTTCTTCCAGTTTACCGGCCAGGGCGGCAAGCTGCAGCCGATTCATCACGACTGCCACGCGCGCCTGCAACCAGGTCAGACGCGCATTGGCCGCATCGCTTTCAGCGTTGAGCAGATCAAGGGTGCTGCGGTCGCCCATCTTATGGCCCAACCGGGTGGCGTCCAGACGCGACTGGCTGGCTTTCAGGGCCGCCGCCAGCGCATTGACGCGGCCCGCCCCGGCCGTAAGACCCAACCAGGCCGCCCGGGTTTGCAGGGCCACTTGTTGACGGGCTCGATCAGAATCGGTGAGCGCCTTGTCTGCCAGGCGTTGCGTCTCGTCGTGGCGCGCACTGCGCATGCCCCCTGTATAGATGGGAATGGTGAGTTGCAAGCCCACCAGCGTGGTATGCATGACGTTGTTGGCGGCACCATAATCTCCACTGCCTGACAGATGATCGCGGGTCACCTCGCCCACCAGGTCAAGCGAAGGGGATGCCAGGGCGCTATAGCGCGCCGATTCTTCACGCGCCACATCCACCCGCAATAATTGCGTGCGCAATCCAGGGTTGCCGGCAGACGCATCGCTGGTCCACTGCTCAAGCGAAGCGCCTGGCAAAGGCAAATCGCCCTTGGTGGGTTGCAGTGCCTCGATCCTGTCCATGGGCAGGCCCGTGGCATCGGACAAGGCCGCCTGCTTGAGTTGCAAATCTGTTTCTGCAGCCAGTATCTGGGCGCGAATGGCTTCCATCCGGGCTGCTGCTTCGTGCGTGTCGGTAATGGGCACATCACCCATCTGGTAACGCGCCTTGACTTCGCCCAGGGCCTTCTCAACGGACTGCTCCTGACGGCGCGCCACCCGGAGCGCCTCCTGTGCCATGGCCACGTCAAAGTACCGTTGCGCGGTATGCAGCATCAGTTCCTGACGGGCGTTTTGCCATTCCAGCTCGGACACCTCAGCATTGATGTCCAACTGCCGACTTTGGGCCAGGCGCTCACGGTTGATGAGGGGCTGGCGCGCCGAGAGTGCCCAGCGATCCAGCGTGCCGTTGTTGATGGATGTGTTGAATACCGCATTGTTGGTGAGAGGAAAACCCGGCGCATAAAACTGTGCGCCCTGGGTCTGGGTGTCGTTGGTCATACGACCGGTGGTTCCAGTGGCCTGCAAGGTGGGTCGCCACAACGCATTGGATTGATCACGCCGCGCCTGCCCTGCCTCATGTGCCGTCTCGGCCGCCACATAATCCAGGTCGTGTTGCTGCGCGGCCTGCCAGGCCTGCATGAGATCGGCAGCCTGCGCAAACGATGCGGGCAATGCCCCCACGGCAGCCAGCAGAAGCCACCGTGAGATCAGGGACGCCTTGCGTTTGACCATGGTCATCAGCATCCGGCAGGCAAACCCAATTTGCGCAACAGAGTTTCCATCAGACACCAGTGAGTAAGGCCGCTTTGCAGCAAATTGAGGCCGATGAATGCCGTAAAGGCCAGCCACCACTGGCTGAGGAACAGGGGGCTACCCGGCACGCCAAAGGCGAGAGAAATCAGTATAAAGGACCCCGCGATAACACGCACCAGTTGCCAGGATTTCATGATGGTTCTCCTTGTGAAGGTTGATTGGACGAATATCGGCGTCGATAGGCCGCGTAATACAGGGTGGGAATCACCACCAAGGTCAGCAGGGTGGAGACGAAAATGCCAAAGATCAGCGAGATGGCCAGGCCGTTGAAAATGGGATCGTCCAGGATGAAGAAGGCGCCCAGCATGGCCGCGAGCCCCGTCAGTACGATGGGCTGGGCGCGAGTGATGGCCGAATGCACGATGGCTTCCTTGAACGGAACGCCCTGCCTGACCTGAAGGTTGATGAAATCCACCAGCAGGATGGAGTTGCGCACGATGATCCCGGCCAGGGCGATCATGCCGATCATGCTGGTGGCAGTGTATTGCGAGCCTAGCAGCGCATGCCCGGGCATGACCCCGATGATGGTCAGCGGAATGGGCGCCATGATGATGAGCGGGGTCAGGTAGGAACCGAACTGCGCCACCACCAGCAGATAGATCAGCACGAGGCCCACCGCATAGGCCGCCCCCATGTCGCGAAAGGTCTCGTAGGTAACCTGCCATTCTCCGTCCCACTTGAGCGAGTATCCGCGGTAGGGGTCTTCCGGTTGGCTGATGAAATAATC
This sequence comes from Pseudomonadota bacterium, assembly GCA_021805725.1. Next base: position 92,121 of record JAJZEH010000037.1, on the reverse strand, counting down.
AGTGAGCGTGCCCCCGCCAGGGGTCTTGATGGCGGTGATGTCATGGCGCATGGCAAACATGCCGTAGAGCGGGCTGTCCACCTTGCCTGCCATGTCACCCACCACGAAATTTACTGGCAGCAAATCCTTGTGGTACACCGGCTGCTCGCGCACCGTGTCGGACAGGGTCACCAGCTCGCGCAGCGGAACGAGTTGCCCCTGCGCGCCGCGCACACCCAATTGCAGCAGGGCATTGAGATCACCCTGCAAGTGGCCTGGCAGCTGCACCCAGGCCGAAGCGGGATACTTGGTCTGGTCATGCAGCCAGGTCACCGCTTCGCCTGACAGCGCGGTCTGCAGCGTCGTGGCGATGGTCTGCTGCGAAATGCCGAGCAGTGCCGCCTTGCGGCGGTCCACGCGCAGCATCTTTTTGGGAGCCTCGGCAATGCTGCTGTCATCCACGTCCACCACGCCCGCCGTCTTCTCGAACACCGCCCTCACCGCCTTGGCCACCTGACGACGTCCTGCCGCATCGGGTCCGTAGATTTCAGCCACGATGGGTGAGAGCACCGGAGGACCGGGGGGCACTTCGATCACCTTGACGTTGGCCCCGAAGCGCTTGCCGATGGTCTGCAGCGCCGGACGCACCCGGGTTGCGATGGCGTGGCTTTGCTCCTTGCGATGGTGCTTGTCCACCAGATTGACCTGGATGTCACCCACCTCGCCGCCGGCACGCAGGTAATACTGGCGCACCAGGCCGTTGAAATTGATGGGCGCGGCTGTTCCGGCATAGGCCTGGTAATCGGTGACTTCTGGCACCGTGGCAAGAAAGGCGCCCATCTCGTGCAGCACAGCGGCGGTTTGCTCCAAAGGCGTGCCAGCAGGCATGTCCACCACCACCTGGAATTCCGACTTGTTGTCGAAGGGCAGCATCTTGAGAAGTACCAGCCCCGTGGCCGGCAACAGCATGGACAGCATGATCAGGCCGGCGATGCCCAAGCCCATCAGACGCCGGTTGCGCGCGCCGCGGTGCTCGTCGAGCAGCGGAGTGAAAATGCGTTGAAACCAGGGCGTGATGCGCGCCGCCATGCCGCTGGGTGCCGCGCTCTCGCCGTGGCCACCCGCGTGGGAGGACTTCATCCACAGGCGTGCCAGCCAGGGCGTGACCACGAAGGCGATGGTGAGCGAGAGCAACATGCCCATGCTGGCATTGATGGGGATGGGGCTCATGTAGGGCCCCATCAGCCCGGTGACGAAGGCCATGGGCAGCAGGGCCGCGATCACGGTGAGCGTTGCCAGGATGGTGGGTCCACCCACCTCGTCTACCGCGCCTGGAATAATCTCGCGCAGGGATTTTCCCGGGAACAGCTGCTGGTGCCGGTGAATGTTTTCCACCACCACGATGGCATCGTCCACCAGGATCCCGATGGAAAAGATCAGCGCGAAGAGCGATACCCGATTGAGGGTAAAGCCCCAGGCCCAGGACGCAAACAGCGTGACGGTGAGGGTCAAGACCACGGCAGTACCCACGATGGCCGCTTCGCGTCGACCCAGCGCAATGAAGACCAGAGCCACCACTGAAGCGGTGGCAAAGAGAAGCTTCTGGATCAGTTTTTTGGCCTTGTCGTTGGCCGTTTCGCCGTAATTGCGCGTCTCGGCCACCTGCACGTCTGCGGGAATGACGGTGTTCTTCAGGGTTTGCACGCGCTGCATGACGGCGTTGGCCACATCGATGGCGTTTTCGCCAGGTTTTTTGGTAATGGCAAGCGTGACTGCCGGATATTCGGCGGCTCCCGTCTTGCCAGGTTCGCCGTACCATACATAGCGGCTGGGAATGAGAGGCCCGTTCTCCACATGGGCCACTTCACGCAGGTAGATCGGGCGTCCACCCTGCACGCCTACCACCAGCTCGCTCACGTCGCGGGCATTCTTGAGATAGTCGCCCGATTCCAGCGCGATGGCCTGGTTACGCTTCAACAAGTCGCCCAAGGGCAATCCCATGTTGGCGGATTGCAAGGCGGCGCGCAGTTGCGCGAGGCTGATTCCGGTGCTGTTGAGGCGCGCCGGGTCGATCTCCACTCGAACCGCACGCCCGGTTCCGCCCAGGGTCGTCACTTCGCGCGTACCCCGCACGCGTTTCAAATCCGATTCGATACTGTGGGCCACCCGTTCCAGATCGTAGGCGCCAGTTTGTGGATCCTTGCTGTAAAGGGTGAGGGTTACGATGGGCACGTCGTCGATGCCCTTGGGCTTGATGATGGGCTGCAATGCGCCCAGCCCATGGGGCAGCCAGTCCGCATTGGCATTGACGGTATCGTACAGGCGCACCAGCGCCTCGATACGCGGCACACCCACCTTGTACTGGACGGTGATGACTGCAAACCCCGGTCGGGACACCGACATCACGTGCTCGATACCCTGGATCTGCGAAAGCACCTGCTCTGCAGGCGCTGCCACCATCTGTTCCACATCGCGCGCCGATGCGCCCGGAAAGGGAATCAGCACATTGGCCATGGTGACGTTGATCTGGGGCTCTTCCTCGCGAGGTGTCACGAGCACCGCAAATGCGCCCAGCAAGAAGGCAACCAGTGCCAGCAGTGGTGTAATCTGGGCGCTCTGAAAGAATGAGGCAATGCGCCCGGAAATTCCCATGGGTTTACTCATGTGGCCTCTCAGTGCGCCGTTGTCAGGGCTGCCTGGGCATCGGGCGCCACCTGCTCGTTGGCGTTAAGACCGCTCAATACCTCGACCTGATCGTTGATGACTCTCCCCAGGCGCACCTGACGCAGCAACGGGCGCCCCTGCGCATCCAGCACATAGAGACCGGTCATTTCGGCGCGACGCACCACGGCGGTAAGAGGGACCTGAATGGGAACAGCTGTTTTTTCACCAGCGGGCAGCCATGCACGGGCAAACATGCCCGGCGCGATACCGGTAGTGGACGCGGGCAATCCCAGGCGTATCTGCACCGTATGCGTTGCCGGATCCACGGTGGGCAGCACTTTGAGATAGGCTGGCGTGACCCATTGGCGCTCGGCCGGTTGCCCTGGCAACTCCACTTTTACCGAAGCAGCAGACCATCCCGGCTGGATGGACCCTTGCGGTATTGCAGCCGTCACCCGCAACCCGGCGGGATCGTAGAGCACCAGGAGGGGGCGACCCGGCATGGCCATGTCTCCCGGCATGACAGGCACCTCAGCGACCATGCCAGCATAGGGCGCGCGCAAGGTGTAGTAACCCGCCTGGGTTCGCGCTGCTGCAGCCTGGGACAGTTGGGCGTTGGTTTCAGCCTCAGCGGCCTTGAAGCGGGCTTCGGCCCGCTCCAGAGCCGCCTGGCTGATGTAATCCTGGGCAAACAACTGCTTTTGCCGCTCGTAATCCCTGCTGGCCACGGCCAACGCAGCGCGTGCAGATTGCACCTGCGCTTCGCTCACGGCTGCGGATTGGTTGGCGGCCTGTGCATCCATGCGCAGCAGGGTCTGCCCCGCCCGGACACGATCCCCTGCCTTGACGGAGATCTCCACCACTGCACCGGAGACCTGTGCTGCCAAGACGGTCTGGCGCTCCGCCTCGACCACGGCATCAAAACTTGCGAGCTGGCTGATCGGGCTGGCCGCAACGGGTACCGGACCTGCTTCCACCGCCAGGGCGGATTGCGACACGAGGCCCCATCCAAGCACAATGCCGAAAATCGTGTACGAGACCCAGACCTGTCGAGATTTCATTGCATTCTCCATTGGTTCCGGACTTCGGGAGGCCCGGCAATGAGACCCATTGCACTAATATAACCCCTGTCCGTTACAAATTTGCCAGTAATACATTTTAGCAAATTACATTATGTTTCTTTATATATTGTTTTATGGTATAGTGTCAACTGGTTTCTTGGTGAACGGATGCCGTGAAGACGCCACCTTCTGAAAAAAAACTGGATTTTGATGCGATGCATGCGTCTGCAGATCGCGCCTGCGGCCTGCTCAAGGTCCTGGCCAATCCGGACCGGCTGGTCCTGTTGTGCCGCCTTGCCGGGGGTGAAGCCTGCGTGAGCGATCTGGAGTCATCGCTGGACATCCGCCAGCCCACGCTATCCCAGCAACTGGGCGTGCTGCGCGAGGAAGGGCTGGTGAGGACGCGCCGGGAAGGTAAACATATCTATTACAGCATTGCCAGTCCCGAATCCGTCGCCATCATCAATGCGCTTCAGGAGCAGTTCTGCAACCCGCCCCAGATGTAACCCTCAGCCTGCTGGCTGCGCTTCGGAAACAAACCACTTGAGCGTTTGATGCAGCATGACCACCCCACCCACGATGATCAGGGTGGGCGCCTGCAACCGGGCTTGCCGCGCCAACTCCGGCAAGCTGAGCAGTGTTCCGGTCACCACGCGCTGGCGCTGTGTGGTGCCTTGCTGCACGATGGCTGCCGGCGTATCGGCAGCAAGGCCATGCATGACCAGTTGTTGACACAGGATGTCGAGCCCCTGCAACCCCATGTAAACCACTACGGTCTGTCCGGGCCGGGCCAGAAGTTCCCAATCCAGATCCATGCTGCCATCCTTGAGATGGCCCGTGACGAACACGCAGGATTGCGCATGGTCGCGATGAGTCAATGGAATGCCAGCATAGGCAGCAACACCTGAAGCGGCGGTGATGCCCGGCACCACCTGAAAGCGAATATGATGACGTGCCAGCTTTTCAATTTCCTCGCCCCCGCGCCCGAATATAAATGGGTCGCCGCCTTTCAAGCGCAACACCCGATGTCCCTCCTGGGCAAGCCGCACCAGTAGATCGTTGATCTGCTCCTGCGGCAAGGCGTGGTTGCCGCGTCTCTTGCCCACAAAGATCTGCTGGGCCCCCTCCGGAATCAACGCCAGAACCGGCTTGGACACCAGGTTGTCATACAACACCACATCGGCCTGCTGCATCAGGCGCAAGGCGCGCAGGGTGAGAAGGTCGGGATCACCGGGACCTGCACCCACCAGATATACTTCGCCGGTCTTGGAGGTTTGCATGTTCAGTACGCGATGCCTTCAATAAAACGCCGATTGCGGATGTGCCAAAGGTGCGCTGCCTGCTGCATGGCCTGCTCGGGATCGGACGCGCGCCCCTGGGCAGTCAGGGCAATGGCCACGGTACCAATTACGGCAGCCGAGCCGTATTCATCTTCTTCCTCGTCGCACCAGAGGCGACGCAGCCGGTTGCAATCCAGAACGTCGTCGCGCAGGTGCCTCTGGCCAAACAGGGCCGGCCACTCCTGGGTTTGCATGTGGCCTTGGCGCAATAATCTGACGCTGCAGGAGCTGTCTGGATTGCGTTCGGGGTCGCCCCCCTCACCCTTGAATACGGCCAGACCGGCGTCCCCCAGCAAAGCAGCGGCCTGCTGGTGCGTGTCGTCGTAGCCCGGATGAAAGATGCCAATCAGGGACGCCTGGGCAGCAAAGGGGTTGAGCATGCGCACCAGGGTATGTACCGGTGAGCGCAGCCCCAGCACGGATTTGAGATCGAGCATGCCTTGCAGCACGGGACTGAAGGATTCCAGTGGCAAATAGGCAAAGTGGTGTCGCTCCAGCTGCTGAGACGCGTCCGCCGGGGACCTGGCAGGTGCAAGCCCTAGCGCGGCAAGGGCCTGGGGAACATAAACCCGACCGGCCGTTCCGCCATCCACGCCATGCATCAACACCCGGCTGCCGTGACTGGCCAGCAACAGGGCTGCCAGTACATGCCAGGGCAACTGGCGTCGCTTGCCTGCGTAACTGGCCCAATCCAGATCCGCCGTCAACTGGTGGGGAGGACTGGAGAACGATGCGCGAGCAGCTTCGACAAAACCCGCCAGTTCCGCCGCGGTTTCTTCCTTGACGCGCATCAGCATCAAAAACGCACCCAGCTGCACGGGTTCCACGGCTCCCGAAAGAATCAAGGCCATGGCTTCGCGCGCCTCTTCCCGCGTCAGATCGCGCGCCCCACGCCGTCCCTTGCCCAGAATCTGGATATACGATGCAAAAGAATGTTCCATCATGTCATTGTAGCGCGCCGAGGGTTTCCTGCAGTGCGGCGATTCGTTGTTGCCGGTGCTGGCGTACGAAGGCCACGAAGCGGGTTGCCCAGTAACAGGAACCGATAGTGCGCAAATGGGTGTAGGACGCCAGGAGGTTGTGGACCAGAATGCCGTCGTGATGTCCGTCAATGCCGTGGCCCCGCTTTACTTCAAATGCGAATTGCGCGTTGGCGGGCAGGTTGTCCAGGCTGGAATAATGGAATTCGTGCGCCCGAATTTCCTGGGCGCGGGGGCGTGGTCGCGGCCAGGGGTGTCCTGGGCGCTCCGACAAATGCACATAGCCTCGCCCCACGGGGCGTTCGTGCATCACCACATCCCCAGGAATGGCGCCTACCATGGGATAGGCATGGCCCGCCACGGTGAGCGTTCGCGACAAATACATCAATCCGCCACATTCTGCGTAAGCGGGCAGCCCCGCAGCGAGCACGCGCCGCAGGTCCTCGCGCAGTGCGACGTTGGTCGCAAGCCCTGGAGCGAACATTTCCGGGAAGCCACCGCCGATGTAGAGGCCATCCACTTCAGGCAGGCGCGCATCGGATAGGGTATCAAAGGGCACGAGTGTGGCCCCGGCCGCCTCGAGGGCATCGAGGTCGTCGGCATAGTAAAAGCCGAAGGCACGGTCGCGTGCCACGGCGATGCGCACCGGACTGGGAAAATCGGAAGATAGACTGGGGGCAGACCCCGCGGGGTCTGTCCCCAGTCTATCTTCCGATCTGGTCGCCTCCAGCAGATGCTCCATATCCACCTGGGAGGCCATACGCCGTCCCATGGCGTCAATCATGGCCGAGGACTGTGCCACTTCGTTGCCCGGAATCAATCCCAGATGCCGCTCCTGCACGAACAGACCAGGGTCGTGATGCACGGCGCCCAGTACCGGCACATCGGTGTAATGCTCCACCACGGCACGCAACTTGGACTCGTGACGGCTGCCTCCCAATTGATTGAGGATGACCCCCGCGATGCGGATGTCGCGATCGAAGGCCTGATACCCCAGGATGAGGGGTGCAATGCCGCGCGTCATGCCACGGGCATCGATCACCAGCACCACCGGAAGATTCAGCAGCTTGGCCAGAGCTGCGTTGCTGTTGCTGCCATCCAGTGCCAGGCCATCGTAGAGTCCCTTGTTGCCCTCCACCAGACTCACGTCCATGCCGGACGAATGGCGCTGGAAGATGTCCTCGATCTCGTCGGGCCGCATGAGATAGAGGTCCAGGTTGCGGCAGGCGTGACCGCTGGCCTGCGATAGCCAGAGGGGGTCGATGTAGTCCGGGCCCTTCTTGAAGGGTTGGACCGTGAGGCCACGAGCCCGGAATGCGGCGCACAGGCCAACGCTGATGGTGGTCTTGCCGGATGATTTATGGGCGGCCGAAACCAGCATGCGATGCATCAGATCAGTTGCCCTCCATGGGTTGGCGGGGATCGTCATGAGGCAGGAAATTGAGGATACGCACTCCCACCGTGACGATCAAAAAGGCCACACCGATGCCCCCCGCCCCAAGGGCCCACTCAAATACGCTGGGCACATAACTGGCCACCTGCCCGTCGCCAAAACTGCTGTGTACGGTATATCCAGGAATGATCAGCAGCGGAAACGCCTGCCCGCCGATGATGAATACATAGAGCAGCGAAAACGCGCCCACCAGCACCAGCACAGAGGCCAGCAGGACGCAGCGGGCCTGACCCAGACCGGGCAGGAAAATCAGTAGCAGTGGCGCCACGCTGCCCAGCACCACATACCCACCCCAGAACAATGCGGCAAAAAGGCCTCCCTGCGAAAGGATGAAGCGCTCGAAGGCCACCTGCCGGGAGTAGTACAGGTTGGTGAGGTGATAGGTGGCCACCAGATACAACACCGAGATCACGAAGATGCCCAGCAGGTTCTTGAGGCGCTTCTGGATGGCCGGATTGAGCTGCAGTTCGTTCCAGCTGAACATGGCGAACTGCACGATCAGGAAAATGGCGAGTCCCCAGGCAAAGGACATGATGATGAAGAGCGGCGGCAGGAGCGCCGAAGCATAGGCCTGGCGCGCCACCAGGAAGGCAAAGATGAGGCCGGTGCCGGTGGTCAGGACGATGCGCCAGGTAAACACCAGAAAGCCCGCCGGTTTGGACCAGGCCCCCATGGCGCGATCCATCAGGGTCCACAGATAAAACGCCACCGTGGCGAACAGGCCCGAGTAGAGCAATACGTTCCAGGCGAACACCGAGGTGGGATTGTAGTGGGTGGCGGCCACGATGACCCGGTCCGGGCGCCCCAGGTCCAGCATCAGCACCATCAGCCCGCCCGCAAGCAAGGCCAGCGACAAAAGCCCGGCCAGGGGTGCGCGTGCCTTGTACACATGGCGTCCAAACACCGAACCCACCGAGGCCACGTTGAGTACCCCCGATGCCGAGACGATCATGAAGATGGCGAAGACGTGGGGCAACCCCCACACCACCTGGTTGTTCATGCCGCTGATGATGTGGCCGTGCGATTCCAGCAGGTGGGCAGCCGCGAGCCCGCCCAGAACCACCAGCAACCCCAGGGCGAGCAGCAGGTAAAAGTAGCGGATTTCAATCTGCGCAAAGGTTTTATGGTGCATGGCGGTTAGATCCCCACAAACGAAACGCCCGGATCCAGATTGAGGTCGGCACGCAGCTTCACCGAAACCACGCTGTGGATGCGTTTCGAAATGGCGCTTTTCGGATCGTTGAGGTTACCGAACAGGATGGCCTGGTGACCCTCCCTGGCGCAGGCTTCCACGCAGGCCGGGGCCACCCCCCGATCCACTCGGTGCACGCACATCGTGCAACTCTCCACAGTGCCCTGCCCGCGCGGCGTGGCGCCGGAATGGTCCGTGACCGGCTCATGCACGAAGGAACGCGCCTTATAAGGACAGGCCATCATGCAGTAACGACAGCCAATGCAACGATGCTTGTCCACCAGCACGATGCCGTCCGCCCGCTTGAAGGAGGCACCGGTGGGACACACCTCGACGCAGGGCGGCTCGGCGCAATGCTGGCACATCATGGGCATGGAAATCTTGCGTCCCGTGTCCTCCTGTTGCAATTCGAGCTTCCTGATCCATTGCGAATCGGTGGGCAACGTTCGGGCCGGCAGGCCGTTTTCCTTGTTGCACGCGCTGACACAGGCGTCGCAACCGCTCTCGCACTGAGTGGTGTCAATCAACATGCCCCAGCGCACGGCGGAGTTGGCGGCCTCACCCGGCGGGCGGGCGCGCGCAAAGTCGTAGAGCATGAGTCCTGGGGCAATGCTCACCGCTGCAGTCAGGGCGGCACCGCGGGAGAGAAACTGGCGTCGTTGATGATCGTGGCCACAGCTCATTTCACGGGCTCCCCTGCAATCGCGCGGCGCGGTTCGCTGGAATGGCATTCAAAGCAATCGATTTTGACGGCCGCATAGACGTGGCAACCCTGACAAAAATTCTGGTTGGTTCCCAACACGCTATGGTTTTTTTTGCTGGCGTGACAGTCCACGCAACCGGCAAGACTGTATTTGCCGCCGCGAATACCCTGATGGACGGTTTCATCGCGCTGATGACGCATCAGCTTCATGTGGTTGAGCCGCATGAACTTGGGGTCGTCCACGCACTGCCCCCCCTGCCCGACGTCAAGCACGGGTTCGCTGACGGCTGCCGCAAGGGGGCCCGCCAACGCCAGCAGCACCGCCATCCGCCCAATCAGGGTCCAGCCGAATACCATGCGCCCTCTCCTACTCGCCCAACCCCATTTGAATGTACCCGGTGGGACATACGTCGTGGCAGATGTGGCAACCAATGCACTTGGTGTAATCGGTATCCACATATCGCCCCACCGTGGACTTGGACTTGGGCACCCGGAACACGGCAGTCTGGGGGCAATAGACCACACAGTTGTCACACTGGAAGCACATGCCGCAACTCATGCAGCGCTTGGCCTCCGCCACCGCGTCCGCTTCCGACAGGGCGTGAAGGCGCTCGTCGAAATTACCCAGTGCACTTTCCCTGGTGAGGGTGGTGACCGCGCGCTTTTTGCGCGGCACGTAGCCAAAGTGCCCGAGGAAAAGCTCCTCATGGGTGATGACATAGCGACCCGAGCGGTTGTCAAAATTGTGGACCACTGCAGCGCTGTCAGTACCCCAAGCGGGTTCGGTGATGGGCTCGATGGACAGGCCCGATTCCACCATCTTGCGCATCAGGTCAAAGGTGTGGACATCGATTTTTGGGCGCTTCTCGGGTTCTTCCCCGGCCAGGAAACGGTCGATGCCCTCCGCGGCAATGGCCCCGTGTCCGATGGCCGTGGTCAGCAAATGCGGACGGATGACGTCGCCCCCGGCATAGACCCCGGGCTTACCCTGCACCTGGTAATTCCTGTCCGCGGTCACGGCCCCGCGACCATTGTCGAACTCTTCCAGTCCGGAAAAATCAACGGCCTGGCCAATGGCCGAAACGATCAGGTCTGCCGCGATGTCCTCCTCGCTGCCCGGCACCTGGTTGATTTCCAGTTTTCCGCCCACGAATCTGGCCTCGCAGCGCATCACGCGCAGGGCCTTGGCTCGGCCGTCGTCACCGCGGACGACGCCTATGGGAACGAGTCCGCCGCGGATGTCAATGCCCTCAGCAAGCGCCTGCTCTACTTCATGCCTGTTGGCCTGCATCCTGTCGATGGCAAACACCGAGGTCAGCGTGACGTCGGCGCCCTCCTTGGCGGAAATTTCAGCCACATCGTGGGCCATGCGTCCAGCGATGGCGCGTTCGGTATCCACCGGCTTGCCATGCTCGATATGGCCCAAGCGTCTTGCCACGGTCGCCACGTCAATGGAGGTGTCCCCGCCACCCACCACGACCACACGCTTGCCCACGTACTTCAGCCTGCCGTCATTGAAGGCCCTGAGGAAGGCCGTGGCCGTGACCACATTGGGAGCTTCGCTGTCCGGCGTGGGCAAGGCCCGACCGGACTGAGCTCCCATTCCCAGGAATACGGCATCGAACTCGGCGCGGATCTGCTCCAGGGTGACGTCCTCGCCGATGTGGCAGTTAAGACGCGACTGTACCCCAAGGTCCAGAATGCGCTGGATTTCGGCATCCAGCACATGGCGTGGCGTGCGAAAACCCGGAATGCCGTAGCGCATCATGCCACCCAACTGCTCATGCTCGTCAAAAATGGTGACGGCATGCCCCTTGAGGGCCAACTGATAGGCGCAGGACAAGCCTGCCGGCCCACCGCCGATCACGGCGATGCGCTTGCCCGTCGTGACATCTGGCGCCTTGAATTTGAGATTGTTGGAAACGGCATATTCCCCAAGAAAATGCTCCACCGAATTGATCCCCACATGGTCCTCGACCTCGTTGCGGTTACAACCGGATTCGCAGGGTGCGGGACAGACCCGGCCCATGACCGAAGGAAAGGGGTTGGCCTCGGTCAACACACGCCAGGCAAATTCCTGCCAGGGCATGCCCGCCGGCGGTTTCTCCATGCCACGCGCAATCTGCAGCCAGCGCCGGATGTCTTCACCCGAGGGGCAACTGCCCTGGCAGGGCGGGGTGGACTGGATATAGGTGGGGCATTTGTGGGAGTAGCTGGCCTGAATGATCTTGTCACGCAGGGAGTGCGTCGCTGTATCCCCGTCCTTGTAGCGACGGAAAGTCAGTTTGTTGTCGCCCTGCTCGATCGTGTCTGACATGACATGCCTCCGGTCTATGATTTCGTGCTAATGGGTTTCGCCCAGGATGATGGCGTTGCTGACCAACTGGTGGACTCCGCCCACCAGGCGCCGGTCGAATTTGTAGTAAGGCAGCACCTTGCTGAACTGTGCCTTGCAGATGGCGCAAATGGTGGCCATGAAATTGACACCATGGACGTCCACCACTTCCTGCAGGGCTTCCATGCGTGGCAAGGCCCCCTTGACCCTGAGGTCGATCAGGTCGTCTGTCAGCAGACCGCCACCACCGCCACAGCAGAAGGTTTTATCGCGGGTGGTGTGGTCCGCCATTTCCACAAAATTATTGGCGACGGCGCGGATGATGTTGCGCGGAATCTCGAACTGTCCCCCAGCAAAATCCCCCATGCGCGACCCCCGCGCCACATTGCACGAATCGTGAAAGGTCACCACATACGGGTCGTTGGCTTCCTTGTTGAAACGCAGGGCGTTGCGCTCGATCAGGTCCCAGGTCAGTTCGCAGATGTGGGTGGGTTGCCGGTAACGCAAATCCAACTGCTTTTGCAGCTGCAGGGCAAAGCGGTCATTGGCATCGGCACCGTCGCCGATGCCCGTCAGGGTGTTCCAGAAGCTGTACGCCACGCGCCAGGCATGGCCGCATTCGCCCACCACGATGCGCTTCACCCCCAACTCCAGGGCCGCCTCGCGAATGCGCATGGCGATCTTGCGCAACTGCTCGTAGTTGCCGATGAACATGCCAAAGTTGCCGGCCTCGGAGGCCATGGACGAGAGGGTCCAACCGATGCCGGCGGCGTGAAACACCTTGGCATACCCGATCAGGCTGTCGATGTGGGGTTCGGCAAAGAAATCGGCGGAGGGCGTGATGAGAAGCACTTCGGCGCCTTTCACATTGATCGGAAAACGCACGTCCACACCGGTGTCTTCCTTGACATCTTCTTCCAGCCCCTGCAGCGTGTCGATCAAGGCTGGAGCCGGAAGCCCCAGGTTGTTGCCGATGCTGTGCACCTTGCCAATGATCTCGTTGGAATATTTCTGGCCGTATCCCACTGAATCGAGGATCTCGCGCGCCGCCATGGTCACCTCTGCCGTATCGATGCCATAGGGGCAGAACACGGAACAGCGGCGACATTCCGAACACTGGTTGAAATAGGTGTACCACTCGTCAAGGACCTCGCGCGTCAGGTCGCGCGCACCCACAAGCCATGGCAGGTATTTTCCGGCAAGGGTGAAATAGCGTCGATACACGCTACGCAGCAGATCCTGACGGGCCACCGGCATGTTCTTGGGATCCTGGGTGCCGATGAAGTAATGGCACTTGTCGCTGCAGGCGCCGCAGTGCACGCAGGCATCCATGTACACCTTGAGCGAGCGGTACTTGCCCAGCAGCTCAGCCATCCTGGAAAGCGCCTTCTCCTGCCAGTCGTCCACCAGTTGCCCGGGAAATCCCAGCGCCACCTGGATCTTTTCATTGGCAACGAAGGAGCGCACATCCTTCATGGCCCCGGGTTTCAATTCCGGCACGATGGGAATGACGCGGTACGGTGGGGCAACGACGGTTTCAGCCATGGGGGCGCTCCGTGTCCATGGAAGAAGCCCAACCCGACAGATGGCGCGCCTCCCTGGAATTGTCCACCTGGTTGCGCGTCGGAGAGAAAAAAACGCCAGGCGCGTGCAGCAGCTTGCTGAACGGAAAAATCATCAGCAACACGACGATCAGGGCCAGATGCCCGTACAACAGCAGGCTTTGGGGCAGGGGCTGCAAATCGAAGCCCAGCCACCCCAGAAAGAAGCGTTTGACCGCGACGACGTCAGGATGCGCCACGTATTGCATGGCGATCCCCGTCAGGCCGATTCCCAGCAGCAACACCAGCATCAGGTGGTCGGAAGGCGTGGAGATGTAGCGGATGCGCTGCACCACGATGCGTCGCAACCACAGCCCCGCCAGGCCTAGCACCATGGCTATCCCGCCATAGATGCCGAAGGGTTGCACTGCAGCCACCCAAAACCAGACCGGTTCGATGAAATAGCGCAGGTGACGCAACACCACCAGGGCCAGGCCAAAATGAAACAGGATACCCAGCGCCCAGATCCATAGATTGGCCTTGAACAGGCTTTCAAATAACAGGACCTCGCGCATCATGCGGAATACCACGCCGCGCGAAGTGGTGGGCGCGGGCGTGGTGGGAATCTTGAGGGGCGCAGGCGTCCGCGCGTAATCGGCAATGCGCATGAGCAAGCCCCCTGCAAACACCAGTGTCGCAAGATAAAAAAGCAACGCAAAGACCATGCTGGCCGTCGTCATGTCGGTTTACCCGGGGAATGGGACGGCAAAGATGCCGTCGCCACCAGAGGTCCGGGCGCTTACACGCAGCCCGTGGGTTTGGGCAAACCAGCGATCTTGCAAGCCTGCTTGGCCGGGCCGTAGGGGAACAGTTCGTACAGATACTGGCTGTTGCCCTTTTCAGGCCCAAGCTTCTTGCCGATGGCCTTGGTAAGAACGCGTACGGCTGGAGCAATCTGGTACTCGTCGTAATACCCACGCAGAAAATCCACCACTTCCCAGTGCTGATCCGTCATGTCAACACTCTCTGCCTTGGCGATGTAATCCGCAACATCGCGGTTCCACTCTCCCAGGTTGACAAGGTAGCCTTCTTCATCCGTTTCGTACGACTTGCCATTGACTTCGATGTTGGGCATTGCTCACTCCTCCGTGTTTATAGGGTAGTCCCGGCTGTTTACAGCCAGGACTGGCAGGTCTTGTTCTGTGTAACGAGATCGACGAAACCGCCGTAGTCCACTACGGCAATGCCTTCAATCAGATGGGCGGCCACGCCGCGCGCCTCGAGATCAGGTTGCAGGGCATACACCTTGAACCGCTTCAGGGCATCGCGCATAAGCGGCTCGAACAGGGTGCCCGCGCTGGCTGCATAGACCGCATCCTCGATCAGCAGCAGATCGCCGCCCTGCGCCACGCGCAGGCAGGAATCCAGCGCAGCGTGACCCAGCGGCGATTTATTGACGATATGCAGCATGCACGCTCTCCTTTCTCAAAAACTCAGGACCACGTCCTGCTGGTCCATCAACACACCCAGTGCCACCCGATCCAGCACCATGACGTCCACCAGCAGGTCATCTTCGGTCAGGCCCCGTGCTTCAAGCGATTCCTTTTCCACATAGAGCTTCTCGATGTCGTAGCCGTCCAGCGCCCGGTAGGTGGGTGAAAAATTCTTGGTTTCAATGCCCTTGGTCTGTTGACCCTTGCGCAACTGAAACACCCCATCGTCCAGAAACACCAGCGAGACATCCTGGTCGAATGCCGCTGTGATCAGCACCACTTCCAGGGATTCCAGCGCATAAATGGTGCCGTGCGGGGGCTTGCGGTTGACGAACATGAATTTCTTGATGCTGCTCTCTTCGCTCATGCGTGCCTCTCAGTCCCCAAACGTCACCAGTCGATCGGCACGGATGCCGGCTTCAACCAGTTGCCCCAGCCCGGAGATGCGAAAACCCGGAGCCAGGTTCTCTTCCTTGATGCCACGCCGCAGGGCGGCCGCCACGCAGACCACGAGGTCCACCTCATGCTCCTCGGCAAGCTTGCTCCAGCGGGCCACGATGTTGCGATCATCCTGCGGGGGTTCGGTCAGGCGCGAGGCGTTGTTGACCCCGTCGTGATAAAAAAACACCCGAAAGATCTCGTGGCCCTTCTCCAGCACGCCCTTACAAAACAAATAGGCGGAATCGCTGGCCTGGTGCTGGTAAGGACCTTCGTTGACGACAATGCCAAACTTCATGGTCACCCCGATCAGAAACGGATATGCGCAGAGGCGTTGAGATTGGCGCGCGAACCCCGCCAGTCATCCACGAGATACTTGGTGAACGGCAACTCGGTCAGTTCGAAGAAGCGCGGCCAGCCAATGCGTTCGATCCAGTCCGACATGCGCTCCCAGGCCCTGCCATCCGCCTTGTAGGCGTGCAGAATCTTCTTCACCACGTCGCCCACTTCGGTCCAGCGCGGGGGGTTGTTGGGCAAGCCCGAGGCCACCATTTTCATGAAGGTGGGCTTGGCGCGCGCATTCGAATTCTTGCCGCCCACCCAGATGGCAATCTTGGAATGTTCCGGATCGTTGATCTGCATGGGTGGGCAAGGCGGATAGCAGGCGCCGCAGCAGACGCATTTTTCCTCGTCCACTTCCAGGGACGGCTTGCCATTGACCATGGCCGGGCGAATGGCCGCCACCGGGCAACGGGCCACCACGGCCGGTCGCTCGCATACGTTGGCCACCAGATCGTGATTGATCTTGGGGGGCTTGGTGTGCTGGACGATGATGGCAATGTCAGCCTGGCCGCCACAGTTGATTTCGCAGCACGAGGTGGACAGGTGCACCCGGTTGGGCATCTCTTCGCGGCGAAACTCCACGATCAGGTCGTCCATCAGTGACTTCACCACGCCCGAAGCATCTGTTCCTGGTATGTCGCAATGCAGCCAGCCCTGAGTATGGGCAATCATGGAAATGGAATTGCCCGTGCCCCCTACGGGAAAGCCGTTGGCTTCGAGCTCATTGATGAGCGGCGCCACCCTGGATTCGTCCGCCACCATGAATTCGATGTTGGAACGAATGGTGAAGCGCACATGGCCATCAGCAAAGCGGTCCGCAATGTCACACAGTTTGCGGATGGTATGGACATCCATTTGCCGCTGGGTTCCGGCACGCACCGACCAGACTTGGTCGCCCGTGTGCGACACATGGTGCAACACGCCCGGCCGCGGCCGATCGTGGTATTTCCAGTTACCGTAATTTTTGAGCAGGGTGGGATGCAGGTACTGCTTGTTGTCCGGCACTCCGCTTTCTACGGGACGGCGCATTTGTGGTGCTTGGGTCTGGGCTTGGCTCACGATCACTCTCCTCCGGCGGCCTGCTTCTTGGCGTTGATCTTGGCCACTTCCTCATCCCATCCATCGGTACGGATGTAGGGGTTCATGCGCGGGGAGCTGACCATGTTGGGATCCACATCGATTTCCATGGCATCCAGGAAATTGACGAGGCCGATGCGTTCAATCATCTCGCCCGTACGCTCATGCTCCAGCGCATTCTCTGCGAAAAAGTCGATGATCTTCTGGGCCAGTTCCACCAGCTTTTCGTAGTCCTCATCGGACTCGAGCTTCATGAAGGGCACCACCACGGTCCCCATGAGGTCGCCGATCTTGAGGGTGCGCTTGCCTCCCACCAGCACCGTTGCGCCCTTGTCCTTGCCGGGCGACAAGGCGCCAGTCATGGCATTGATGCACTGCATGCAACGCACGCAGCTTTTGTTGTCGATTTCCAGGGACTGGGTATCGTTGAGTTCGAGGCTGGAATAGTGCCCCTCATTGCGCGCCTTGCCCGCATCCTTGACGCGAATGGCATTGGTGGGGCAACGCGCCACCACCGAGTTGATCAGGCGATTGAGGCCCTGCTTCTGGAACCAGGCACGCCCCATGGCATTGTCCGTACGGATGTTGTCGCGCCAGGTGCCAATGACCGACATGTCCGCGCGCTGGATGGAGTTCATGCAGTCGTTGGGACAACCTGAAAACTTGAATTTGAACTTGTAGGGCAAAGAGGGACGGTGAATGTCGTCCAGAAAGGTGTTGACCACGGTACGGTGCGCCCGCGCTTCGTCATAGCAGGACTGTTCGCAGCGCGCGCTGCCCACGCAGGACATGGAAGTGCGCACTGCAGGCCCTGCCCCACCCAGGTCAAAGCCCAGTTCGTTGATTTCGTCGAAGGCTTTCTGCACGTTCTCGGTGGTCGCCCCCTGGAACATGATGTCACCCGACTGGCCGTGAAAGGCGATCAGCCCAGACCCATGGCGCTCCCAGATGTCGCACATCTTGCGCAGCACATCGGTGTCGTAATGCATTCCTGGTGGCGGCATGACGCGCAGGGTGTGAAACTCGGCAGCATCCTTGTAGACGGGCTGTCCCTTCTCGTCCTTAAGTTCGGTAAAGCGCGGGATGACACCACCGCCATAGCCGAACACGCCCACCGTACCACCCTTCCAGTAACCCTTTTTGGTCTGGTAGGACGTTTCGAGCTGCCCTAAAAGATCAACCACTTGATCCTTGTCCTGGGCCAGGCGCTTTAAGCCCGTGACGAAACTGGGCCAGGGACCTGACTCCAACTCGTCCAGATTCGGCGTGTCGTACAATTTCTTGGCCATTTCTCCTCCTTGCTTGTTGGGTCGCCCGTGAGTACTGCCAGCGATTCGAAAATTTGTTATTTGTATGCCATCATCACTGAACTCCACTTGACATTAAATAACCCGAATGGGGGGGGATGCCCTTTCCTGAAGGGTTACTTCAGCGCCCCCCTGTACAGGCTATAGACGCACCGCTCAGGAATCATGACCATGGCTGAAATCATCGAACTGGCACGCTTTACCGTCCCGCTGGGACAACAGGAGATCGAGGTGCAACAGATTGAACACACCGAAGGCGGCATGCCCCTGATGCGCCTGCGCATCCGTGAAGGCAAGCGCTTCACCATCTTCGACATCGACCCCAACACGGCACGCGACCTGGGTGCTGTGCTGCAACATTGGTCCGCCTCGCAAAGCCGCTGAACCATGTCAGTCTCCCTGCCCCCCATGACCGATATCGCCTTTGCACTACGAGGTGATTTCGTCCCTGCGGGGTACGCTCGCGCGCTTTGGCAAGCCATCCTGACGACGCTGCCCTGGCTTGCCGGGGAACCCCTGGCGGGCGTGCTGCCTCTGCGTGGTACGCAACAGGACGGCGGAATCTGGTTGCCGCGCCGCACCAAACTGGTGTTGCGCCTGCCTGCGACGCGCATTGAACAGGCACGCGCAATGAGCGGGCGGCAACTGGTCCTGGGTGACGCGCGGCTTGCGGTAGAGGAAGGTGAAATCAGGCCCCACCTGGGTCACCCCACCCTGCACGCCCACCTGGTGGCCAGCCCGCTGGACGAAGCGGGCTTCATGGCTTTCGTCGAAGATGAGCTCTCACGGATGGGGGTCACGGGCCAGCGCATCTGCGGCAAACACCGCACGCTCCAGGACGGCGAGACGGCAGTCCGTGGGTTTAGCCTGGTGGTGCACCATTTGAAACCGGACCAGTCCCTGCTGCTGCAGGGACTGGGAATGGGTGAAGCCCGCCCCCTGGGGTGCGGTATTTTCATGCCTTTCAAGGCCATCCCCAACCTGGAGTGAGGGACGCCTGGAACAACACAGGAGGAGCTGATTCATGGGATATGTCGTAGGTGATGCCACACTTGAAACGGATGCCGAAGGTTATCTTCTGGAACCCAACTTCGGCGATGAGATCGTGGGAATCATCGCCGAATCTGAAAATATTTCACTGACTCCCACGCACTGGCTGATCGTCCAGTACATGCGCGACGAATATCGGGAGCATGGGCATACACCCAATTTCAGGAACATGCTCAAAGACATCCAGGAATTCATGCCTGAGGCGGACAGCAAGTTTCTCTACGACCTGTTTCCCACAGGCCCTGCCAAGCAGGCCGCCAAGATTGCCGGTTTGCCCCAACCCTACGGCAAGGGAGGCTATTGACATGAGCGACCAGACCATGGCTCCTGACGTATTTCTGGATCTCAAGGGACTGACCTGCCCTGGGCCGCTATTGGGGGCCAAGCGCATGGTGGACTCGCTGGAGTCCGGACAGGTGCTGCTGCTGGTCTCCGATTGCCCCGGTACGCACGACGACATACTGGCCTGGACCCGGCAAACCGGAAACCAGTTACTCAGGACGGAGAAGGTGAAGGAGGGTGGCATCGGCTACTACCTCCAGAAGGGTCGCGCGCCGTTACATCAGGCCCATGCCGTCCTGGACATTCGCGGCGTGTCCTGCCCCGGCCCCATCGTGGAGGCCAAGAAATTGCTCAATGGCATGCAGCCAGGGGAGATCCTGAAACTGATCAGCAACTGCCCGGGTATCCGTTCCGACATCACGGGCTGGGCCAGCGCCACGCACATGACCATCCTGGATACGGTGGAGACGGTGGCGGGCGAATACGAATTCTACATTCGCAAAGACTGAACCAACCCACCCCATGCGCGTCAAGAGCCAATGGTTTAAAGCCGGCAAGGAAAAATCTCCCGAAGAGATTGCCGGGGCCATGGCGTTCATTGCCTGGCGTGTCGCCCAGAACGCGCTCAAAAACACCCGCCGCGCCCATTTCGACGTGGCCGTGGGCCCCCAGTACTTCGATTTCCTTTGTGAATTCCTGATCTTTCTGATCCAGGTAGCCGATCGTATTGCCTTCCGGCAATGCAACTGGAACATCCGGACCGCCTTTACCTCGGCGCTTTCCCATCGCATTGCCGACACACTGTCTGAGAACCAGAGCGAACTCCTGGGTGGTGATCCCTCCGACATCAAGATGCGCTTCATCGCGCGCCTCAATCAATGCGCCGAAGATTACGCCGGTTTCGAATATGACGCCGACAGCCTGAACTTTGCCTTCGTGCGCTATCTGGGGCACGCCATGCAACAGGTCATGCGGGGAGACGACCAACAATGGATCATTGACCAGATGATGAGCATCGAAGCGCCGGAGGCCATCGCCACCCTGGAGAAGGCCATGCCGGGATTGCTGGACGATGCCCCGCGCCCGGCGCGCCGCGGCAACCCAAGCGGTCCGGAGTAGCAGGAACCCCCACGATGGCTTCCCCATTCGACCTCCAGTCCCCTGAGGCGTACGCGGCTTGGCGCCAGTGCAAGCTGGCGGCTCCCGCCCCCACCGAGGCCACTCTGATCGTGGACATCAAGGATCCCCGCGCGCTCACGCCAGGCGAGCATGAAGCCCTAATGGCGCGCATCCGGCAGTGGAACATGGTGCTCTATGCCAGCACTGCGCTGGATGCCGACCCCGAGATTCCGCGGCAGCTCGGTGCGCAGTTTGGCTTGACGCACCTCGATGCCAACTGGCTGGCCGACGAAGATGGCATTTCAAAGATCAGCGTGCATGAAGGCGGAACGCGCGAAGCCTACATTCCCTATACCAATCGTCCCATCAAATGGCACACTGATGGTTACTACAATCCGCCGGAGCGACTGATTCGTGGCATGCTCCTGCACTGCGTGCAGGATGCCCCCTCGGGCGGGGACAACCGGCTGATGGACCATGAAATGGCCTACCTGTTGCTGCGCGACCAGAACCCGGAGTTCATCCGGTCCTTGATGCAGCCCGATGCCATGGTCATTCCCGAACGGGTGGACGAGGTGGATGGGGTCCGTCCCCAGCAGGGCGGCCCCGTCTTCTCGGTGGATCCCGCAAGCGGCCGCTTGCACATGCGCTACACGGCACGAACCCGCAGCATTGCCTGGAAACAGGATGAGGCAACGCGCACGGCCGTTGCCGCCCTTGAAAGCCTGCTGGCACAACCCTCGCCCCATATCGTGCGCACACGCCTCAAGCCAGGAATGGGGTTGCTGTGCAACAACGTGCTGCATGATCGCAGCGGTTTTACCGATGATCCTCAGCATCCCCGTCTACTGTACCGGGCGCGCTACCTCGACGGCATCTCCCTCGCCGTGCAGATTTAAAAAATGCCCGCCACCTTGCAGTGGCGGGCAACTGAGATTGCTCTCAGACCTGGAGTAGATACCTACCAGCCATAGGCAATGCCGATGGAATCCTCATACATGGTGATGTTGGCATTGCCACCACCAAATCCGGCAGGAATGGAACTGGCGCCGTTGACCGTCTTGGTGAAGGCATGCATGTAGGACACCGTGAGTTCTGCCTTGTTGGGCAGAATCCATGTGGCCCCCAGGGTGGCGTGATCCTGCACCACCCCTGGCGCCAGGATGTTGAAGAAAGTCTGCGTTGCTGGAATTTGCTGGTTATTGTGGTTGTAGCCGGCGCGCAACGTCAGTGTGGGACTGATGACCTGGCTCACCCCAAGTTTATAGACCGTCATGTCCTGCCAGCCAAAACCGGAACCGCTGTTGCCGCCCAGCATGGTGGCTGGTCCCGTGGGAGGAAATAGCAGCGGGTTGGCCACTGAGTTGGTATCGCTGTACATGATTCGTTCCACGTCAAAGGCCAGCGTGGTTGCGGGCGAAGCCTTGATGGCCATGCCCACGCCGTAATTGGAAGGGATGTCGAATCCTCCCTGCTCGGCAAACAACCCGCTGTAGTTACTGAATTTTCCCATGGAGGTCTTGGTCTGGTAAGTGGCGCCCAAAGTGACTGCCGGCGTGATCTGACCGGTCCAGCCGATGCGCGCCCCCATTCCGGTGGAGGAGTCCGTACCGTTGTTGGTGAGCGTGGAAGGCGAATTCGAAATCTGACCGAAGGCATAGAGACCCTTGGCAGAGAATTGCTGGTAGGCCAGATTCAACGACACCCCGATGGCATTGGTTGGGTTGATTTTCATGGACAAGGTGGGGCTGACGAATAACTGGGCCATGTTCTGTCCGCCAGCGCCCGGCGATGAAATACCACCCATCTGGGCATACACTCCGAACGGGTTGGTGGAATAGTCTGTATTCATGCCGCCATTGCCGAACACCGAGACGCCCAGCGACATGGTGTCATTGATCATCTTGTTATAGCCGAATTCCGGAATGAAAAAATCGTGGGTGGCATTGCCGTCATAGCTGCCGCTGACCCCGGGCACACCGTTACCCACGATGTCCGAACTACGGGTGGGGCGAAACCACTCCAGGCCAAAGTCGATGCGGTCGCCAATCATGACCATGCCCGCCGGATTGGTGGCGGCAGCCAGCGCGTCCTGGGGCAAGGCAATACCCACCCCGCCCATGCCGATCGATTTTTGCCCATAACCGATGGCAAAGTAGCCATTGGTAGCCTGCGCCATCGGTGACGACAATCCGCCGGCAATGAGCCCAGCCAGCAACACTTTTTGCTTGATCATGCTCCTCTCTCCTTTTGTAGTCATGTCCGGTCGTCATGGTATTTCGCGTCCGGTGTGGTGGGTCTTGCAAACAGTTCAGTGGTGAAACGAACAATCAGTGGTTAAACGAACAAGCAGATGTCGGTGTCGCCGGCGAATTCCAGAAAGGTGGCCGCCCCTCCAAATTCAATGTTGTCGATGAAATCGCTTTTTTCAAAATCAAACAGGTCCACGGTCATCTGGCACGCGATGAATTTCACGTCAGCTTCCTGGCATAGACTGCGCAATTCCTCGAGAGGGGCCACGCCCTTCTTCTTGAGCTTGTCCTTCATCATCATGGTAGCCATGGACTCCATGCCCGGCAGCATCTGCACCATCACCGGCATCGGCACGGGCATGGGCATGGCGGGATTGCCCAAGGGGCTGATCTTGACGTCCGAGAGGTCCTTGCGTAGCAGCTGCAGCCCGTAAAATGTGAAGAAAATCTGGACCTCGTAGCCCAGTGCGGCCGCCGTGGAGCCCAGGATGAAAGGCGGATAGGCCATGTCCAAAGTGCCCTTGGTGGCGATGATTGCCATTTTTTTCATGCGACGTCCTCCCTCGGACCGGATTATTTTTTCTTGAGCAGAAAGGTGTATTCGCCGCCGGCTTCGGTAGAAGCCAGCAATTCATTTCCAGTCTGGTTGGAAAATGCCTGCATGTCCTTGACGGAGCCACAGTCGGTGGAAACCACCTTGAGCACCTGACCCGTCGTCATGTCGGCCAGGGACTTTTTGGTCTTGAGGATGGGAAGCGGACAATTCAATCCGCGTGCATCCAGTTCCTTGTCTACTTGCATGTCTCGATATCTCCTTGTGTTTTAAATCATTTTTATGATGCGGCCCGGTTCATGCCGTTGCGCAATCCACGGTTGCCATTAGGTTGAATTACGGCCGGGGCGTCTATAGCTCCCAAGAGCTATGGGGTATAACCCATTGGAGCTACACCACGGTTTTTTTAGGTTTGTGCCCAGGGCAGGCCGTCGTACCGCCAGCCGTTCTGGGCATTGCGATGGTGCTGCTCGTCAAGATCTCCCTCAAACCCGTGCAGCACATTGTAGACATTCTTGAGCCCCGCCTTTTCCAGAGCAATGCCTGCATCCACCGAGCGTTTGCCGGAACGGCAAATCAGAATCACCGGGCGGTCGGTACTGGCCATTTTTTTGACTTGGGACACGAAATTCGGGTTGATTTCCCAGTCGGGTCCATCAATCCAGGGAATCAAAACCGAACCCTGGGGGTGTCCCACGAACATGTGCTCCATTTCGCTACGCACATCGATAAATACGGCCTCGGGCTGTGATTCGAGCAACTCCTGGGCCGCCTTGGGCAACAAATGTCGCATGGGTGAATCTCCTTCCTAGAAAGCGTTGTGCAATGCAACAGTAATGACAATTGTAACCATATGGAACAGGTATGTTATTCTCAATCAAACAGGGCAAATTGCGGCTTAAATTTACCGTTTCGCATCGCCCAACGGATGAAGGTTATGGGTCCAGGAGAGAGGCTTGAATAACCCACGCATTAACATCGGTTCGACTGATCCGGCGCCAACTCCTCGAGGGCTGGAAGTCAATCTGTTTCCAGTGGAACCAGACAAGCCGCTCGAAGCGCTACTCAACGGCTTCCTCAAAACCATTCTGGCCATGACGGGTGCGCAGGCGGGTGCCATTCGCCTGCTTGCGCCCGACGACCTGGAATTATACCTTGGCGCCAGCACCGGCCTCCCCCCGGAAATCATCAGCAGCGAATCCCGGGTCTCCCTGCGTTGTGGAATTTGTGGCACCTCCGTGCAGGACGGCAAGATTCACAGCAGCGATGCGGCCTATTGTGCGCAGCGCTCGGAAGGCCCGTTTTTTGGCAGCACCTGCCAGGGGCTGGTAGCCGTACCGCTGGATTATCGAGGCCAGAGCGTCGGCGTGCTCAACCTGTTTTTCGAAAAAACTCACGACATCAATCTGCATGAAGCGCAGCTGCTGCGCTCCTACGCCGAGCTGATCGGCCTGTCGCTGGAAAACGCCCGCTTGAGCCGTGAAAACCAGCGCATGAACCTGATTGCCGAGCGCCAGGCCATTGCCAACGAAATTCACGACACCCTGTCACAAAACCTGTTTTACGGCCGCCTGCGCATGAGCGTCCTGTCCGAAGCCGTGCGCGTCGGAAACGCAGAACTGGTGCAGAAATGCCTGGGAGACATCAGCGACGCCCTGGATTCCGGGCAAAAATCGGTGCGCGAACTGATCACTCATTTTCGCTCCCAGATGGACCCCCTGGGGTTGCACCATGCCTTGAAAATGCTGATTGACGGCCTCAAGGTGCGTTCCCCCATCTCCTTTGAGTACAGCCACCCAATCACGCATCCTGAACTCACCCTGGAGCAGGAGCTACAGGTATTTCATGTGCTGCGCGAGGCACTCAACAACATCGTGCTGCATTCCAAGGCTACCCAGGCACGCCTTTTGGCCACCCATGACGAAAGCGGCCTGAAATTCCAGATCACCGATAACGGTATGGGCATGTCCAGCGTTGCCTCGCCTGCAGGGCATTACGGACTGACCATCATGCATGAACGCGCCAAACGCATTGGCGCCACCCTGGACATCCACAGCGCAGAGGGGGTGGGAACTCAGATCACGCTGTCCCTCCGTACCTCTCCAATGGAACTGCCATGAACAATGAAACTGCCCCCATTCGGGTGGCCCTGGTGGATGACCATGGCTTGTGTCGACGCGGGCTCACCGAACTGTTGACGAACCGCTACGGCATTCAGGTGGTTGGTGCCACAGACAGCCCGGTGGAACTGGATACCTTGCTGGTGGAACAAAAGCCCGACCTGGTGGTGATGGACCTGCGCATGGATCCCATCAACGGGCTGCAATTGCTGGAAAAAATCCGCAAGGACGGTCATCAAACCCCGGTGGTCATCCTCACCATGAGCGACACCGAATCCGATCTTGCCTCCGCGTTACGCGCGGGTGTGCGTGGCTATCTGTTAAAGGACATGACTCCGGATGACGTAGTGGACGGCATCCGGCGCGTGGCAGCTGGCGAGATGGTGGTAGCGCCCTCCATGACGGCCAAGATGATTGGCATTTTGCAGAAGGGAGGCACCAAGGAGGACTACCAGAACTCCCTCAAGCAATTGACGGATCGTGAGCAGGAAATTCTTGAGTTACTGGCCGATGGCAGCACCAACAAAGCGATTGCGCGTACGCTGGGCATCAGTAACGACACGGTCAAGCAGCATGTGCGCCACATCCTCAACAAGCTCAACCTCAGTTCGCGCGTCGAAGCTGCCGTACTCTATGCGGTGGAACAGAAATCCATTACCAAGGGAACGACCTAGCGGCGATCAAACGCCCAGCAGGCGGTTGATCCAGTAACCGCCCATGCTCAGGAACAGAAACAACAGCCCTGCCAGGAGCAGCGGCTTCAAGCCGGCCTGCTTGAGCGCACCTGCAGAGGTGCGCAGCCCAAGGGCAAACATCGCCATGGTCAACAAAAACAGGTCCAGCTGAACGATGGCGTCCACCATGGGACGCGGCAGCCAGTTGAGGGAATTGAACCCGCTGACCGCCACAAACCACACGGCAAACCAGGGAATCGCCGGTGCCTGGCGCTGGTGTGCTGCCCCACCACCGGAAAACCGGCTCAAGCCCAATGACAGCAAAATTAGAAAGGGTGAGAGCATCATGACGCGCAGCATCTTTTCAATCACGGCATTGCTGGCCGCGATATCTCCCACCGCCTTTGCCGCCGCTACCACCTGGGCCACTTCATGGACCGTGGAGCCCACATACAATCCATAGGCTCTCTCGCTGAAACCCAGGTAGGGGTAGAGCAGCGGATAAATGAACATGGACAGCGTTCCAAACACCACGACAGTGGCAATCGCCACCGAGACCTTATGCGCGTGACCGCGCACCACGGGTTCCGCAGCCAGGACGGCAGCGGCGCCGCAGATGGAGCTGCCCGCCCCGATCAGGATGACGGTGTCGCGGTCCATCTTGAGCCAGTAAATCCCGATGAGCAGGGTGAGTCCAAAAGTCATGGCAATCACCAACACGTCCATGAGCGCACCGCTCCAGCCTACGCTTGCAATCTGCAGGAAAGTAATGCGAAAACCATAAAGAATGACCCCCAGACGCAACAGCGTGCTCTTTGAATAGTCCACCCCATTGCCGCAGGCAGCGGCCACCTTCGGAAACAGGGTATTGCCCAACACCATCCCCAGTACGATGGCGATGGTGAGCGCGCCCAGCCCCGAATGCTGCACGACCGGCTGGTTGGCTATCCACATGATGAGCAGGCTTGCCCCCGCCACCAGGAGCAGACCGGGAAGGCGCGCCATGAAGGCCGGGTGATGAAGCTTGTGGTGAAGGACATTGGCATGCATGTTATTACTTCCTGTTCTATCCATAGGATCTTCAGGCTTAATGTGCAGCAAATTCGAATATAACTCCAATTGATTATTTTCATAAAATGATTACAATTAGTTATGAATATCAACTTTCAGTACCTGCGTGCCTTTGCCGAGGTGGCCCGATGCGGCAGCTTCACCCTGGCCGCGGAACACCTGCACCTCACCCAGCCTGCCGTTTCCAAGGCTGTGCGCGAACTGGAAAACCATCTGGAAATGACCTTGATGGAGCGCACCTCGCGCCAGGTCAGCCTGACGGAGGCGGGCTCTACCCTGTATGAACATGCCCGCTCGATTTTTGCCCTGGAACTTGCGGCTCTGGAGGACATCAAGGCGCGCCGCGGCCTGCAACGGGGGCGGCTTGTGGTCGGCGCCAGCACCACCATCGCAGCCTACTGGTTACCGGCCTACCTGACCCGCTTTCTGGCGCTCTACCCCGGCCTGGAATTGAGCCTCGTGAGCGGCAACACGGAAAAAATTGCCCGCGACGTACTGGACTGCCGTGTGGATGTGGCCCTGGTGGAGGGCGCAGTGGATGATGTGCGCCTGGATTGCACCCCCTGGCATGACGAACCCCTGACGCTGGTAGCACCCATGCGGCAGCCGGTCTCCCAGGAGGCGCTGCGTCACCAATGCTGGATCGTGCGGGAGAGCGGCTCGGGTACGGCACAGGTCACCGAAGATTTTCTTCAACAGCAGGGCATTCACCCGCAGCGCCGGGTAGTGGTGGGAAGCAATACGGCCGCCGTGCAGATGGTGCTGGCAGGCGCTGGGGTCTTTCTGGTTCCGCGCACCATGGTGCAGTCCCACATTGAGCGAGGAGCCCTGCAGGAGGTGGTGCTTCCCTCCGGACCGCTGACACGTCCGCTCAACTGGATCAACCTTCGAGGACGGCCGGCAAGCCCTGCGCGACGGGCCTTTGAGACCCTCCTCAACGCCGACCGGGAGAACCACTAGCACAGTCACCTCACAATGAAGCAGAATAGCGCTCTGGGTGATTTCAACAAAAATAATCGGAGAAGAAAATCGTGAAGCCTCTTGCCAAACTATTTCTGCTATTGCTTGCCCTCGGCCCCCTAACCGCCAGCGCCTTCGTTTCCTGGACCAGTGACGAGGATATCATCGGCAACGACTCCAGCATGCTGTCGAGGATGTACGAGAACACCCCGCTACGCATTGTGGTTCAGGTCAGCGACAGAAACACCGACAGCTGGCGCGTAACGCTCAACAGCGTGCTGGGCACGATCAAGGCATTGGGAGATAAAAAACCACTCGTGGAAATCGTGGCATTCGGGCCCGGAATTGAGGGCCTCAAACGCGGCTCGCAATGGACTGAACTCGTCCAGCAAACGCTGGGGGCCGGGGTAGACATCATGGTCTGCGAAACGGCCATGGCCGCCCTGCACTTCACCCACGAGGACATGCTCCCGAACCTGAAATACGTCCCCGTGGGCGCCCTGGAAGTGATTCAGAAACAAAGGGCGGGGTACTTCTACCTGCGCCCCTAGGCCTCACACCGTAAAAATGGTGGAGCCCGTGGTCTTGCGGGCTTCCAGATCGCGGTGTGCGCGCTCGGCTTCGCGTAGTGGATAACGCTGGTTGATGGTGATTTTGACGATGCCCTGCTCTACCACCTCAAACAACTCGGCGGCACCGGCCAGAAGGTCAGCCCGACGGGCGGTGTAAGTGGCCAGCGTGGGGCGGGTGACAAAGAGCGAGCCCTTGGCAGCCAGTAACCCCAAGTCCAGCGGTGGCACGGTGCCGGAAGACTGGCCAAAGAGGGCCAGCATGCCCAGTGGCGCCAGGCAGTCAAGGGAGCGTTCGAAGGTGTCCCTGCCCACCGAGTCGTACACCACCTGGACTTTCTGCCCGTTGGTAATGTCCAGTACCCGCTCCAAGAAGTCTTCCTGAGTGTAGATGATGGTGTGGTCGCAGCCATGGGCGCGGGCCAGCGCAGCCTTCTGCTCGTTGCCCACTGTGCCGATGACCGTGGCGCCCAGATGCTTGGCCCACTGGCACATGATGAGTCCCACGCCGCCAGCGGCCGCGTGGACCAGGATGGTGTCCCCACGCCGGATGCGGTAGGTACGACGCAACAGGTATTGGGCCGTCAGCCCCTGCAGCATCATGGCGGCGGCCTGGCCGTCTGAAATCACACCAGGCAATACCACCAGCCGGTCGGCCTGCATCAGGCGCGCCTCGGAATATGCCCCCATGGGGCCAGAGGCATAGGCCACCCGATCTCCCACCTTGACTTCGGTGACCCCAGGGCCCACTGCTTCCACCACACCTGCTGCTTCCAGCCCCAACGTGGCCGGCAACTGGATGGGATACAACCCGCTGCGATGGTAGACATCGATGTAGTTGAGCCCCACCGCACGGTGTTGCAAACGAACCTGACCCGGCCCCGGCTCACCGACCTGTACCGATTCCCACTTCAGTACTTCAGGGCCGCCGGTTTGATGAATGCGGATGGCATGAGTCATGGTTGTCGCTCCTCTGGTTCAAGCTTGTTTTGTGGATAAAGCATTTGCGAACATCGCAAATGCTTTCGATTTTACCTTGCCGGACAAATTATGGGAATGAGGCGAGTCAACAGAATCTTGCGATCGGTCAGGGTTGCGCCGCAAGCCACGGCTTCCACCCCCACCTTCAGAGCCTCGCGCAAGCTCCGCCCGTATTCCGGGTCAATGCAATCCGCAGGCCGGACTTCAGAAACGTCATCGCGCTGCACGCAAAATACCAGGACAGCGCGCTCACCATCCGCCACACGTCGCATCATCTCACGCAGGTGTTTGGTGCCGCGCGTACTGACCGCATCGGGAAACAGGGCAATACCCTCCTCCACCGCAGCGGTGACGTTCTTGACTTCCACATAGCAGTTGGGTCGTCCGGGATGGGTCAAGAGCCAGTCGATGCGGCTGTTTTCCTCGCCGTAACGCACTTCGGCGCGCCGCTCGCGATAGCCCGCAAGCAGTTCCAGCAGACCGCCGTCCATGGCTTCGCCCACCAACCCGTTGGCGCGATGGGTGTTGATGCCCACCCGCGCCGAGCCCACACTTACCTGCTCCCAGGTATAGCGGTACTTGCGTTCCAGATTGCCCGAATCGCTCAGCCACACGCGGAGCCCTGCTTCGACGCAACCTAGCAATGAGCCCGTGTTGGGCACGTGCACCGTCATCTCGGTGCCGTCCTCTAGGCGCACATCGGCCAAAAAGCGCTTATAGCGTTTCAGCAGCAACGCCGGAATGAGGGGTTGGGTAAATTCCATGCGGATTCAGGGCAAATCAAACAACAGGATTTCCGCCCGTTTTGGAGAGCCCAGGGAGACCCGCTCGGCCTGGGCGATGCGCGCGCCATCCCCGGCATGCAACAGATGGCCGTCCACCACCAGGTCTCCGGTGGCCACCTGGAGATAGCCGCGACGGCCAGGGGCAAATCGATACTCCAGCGTGTCATCCTCATCGAGGATGGCTGCGTAGATCTGGGCGTCCTGATGCACGGTAACCGAACCCTCGCGCCCATCCCGCGAAGCGATGAGCTTTAGACGGGACTGCCGGGATTCGGTGGTGAAGGACTTCTGCTCATATCCGGGAGGCAGACCGGTGTGATCCGGGAGGATCCATATTTGCAACAGATGGACGGGTTCGGTTTGCGAAGCGTTGTATTCGCTGTGAGATACCCCTGTTCCGGCCGACATGCGCTGCACATCACCAGGCCGGATCACGGAACCGTTGCCCATGCTGTCCTTATGTTTCAGCGCCCCCTCCAGCACATAGGTAATGATTTCCATGTCGCGGTGCGGGTGGGTACCAAATCCCTTCCCGGGGACGATGCGGTCTTCATTGATGACACGTAGCGCACTAAACCCCATGTGAGCAGCATCGTAATAGTCTGCAAAAGAGAAGGAGTGATACGAGTCCAGCCACCCGTGGTTGGCGTGACCTCTATCACGGCTACGGCGCAATGCAATCATGCAGGTTTCCTGGTTAACTGTTCCCGTTAGAGAGCAACAGTTTGGATTTATGGGTTGTAGACCCCATAATCAAGGGAATTATCTCAAATCAGACAAAAAAAACACGCTTTAATCGTAACAAATGGATTCCCAGCCCCTTTACCGTGGCCGATTTGCACCATCTCCCAGTGGATATTTGCACTTTGGGTCGCTCGTCACCGCCTTGGGCAGTTATCTCGATGCCAAAAGCCGGGGGGGCCTCTGGTCCGTACGATTGGAAGATCTCGATACGGCGCGTAATGTTCCCGGAGCCGACTCGGATATCCTCCGCTGCCTGGAGGGTTTTGGTCTGGAGTGGGACGGCCCGATCCTGCGCCAAAGCGAGCGCCTCGAACATTATGAAGCCGCTCTGGAAGACCTGCTCAAGCGGGGGCTTGCCTATCCCTGCGGCTGCAGCCGACGCGACCTGCTCACCCATGAATCCTCGTCGCCGGCAGAGCTGCGCTACCCCGGCCATTGCCGCCCGGGCCTTTCCCAGGGCAAAAGCATAAGGTCTTTTCGATATAAAAACAATGAAATAGAATATTCATTTAACGATAGACTTTATGGATTGTGCCGGCAGCGGGTGGACCAGGTCGTAGGGGATTTCGTAGTACGTCGGGCCGACGGCCCCTTTGCCTACCAGTTGGCTGTGGTGGTGGACGATGCGGGCCAGGGCATCACCGATGTGGTGCGCGGAGCCGACCTGCTGGATTCAACGCCACGCCAAATCGCCCTGCAGCAGGCCCTGGGGCTACCCACCCCACGATACATGCACCTACCGCTGGTTCGCAATGCGCAGGGTGAGAAGCTGAGCAAGCAGACCCGGGCACCAGCGGCAGTGCCCCAAGCGCGCACCCTGCGCGATGCGCTACGCTTTCTGGGTCAGCCCGGGGCGCACCAGGAGGCTGGGAATGAATTACATGAAATTCTCAAATATGCATTACAACATTATGATTTTAATTTAATAAAAAATGATTTATGACCTGTAAAAACCCGGCCCGCCAGCTTTGGGTCCGCAGCGTTCCCGCACTGTTTGTGTTTCTTTGGGCCACCGGCTTCATCGGCGCCAAATTCGGCCTGCCCTATGCCGAACCCATGACTTTCCTGGCCCTGCGCATGGGGTTTTCCGCCTTTCTGTTGCTGGTATTTGCCCTGGTCACCCGTGCCCCCTGGCCCCCCAGTCCGGTCGCTGCCCTGCACGTGACGGTGTCAGGCCTTCTGGTACACGGTGGTTATCTGGGTGGCGTGTTCGAGGCCATCCGACATGGCATGCCCTCCGGCATGATCTCCTTGATCGTGGGCATGCAGCCGGTACTGACTTCCGCTGCCGCCATCCTGGTCTTGAAAGAACGGCTGTCGCCGCGACAATGGTCGGGACTGGCCCTGGGACTGGCGGGATTGGCCCTGGTCCTGGGCAACCGTGTGACATTTTCCGACCTGACCTGGCAGTCCGGCGCCATGGCTGTCTTTGCCCTGGTCTCGATCAGCCTGGGGACGGTATACCAGAAGCGGTTTTTTGCCGGGGTGGACCTGCGCACCGGCGGGGTATTGCAATATCTGGCTTCCGGCCTGTGCTACGCGGGATTGGCCTGGGCCTTTGAGACCCGCGAAGTGACCTGGTCGACCGACTTCGTACTGGCTCTGGGCTGGTCGGTAATCGCCCTCTCGTTGGGTGCCGTGGCTCTGCTCTACCGTCTGATCCGGGACGGCGAGGCCTCCCGGGTGTCGAGCCTGCTCTACCTCGTGCCCCCGGTTACAGCGCTGATCGCCTTTGTCTGTTTTGACGAAATCCTGACATGGCCCGCCATGGGCGGGATGGCCGTGGTGGCCTTAGGTGTTGCCCTGGTGGTGATCTGACAGGCGGGCGTCGAGCCACTCCACCCAGTGCTGGATGGGCGTGTGGGTGGCGGAAGCGAGGTGGGTGAGGCAGCCAATGTTGGCGGTCAGGATCAGGTCCGGTTTGCCACTCTCCAGCGCCGCCACCTTGTTGGCCTGAAGCCGCTGCGACAACTCGGGCTGCAGAATCGAATAGGTCCCCGCGGAGCCACAGCACAGATGGGCATCGGGAACCGCCGTCAAGCGCGCGCCCCAGGACTGCAACAGCCCCTCCACCACCCCCTTGAGCCTTTGTCCATGCTGCAAGGAACAGGGGGATTGAAATGCAATCGCCCCAGAAATGTCACGCCTGTTTTCCTCATAAAACATAGCGTTATCAGACAATTCTTCAAGTATCACTTCAGATATGTCACGCGCCAGGGCTGAGACCTGCTGGGCCCGGTCGGAATACCCCGGATCGTTGCGCAAGGCATGGCCGTATTCCTTGACTTCGGTCCCGCAGCCGCTGGCCGTCACGACGATGGCTTCGGCCCCCTGCTCCACAAAGGGCCACCAGGCGTCGATGTTGCGCCGCATGGCCTCCCGGGCACCCTCCTCGTCGGCCAGGTGATGGGCCAGCGCACCACAGCAACCTGCGAGCGGTGCCGTGACGAGCGAAATGCCCAGCCGGTCCAGAACCCGCGCGGCAGCGGCATTGATGTCCGGTGCCAGCACCGGCTGTACACAACCCGCCAGGACCAGCATGCGCCGGTCGTGACGCGCTTCAGGCCAGGACCCCGGCGGACGGTATGCCGGAATCTTGCGCCGCAAGGGTCCGGGCAACAGCGGCCTGAACACGCGTCCCGCCGCCAGCAGCGGCCGGAACAGCATGGGGCGCGGCAACACGGTTTTCAGGAGGATCCGCTTGAAACCGTCGAGCGGGCCACGCGGCACATGGGCCTCGGCATAGCTGCGTCCGATATCCATCAGGCGACCGTACTTCACTCCGGAGGGACAGGTGGTTTCGCAGGAGCGGCAGGTCAGGCAACGGTCCAGATGGCGCTGGGTGAGGCGCGACACCGGCTGCCCTTCCAGCATGTTCTTCATGAGGTAGATGCGGCCCCGCGGACTGTCTAGCTCATCCCCCAGCAACTGGTAGGTGGGACAGGTGGCGAGGCAAAACCCGCAATGGACGCAGGTGCGCAAAATGTTCAAGGCTTCCACCCCATCGGGCGAATCGCGGAACTGGGGATCGAGGCTGGCAAACATGGCTAAAAATTCCCCGGCAGGCCCGGGTTGAGAATGCCCTTGGGGTCAAAGGCGTGTTTGAGGCGCCGATGGATTTGGGCCAGTACGGGATCCAGGGAGCCCAGTTGCGGGTGCGCCGGATTTGCCCCACGGAACTGCAGGGCATGTCCTCCCGCATCGCGGGCGGCCTTGTGCAACTGGGCTGGCGCATGGTCCGAGGCTATCCAGCGCAGGGCCCCACCCCACTCGGTGAGCACGGCCCCCGAGAGGCCCAGCGGGGCTGCGGTACTTTTCACGGCAAGCCGCCAGAGGGGGCGCTCGGTCTCGAAACAGGGGGCGCGCTGCTCGCGCAGCAACTGCCACCAAAGTGCGCCGTCCGCCACGGAGTCGCCCCCTATCTGGCGCATGGCGGCGCGCACGGCCACCTCGGCCCCCGACAGGCGCACGCGCAGGCGTCCGTTATGGAGGCTCGTGGCCGAGATGGGCAGCGGCAGGCTGCCCCATTCGTTGACCCGGGTTAACGCCGCGGCCTCCTGCATGTGCCATTCCAGGGTGGTCTCGAAGGCCGGAATGGGCAATACCTTGAGCGACACTTCGGTGATGACTCCCAGCGACCCCAAGGCCCCCACCATCAGGCGCGAGACGTCAAACCCCGCCACATTCTTGATGACGCGCCCGCCAAAGGACAGGTCACGCCCCATGCCGTCGATCATGCGCACACCCAGCACGAAGTCACGTGCCGAACCCACATAGGCGCGCCGGGGCCCGGACAGGCCCGTGGCGATGGTCCCGCCCAGGGTGGCCATTGGGCCAAAGTGCGGAGGCTCAAAGGCCAGCATCTGCCCTTGCTGCAGCAGCAGCGACTCCACTTCGGATAGCGGGGTTCCGGCGCGCACGGTGATGACGAGCTCACTGGGTTCGTAATCCACCACCCCAGAATAGGGGCGCAGATTCAGTTCCTGGGGCGCATCTGCCGCCACCCAGAAGCTTTTGCTGTGGCCACCGCGAATGCGCAACGGGGTGTCCGTGGCGTGCGCATTGCGCACCTGGTCCATGAGGGCATGCAGGGTGTTTTGCATCAGAATCGGGGCAGATCGGGGTGAGCGGTCTGGTTGTGATGGACGTGCATGCGCCCCATTTCGGCACAGCGATGCAGGGTGGGCACGGCCTTGCCGGGATTGAGCAGCCCTTCGGGATCGAAAGCCGCCTTCACCGCATGAAAGGTGGCGAGTTCGTCGGGGCGAAACTGGACGCACATCTGGTTGATTTTTTCCACGCCCACGCCGTGCTCGCCGGTGATGGTGCCCCCCACCTCCACGCACAACTCGAGGATCTTGCCGGCATAGGCCTCGGTGCGCTCGAATTCGCCGGGTTTGGCCGCATCAAACAGGATCAGGGGGTGCAGATTGCCATCGCCGGCATGGAAGACATTGCAGACCTTGAGGCCATATTCGCGCGACATCTCGTAAATGCGCTTCAACACAGCCCCCAGCGTGCGGCGCGGAATGGTGCCATCAATGCAGTAGTAGTCCGGCGAGAGCCGTCCCACGGCGGGAAATGCCGCCTTGCGCCCGGCCCAGAACTTGAGGCGCTGGGCTTCGTCCTGGGAAAAACGGGTTTCGATGGCCCCGGAGTTTTCCAGAATGGCCTGCATCCGCGCCATTTCATCCGCCACCTCTTCGGGGGTGCCATCGGATTCGCAGATCAGGACCGCTTCGGCTTCCAGGGGATAGTTGGCATGGACAAAAGCCTCGGCCGCCCGGGTGGCGGGGCCATCCATCATTTCAAGACCTGCCGGGATGATGCCCGCAGCGATGATGCTGGCCACAGCCTGCCCGGCCTTCTCGATGTCGTCGAAGGCCGCCAGGATGGCCTGGGCCTTTTGCGGCCTGGGCAGCAGCTTGACGGTGATTTCCGTGATCACGCCCAGCAGCCCTTCGCTGCCCGTGATGAGCGCCATGAGGTCGTACCCCGCCGAGTCCAGGGCATCGCAGCCCAGCTCGATGATCTCCCCCGCCATGGTCACTGCCCGCACCTTGACGAGATTATGCACGGTCAAGCCGTACTTGAGGCAGTGCACGCCACCCGAGTTTTCGGCCACGTTGCCGCCGATGCTGCAGGCGATCTGGGAGGATGGGTCGGGCGCGTAGTACAGCCCCAGAGGGGCGGCAGCCTCGGAAATGGCGAGGTTGCGCACGCCAGGCTGAACCCGCGCGGTACGCGAGAGCACGTCAATGTCGAGGATGCGCATGAACCGGGAGAGGGACAACAGCACCCCTTGGGCATGCGGCAGGGCACCCCCGGACAATCCGGTGCCCGAACCGCGCGCCACCACGGGAATGCTGGCCTCGTGGCAATAGCGCAGCACGGACTGTACCTCGGCTTCGGTCTGGGGCAGCACGACCACATAAGGTAACTGGCGGTAGGAACTCAGGCCATCCGTTTCAAAGGGCCGGACATCCTCGGGTTGGGACAGAATGGAACCCGGCGCCAGCCAGCGGGACAGCGCGGACGTAATCTCGGCCTGGGTGGGTGTTGCAGACATGGTTATGAGGGACCCTACGCATCATCGCAGTACAGTCCGCCATTCTACCGAAAAAAAAGCCCAACGGGAGTCGGGCTTAGGCACTACGGGAGGAAGTAACTCTATTGCATCTACAACAGGGTTCATCCTACTGCAAATTGCGGCAGTGCATCACTCAAGTTTGTTATCTTATAGATAACAGAACGCTATGGATGTCCACCGGGCTCCCCAGGATGGCCACCCGTTTCTTGCGCCCCGTGGCTCCAGCGCGCAATTCCACTTGGCGCAGCGGTACTTCAAACACTTCGGTCAAGTAGCGCAGCAGGACTTCGTTGGCCCGCCCTTCCACGGGAGGGGCCGCCAGGCGGATTTTGAGGGCATTGCCATGCAGGCCGACGATTTCAGTGCGGCTGGCCCCCGGCTGGACATGCAGGTGCAACAGCAGCGCGCCGGTCCCGGCCTCGATGCTGTAGCACGCGCTCACGGGGTTTTCTTGACGAGCCCGCCCAGCAGGGCCGGGACTTCCCTGGGTTTTTTACCAAGGCTGGCCACCGGGGGGCGGCTGAAATGGGCGCTGGCAACACTGGCCCGGGACGGCTGCGGCTGCCGACGTACCGGAGCCTCGTCCGGCTGGGTTTCGTGCTGACGCACGGGCTCGGGCGCGCGCGGTCGGCGCGGCGGGGCCTCATCGCTGCGCGGCGGACGCGCGTGAGCGTGGGCAGGCCGCGCCCCTGGCTCGGCTCGCGGGGTGTCGAAACCTTCCACCTGGACCGTTTCGATTTTGGTCTTGATCAGTTTTTCGATGTCCGCAAGCTCGCGGCTTTCGTCGGAAGAGACCAGCGAGAGCGCATTGCCCGGACTGCCCGCCCGGCCGGTGCGGCCGATGCGGTGCACATAGTCTTCGGGCACATGAGGCAGTTCGAAATTGACCACGTAGGGCATCTGGTCCACATCCAGGCCGCGCGCCGCGATGTCGGTGGCCACCAGGATGTTGACCTGTCCTTCCTTGAAGTCGGCCAGGCTTTTGGTGCGGTGGGACTGGGTCTTGTCGCTGTGGATGGCGGCGGCATTGATGCCATCGCGTTCCAGCTGGCTGCACAGGCGGTTGGCCCCATGCTTGGTCCGCATGAAGACGATGGCCTGGGGAATGGGCAGCGTGCGAATGAGATGGGTGAGCAGTTCGCGCTTGCGGTCCTTGTGCACGGGGTAGATGACCTGGCGCACGAGGTCGGCCGTGGCATTGCGACGCGCCACTTCGATGGTCACGGGGTTGCGCAGGATGCCGCTGGACAGCTTCTTGATGTCGTCGGAAAACGTGGCCGAGAACAGCAGGTTCTGGCGCTGGGCAGGCAGCAAGGCGACGATGCGCCGGATGTCGGGGATGAAGCCCATGTCGAGCATGCGGTCGGCCTCGTCCAGCACCAGGATTTCCACCTGGGACAAGTTGATAGTGCGCTGCTGCACGTGGTCCAGCAGCCGCCCCGGGGTGGCTACCACGATTTCCACGCCGCCCTGCAAGGCCTTGATCTGGGGCTGCATGTTGACCCCGCCGTAGATGACGGTGGAGCGCAGCGGCACATATTTGCCGTAATTTTTGACGCTGTCTTCCACCTGGGCTGCGAGTTCGCGTGTAGGGGTGAGCACGAGGCAGCGGATGGGATGTTTGGCGGGCGATACGCTGGTGTTAGCGACCGGCTGCAGGCGTTGCAGGATGGGCAGCGTAAAGCCCGCGGTCTTGCCGGTACCGGTTTGCGCCGCAGCCTGAACGTCCTGGCCTGCGAGGACCACGGGAATGGCTTGCGCCTGGATGGGGGTGGGCTCGGTGTAGCCCTGCTCTGCGATCGCCCGCAGCAGTTCGGGCGAAAGCCCAAGGGATTCGAATGTCATCATGGCTCCTGATCGGCCTTCCAAAGTCCTGGGACTTCGTACCGGTCAAGGCGGATGATGTTTGGGTTAAGGGTGGTTCAAAGAAAACGCTGACCGGACTGCGATACTTCGGAGAATATTGTACACGAATTCAAAGTGTTATTTTTTGAAGAAAGGTTGTATGCAGAAACTGCCCGGTCATTACATTCTGGTCCCTATTGAACGGCAGTTGCGTGTCCAAAACGAACACTGCCGATAAACACTTACAGCCCGACGCCCATGCGGCGGAGAAAAGGGAGTAACGCGAAGTAGCAACCCGCCGTTGCGGCGACTGACAGCCCGAGGCTTATCCAGAAGCCCAATCCATTCTTGAGCAGCACGGGCAGCAATATAAACATTAGCAGCGAAGGAATGACGAGCCAGAAAATCTGGCTGGAAAGTTCGGCTATCTTCTCTGGTGGCGTCCCTTCAACATGAAGCCATATAAAGGCCAACAATGAGACCAGGGGGAGCGAAGCGACCAGCGCTGCAAAACCGGTGGAGCGCTTGGCCAATTCCGAGATGGTCGCGATAAGCAATGCCGAAACAAAGATTTTAATGAAGTAGTAAATCATGGTGGCTAAAGTTTAGGCGCCCCAAGCGCTTGACTCAATAATGTCCACTTCCGGCCTATTGCAAGCCTTCCTGAAAGTTGCCTTTGGGTTACAGGCGCTGTATCAGCATGTTCAATGTTGCACACTTCCCGTACTGTCGCCACATGAGGGTTTGATTGGTGTCTCCCCTGAACGCGCTGACGCGGGGATGATGCGCGAATAACGTTAGACCCGACGGAATCAATAGAGGAACGAACAAATGACCGAAAGAACAGGACATTGCCTTTGCGGCGGCGAGCGCTTTAAACTTTCCACAGAACCCCTACTCACCCGTGTTTGCTGGTGCCGCTATGCGGCAGCACGCCGGCGTATCGGCAGCATGGCCAGACTCACTCCGGCCAACACGATCGCACCTCCAGCCATTTGAGCCCTGCTGGGTGACGTCCCCAGGACGCCGCTGACCAGCATCGCAAATACCGGAACCAGATTCAGGAAAAGCGCCGCGCGGCCAGCTCCCAGGCGCTGGATGCCCATGCCCCAGAACAGGTAGGCCAGCACGGTGCCGCCCACGACCATGATGGCGAGGGCCAGACCCGCGTGCCTGCCCGGCAACGCAAAACTCGCATCACTGCCCACGGCAATGGCCGTCAACATCAACGCGCCTGAAGTCATCATCAGGGCCGTGTTGCCCACGGCATTCTCCTTGGGCATAAAACGCCGGGTGGCCACATTGAATGACGCCCAGGTCAGGTCCGCGCACAACATCAGCCAATCGCCTTTTGCCACCTCAAGCTGGCCAAGCTGCCCAGGATTCCCATGCGAGATCACCACGGCAACCCCTGCCAATGCCACGGGCAGCGCAAGCAGCTGCCTGGCCTTTCCGGACTGGGAAACGTGGTTTACGTCACAGGGCGTCACGCTGGAGGCCCCGTTGCGCATCAAGTATTTC
>JAJZEH010000037.1:0-52090 GCA_021805725.1 Pseudomonadota bacterium | reverse complement strand
GCGAGATCACCACGGCAACCCCTGCCAATGCCACGGGCAGCGCAAGCAGCTGCCTGGCCGCAAGCCGTTCGCCCAGCACAATGGCCGCAAGCATCGTGGTCAGCAGCGGATTGGTGGCCATGATCAGCGCACCGTTGCTGGCCGACGTGCCCTGCATGGCATGGAAAAAGAACAGGTTGAAGCTGACGATCCCCAGCAGGCCCAGGATCACGTGGGCCCGCCAGTGGCGTTTTGCAAGGCCCGCAAGGTCCGCGCCCTGATACCGAGCAAGGGCAAGCATCAAGGCTGCTCCCAGCAGGAATCGCAGGGCGGCGGCCCAGAGGGGAGGCAGGTCTGCCAAGACGGGGCCTGCCAGGGCAAAGTTGGCGCCCCAGAAGAAGGCGGAAACCGCAAGCAACAGATAAACAGTATAGGCCGGCACCATTTCACCTATTAAGAATAACTAATGTTAGTGAAATATATTTTCTGCAGGTACAATAGACAAACGATATTATTTTGGGATATCGTTAAGATATTCTAATGACCAGACGCCTCCCTCCCCTCACCGCGCTTCGCGCCTTTGAAGCCGTTGCCCGCCACCTTTCAATGGCGCGTGCGGCCGAGGAGTTGCATGTCACGCCGGGGGCGGTGAGCCAACAGATCAAGCAGCTGGAAGAGTTTCTCGGTCAGCCCCTGTTCAAACGCGGCAAGCCGCTGACCTTGAGCGACAGTGCGGAATCCGCCCTCCCGCTGCTGTCAGACGCCTTTGACCGCCTGGAGCGGGCAGCCACGGAACTGCGCTCGGGGGGGCACGATGGTCCGCTGGTCGTTTCGACTCCGCCCGCCTTTGCAGCCCGCTGGCTCGTGCCGCGCCTGGAGGATTTCCAGACGCAGCATCCCGAGATCGAGCTCAGGCTGTTGGCGACGCGCCGCCTGGTGGACTTTGCCCTGGAAGACGTGGATTGTGCGATTCGATTCGGTGATGGCCGGTACCCTGGCCTGAGTGTCGAGCGAATGATGCCTGAAGCCATCATCCCGGTAGCCACGCCGGCACTTGCCGCGGAAATATTGACCGTCGCGGACATCGCAAGAAAGCCACTGCTGAACGACCAGTCGCACACAGACAACCTGGCCTTTCCGGACTGGGAAACGTGGTTTACGTCACAGGGCGTCACGCTGGAGGCCCCGTTGCGCATCAAGTATTTCGAGGAAAGCAACCTGACCATTCAGGCGGCACTCTCCGGCCTGGGTGTCGCGCTTGCGTGGCGCACGCTGGTGGAGGACGACCTCAAGGCGGGGCGCCTGATCTGGTTGCTGGATCGAACCATCACCACACGCCTGGGATACCACCTCGTCATGCCGCCGAACCGGGCTGCCTTACCTAAAGTCAAAGCCTTCAGCGAATGGCTACTGTCAAAAAGCAACCCTATCGCAGTGAAATAGCAAGAATGCTTATTTACCCGCCTTGGCGTCAGCCTCGCACTTCTTCATGAAAGAGGCTTTGGCAGCTCCAGCCAGGGGTTTGCCATTCTTGCCGACAGCCTTTTCTTCACAGCCCGATTTAGTGCCTGCAACTTTGGTGTCTGCTTCGCATTTTTTCAAGAAGGAAGCCTTGGCAGCACCCGCGAGGGGCTTGCCGTTTTTGTCGATTGCTTTCGATTCGCATCCCGCAGGCTGGGCAACAGCAGGAGCCGCCATGACCACATTGCAAGCGAGCAGGCTGAAGAGCGCGGACAAAATCAGTTTTTTCATAAATCCTCCTTGGGTTGTCATGCGTGGCCGATTATATGCGTGAAAACAACGCCTTCACAATCCAGATGGGGCCTCGATCAGGCCAATCGCAACAGCGACTCAAACTGCTCGATCGGTACCGGCCAGCTGAACAGGTACCCCTGGCACTGCGAACAGCCATTTTCGAGGAGAAACTGCCTTTGCTCTTCCGTCTCGACCCCCTCGGCAATGACGCCCAGGTTCAGACTTTGCGCCATGGCAATGACAGTACGCACAATCGCCTTGTCGCTGTCATCGATGGCAATGTCACGGATGAAGGATCGGTCAATCTTGAGTTGATGAAGGGGCAGTCTTTTGAGGTACTGCAGGGAAGAATAACCGCTGCCGAAGTCATCCAATGCAAACTGAACACCAATTTTTTTCAATGTATTCATGGTGGCAATGGTGTCTTCAGTATCCTTGAGCATGATGCCCTCAGTGAGCTCCAGCGTTAACAAATTCGGGTTTATGCCGTGGCGCTCGAGGGCGGCCTGTGTCTGGGCCACAAAATCGGGCTGGTGAAACTGACTGGCACTCACGTTCACCGATAGCCCCAGGTCCCGGGTCCATGAATTTTTTTCCCAAGCCTTGATCTGCGCGCAGGCCGTCTCAATAACCCACTGACCAATGGGCAATATCAGACCAGTCTCTTCCGCCAGCGGAATGAACTCCATGGGCGCCACCAAGCCCCGCCCAGGATGCGCCCAGCGTATCAAGGCCTCAGCCCCCAAAGGGTGCCCCCTGCCGTCTACCTGGATTTGGTAGTACAACTGAAACTGCTGTTTCTCAATGGCATGGCGTAACTCTGCTTCGAGCAATGCGCGGGCATTGATGGATTCCTGCATTTGCGGGTCGAAAAATCGCAGGGTATTCCGACCCTCTTTTTTGGCCTGATACATTGCGATGTCGGCTTGTTTCAGCAAGTCTTCCATCGCCATATGGGTGCTTCTGAAAAGCACGGCACCCAGACTGGCAGTGCTGCGACATTCATGGCCACACAGCGGGTAGGCTCGGTTAAGCTCGTCGATTATTTTCTCACCAGTGGTTTTTGCTTGTTCCGCCGCTTCAATGACATCTTCGCCAAGATCTTCCAACATCACAACGAACTCATCACCGCCAAGACGGGCCACGGTATCCACTTCACGAATGCAGGCCCACAAGCGCTGCGCCACTTGCTGTAGCAGGGCATCCCCGACGTCATGGCCCAGAGTGTCGTTAATGGTCTTGAAGTTGTCCAGGTCAATCAATAACAAAGCACCCGTCTTGCCGCTACGCGCAGTGGATGCCAATGCCAGCCTCAGCCGATCCATGAGTAGTTGCCGGTTTGGAAGCCCCGTCAGGGTGTCATAAAACGCTAGGGTAACGATCTTTTCATCGACCAATTTTCGTTCCGTGACGTTGTGCATCGTCGCAACAACGCGGTAAGGCGTTGCCATTCCTTCCTTGAAAATGGGTTGAACGTTGATTGAAATCCAGGTCAAAGCACCTGCTGGTGTGTGAACGCCCATGATGACATTGGACTGCGGCAATCCGGTTTTTAGCGTCATCACGACAGGGTGCTCTTCAGCCGGAAACGGAGACCCGTCTTCGCGAATGGCGCGCCATCCTGGATCGTAGGAGGACTTTCCTTTGAGTTGGTCTGAGGTCAGTCCGAGGATGCGCTCGGCACTCTTGTTAAACGCAATAATCGAGGAATTCTCGTCCTGCAGTACGACACCTTCGTCTAGCGCCATGATCAGCGTGCGATAGAGTTTCTCGCTCTCGGCAAGCAATCGTTCCGACTGCTTGCGTTCAGTGATGTCAACATAGCTTGCACGAATTAATTTTCGGGTTTCGGATGGCAGTCGTACCAGCCTGACTTCACAAAGAATCTCCTTCCCGCTTTTGGTACGTACCAGACGCTCGAACTTCATTTGCTCGCCAGCAATGATGCGTTCGCCCCGCACCTGGATGCTTTCTATCAGTGGGGCATCGTCAGGTTGATTTTGGGCATAGAAATATGCGGGGCCATGTCGGAGAATTTCTTCTCGGCTGCAACCGAATAACCGCTCCGCACTGGTGGTCGCGTCCACGAAAAGACCCGACTCGAGATCATGGACGACTATCGCTTCCGGGGCATCTTCTGCCAGGGTACGGAAGCGCGCCTCGCTCTCTCGCATGGCAGCATCCATGAGCTTGCGTTCGCGAATGTCACGGACAATGCCCAGGAATGCCATTTGCCCGTCCCACTCCAAGGCCTTGAGGGCAATTTCCATGGGGAGAACGGAGCCACTCTTATGCACCATGGCCGATTCGTAGATGAGACATTTCTCACGTTGGGCCTTGGCGAATCGGTTTTCCAGCGTGGCGGCGTATTCAGGCGGCACAAAAACGCTTACATGCCTTCCCAACATTTCGGCTTTCGTATAACCCAGCAGTTCATAGCCGGTTTGGTTGGCCTCCATAATGATGCCCGTCGAGTCA
Source organism: Pseudomonadota bacterium (assembly GCA_021805725.1). The sequence goes on along the minus strand of JAJZEH010000037.1, from coordinate 47,878 downwards.
ACAACAAACATGGAGTCGGCAGCCAGATCGAATAACACGCGAAAATTATGTTCAACAGCCATCAACCTTCTCACCATGAGCATCAAATCCGATTATAGACACATTTTGTAACAATTGGGTTCAATGACGGCCATGACCCGAACGGCAATAAAAAAGCCCCTGTCATTTCTGACAGGGGCTTTTGATGAATGCGCTATACGATGATACAGGTCAGCCTTTGCTTTTATTATTCTCCAGAAGCACCATGAGAATGGCAAAGCCCCAAATAACGCACATCTGTACCCAAACTATTTCCATTCGACCCTCCAGAGATTGAAAGTATAGGCGTCGGTTACTATTTTAACCGCACAGCATTCATACCATAATTTTTTCGAATTTCAAACAGTTATAGGCACTTTTTTAATGCATCCATTTCTCATTTGGTTACTTGATATTACATGGCACAAAGCCAGTTGCCATAAGGCTAGTTGCCAATGACTGCCGCAGAAACCGCCTGTTTGACAAGCTTGCGATAGTACGGACGAATCGGCCCGGGCACTTGGCTCATAAAGACCACTACCAGCTGCTCTTTTGGGTCAACCCAGAAGAAGGTTCCCGCGGCTCCTGCCCACATGTACTCTCCTGCAGAACCATCCACCCCAGCCAGTCCCTGCCCCTGGCGCACCATGAAGCCCAGGCCAAAAGTATAGCCATCCACCCCCATCAACAGCTGGCCGGGAGACATTGGCACGGTGGTGCGGTTGCCCAGCATGTCCGAGGTCATCAAATTAACCGTCATGGGTGAGAGCAGATGTTGCCCCTCGAACTCGCCGCCTTGAATCATCATGTGCGCAAAATTCATGTAATCCGATGCGGTGGCTACACCCCCCGCGCCACCCGAGTCATTGTTCGGAAGCGTGCGAACATCCAGCAATCTGATGGGGGTTTTGGTGAAAGGATCCACCGCAAGTGCCTCGGCAAGACGAAACTGCTTTTCAATGGGCACATAAAACCCTGCGTCTTTCATCTTCAAAGGTTGAAACAAACGCGCTTGCAGGAAATCGGAAAGACGCTGACCCGAAACGATTTCCACGACACGCCCCAGCAAATCCACAGACATGCTGTATTCCCAGTTGGTGCCCGGCTGGGTGGAGAGTGGCGCACTGGCAATGGCCGCAATCATATCCTTGGGCGTGACGCGACGCTGGTCATAATCCGTGCCGCCCGGTACATACAGGCCGGCATCAATATAATGTTGCCTGATGACCGGGTTGGCAGTTATTTCCGGATAAACGATGCCCGAGGTATGGCGCAAGAGATCCTGCACGGTAATGGGCTTTGCGGCAGGCACCAGGCTGTAGGTGGCATTTCCAAGGGCGTCTTTGCCAACCACGCTCACCTGCATCCTGGAAAATTCAGGCATGAATTTTGATATGGGGTCCGTTAATTGCATTTTGCCGTCTTCAACCAGCATCATCGCAGCCACGGACACCAGTGGTTTGGTCATGGAGTAGATTCGAAAAATCGTATCCAGGCGCATGGGTACATTCGCTGCCTTGTCCTGATAACCCACTGCCTCGGAATACACCAGCTTTCCCTTACGCTCAATCATCACCACAGCGCCAGGAATACTGCCCTTGTCCACCTCGGTCTGAAGCAGGGTTTTGATGTTGCCTAGCCTTGGCGAAGACAGTCCAACCGCCTCGGGCCTGACGATCGGCAAATCTCCTGCCAGTGCAATATTTGTCAAGGTCACGAAACTTGATACGATCGCGACAAGAACATGCTTCTTGAACTGGATTGTCATGCTCGCTCCCAAATCATCAGTGAGTGCCAATTCTATAGCCAATTTGTGGCAACATGGCCGAGCCGATGAAACGAAACTTTCATTGATCTGCCTCATGCGGGTTGATAGACTTGCCCAGTGGAAACACTCCGTCACAGGTGAACACACATGAACAATCAGTCCATCGATGTATCTTCGACTCAACAACACTACGACTCCGTTGCCCGTTTTTTTCATTGGGCGGTTTTGGCACTTCTGGTTGTTGAATTCTCCATTGCCTGGACCATGCCAGAGGTTCACAAGGATACACGGCCCGATGGTCTGATTTCATGGCACCTGTTTTTGGGCACACTCATCCTCGTCGTGGCGTTATTGCGTTTGTTCTGGCGCCTCTCCCATCGTGCCCCCCCTGATCTTTTCATGCCGCGCTGGCAGGCGATTGCCGCAAACAGCACGCACAAATTGCTTTATGTCGTCCTGATTGTCCTGCCATTGATGGGATGGGCCAACGCTTCCTCACGAGGTTGGGACGTCAAGTTGCTCGGCACCATTCCCCTCCCAGCCCTGGCACCCCGCGGTTCGGACTGGGGACATGAAATGGGCGACGTGCATCAGGCGGTAGCCATCGGCTTGCTGGTCATCGTTGGATTTCATGTGGCAGCAGCCCTCTACCATCAATGGGTGATGCGTGACAACATCCTTCAGCGCATGCTCCCCCCCAAACAATGATGCACGTCTGCGCAAAAATCGATGCCGCAAACACCGCATGTAGAAAAGCACTTTCGTGCCTCTGACGCGATTCGTGACATCGTCATTGGCATGTCGGATGGGCTGACGGTTCCTTTTGCATTGGCTGCCGGCTTGTCTGGTGCCGTAACCTCCAGTCACCTCATTACCACGGCAGGCCTTGCCGAGATCGCCGCAGGTGCGATCGCCATGGGATTGGGAGGGTTCCTTGCGGCACGCGGAGATGCCGAACATTACGACCACGAATTGCAGCGTGAACGTCACGAAGTGCAAACCATCCCGGAGCAAGAAGCTGCCGAGATCGTCGAGGTCTTTGAAGCCTACGGGGTATCGGCAGCACAGTGCGCCCCGGTCGTTGCTGCATTGCGCACTGATCACGATGCCTGGGTGCGCTTCATGATGCGTTTTGAACTCGGGCTGGAAAAACCTGAAGCCGGACGCGCATCACGAAGCGCCACAACCATCGCCGGCGCCTATGTCGCCGGAGGGCTCATTCCCATCTCGCCCTACTTTCTTGCCCCCAGCGTGGAACAGGCACTTCCCTACTCCGTTGCAGTAACCCTGTTCGCCCTGGCGCTGTTCGGGTTCTTCAAGGGAGGATTCACCGGCACGCCTCGTCTTGCCAGCGCGCTGCAAACGCTGACAATCGGCAGCGTGGCGGCGACAGCTGCTTTTCTCCTGGCCAGGCTGATCTCATAAAAGTCACTCAAAAATCATTCAATGCCCGTGGATCTTTTGGGCACGAGGAGGAAAAATCAGGATGCAGGAAACCATGATGGCCATGAGCGCCACCGATGCTGAATAACGACTCAATGCCAGGCCGCCTTCATTCACCGGCTTGTCGAGAAAATCGCCGACCATGGCGCCCAGTGGTCGTGTCAGGATGAACGCCGACCAGAACAGCAGGGTTCTGGATGCATTCGTCCAGAAATAGGCCACGACCACCATTCCCAGCAGGCTGCTAAAAACGATGGCCCCGCCACCGTACCCAAGACCCGCAGTGTCGGCTGTCCAATCACCCAGTGCAGTGCCCAGGGTTTGAGAAAACATGATCGTGACCCAGTAAAACGCCTCCGCCTTCGGCGAACTCACGGTATTTACTGAAACAGAACCGAGCGTCCGATACCAGGTGACCAGGGAAGCTGCCAGAAGCGCAAACAGCAGGGCAGCACCACCAACATAGCCAAACCCAAGGGACCGGTCCGCAAAATCGGCAAGTGTTGTTCCCACCGTTGTGGTCGCAACTATGGTTGCCCAGTACAAAAACGGATGGAATCGCCGGGCCCTGATTTGAACTCCCACAGCGATGAGAAATACCGCCGCAAAAATGACTGTCCCAACAAGGTAGCCCAGATTCATCGACATGGACACTGCGTCTCCACCCGTTTCTCCCAGTGTGGTTGCAGCAATTTTGATGACCCAGAAGATAAAGGTTACTTCAGGTACCTTGCTCATGGCAGTTATTTTGAATTTCCAGGATAAATGACGCGGCAGCTCGCAGCGCCATGCAAGTTTTCCAAGCCCCATCATTTTCGGTCATTATGGACACATTTTTATGACAGCGCGTAACATCCATGGAGAATATCCCATAAGAATCGCGGAGGCCGTTCAGGATGAAACTCACAACCGTGTTCAAAATTTTGGCATTGAGCGCCCCCCTGTTTTGCCATGAAGCCGGCAGCGCGGGCCTGCCAAGCGCGATGGACAACGAACTCAATGCCATGACTCCGGATGTGGAGTCGTTTTACATTGATCTTCACAGGAATCCGGAACTCGCCTTCAACGAATACATGACGGCAAACAAGCTGGCCAAGCGCGTCAAGGCGTTGGGTTATGAGGTCACTACGGGGGTTGGCGGTACCGGCGTTGTGGCCATTCTTCGAAACGGACCTGGCCCCACAGTCATGTTGCGCACCGAAATGGACGCTCTTCCGGTGCAGGAAAAAACCGGGCTGTCCTTCGCCAGTACCACGGTCACCAAAAATGTAGCGGGAGATGCGATTCCCGTGATGCATGCCTGCGGCCATGACGTTCACATGTCCGCCTGGGTGGGTACGGCCAAGCTGATGGCTGACAATCGGGCCCTATGGCATGGCACGCTGGTGCTGGTGGGTCAGCCTGCAGAGGAAATCGTTCAAGGTTCGGCCGCCATGCTCAAGGACGGTTTGTTTACCCGATTCCCGAAACCGGATTACGCCCTGTCCGTGCATGACGAATCCACCCTGCCCTCGGGGCAGGTGGGCTATCACCCCGCCTATTTCCGTGCCGCAGCCGACACAGTCAACATCACGATCTTTGGCCAGGGCGGACACGGAGCAGCACCACACGACACCATCGACCCCATTGTCATTGCAGCGCGCGTCATCATGGCCCTGCAAACTGTGGTATCCCGGGAAAACAATCCGATGGATCCCGTGGTCATCACGGTTGGCAGCATCCACGGCGGTACGCAGGCCAACATCATTCCGGACCAGGTCAAGCTGCAACTGACGGTACGAACCTTTAGTGAAGCCGTACGCAACCGCGTTCACGCCGCCATTGCCCGCGAAGTCAAAGGGGAGGCCCTGGCTGCAAATGCCCCCAGGGAGCCCCTGATTGAGGTGCGCCGTGGCGTGGATGCGGTGTACAACGATCCGGAACTGACGGCCCGGATGGTCCGTACCCTGCGCGAGGTGATGGGCCCTCAAAATGTGGTGGAGATGCCTGCCAAAATGACTTCAGAAGATTTTGCAAACTATGGGCTGGCCGGCGCCAAGGCGGTGCTTTTGCACATTGGAGCGGTGGAACCCTCCAAACTGGACGCTGCCAGGAAAAGTGGCATACCGTTACCGGGCCCCCACTCCCCGCAATGGGCGCCTGAATACAAACCCACCATCCAGGCAGCGATTACCGCAGAAACTGCAATACTGCTCGACCTGTTGGGCAACCAGAAATTCTGAAAATGCGGCTGCATGGATCTGCAAATGATGGGGTTTCAACAGTTACTCCTGGTAAAGCTCACCGACAACGGGGTGGCATGCGCTACATGTCATGGCAAGCGTATCAGCGCTGGGCTGATGTGCGCCAGTCGCGAAAAATGTCGATGTCTATCCCGTCCGGATTGTTCAACTGGTTCGGCCCGTTCCCCGGATGATCAGTGACCCCATATTGCCAAATGATCTGTTTGGTCTGCCGGTCGATGACGATGACGCGATGCCGATAGTCGTCATTCAGGATGACGTCGCCATTCGGCAATTCTTCTGCGAGTGAGGGATGGTCCAGCATGGCCTCGCCGCCCCTGGCAAAGTAGTCCCAGGTCACCTTGCGTTTGACCGGATCGAATATGATGACGCGACCGGGCTTGCTGTAGTCGGCCACGATCACCTGGCCATCATGGGTTGGCATCGCATCAGATGGATAGTGCAGTCCGAAAGCTGGCATGGACCAAACGAGCTTGCCATCACGCGTCAAACGGGATATCCATGTGCCCATGATTTCGGTGAGGAGAATGTCCCCCCCCTCCATTTCCACCACACCATTTGGAAGCCCAAGGTACCGTGGCGGGTCATGGCGGCAATTGGGATCCCTGCGCCACTTTCCGTCCTTGCGGCTGGGCTTCCCCCATTGCTCCTTGATTTTTGAGGTTTCCCGATCCAGGAAGAGGGCGCGACAGTTGCGGATGTCGGCAACCAGGATGGTTCCATCAGCCAGCACATGGGTGTCGTCCGGGAAATTCAGATATCCTGGATCGTTTCCGGCCACATCTGGAACGCCGTAACTCCAGACCAGCTCGCGACGCTCATAGTCGACGAGGTGGATATCCTGATTATCCTCCTCGCTAATGGCAAGCAAACGTCCGTCAGGCGAGAAGTAGACGTCGTCGTTATCATGGTAGATCTTCAGGTTTGGCGAGCCAAACTGCCAGATGATGCGTTTGTCTGGAGACACTTCGATCAACCGGTTGTTGCGGCGATCAGCGATGACAACCGGGTAAGGCAGCGGTTTGCCCCAGGAGGGAGTTGGCGCATTCCGGCTGCCGCTGACTGGAGGAGGCGTGGACGATGTCGGATCATCCACCGCAATTGCAACCCTATCGTTGGTCATGACCATGGCAAGAAGCACCACCCAAAGACCGTACCTCACGAATGCTGGAATGATCATGGAATCATCTCGCTCACGGGTGCCTGCGCAGGGCACATTACGCCAATCCGGCCGCTAGCGATAAAATGTACAGTCACCAGGGGCGCCTTTTGTTGACCTAAATCAACCAGCATTTAGAATGAACAGGGTTGTCATCCCATACAGCACAGTTGAAATCATCACCACACAATGAACTTCGGGGTAAAGCTGCTGTTTTCAGCATTTTTTTGGATCTTCTTCGCGACAGGATCCTGGGCAGAGCCTGCTGCAAAACGCCCGGATGCAGTACTGCAGTACCTATCTGACCAGCCAGCTGAATTCCCAACGGCAAACCTGCTGTCCGCCGCGAGAGGTTTCGGCACTGCCAAGCCAGACCAGCCCGCCAACAGTTTCGAAAAAGCGGTGGGAGTGACGCCAGCGAGCCCCGTGCAATTGAACCTGGGCGGCAACCTGCCGCTGCCCACTGCGGACGACGAACGGCTGGGACCAAACCATAAGGATGTGGGATTTCACTTTGGGCTGGATTTCCATCCCGACAAAGCCTGGGTGGTAACGGGCGTGGCAGGGGTTAAAATGAACAACGGCCCGGTCACTGCCCCGCCCACCAAACCGTCCATGGATCAGGTCGGTGTGGAAGCAAAATTACGATTCTGATGCCGAAACGAAGGTTTCCAGGGAGTAGTGCATGACAAACACTGCATCAAAAGCCGCTGACGAAAAGTACTGCTCGGAATGTGGCGCCATCATCAAGGCCAAGGCGGAGATTTGCCCCCAATGCGGTGTTCGCCAACTTTCGGTGCCTTGTCAGCTTAACATGCTGGCCCCCAATGGAAAAAGCAGGTTGGCTGCCGCCTTGTTTGCCATATTCCTTGGTGGTATCGGCGTCCACAAGTTCTATCTGGGACAAATGGGTTGGGGAATCCTTTACATCCTGTTCTGTTGGACAGGCATTCCCGTCATTGCCGGCGCCATTGAAGGCGTTCTCCTGCTGGTGATGCGCCAGGAGGACTTCAATCGCAAGTACGGTTACTCCTGAAGATTTAGCAACTCATTGCCCGCGGACGCGCTGGCTCCTTGACTCCCAGGGACGATGATGGTTTCCTCGACAGTTTCCTGCGACCTGGTTGCGCAGAAGAAAGCCATTCTCACACCCGATAACCACTTTGCAGCTCGATCATCCAGCCTGGGTATTCTTTGGGCAATGCGCTGACTTCGGAGAGTGCCTTCAGGTCCTCTTCGTCCAATCGCACCCCGCTGGCTGCGATGTTGTCCTTGAGTTGGTCTGTGGTTCTGGCGCCGATGATCACCGACGAGACAGCCGGCTGCGCCAACAGCCACGCCAGCGCCACCTGCGCCACAGTGGCTCCATGGCGTTGTGCGATGGGGCGCATCGCATCCACACAACGGAATGCGCGGGGCTTGTCCACCACCGGAAAATCAAAGGTTGCGCGCCGGCTCCCTTCGGGCCCCTGCCCGTCGGGCGTAAATTTGCCGGTGAGCAACCCCCCCGCAAGCGGACTCCACACCATCAGACCGAGCTTCTGGTCGCGAATCAGCGGCAATACTTCCCGCTCCAGATCGCGTCCAGCAATGGTGTAGTAGGCCTGCACGCTCTCAAAACGCGTCCAGCCACGCCGTTCGGAAATGGCCAGCGCCTTCATGATCTGCCAGGCTGCCATGTTGCACAGGCCGACGTAGCGCACCTTGCCAGAACGGACCAGATCGTTGAGCGTGGAGAGCGATTCTTCCAGCGGGGTGAGCGGATCGAACCCGTGCAACTGGTAAAGATCGATATGGTCCAGCTGTAGTCGCTTCAGACTTGCGTTCACCTCATTCATCAGGTGCAGCCGCGATTGGCCTCGCCCGTTGGGCAGATCGTTCATGATACCGGTGGCCTTGGTGGCCACCACGATCTCGTCGCGCGGCAGACCCAGCGCCTTGATGGCCTGCCCTATGCGCATCTCCGACTGGCCCAGGGAGTAAACGTTGGCCGTATCGATGAAATTGAGGCCTTGGTCGAAAGCGTATTTCACCTGTGCATTGACGGCGTCCTGCTCGAGGCCGCCCATGACTTTCCAGAACCCGTCGCTGCCATAGGTCATGGTACCCAGGCACAGTTCGGAAACATACAGACCCGTTTGGCCCAACAAACGATATTTCATGTCCTCAACCCCTGGAAAGTGAAGGCACGGATTAACGCCGCGCCACAATGACCGCTTCGTTGCCGCCTGCAAAGCGGTAGATCTCGGTGGGCATGCCCTGCTCGGCAAAGGCGGCAACGATTTCCTCGGGCTGCAGCAGGTGATTGCCCTGGATATGCTCGCTCAGATTCTGGAACGACAGCGTTCGCCGCGCCGGGTCGCGCAGGGCACTGCGCTCGGCGGGCCAGGCGGGCTCCCAGATGATGGCGTAGCCGCCGGGCTTAAGGTTGTCGTACAGCCAGGCAAAAATGCCGGCGCGGTCATGCTCCCACACGTGATGCAGCGCCCTGTTCATGGCGATCAGGTCGGCGGGTTCTTCCAGGGTGAAATCATGGATGTTACCCTGCTCGAAATGCAACCGGCCGGAAAAGCCTTCGGTGTGGGCCCGTTCTCGCGCCTGTACCACGTTCTCGCCAAAGCCGTCGAGCCCCAGCCCACGCAGACGCGTGTACCGCCGTGCCAGAACGCGCAGGTACCAGCCGTTGCCGCAGCCCAGGTCCAGCACCAGCCCGCTGCGTGCATCCACCTCGGAAAACACCGGGATGGCCGGGCTGATGGTTTTCTCGAACATCGTGCCAAAGCCAGCTTCCAGCATGGGGCCAAACCACGGCAGGATGGTGGCGCGTTCAGCCAGCACTGCTTCTCCCGGACGCTCGCCGCTTTGCAACAGCCCCGCCGCTCGCTCGGCCATATGCGCCGACAACACGGATTGCACCGCCATGGGCATCAGGCTGTCCGGGGCTTCCGGACGCATGGCATCCCCCATGGGCGTGAGGCGGAAGATGTCTCCGGCGGCTTCCAGATAGCCAAAGGCATAAGCTGCATCGCACCAGCGGGTGACATAGCCGGCATCCAGGCTGGCGGCCTGTGCCAGCGCAGCGGCCGTTGCGTCCTGCAGGCGATAAAGGGTGGAAAACAGGTTGCCGGTGACGCCGATGAAAGCGACACTGAGGCTCAAGGCGCCCTGGGCTTGCTGCCGGAATTGGGTTTTAAGGGTTTCGGTGTTCACTGTCGGGTCCTGAAGGTGTACTGCCTGGCGTATTATTCCACACTGCCTTAACGATATTGTGTCAGAGCCCGTCGTCTTCAAGGAAACGCGATGAAAAAGAAAACCGATGCCCCCGCCCCTAATCACAACGGCAACGAATATGAGGCACAACTGCGCCTGCTGCAGATCGAGCTTGTCAAACTGCAGCGCCACTTCATCAACGTCGGCGAGCGCATCCTCGTGATCATCGAAGGACGCGACGGGGCAGGCAAGGACGGAACCATCAAGCGCATCGTGGAACACTTGAGCCCTCGGGAGACGCGGGTGGTGGCCCTGGGCAAACCTTCCGACCGCGAGGGTGGACAGTGGTATTTTCAGCGCTACGTGCCGCATCTGCCCAGCCGGGGCGAATTCGTGCTGTTCAACCGCAGCTGGTACAACCGGGCAGGGGTTGAACCGGTCATGGGGTTTTGCACCCCAGAAGAATACGAAACCTTCATGAATACCGTCACCACCTTTGAGGAACTGCTGGTGGGCTCGGGCATCAGGCTGTTCAAATACTACCTCGACATCTCGCGCGAGGAACAAATCCGGCGCCTGAAAGACCGCGAACAGGATCCGCTCAAGCAGTGGAAAGTCAGCCCCATCGACGAGATGGCGGTTCGCAAGTGGAAGGCCTACAGTCATGCGCGCGACGCCATGCTGCAGCGGACCCACCACCTCTCAGCCCCATGGACCATCGTGCATTCCAATGACAAGAAGCTGGCGCGCCTCAATCTGTTGCGCCACCTCCTCTCCCACCTGCATTACCCCGACAAGGACGCGACGCTGCTGGCCTGGGACGGCGCCATCGTCTCCGACTGGCCGGTGGGGGCCGCAGCCCTGCCTGCCCTGGCCTAAAAGAACACCCAGGCCACCAGGGCAAATACGGGCAGCAGGATCAGGCCCGACCATCCCGCGAATGCAAAAAATCCGGGCATGGGCACATGGCGATGCTCCGCAATGGCCTTGACCATGAAATTGGGGGCGTTGCCGATATAGGTGAGCGCGCCCATGAACACGGCGCCCGCCGAGAGGGCCCTCAAGGCCTGCGGGTCGCTGCCCCCCATGTTGAAAAACACCAGGTACGTGGGCGCATTGTCGAGAAACGCGGAGAGGATTCCCGTCATCCAGAAATAATGAGCGCCCACTGGCTGCCCGTGCGCGTCGTGGGCGAGCACGATGAGGCTACCCAGCGCCCCGTCTGCCCCCATCTTCAGTATCGCCACCACCGGAATAATGCTGAGAAAGATGCCGATGAACAGTTTGGCCACCTCCGCCATCGGACCCCAGGTAAAGCCGTTGCCGTGCCGTGCGTGGGGCGCCGTCCATTTGAGCGATGCTGCGGCCGCAAGCAGCAGCATCGCGTCGCGCACCAAATTCTGCAGTTCCAGCGTGACCCCTTGCAGGGAAACCGACACGCCAGGACGCCACACCCCGGACAGCAGAACTGCCCCGACGATGAGGGCGAGGAGTACCAGGTTGATGCGCCCTTCCAGCCCCGGCGCCTGGACCGGTGCGGTATCGCTCTCGGGCAGCAGGCTGTCGGGGCGGCGCAGCAGGTGGCTGTCCACCCCAAGGAACAGGATCAGGAGGATGCCGCTGACCAGCAGCGTCGGTGCGGCCAGCATGCGCGTGGGCCAGAAAAAATCGACGCCGTGTAAAAAACCCAGAAACAGGGGGGGGTCACCCAGCGGCGAGAGCGCGCCGCCGATATTGCCGACCAAAAAGATGAAGAACATCACGAGATGTGCACGCTGCCGGCGCCGCTCATTGGCGCGCAGCAGGGGGCGGATCAGCACCATCGCCGCCCCCGTGGTGCCGATCACGCTGGCGATGGCCGTGCCAAATGCAAGAATGCCGGTATTGACGAGCGGCGAGCCGCGCAGCCGCCCCTGGATGTGCAGCCCTCCAGCCACGGTATAGAGCGCAAAGAGAAGCACGACGAAGGGAATGTACTCCAGGAGCAGTGCGTGCAGTATTTCGTGCAGCGCGGAGGCAAATCCCGCGGAATACGCAAACGGCAGGAGAAAGGCGGCCGCCCAGCCCACCGCGACCTTGCCATGGTGGGCGTGCCAGAAATGCGGGTAAGCCATCGGCAGCACGGCAATGGAAAGCAGCATTCCCGCAAAGGGAAGCGCCCAGAGCAACCCGCCGGCTTCAAAAGGATGCATGCCTGCCTGCAATCGCGATTCCTTCGTCGTTTTCAAAACCGGGCAACGTGCCGCCGGGTTCACCATGAAGTCCGTTCCCCACCCTTTTGGAGGCTTCAACATGAATCTGATCCTGCGTGCCGCCCTCGTGGTCCTGCTTTCCCTGCTGGGGGCCTGCACCACCCACCAGAGCGCCAACACCTATACTACAGTCAATGCCCAGCAAAAACTCAAGGTTTCCTACGCCGTCATCACCGGTCTGCGCGAGGTGAAGCTGGAAAACGCGCCTGCAGGCGTGGGAGGGCTCGCCGGCGCCGGGGTGGGCGGCGTGTTGGGCAGTGCCGCCGGACAGGGCCGCACCAGCATCATCAGCACCATTGCCGGGGCGGTCATTGGTGGCGTCACGGGTGCCGTGGCCGACAGGGCTGCCAACAGCCCGGAAGGCCTGGAGATTACCTATCGCATGGAAAAAACCGGTGACGAATTCGTCACCGCCCAGGCCAAAAAAGGCTCCGAGGCCTTGAAAGTGGGCCAACGCGTACGCATTATCGAGAGCGAGGACACGACCCGCGTTGTTCCGGCAGAATGATGTTCTTATTTGGAGGAACGAATGCCGTTTTCGCCTTTGCGCATCCTTCTGCTGTTTGCGGCGTTGGTTGTACTGATCATCGTCATCCAGTTTGGCGTGGTCAGCGTTGCATTCGAAAAGCTGGGCCTCTCCAATCACTCGGCCTACCTGTTGCTGATGGGCACGCTCGCGGGCAGCATGGTCAACCTGCCGCTCTTCAGTATCCGATCGGACACCACCGCGGCGCCCCCCATACCCCCGGAACTGTCGAAGTTGCCCTTCTTCCGTCCTGTGCCCTTTACCGGGAACACCACCATCGTGGTCAACGTGGGCGGAGCATTGGTACCCCTGGCCTTTTCCTTCTACCTGATGGCGCACCATCCGCTCGGCCTGTTCCAGATCGTCGCGGCGGTGGGTGTGGTGGCGGCTGTCGCCCATGCCGTGAGTCGCCCCATTCCAGGGGTGGGCATTGGCATGCCCATGTTCATTGCCCCCATTGCAGCGGCCCTGATTGCCATCCTGCTCGCCCCCGGGGAGCGCGCCCCGCTGGCTTACATCGGCGGCAGTCTGGGGGTGCTGATCGGTGCCGATCTCGTGCGTCTCAGGGACCTGAAGCATATGGGAGCACCCATCGCTTCCATCGGCGGCGCCGGAAGCTTTGACGGAATATTCATTACGGGGTTTGTGGCGGTGCTGCTGGCCTAGCCTTTCGAAACATTCAACGGAGGTTTACACTTGACCACTCGCCTACAATCCATGTTTTGGGTCACCGCCCAGTTCGTGTTGGTGGCCTTCATGCTGCTTTGGTCCATTCCCTGGACGCTCAAATGGGTAGCCATATTGTTTGGCGTTGCTGCATTCGCGCTTGCACTCTGGGTTTTTGCCCACAACCCCCCCGGCAATTTCAACATTCGCCCCGAACCCAAGCGCGGTGCCCGACTTGTAACGCATGGCCCCTACCATTGGGTGCGCCATCCCATGTATGTGGCGCTCATGCTGGCCATGGCGGGTATCGCCGCCGAAGCGTCGGATGGTCTATTGTCGGGCATGTGGGCGTTACTTCTGCTGGTGCTGAATTTCAAGGCTGCACTTGAAGAGCGGCTGTTGCAGCAGCGTTGGCCGGAGTACGCGGATTACCGCGCCAGAACATGGAGATTCATTCCCCGGGTGTGGTAACGCCGTTTACCTTGCAGCGTTGCCCGGACTGGTGAACGCTTCTGCCCCGTAGGTTTTCACGAGATAATCCACAACGGCCGGAATGTCCGCATCTTCCACTGGCGCACCAAATGCATTTTTCATTTTATGCACTGTGGCGTCCCAATACTGCCGTGAGGAGAGCGGCGGCTGTGTCTGCACATACTGTGACGAGTGGCAGGTAAGGCAGTCTTGCAGTACCAGCGGGAAACCCGGCAAATCAACAGGGCGGTAAGTGGTGGTGTCCTGCGGCAGTTCAATTTCCAGGGCTTCTGCCGAACCACAAGCCATCAGGAGCACCGCCAGGATTCCCCAGAGCAGGCGCGTCATGCGCCCTCCCGCACTGCAACCACATGAGTGGTCTCAATTGCGTTGCGCATGTACCCGCCCGGATTCCACAAGTTCTCCATGGGCTGGCTTTGGCCGATTCGGTTGACGGCGCGAACCATCAACGCGTAGGGGCCCGGCCGGATGGGCTTGAATGCTGCGGACCATTCACGAAAGGAATATCGGCCATAATCCTTTCCTAGTTGCGCTTCCCGCCAGACGCGACCGCCATCCACTGAGAAAGCTACTTCGGTAATCCCTTCGCCCCCGTCAAAAGCGATACCTCGCACGCGCTGCTCGCGACCCACGCGCACGCGTTCTCCATCCGTCAGGCTGGTGATGAAGGAGCGCACATCGAAACGGCCGATGGGACGTGTCGCAACAGGAGCGGCCAAAGGGGCCACACAGCGGCAGGGATCGTCTGGAACACGATAGGCATGACTCATCCAGAAGCCGTCAAAGGGCTTGTCGAGCACCTCAATGCTGGACACATGCTTGACCCAATAGGTGCCGTAATAACCTGGGACCACGAGACGCAAGGGATAGCCGTTGAGCATGGGTAAGTCTTCCCCGTTCATGGCCCAGGCCAACATCACTTCGCCGTCCATGGCATGATCCACCTCGAGCGCCTTGATGAAGTCCGGACTGTTTTTCAGGGGCGGGTGGTCCAGCCCGTCAAAGGTTACCTGAACGGCACCAGCCTGCAGCCCTGCCGCCTCAAGAACCTTATTGAGGGGCACGCCCGTCCAGCGCGCATTGCCCATCGCTCCATTTGCAAGCTGTCCCCCATTGACACGCGGCCTCATCAGGCCACGACTGTTGCCGGAACATTGGTTGACTGCCGCTATTTCCACCGAGCCGGCAAGTTGCCTGATTTCGGCGAGCGAGAGTTCGAGGGGTTTGCTCACTTTTCCAGATACGCGCAGCCGGTAGGTCTGCAAATTCACCGCAGTCGGCACTTCGCTCCAGTGATAGCGAACGAAGAAGGCATCGTTGGGCGTGAACACGCTCTCCCCAAACACCGAAAAGGGTGTTTCCAACTGAGGGGGGCGATTGCTCAGAAGGATGAGGGGCCGCTTTTGTGGAAAGGCAACCAGTGTCCGGTGCCCGTTTTTGAACGGAAGTTCCGTCTCTTGAAGTATGGAACTGCCCCACGAAACATGGGGCGCAGTTGCCAAGCCAGCTGCACCCAGTCCCCAAGCGCCCAAATATTGCAGAAGCCCGCGCCGAGAGGCGTCGGGTTGATCCTTTCCAGCCATGATTCCTTAACCCCCCAATCTTGGGTATCTTTAAGTCCGGGGAATTATAGATTTAGCACTGAAAATTATATGAAGAATTGTGTAACAAAAATTTAAGTCTCAGTACCTGCGCCGCTGCGGGCCACCTGACCAGCCGCCCTCAATATGGCGGAAGGTAATGCGTCCCTTGCTAAGGTCGTACGGAGAAAGTTCGAGGGAGACCTTATCGCCCGCCAGGATCCGGATGTGATGCTTGCGCATCTTTCCGGCCGAGTAGGCGATGAGGTCGTGGCCATTGTCTAGAGTGACCCGGAAGCGTGAATCAGGAAGGACTTCACGCACCACGCCACTCATTTCGATCAGCTCTTCTTTGGCCATGCCGCAGGCTGCTTAGTCAGCCGGGCGAATGTTGGAAGCTTGCTGCCCCTTGGGGCCTTGCGTGACTTCGAAGGAAACCTTTTGGCCTTCCTTCAAGGTCTTGAAGCCCGATGATTGAATCGCGGAAAAATGAGCGAAAAGATCTTCACCACCGGCGTCCGGCGTGACAAAACCAAAACCCTTCGAATCGTTGAACCACTTCACTGTACCTGTTGCCATGTCTTGATATCCTAAAAAAATAAAAATAAGGGAGATGCTCCCAGGGAGCGATACTCAAGACGGCAGGATGATGAAGGGAGAAATACCTGAATGCTTCAGGGTACTGAACCAGACAACAACAATACTACTTGAAGATCGCAACGGTGGGAGTGTGCGCGTAATGTTGCGAATAAGCAAGGTATTTCTTTTTTAAATAAGAGATGCCACGATCCTGAAGTAAACACCTACCGCGTTCTGCACCTGTAAAGCCCCACCCATCACTGAGAGCGGAGTGATGCCAAAGTCGCTCTGGTTAAGGGTCATGTGCCCCGTCACAACCGCTTCCCTGTCCGAAGGCGCAGCAATGCTGGCCTGCACGAGCTCGGTATGCGTTATGCCATGGAGCGTGATGGATACCTCAAGCGTGGGCGAGGCAAAATCTCTCTGGGTGACGCGAATCTTCGCCACCGGAAACCTGTCCACCTGTAGCACCTTGAATCTCATGTTATGGCGCGTCCCGGCGATGGCATCCGCTGCCACTTCTGACTCCCATCCCGCCTCGGTGCGCAAGCCGGGCTCGTCCACCGTCAGCCCGTTGAGCGGCACGGTCAATTCGGCATGGCCTGTTTTCATGTCCACGTATCCGGCCACATCGTGACTTGCGATGATGTGATCATGGCCCATGCGCGCCAGGGGTCCGCCGCGGTACACCCTCAGGGTCACAAGCGAACGATGCGTGTCCACTTGCAGCGCAGTTGCAAGCTTCGGCACAGTGGCTTGCGACACCGTGGCCACGGGCGCCACGGCCCGGGGGGGCGTCGCACACGACACCATCAGGCCGGCGGCCAGAAAAATGGATAGAATGGCTTTCATGTGTCTGCTCATCCTATCCGATTTGCCATCACGAAGATGAAAATCCATTTCCTCTCCGATCTTCACAACGAACGCGAACCCTACCAACCCGTGGTACGCGATGCCGACCTCGTCATTCTGGCCGGTGACATCGACGAAGGCACCAAGGGCATGGCGTGGGCACGGCGCACCTATGACTGCCCTGTGTTATACATCGCTGGCAACCACGAGTACTACCATGGGCATCTGGAGCGGACCCATGAGATGTTGCAGCAAGCCAGTGACGATCGCGTGCGTTTTCTCGACGAGGCCGAAGTCGTCCGTGACGGCATCCGTTTTCTTGCAGCCACCGGCTGGACTGACTTTAGCGCCACGGGCGATGCACCCCTCGCGGAATGGAGTTCCCGGGTGCGCTTCAAGGATTTCGAGCGCATCCGGACAGCCAATGGGCGCCTTGCCCAACCCTTCGATTTCAAGACGCGCAATCACTCGGCGCGGCGATGGCTGGCGCAGCGGTTGGCCCTGCCTTTTGCAGGCACCACCATGGTCATCACCCACCACGCTCCCTCCATGCAATCCCTCGCATTGCAGGCTTATCCATCAGGTCCGCTCGACGCCTCCTTTGCCAATTGTTGGGAGGATTTGCTGGGACCACCCGCCGCATATTGGATTCACGGCCACACCCACCTTGCCGTGGACTACACATTCGCCGGCACAAGGATTCTCTCCAACCCGCGTGGCGTGCCCCGGGAACATACCGGATTTATTGCGGACTGGATGTTGGAAATCTGAATCGCGCAGCGCGGGAATGGCTATCATGAACGCGGTTGCCCTATGGAGAACGACATGGCCTCACCCCACGAAAACGTCAGCATGGCGCTGTTTTGCGACTTCGAGAACGTCGCCCTCGGCGTGCGCGACGCAAAATACGAAAAATTTGACATCAAGCCGGTACTGGAGCGCTTGCTGCTGAAGGGCAGCATCGTCGTCAAAAAGGCCTATTGCGACTGGGAACGCTACAAGGGCTTCAAGGCCACCATGCATGAAGCCAACTTCGAGCTGATCGAGATTCCCCACGTACGCCAGTCCGGCAAGAATTCTGCGGACATCCGCCTCGTGGTGGACGCGCTGGACCTGTGCTATACCAAGTCGCATGTCAACACCTTCGTCATCATCAGCGGCGATTCTGATTTTTCGCCGCTCGTCTCGAAGCTGCGCGAAAACGCCAAGCAGGTGATCGGTGTGGGCGTGAAGCAATCCACCTCCGACCTTCTCATCGCCAACTGCGACGAGTTCATTTTCTACGACGACCTGGTACGCGAAAGCCAGCGTGCAGCTGCAAAGCGCGAAACGCGCGGAGCCCATGCTGCGGAAAAGCGTTCCTCCGAGGAGGAGAAGCGTCCCAGGGACAAGGAAGGCTGGGAGGCTCGCAGAACCCAGGCTATCGAGATGGCCGTGGAGACTTTTGACGCGCTGGTGGCCGAACGGGGCGACAGCGGCAAAATCTGGGCCTCCGTGTTGAAAGAGGCCATCAAGCGCCGAAAACCCGATTTCAACGAGTCCTATTACGGTTTTCGCGCCTTTGGCAACCTGCTGGAAGAAGCGCAGGCGCGCGGCCTGCTGGAATTTGGGCGCGACGAGAAATCGGGCGCCTATGTGTTTCGTAGCATCACCGGGGCGGCCGCGATCGAACCCGCCCTCGAGGCACCGGTCACCGTTACATCAGTGGTGGAGGCTGCGGCCCTGGAAGCCCCGGATACCACGCCCGAAGCTGCTGCTCCAAAAGCCGCCAAACCTGCGCGCAAACCCGCCACGCGCACGCGACGCCCACGCAAGGTGGCTGAGTAAGCGGGAGTGGGGACAGACCTCAAAAGGAGACCTTATTGAGGTCTGTCCCCACTTTTAGTCGTTCTCGCCCAGTTCTGGATCCCAGCCGCTGGCACGAGCTCGTCTGATCGCTTCCTGGTGGATGCGCGTGTGACGCTCGCGCAGATCATCAGGCAGGTGGCTGGGCAAATGGCCGTACTTGCCCCACTCAGCATAAACTTTTTCATAGAGGGACTGCATCTGTCCGGCATTCCAGCCAGCGCCGTCCTGGTCTTCGGGCAACAGGCCAAAGACCCAGGCATCCTTGATGATCTGGGCAAGGTGCGTCATGCCCCCATTGGCATCGTTACGCGCACCGCAATAGCGTTGTTCCACGGTCACCTCGTCAATCCGGCATAGAGCAGCGGCAGTCTTTCAGGCAGTCGCGACACCTGGTCCACCACCATGTATTGGCGCGCCCCAAAAATGCGGGACACATACTGGTCGGCCCGCGGGTCGAGTGTCATGCAAAAGGTCACGATGCCTCCACGCCGCGCTTCTTCCACCGCCTTGCGAGTATCGTAACGCAGATATTGCGGGTCGCGCACGTCCACATCAGCAGGCTCGCCATCGGTGATGACCAGCAGCAGCTTTCTGGCGGAACGCTGCCGGGTCAGCGCCGCCGTGGCATGTCTCACCGCGGCACCCATGCGCGTGGAGAGCTTCCCCCCCATGCCGGCAAGGCGCGCCTTGACCGTGTCATCGTAGGGCTGGAGGAAATCCTTGAAACGATAATATTCCACATCGTGCCGACCGTCCGAACAAAAGCCATGGATGGCAAAGGGGTCGCCCACCTTGTGAATGGCATCGGCCAACAGCACGGTCGCCTCACGCGTGAGATCCAGCACGCTGTAGTCCTGGCCCGCCACCCGCTCGTTGGTGGATTCGGAAAGATCGAGCAGCACCAGCACCGAAATGTCCCTCAACTTGCGCACGCTGCGCATCATGATGCGCGGATCCGGCTGCAATCCCAGACGCAGATCGAGCATGCTGGCGAGTGCGGCATTGAGGTCGATGTCGTCCCCCTCCTCGAGCTTGCGCAAGCGCGTGACGCCCTGCGGCTGCATGGCATCCAGCACGAACTTCATCTGGCTGACGAGGCGCCGGTGACGGGTGACAATCTCGTCAATGCCTTGCAGGGAACCCCGCTTGGGGCGCTTTTCCAGTACCGTAGCCCAGGACGGACGTTCCAGCTGGATCTGGTAGTCCCACTCCGGATAATGGGTGGGGTCGGACACCGGTTCCTTGCCCTCCTGATCGTTGAAGCTTTTCCCCTCGTCCTCGTAGGGAAAAAGCTCGCTCCCCAGCACCCATATTTCCTGGGCATCGTCTCCTGACAACTCGCTGTCGATTTCATTGACCATTTCCATGAGGCCTACCCGGCGGCGCACTTGGCGCGGCACGTCATATCCTGCCGCGAGTGCCGCTTTCTGATCAAATGTCCGGAATTCCCAGATATAACGGTTATCGTCGCGATAGGGTGCGCGCAGCCCATCCTTGCGCGGGTGGTAGGGCAACGCCCTGCCGGCGAATTCCCGGGCAAGCGTCACCCCAATGTCCCGGGACACGCCATTGAAATCCAAATGCGCTTCTGCCCTTGTAAATAGCGCCCGTCCCTGCGCCACCCAGGGATCAGAATCCTCATAGGCCGGATCGAGCAGCGCACGTGCCAGGCGGTTGAAGTAATCGCCGGCACTGTCGCACTGCTCGGGATTTGCCGTATGGCAACGCGCCCAGAGCTGCTGCAATCCCGGAAAGCGCCGGATGGCAAGCGCCTCCACCCGGGCATCTTCGATCAGGCCAATGAGCTCCCGCTGTAGCGGGTTGAGATGCTCCGCCTGGAGGGGGGCCTTGGTACCCACCAGGTGAGCGGCACAATGCGCGGCGGCAGCGCGGTAGAGCTCCAACCCGCTCATGCCCTCCCCATCGTCAAAGGCGTCGGGCAGATGCATCAGATACCCTTCGATATAAGGACGGTAGCCCTCGCGGCTTTCAAAATCCCCGGAAGTGGGGCGCATGAAAAAATCCCGTGCCCAGAGCGCGCGCAGATACATGTTGATGCGCCGCTGCACATCCACAAACAAGGTGCCCTTGCGCTCCTTCTGCAGCATGGCCTGCGCTTCCCGCGAGGAGAGGTTGAAGTATTCGATCTGTGCCGCATGGTCGGTACGGTGCGCATGGGCGCCCCATAGGGCCCAGCGCCGCAACCCGCCCAGCGTCAACTGGGAGAGCAGCGCATCCAGATGCTCCAGCATCGGTCGCACCCCACGCGGCACTTGGCCGATCAAGTGATTGAGAAACTGCAGGTAATGACGAAACAGCATGCCGTCAGCAAAGCGCCTGGCGGCAATGGGTGAGGTGGCGAGCATGCGTTCGATCACCGCACCGGAGGTGCGTGAAGCAAAGCCCAGTGCCGTCTCGGCGAGCTCCGGCAGCACATCTTCACCGACTTCGCGCGCCACCTGAGGGGCGGCACCGATCCAGTCGAGCACGAGGTCTGTCCCCCTTCCCAAACGCGAAAGCGCCGCTGCCCCCTTGAGATAATTATCCAGTCCTTGCGCAGAGAGTATTTTGGTGGCCTCCCCCCATGCGTCCCTGATCGCATGACGGCAGGGAGCCGGTAGCCCTGCCAGCAGTTCGGCGTAATCGTCGAGAGAACGGGACACGATGCAGCGCCGCCCTAAAAGAACGTGGTCACGGCAGCGTCCAGGGCATCGCGCATGTCAGGATCATCCGTGATGGGGCGCACCAGGGTGACCCGGCAGGCGTTTTTGGCCTCGACGCCCGCGGCGATGAGGCTGCCCGCGTAGATCAGCATGCGGGTGGAAATGCCTTCATCCAGGCCATGTCCCTTGAGGTTGCGCGCACGCTCGGCGATGGACACCAGTTTGTCGGCAAGCTCCGGCAGGATGCCCGTTTCATGGGCCACGATTTCGGCTTCCACGACATGTTCCGGATAATTGAAGTCTAGTGCGCCAAAGCGCTGCTTGGTGGATTGCTTGAGATCCTTCATCAGGCTTTGGTAACCCGGGTTGTAGGAAATCACCAATTGAAAATCGGCATGCGCCCGGATGAGTTCCCCTTTTTTCTCCAGTGGCAGAACACGGCGATTGTCCGTCAGGGGATGGATCACCACCATGGTGTCCTGGCGTGCCTCCACCACCTCATCCAGGTAACAAATGGCGCCGTGGCGCGCCGCCAGTGCCAGCGGGCCGTCCTGCCAGCGCGTGCCCTGGGCATCCAGCAGAAATCGGCCCACGAGGTCCGAAGCCGTCATGTCCTCGTTGCAAGCCACCGTCACCAGGGGTTTTCCCAAGGTGTACGCCATGTGCTCCACAAAGCGCGTCTTGCCGCAGCCCGTGGGCCCTTTCAGCATCATCGGCATGCGCACCGAATAGGCCGCCTGGAACAGGGTCACCTCGTCCGCCACGGGGCGGTAATAGGGGGGCGTGCTGATGCGGTATTGGAAAAGGATGTCGCTCATGATCGCTCTCGTCTAAAAAAAACCCCCGCACCTCACGGCAGCGGGGGCCTAAAGTGCATGACCGTCAACTCTCAAACGGTCTTGCCGCGGAAAATCACCATGGAAGCCCCCTGGGACTGCTTGAAGTTGTCATACCCGATGAGGCGCACGTGATTATTGGGGTTGGCCTTGTGACAGGCCTCAGCCTCAGCCAGCACGCGGGCCACGTCGGTTTCGCCAAACATCGGCAGCTTCCACATGTACCAATACGAATCCATCAGGTATTCCGGCTCGATGTGCTCGATGGCCGGATTCCAGCCTTTCTTGATGAGGTATTCCACCTGTTTCCTGATTTCCCCGGCCGTCATCGCGGGCAAATAGGAGAAGGTCTCGAACTTGCGGCTGGCGGGGTCGCTCAGGCGCGACTTGTAGTCCATTACTTCGCTCATGAAATACTCCTTGGCGTATTGGGCTTATTTGTGGGCAACGTCAAGCTTGTCCACGGTATCAAATTCAAACTTGATCTCCTTCCAGGTTTCCATGGCAATGCGCAGTTCCGGGCTATGTTCTGCCGCCTGGGTCAACACCGCGCGACCCTCCTTTTCCACGGCGATGCCCTGGTTACGCGCTGCCACGCAAGCCTCGAGCGCCACACGATTGGCTGCTGCTCCCGCCGCGTTGCCCCAGGGATGGCCCAGCGTACCGCCGCCAAACTGCAGAACCGAATCATCGCCGAAGATGTTGACGAGGGCGGGCATGTGCCACACATGAATCCCGCCGGAGGCCACAGGGAACAGTCCGGGCATCGCACCCCAATCCTGGTCGAAGAAAATGCCGCGGCTGCGATCTTCCTTGATGTGTTCTTCGCGCATGAGGTCAATCCATCCCAGGGTGGCTTCGCGCGAACCCTCGAGCTTGCCCACCACGGTACCGGAATGCAGGTGGTCGCCACCCGACAGACGCAGCACCTTGGTCAACACTCGAAAATGGATGCCATGGTGCGGATTGCGGTCCAGCACGGCGTGCATGGCGCGATGAATGTGCAACAGCATGCCGTTGTTGCGGCACCAGTTGGCCAGCCCCGTGTTGGCAGTGAGACCGCCGGTGAGGTAGTCGTGCATGATGATGGGGGCACCGATTTCCTTGGCAAACTCGGCGCGTTTGTACATTTCTTCCGGAGTGGGCGCGGTCACGTTGAGGTAATGCCCCTTGCGCTCGCCTGTCTCGCGCTGGGCCTTGAGGGTGGCCTCCTGCACGAACTCGAAGCGATCACGCCATCGCATGAAGGGCTGGCTGTTGACGTTTTCGTCATCCTTGGTGAAATCAAGCCCACCGCGCAAGCACTCGTACACGGCGCGGCCGTAATTCTTCGCGGAGAGACCGAGCTTGGGCTTGATGGTGCAACCCAACAGCGGACGACCGTACTTGTTCAACTTGTCGCGTTCCACCTGGATGCCTTGGGGCGGGCCACCGCAGGTCATGACATAGGCAATGGGAAAGCGCACGTCTTCCAGGCGCAGGGCACGCAATGCCTTGAAACCGAATACGTTGCCCACGAGGGAGGTCAGGACGTTGACCACCGAGCCTTCTTCAAAAAGATCGATGGGGTAGGCCACGAAGGCATAGAAGCAGGTGTCGTCGCCGGGCACGTCTTCGATGCGATAGGCGCGGCCCTTGTAGTAATCAAGATCGGTGAGCAGGTCGGTCCAGACGGTGGTCCAGGTACCGGTGGATGATTCTGCCGCCACGGCGGCGGCCACCTCTTCGCGGTCCACACCCGCCTGGGGGGTGATCTTGAAACAGGCGAGGAGGTCAGTGTCCTTGGGGGTATATTCAGGCGTCCAGTAAGTCTGGCGGTACTCCTTCACGCCAGCATTGTAGGTCTTCACTGCCATGGTCTTCCTCCGTTAGGGTCCATACACGGTGTGTCTTGTCAGGCCCCCATCTTCAAATAAAACCATGCATAAGTAAATTAAATTATTCTGATTGCATGTATCAGAAACGCTTATAGGATTCCCGTTACTGCTCATCGGCCCCGTTTGACGCTGATGAGCTTTTGATCCGCAGCCCGCAAAAGATCGCCAGGAGATTTCATGGAGCAGGAATCGCGTTCCGCAATGCCGGTAGAAAACACCAACGAACCGGTTTCCAGTTTGACCTGCGATGCCGCAGCCATGAGACGCTTGCGCAGCACCTCCATGTCAGCTTCGGTGGCCATTGGACAAACCATGAGAAATTCATCGCCACCCAGGCGCACAGCCAGATCCTCCTGGCGCACCTGGCGCTTGAGGATGCGGGCGAGTTCCTGCAGCACGCGATCGCCTGCATCGTGACCATAAGCGTCATTGATCTGCTTGAAGTTGTCGAGATCGATGAGCAGGCAGCTCAGCGGAGAGCGGCGCCGCTCGGCCTGGGCCCAGTGCCTTTTGAGGAAGGCATCAGCCATGCGCCGGTTGGCAAGCCCGGTCAGGGGATCGGTGAGGGTTTGGCGATGCAGCTTGCGCGTGGTCACGGCGAGCTGGGAGAGCAGCTTGCGATGCGCGCATCTTTCGCTTTCCAGCTGCCGGTACGACTGGATCCGCCGGGATGCGCGGGTTACCTGTGCACAGAGCAAGGCAGGACTGACCTCCAGCGGCAACACCGCATCCATTCCCAACAGCAGTAACTCGGCATGCTCCTGCTCGTCTTGCACATCGTGCAAAAGCAAGGCCGCGTGACCGTTGCCCGTCACCATGGCCGAAAGCGTTGCAACATGCACATACAGTGTCTGCCGATGCACCATGGCCACCAGAATTTCTGCATGGCCCGAGGTCAGCTGCCTGCCAGATTCCTCCAACGTCTGGGACTCCACTATCCGGTAGCCCGAAGCCTCCAGAGCCGCGATCCAGGCAGGCTTGAGTGCGCAAGGCTCGGCGTAGAACACGACCGTCACAGGGTGGACACCAGCGGCCTGTCCCACGGTGCCAGATTCCCGACTAACCTCCGGAGCCGGCGAGCCAAACCCATGCTCCTTGCACCACACGTCCCAACCCTTCTGCAATCGCACCACTGCCCGCTGGACATCCTCATCGCTGGCAGCCACACCCAGCACCGCCAGGGTGGCGCGCACCACAGGAATCAGGGGCTCGGTGGCACCTGCCACCAACAACGGGGCAATCTCCCACGAAGCATGCAGCACCTGCGCCATGACGACCTTGCGTTCGTTTCCGGCACGATCCTCCAGGCTGGATTCCGCCATGCGGATCACCTCCACCAGGACGGATGGGAAACCCCAGTCATTCAGCAGAGCCGTACCGATGGCCACGTGATCGATGCCAAAATTCTTGCGCTCCAGCGCTACCAGTTCATCCACCTGGCTGGTAGATGATATAAAACCGCTATAGGCATCGGGATAGAAGCGCAGCAAGGCGAGCTGCCCCACTCTGGCCAGTAGGGCGCAGGTAAACATTTCAGCAGCGCCCGCAGGAATACCCGGTTGCCCACAGAGCCACTCCGAAGTCACAGCGGCAGCGAGAGACAGGCGACAAAGATCGAGATATGCGGATACCTCGCCAGAATGGCTGGAAAGGGCCTCGTCCAGAACCGACAACCCCGCAGCCAGATGCACCGCTGCATTGAGGCCCAGGCGCACCAGGGCTTCTTCTACCGCCACGGCCGGGCGCACCGCCCCGTTACCGGGGCGGTTGGCAAGGCGAAGCAGACGCACCGTCAGCGTCGGGTCTGATTTGACCACCGCAACGATGTCCTTGAGCCCGCTTTCGCCCGTTTGCAACAGGGTAAACAAGCGCATGGCCGTATGCGAGGGGGAGGGTAATTGACCTAGCGCCTGAATCTGCAGCAGCAGTGACTCTTCGGTCGGCTCTTCCAAGGCTTCCTGAGACTCAGCACCGTCCTTGATCATATGAATTCCGTAGGGGTCGGGGGTTCTTGTTATTTGGTTCCATTATCCCCTTACGGACTGGAAAATGCATCCGCTAGGCAGCAGCCTTGCGGCTGAGCAACCAACCGATCAGGGCCAGCAACAGCAGTCCCGCACCAATAAGCAAAATCCCAGCCACTTCAGGCATCTTGAAATCCTCACCGGTCATATAACGCGAGGAAAGGATGGCCACCACCGGCGTACCCAACACCGAGAGGCTTGCTTCCCAGGCAGGGACGCGATCAAGGATATAGATCCACAGCCACCAACATAGGGCCGTGCTGGCCACCGACATGAAAGCGAGGATGCCCAGGTAATGGGGCGACCATTGCGTTGCAGGTTCGGGCAACAGCCCTGCCAACAGCACCAGCGGCACCGATCCCATCACCATCTGCCAGGTCGTGAGGGCCAGCAGATCCACGGATTGGCGCGTCCGCAAGCGTTTGACCAGGATGGTTCCCACTGCCCAGCACATGGCCGCCATGATGCCCAAAACCTTGCTGAGCGGACTGGAGTGCATGTCCCAGGGCTCGATGATCAACGCCAGACCCGTCAACGTGAAGGCGGCGGCGACCCACTGCGCGCCACGCACACGCTCATCCAGAAACCACCAGGCCAGCAGCAAGGTCCAGATCGGCATGGTGTAGATGAGGACTGCAGTTTTGCCGGGCCCGCCTTCCACCAGCGCCCAGGTTTGCAGCAGTGTAAAGCCGGCCACCTGGACCAGGCCGATGGCCAGGGTGGCCCCAGGGGCTACCCATCTCATGGAACGGCCCGCGAGCTTGAGCACCAGCAACAGTGCCAGCGCGCCACCTACGCTTCGTTGGGCGGCAAAGGCTACGGGGGACGCATAAAGAAGTCCTTCCTTGGCCATCACCCAGGTGTAGCCCCAAATCAACGACAGTATGATGAGTGCAAGTTGCGGCAACCAGCGATGCCAGGAAACCGGTGAAGCGGAAGACATGAAACCCTTACTCCATTCATTGCTCTGTCACAGAGATGTCATAACAGTTTGCTTAACTACGGAAGACATTAAAGGAAACAACACGTTCTAAAAAGGAGACAAGATGAAGACTTGCGCCACTTACAGTGCTTCCAACGACAGCGAATCCAGCATTCTACCCGTACGCGTCCTGAATCGCGACGATCTGGACGACGAATCCCTGGATGACCTCTATGCCATTCAGGATGCGGACATCGATGATTTCAGCCGCGGCGGCAAATAACCCAGCCGACGCACATCACAATATCAGGGCCACTCCCAGCCACACGCCTCCCGCCCATCCAGCCACCCAGCCCGCAGGCAGCGGTGCTGGCCACATCAGCAGCAACCCCGTACCCAGCAGCAGTCCCAGTACCCGCCTTGGGGTGCCTGCCCGGTGTTGCATGGCCGAGAACTCATCACGACACTGCCGCACCCGCCATCGCTGTGGCATCAGCGCCAGCCCCAGCGGCGCTGATGCCATCAACCAGCCGGTCAGCAGGATCCAGCGATAACACAGCTGCCACCACAGGCTCTGTGCACTGGCGTGCAGCGTGGCCCAGTGAAATGCACGCAGCACCAGCGTGCCACCCCAGGCGCCCTGGTCGCGCAACACCTCTTCACGCAATGCTTCCAGCATCGCAGCACCCCTACCCTTCCACCAGCGTCAGGCGCCCCACCACCGTGCGCCGCCCACCCAGCAATCCCACGAAGTGCAGATTGGGTAACTGTCCCAGCAGTGCTTCCGGAATCAGGGGAGATTCCTGGAGCTGGCGCGTGCGCCCAGCTGAAAAACCCCGCTGCCGCCCATTGCGGCCGTGCGCCTGCTGCGCACCCACCGAGGTACCGCTGGCGCGAATCCAGGCACTGCCTGCACGCTCCGTCCAGACCTTGCGTGACTCCGGATCAAGGGTACGAAAGGCGACCAGGTTGCCGGCATTGCCCACCATCATGCGTGCAGGCCCAGGGCCACCCATGGCCACTTCAAGATCAGCAAGGGTCTGTACCGCAAAGGTCACCAGGAAACCACATTCCCTGCCCTTGTTGAGCAGCTGGACAAAAGCGGGATTGGTGACTTCGGCCGCCTCATCCACGAACAGCCGCACCGGGATACCGCAGGCCGGATCGCGATAACGGTCCCCTGCCACTGCCGCAAGGTCTGCCAGCAATAACCCTCCCAGGGCGCGGGAGAGGGCCTCGTCCGAGAGCGCTCCCAACCCCGCATAGAACACACCCGCCTGGCGAATGACCTGCGCCAGGTGGACCCTGGGGCGATCCTCCCCTGCCTGATGGATCGCGCCTTCCAGCGGCGGTGAAAGCAACGCACCCAGGGCTCCGGTGGTCAGCGTTTCCAGCATTGGGGTCAACGCCAGGATCATTTTTCGGTAATGGGCGGAATCATGGGACGCGAGTTCGGCAAGTCCTGGCAACGGCAGGCGGGCACGCAATGACTGGCCCTGATCAGCCACGTGAAAGCGCAACGCCTTAAGGGTCACCGGCTCGCGCAGCGCCAACAACCCCTCGATGATGCGGTTGAGCGTCATCCAGGCAAACTGCCCGAAGGCATTCTCCGTTTCATCCGTGGGAA
Organism: Pseudomonadota bacterium; assembly: GCA_021805725.1. The sequence continues at coordinate 19,293 of JAJZEH010000037.1, read as the reverse complement.
TGAGCCGACTCAATCGGCTTGCCAGCTCTGACGCCTGGCGACCGTTGGCCAGTAAATTCAGGCCATCGCTCTGTTCCGGCTCGGCTGGAAGCAACTGAAAATAGGGATGCCCCACCCGTGCTGCGGCCCGTGCCAGACTTTGTCGCAGGTGCTGGCCGCCCTTGGGGTCCAACACGATCACGCATTCGCCGCGCGCAATGGCTTGCAATGCCAGCAACTTGAACAATTGCGTCTTGCCCGTTCCCGGTGCCCCCACCACAAGGGTATGGCCCTGGGCCTCCTCTGCCTCCAGAAATACCGGTCGCAGAAATCCCGCATAACTTAGCAGCACTACCCCTTCGGGGTCTGAAGCGGCGCCGCTCAGGCTCTGGTAGAGCGCCTGGGCCTGTGACGTTTTCCATGGCGCGCCCTGCCCCAGTAACCAGCGTTTGGGGTGACCCTTTGCCCAACGCTCCAGCCGATGCCCGCTGATCCGGGCGGGATGCCGGGCGCGCCCCAAACGGTAGACCTGCAGGCCCAGCGGCGCCAACACCAGCATCGCCACTGCAAAGCCGGCCCGCATTAGCGCATGCGACGCTGGCACCCCCAGCCCCACCCAGCGGGTTGTCAGCACGGTCAGCGCCAGGGCCAGAAACCAGGTCATCAGTACACCCTGCCAGAACATGCGGCTCATTGCAGGCATTCAAGCAGCGTGGCTTCGAGGGGCTGGGCCAGGCGCACTGCCGTTACAGGCCGCTGCAGCAGCGGATGGGGTACCGTGACAAGCGCCTCCTGCCCTGTCATGACCACGCATTCGGCACTAACCAGTGCCTGCAGCCAATGCTCTGGCGACTCAGCCGGAAGCACTCCGGTCAACGTCGCAATTTCCTTCATCAGGTCCTGGCCTGCCAGCGGCCATAACAGGTAGCCACAGGCGCCCTGCAACCAGACCCGACCCGGAGGCACATGGCACTTCCACAACCCGCGTTGCGCCAGTCGACGAATGGCCAGTGCAACCCAACGCACCAGCGGCGCACGGGTCGCTGGCACGGCAAGCGACTCCTGCTTCCATAACCGATCCACCCCCGACTGCACATGCTGTTCCAGGAAGGCCAGCGTTGCGCCCGAGAGCACCCGTCCGGCCAAAAGCGCGCGATTGACAGGGTACCGGGGAGACGACGACTGCACGGTCCATTCCACCTGCCTGCACTGGTGTGCGCGCCCCCAGCCGGCAAGGCTGCTGGAATAGATGCCCCAGGAGTGGGCGCCGGTCCCTGGTAGAGCGGTCACGCACAGGTATTGAAGGGCCTCTGCCACGACATCGAGGAGCGTTTCAAGCCCCACCAGCAGATTTTGGGTAGCCTGCTCTCCTACGGGCGTGACCTGCAGCGCACCGATGCCCCGACGCAGGGCCGTGCGCAGCAAGGATCCGTGCTCGGGATCTGCGGGGTCTACCAGATTCAGGACCCAGTCGGTCAGGCGTTCCAGGGTGGGGACCAGCGCCGCTTCCGTGGCTCCGTAGTCCAGCCCCACCAGGGTGCGAAACACCATCACTTCCGGACGCAACCGTTGCAGGCATTCCGGCATCGAGAGCAGGGTCAGTCGGCCGCTCGCCACCCGATTCACAAAGCGGCTCCTCTCCTCGCCAATCGTGGCGCCCTGCCGCCCGCCACGGTATACCCCTGCTGACGGCATTCCCAACACAGAAAATTTCTTTCCAGGCGGCTCCAGGCCTGCAGATAGCGGCCTTGACACACCCTGCAACGCGCACGGCGCAGGTTTTTGATCTGCACCGATTTGACCAGCCACCAGGCCCGATCAATGGACATGCCTGCCGCCGCCCCTGCTGCGCCAAAAGTTGCGCGGACCTGGGAATAGGCCCCCACCAGCAGGGCGCATTCGTCCATGCCGAACTCTGCGTGTTTTTTCAAGTCTTCGTAGATCGCGCAGAAAAGAGAAGCCTCTAGATTGTTCTGACGCCGCAAGTACCATTGGTCCGAATTGGGCATCTGGCCCTTGCGCGGAGCCTCACCGCGAATTTCCAGGGACAACTTGCGCAAAAACCAGCTGGAAAGCCGCGTCATTTCCATGACGATGGGAACACGCGCACCCAGCAAAAGCAGCCGCTCGGCGTTACGATACTGGAGAATTTCGGATTGCAAAGCGCGCTTAGTGGACATGGTCGAGCTCGCTCTCTCCTAACAACAGCGCACGCGGCAAGGCCGCAGCACTGCCCATGGCATATTGGCGCAAGCAGTTCCACACCGAGGCACCGCGCCAGCGCAGCCCTACCAACAACAGCGGCGTATGGGCCAGGCGATTGATTTCTTCGGCGGAAAGAGACAGCAGGGTGCTGGCCACTTCCGGGGTGATGCCCAGATTGGCCATCCCCAAAACGCGATCCTGTTGCAGTACTTCACGGGCCAGATACAACATGCCCAAATTGATGTCCGACATGGATTTTCCAAGGCTACTCATGGCGCGATTCTCCTGTAGATGAAAGCGCCCAATCCCGTTTGAACGCCAGGATCCAATATAGGTAGAAATGAGGGGAACCACATGGGCCGCCACCCCAGGCAAGGCTGACGGAACGGCCACAATCCCTGATCAGGCAATGACTTAGCGTGCCCGGATCAGGAGAAAGGTGGCGTGGATGAAAGATTTAAATACTGCAAAACCTGTGACAACCAGGGCGTCAAAACCTACATCTTGGGCAGCGTCACTCCATGCTGGCCCTGGTACTTGCCGCCCCGATCCTTGTAGGAGATTTCGCAGGATTCGTCCGACTCGAAGAACAGTACCTGGGCCACACCCTCGTTGGCGTAGATTTTTGCCGGTAAAGGCGTCGTATTGGAAAACTCGAGGGTGACATAGCCCTCCCACTCCGGCTCGAAGGGCGTCACGTTGACGATGATGCCACAGCGGGCGTAGGTGGATTTTCCAAGGCATATGGTCAGCACGTTGCGCGGAATGCGAAAATATTCCACGGTGCGTGCGAGGGCAAAGGAGTTTGGCGGAATGATGCACACCGGCGCCTTGACGTCCACGAAGGAATTGGCGTCAAAATTCTTGGGGTCAACGATGGTGGAGTTGAGGTTGGTAAACAGCTTGAACTCGTCCGAACAGCGGATATCGTAACCATAGCTTGAGGTGCCGTAGGAAACGATGCGCTGCCCGTTGACCTCCTTTACCTGACCGGGCTCGAAGGGTTCGATCATGCCCTGTTGTTCGGCCATGGACCGAATCCAGCGATCAGACTTGATGCTCATTGTTGCGCAGCCCTCAGGAGTTTTGAATGACGATTTTTGGAAACTTGGCCGCGTGGTCCTCGCTGCGCAGAGCCACCTTGATGGCTACTCGACGGGCGATGCTGCGATAGGTTTCGGTAATGACGCCTTCGGGTTCAGCCACCACAGTGGGATTACCCGAATCGGTCTGTTCCCTGATGCGGATGTCGAGCGGCAGGGCGCCCAGAAGTTCCGTCCCGAAATCCGAACACATTTTTGCCGCACCGCCTGCGCCGAAGATGTGCTCTTCATGACCGCACTTCGAACAGATATGGGTACTCATGTTTTCCACCACCCCCAGGATGGGCACGCCCACCTTCTCGAACATCTTGAAACCCTTGCGCGCATCAAGCAGCGCGATGTCCTGCGGCGTGGTCACGATGATGGCACCTGTCACTGGCACTTTCTGAGCCAGCGTGAGCTGAATGTCGCCGGTACCCGGTGGCATGTCCACGATGAGGTAATCCAGGTCGTCCCATTTCGTGTCGCGCAACAACTGTTCGAGGGCCTGGGTCACCATGGGGCCGCGCCACACCATGGGCTGGTCCTGGTCAATCAGGTACCCCACCGACATGGTTTGCAGGCCATGCCCCATCAGCGGCAGCATGGATTGACCATCGGCGCTTTCCGGGCGGCCATTGATGCCCATCATGGTGGGCTGGGAAGGTCCGTAAATGTCTGCATCCAGAATCCCCACGCGGGCACCTTCTGCGGCCAGCGCCAACGCCAGGTTGACCGTGGTAGTGGATTTGCCCACCCCACCCTTGCCGGAGGCCACGGCGATCACGTTGCGGATGCCGGCGAGCGGCTTCAACCCCGCCTGCACGGCGTGCGCCTTGACGCGCCAGTCGATCTGAACGGTCACCCCGGTCACACCCGAAAGTTTTTGCAGCGTCGCCGCGAGGGCTTCGCGAACCGCAGCGCCCAGGGTGCGTGCCGGGTAACCCAGCACGAGGTCCACGGTCACCGCGCCGCCTTCCACCTTGACCTGGCGCAGGGCCTTGGCGCTGCCCAGCGTTTTGCCGGTATTGGGGTCGATCTGGTCCTTGACCAGCGCTTCAACTTCCTTGTCAGTAATAGCCATGAGTTCCCTTCCAGTGATCGGGTTTTCCAAAATGATTGGGGCATTCCAACCGGAGATTATAGTCCCAGTATCGAAATTACAGCAGGAGGTTGATACACTAGCGGCTTTATTCAGGCATTCGCCTCAACATGAGCCGCACCCTCCTCGTCACCAGCGCACTGCCGTATGCCAACGGCAGCATCCATCTTGGCCATATGGTCGAACACATCCAGACCGACATCTGGGTGCGTCACCAGCGCATGCGGGGGCATACCGTTTACCTGATCTGTGCCGACGACACCCATGGCACACCCGTCATGCTGGCCGCCGAGGCACAGGGCATCACCCCCGAGCAGATGATCGACAAGGCGCGCAGGGAACACATGCAGGACTTTGCCGGCTTCCACATCGCCCATGACCTGTACTACAGCACCCACAGCCCCGAGACGCGCGAATACGCATGCGAGATCTATAATCGGCTGAAGGCCGCCGGGCTGATCAAGATACGCCCCATCGAGCAATTGTTCGACCCGGTGCGCAACATGTTCCTGCCCGACCGGTTCATCAAGGGAGAATGCCCTCGCTGTCACGCCAAAGACCAATACGGCGACAACTGCGAAGTGTGTGGCGCTTCCTATGCCCCCACGGAGATGATCGACCCGATCTCGGTGGTCTCGGGAGCGCGCCCCGTGGAACGCACTTCGGAGCATCACTTCTTTTCCCTGGGCCATTGCGAGACCTTCCTGCGCCAGTGGACCCGCTCCGGCACCATCCCCGTGGAGGCCGCCAACAAACTGGATGAATGGTTCAAGTCAGGGCTGACGGACTGGGATATTTCCCGCGACAAGCCCTACTTCGGCTTCGAGATTCCAGGGGCTCCCGACAAATTCTTTTATGTGTGGCTGGATGCACCCATCGGCTACATTGGCACCTTCAAGAAACTCGCCACCGATCGCGGCCTGGACTTTGACGCCTTCTGGGGCAAGGGTAGCAGCACCGAGCTCTATCACTTCATCGGCAAGGACATCCTCTATTTCCATTCGCTGTTCTGGCCCGCCATGCTGGAAAGTGCCGGCTTTCGCTCGCCCACGCAACTGTTCGTGCATGGCTTCCTGACCGTCAACGGGCAGAAAATGTCCAAGAGCCGGGGTTCGTTCATCACCGCCGGCAATTTCCTCAAGCACCTGGACCCGGAATACCTGCGCTACTACTATGCAGCCAAACTCAACGCCAGCATGGACGACATCGACCTCAACCTGGATGACTTCGTGGCGCGGGTCAACAGCGACCTCGTAGGCAAGTACGTCAATATCGCAAGCCGCACCGCCGGCTTCATCACCAAACGGTTTGAAGGCGCCCTCGCACCGACCCTGCCCGAGGCCGCCGTGCCGCTGATCCACCGCTTCTATGCCGAAGCAGGGTCCATCGCCGACCTCTACGACGCACGCGAATTTGGCAAGGCGCTGCGCGAGATCATGGTATTGGCCGATGCCGCCAACCAGTTTGTGGACGGCATCAAGCCCTGGGATATCGCCAAAGACGATGCGCGCAACGACGAGCTTCAACAGGTGTGTACCGCCTGTCTGGAAATTTTCCGACTACTGACTCTGTTTCTCAAACCGGTTCTGCCCGTGCTGGCCGAAAAAGTGGAAGCCTTCCTCGACGTTCCCGCGCTTTCCTGGAACGATGCCCACGCAGGAGCCGCCCTGCTGGGCCGTCATATCAAGCCCTACCAGCATCTGATCACTCGCGTGGACCCCAGGAAAGTTGAAGCGCTGGTGGCCGCAAGCCAGGAAACCCTGGCCCAGGTAGCGCCCGCACCCAGCCCGGCCGCGCCCCCCCTGCCCCCCGTGGCAGACACCATCGGCATTGACGATTTTTCCAGAATCGACCTGCGCGTGGCTCGCATCGTGGCGGCCGAAGCCGTGGTGGAAGCTGACAAGCTGCTCAGGCTCACGCTGGATATCGGCGTGGGACAACGCACGGTTTTTGCAGGCATCAAGAGCGCCTACACGCCGGAACAACTGGTGGGACGCCTGACGGTCATGGTGGCCAACCTGAGTCCGCGCAAAATGCGCTTCGGCGAATCGCAGGGCATGGTGCTGGCCGCAGGCGACGGTACCGGTCTCTACCTGCTCTCGCCTGACAGCGGGGCCACACCAGGGCTGCGCATCAAGTAGCCCGGACGGCACTTAGCGGTCGTTGCGATACAACACCCTGACGTTGTCTTCGCTCAGCCATGCGCTGAGTTCAGCCAGCAGTGCCTCTTCCAGACGCGCGGGAGGCAGCTCGATTTCGCACAGCGCCTGCGCGTTGGAGTACTGCACGCGTACCGGACAGGCGCCGGGGGTGAAGGGTTTGAGTATGGCGCCAAGACGGGCCGCATCCGCCTGACCGTTCATTGTGAGGCGCAGACCGCGGGCATGCCGCTCGCGCGCCTGGGCGAGCGAATATACCGCATCGGCCGTCATGCGCACCGACTGCGTGAAATGATCGAGAGAGGCTTTTCCTTCCACCACCAGCAACTGGTCCTCGCGCACGAGCCCGCGCACCGCGTCGAACAGCTCGCTGAAAATGGCCACTTCCACCTTGGCCGATCCATCATCCAGCAGCACCAGGCCCATGCGTCCCCGACGCGTTTGCTGAATCCTGCTGCTCGCCACGATCCCGCACGCTACCACCGGCTCGGCGTGGGGAGCGAGGTCAGCCAGCCGTCGCGACACGAACCCTTCCACCTCCTTGCGATAAGAGGCAAACGGGTGGCCGCTGAAATAAAATCCCAGCACGGATTTTTCGTGCGCCAGTTTTTCCCTGGGCGACCAGGGCTCGGCCACCGTCAGTGCCACCGAGACCGACGCTCCGGCATCGGCATCGCCACCAAAGAGCGCGCCCTGATGGGTATGGCGTGCCGCCTGTTCGGCCATGTCCATGGCATCGTCCATGGAGGCGTACAGGGTGGCACGCTCCTCGCCCAGGCTGTCAAAAGCCCCTGCCTTGATCAGCGCTTCCACCACGCGCCGGTTGACCACACGTTTGTCGGTGCGATGGCAGAAATCGAACAGGTCCTTGAACGGCCCCCCTTCCTTACGCAAGCGCTCGATCTCCAGCGCCGCGGATTCGCCCGTGCCCTTGACCGACCCCAGGCCGTAGCGGATCTGGCGCGCATTGACCGGCACGAATCGGTAGCCCGAGGCATTCACGTCCGGAGGGAGGATTTCCAGCCCATTGTGTCGTGCATCTTCCACGAAGATGGCAACCTTGTCGGTGTCATCCAGGTCGCCCGACAGGGTCGCTGCCATGAAGGCCGCGGGGTAATGCACCTTGAGCCAGGCCGTTTGGTAGGAGACGAGGGCATAGGCTGCCGAGTGCGACTTGTTGAAACCATACTCGGCAAACTTCTCCATCAGATCAAACAGCTGCGTGGCAAGCTTGACCGCCACACCCCGTTCGGTCGCCCCATCGATGAACTGATTGCGCTGGCGCGCCATTTCACTGGCGTCCTTCTTGCCCATGGCCCGCCGCAGCAGGTCGGCAGCGCCCAGCGTGTACCCTGCCAGCACCTGGGCAATCTGCATCACCTGTTCCTGGTATACGATGACGCCGTAGGTGGGGCGCAGCACGGGCTCCAGGGACTGGTGAAAAAACTCCACCCGGGCGCGCCCCTGTTTGCGGTTGATGAAGTCATCCACCATGCCCGATTGCAACGGTCCGGGACGGTTCAATGCCATCAGGGCGATGATGTCCTCGAAACTGTCGGGCTTGAGACGCTTTTCAAGATCCTTGGCGGTGCGCGATTCCTGCTGGAACACCGCGGTGGTGTTGCCGGAACCGAACAGGGCGTAGGTGGCAGGATCATTCAATGGAATGTCGGCTATCCTGAAAGCGGCCGCCACGGCATCACCGGGAATGGCACGGATGTGGCGCTCGGCCCAATCCAGGATGGTGAGCGTGCGTAGCCCCAGAAAGTCGAATTTCACCAACCCGACCCTTTCCACATCGTCCTTGTCGAACTGGCTGACCACGGCTTCCGAGTTTTCCTGACAATAGAGGGGCGTGAAGTCCGTCAGTTCGCCCGGTGCAATCAGCACGCCACCTGCATGCATACCTACGTTGCGGGTAATGCCTTCCAGCTTTTCTGCCAGCACCAGCAATTCGGCCACTTCCTCCTCCTCTGCCGCACGCTGGTTGATCTGCGGTTCCTGCTCGCGTGCCTTGGCCAGCGTCATGCCGATTTCGAAGGGAATAAGCTTGGCCAACTGATCCACGAAATTGTAGGGCAAATCCAGGACCCGACCCACGTCACGGATCACCGCCTTGGCCGCCATGGTACCGAAGGTGGCGATTTGCGATACGGAATCGCTGCCGTATTTCTGGCGTACGTACTCGATGACCCGGTCGCGGCCGTCCTGGCAGAAATCCACGTCGAAGTCGGGCATGGACACCCGTTCTGGGTTGAGGAAGCGCTCGAACAGCAGGTCATAGCGCAACGGATCGAGATCGGTGATGCCCAGACAATAGGCCACGAGGGAGCCCGCGCCGGAGCCTCGTCCCGGCCCCACCGGAACATCGTGATGCTTGGCCCAGTTGATGAAGTCGGCCACGATCAGGAAGTAGCCTGGGAAACCCATCTGCATGATGGTGTTGCATTCAAAGGCGAGGCGTGCCTCATAGGTGGGCCGTTCCTGCGCACGCAGCACCGGATCGGGGTAAAGCCATTCAAGGCGCTCGCCAAGCCCTTCGCCGGCAAGGCGCACCATGTAGTCGTCCAGGGTCTCACCAGGTGGCGTCGGAAAATCGGGCAGGCGCGGTTTGCCCAGGGTCAATTCCAGATTACAACGCTTGGCAATCTCCAGGGCGTTGACCAGGGCTTCGGGCACGTCAAAAAACAGCGCCTGCATTTCCACCTGCGACTTGAAATACTGCTCGCGGGTAAAGCTTTTGGGACGGCGTGCGTCGGCCAGCAGGTAGCCCCCGCCAATGCACACCCGTGCTTCGTGTGCCTTGAAATCGTCGGGTCGGATGAACTGGACGGGCTGGGTGGCCACGAGCGGGATGTCGAGCTCTGCCCCGAGGTGGATGGTCATGTCCACCAGATGTTCCTGTCCGGGAGCACCCGTGCGCTGCAACTCAAGGTAATAGGCATCGCCGAAGGCAGCCGTCCAGCGGCTTGCACGCTGCGAGGCTTCCTTGAGATTGCCCGCCGCAAGCGCCTGGCCGACGTCGCCCTGTTCCGCACCGGACAAGACGATCAGCCCCGCCGCTTCCAGCTCCAGCCATGCGCGCTGAATGTAGGCCACGCCACGCTCCTGGCCGGAACGCCAGGCCCGCGACAGCAACCGGCACAACGCAAGGTACCCCTGGTGATTGCGCGCCAGCAGCAGGACCCGAAAGGCCGGCTGCCGCTCCTCTTCAGGGGCAATCCATACGTCGCATCCAGCAATGGGTTTGATGCCCTTGCTGCGCGCGGTACTGTAAAAACGGATCAAACCAAACAGGTTGTTGAGATCCGTGATGGCCAGCGCCACCATGCCGTCATCGGCAGCACGCTGGAGGGCATCCTCAATGCGGACGATGCCGTCCGTAATGGAGAATTCCGTGTGCAGGCGGAGGTGAACGAAGGGAGTGGGTGGGGCAACCGTCATGCCCGCATTTTACCCGAAGCGCAGTGAAGACCGGCTATCTTCGTGCAGCAAAAAACGACTTGAGACGTGCTGCGCTCTCTTCGGCGCAAACTCCGGAAACCACTTTGGCGTGGTGATTGAGGCGCGCCTCGGCAAACAGGTCCACTACGCTGCCACAGGCACCGGTTTTGGGGTCGGAGGCCCCGTACACGAGGCGCGCGATGCGCGCATGCTGAATGGCGCCGGCGCACATGGCGCAGGGCTCGAGCGTGACATAGAGGGTGCAATCCACCAATCGATAATTGCCCAGGCGCTGGGCCGCATCGCGTAGCGCACGGATCTCGGCATGTGCGCTGGGATCCTGATGTGAAATGGGGCTGTTGAAACCGCGCCCCACGATGACGCCATCCCTGACCACCACCGCCCCCACCGGTACTTCGCCCACTGCGGCGGCCTGGTCTGAAAGCTCCAGTGCCGCCTGCATGAAGCGCTGATCGTTCTCAGGCATCCCGATCGCCTGCCGACCGCGAACGCAGCCAGTCCGGAAGTTCGCGGTCTACCGCGTGTTCCAGAATATACTGGCGAATCAGGCGCCGCACCACCTGGGAAGGAGTGAGATCCTGGCTGGCGCAGATCTCCTCAAAGATCTGCTTTTTGCGAGGATCGATGAGAAGCGTCAGTCGTGCCGTGCGATTTTCCATAAATGCACATAATATGTTAATCAAATTATAATTGCAATATAACCATAGACCAATGTAATTTACACCCTATAGCCACATTATCAGAAGGATCGTCGGGAAGACAATGCCCCTGGACTGGATTTTGATGCTCGTCCTGGCCTGGCTGCTGATCGGCAGCGCCGGCGTCTTCGCGCTGCGTCGCCTGACCCTGGTGGCGCGCCTCCTGTTTCCCGCAGGAGCCCTCGTGGGGCTATTCCTTTTTGCCGCTGCCGCGGTTGCCCTTCTGGAGACGCCACAGACCCGCATCCTGCCCATCGGTCTGCCCTTGCTGCCCTTCCATTTTCGCCTGGACAGCCTCGCCGCCTTCTTCCTGATGATCATCGGCGCTGCCTCCACCGGAGTGTCCCTCTTTGCAGCCGGCTACTTTCGCAAGGGAGAGGGCACCCCGCCGGGCCTGCTCTGCCTCGAATATCACGCGTTCCTGGCCAGCATGGTGCTGGTGGTGCTGGCCGACGACGCCTATGCCTTCATGGTGATGTGGGAAACCATGGCGCTGGCCTCGTTCTTTCTGGTGATTGCCAACCACCGCCTTCCTGAAATCCGGCGCGCGGGCTACCTGTACCTGCTCATGGCCCACATTGGCGCCATCGGCATCCTGTTATGTTTTGGCGTACTGCAGGCCAATACCGGGGATTACACCTTCGCCAACATGCGCGCCCAGCACCTCTCGCCCTTCTGGGCGTCGCTGGCCTTCCTGCTGGCCCTCTTTGGCTTTGGTGCCAAGGCAGGCCTTGTGCCACTCCACGTATGGCTGCCCGAAGCCCACCCTGCGGCCCCGTCGCCCGTGTCCGCCCTGATGAGCGGCATCATGTTGAAGACCGCCATCTACGGGTTGCTGCGCGTGACCTTTGACCTGCTGCACACGCCGTTGTGGTGGTGGGGTGTACTGCTGCTGGGATTGGGTCTTCTAAGCGCCCTCTACGGCGTGGTGTTTGCCGCAGTTCAGGTGGACATGAAGCGCCTTCTGGCCTACTCCTCCATCGAGAACATCGGCCTCATGGTGGCCGGTATCGGCCTTGCCGCCCTGTTCTCGGCCTATGGCATGCACCCCATGGCGGCCCTGGCCCTCACGGCCGTGCTCTATCACGTGGCGAGCCACGCATTTTTCAAAAGTCTGTTGTTCGTGGCCACCGGATCCGTGTTGCACGCCACCCGGGAGCGCAGTCTGGGCAAGCTGGGCGGACTGATACGCTTCATGCCCTGGGTGGCCTGGATGACGCTCATCGGCGCGCTCACCAGTGCCGGCCTGCCGCCACTGGGCGGCTTCGTTTCGGAGTGGCTGCTGCTGCAAAGCTTTCTCTTTACGCCTGGACTGCCCAACGCATTTCTCAACATGCTCGTCCCCGTGGTCGCAGCCCTGATAGCGCTCGTTGCGGCACTGGCGGGCTACACCATGGTCAAATTCTTTGGCGTGATTTTTCTGGGGCAACCCCGCGAGGAAAAACTCTCCCATGCCCATGACGCCGGCTTCTGGGAACGTCTGGGCATGCTCTGGCTGGTGGTGGGTTGTGTGGCGCTGGGCCTGTTTCCGGTGCCAGCCATCACCCTGCTCGATGCCGTCACGCGCCCGCTGGTGGGTGCGGGACTGGGAGCCACCGTGTCCGGCAGCCAATGGCTGCTGATTCCAGTGTCGCTGGAGCGGGCCAGCTACGGACCGGTCCTGTTCCTGCTGGGCGTTGCCATCAGCTTTGCCCTGGCCTTCCTGCTGGTGCGCGCCTTCTATCACGGGCGCCTGCGCCGTGCGCCACCCTGGGATTGCGGCTACCCGTGGCAAAACGCACGCATGCAGGATACGGCGGAAGGTTTTGGTCAGCCCATTCGCGAAATTTTCGCGCCGTTCTTTCGCATCAAACGGATCCTGCCAACCCCCTTTGATGCGCAACCACATTACCTCGTCACCGTGGGCGACCACCTCTGGCACTGGCTGTATCTGCCGGTGGCGCGCCTCGTGGAACGCCTGGCGCGCCTGATCGGTCTGCTGCAACGCGGGCGGATTGCCATCTACCTGCTCTACAGCTTCATCACGCTGATTACGGTGCTGATGGTGGTGAAACGATGAACGCCCAAGGCTATTTCTCCCAGATCCTGGAGATCCTGCTGGCACTTCTGCTGGCCCCGCTCCTGACCGGCTGGATCAACCTGTGGCGCGCCTGGCTGCAGAACAAGTCGGCCCCGAGCCTCTTCCAGCCCTACCGTAAACTGCACAAGCTATTCCACAAGGAACTGGTGCTGGCCGATCACGCCTCGTCCCTCTACCGGGCCACCCCCTACGTCGTCTTTGGCTGCATGGCACTGGCCTGTGCCATCATCCCGACGCTCTCCACCGACCTGCCGCTCTCTCCCGCCGCGGATGCCATCGCCCTGGTGGGCCTGTTTGCCCTGGCACGCGTGTTCATTTCGCTGGCCGCCATGGACGTGGGCACGGCCTTTGGCACCCTCGGCGCTCGTCGCGAAATGCTGATCGGTTTCCTCGCGGAACCCGCGCTGCTGATGGTGCTGTTCTCGGCCTCTCTGCTTTCCAAATCCACATCGCTCACCACCATCGTGGACACGCTGGCCCACCGCGACCTTGCCATCTACCCCAGCCTGGCTTTTGCAGGTGTAGCCTTCACCATGGTGTCCCTCGCAGAAAATGCGCGCATCCCGGTGGACAACCCGGCCACGCACCTCGAACTCACCATGATTCACGAGGCGCTCATCCTGGAATATTCCGGACGCCATCTGGCGCTGCTCGAGTGGGCGGCGAGCCTCAAGCTCTTTGCCTATTCCTGCGCCGGACTCGCCCTGTTTTTTCCCTGGGGCATCGCCGATGCCCTCTCGCCCCTCGCGCTGCTGCTGGCACTGCCCATGCTGATCCTGAAGCTCGCCCTGGGTGGCGCGCTGCTGGCGCTGCTGGAGAGCGTCAGTGCCAAAATGCGCATTTTCCGAGTACCGGAATTTCTCGCCACGGCTTTCCTGCTGGCGGTGATCGGCATGCTGGTCAACATCCTGCTGGGCGTTTGAGATGAGTGCCTTCATCACGCAATTCATCAATCTCCTGGCCGCGATCCTGCTGATGCTGGCGTTTGCCATGCTCTCGCAACGGCGCATCCTCTCCCTGATCTACCTCTACACCCTGCAAGGCGCCACGCTGGTGGCCGCCACCGCCATCGTCGGTTACGTCACGGGACAACCACACCTGTATTTTTCCGCCGCCATCACTCTGGTGCTGAAAGTGCTGGTCATCCCCATGCTGCTGCACAGGGTCATCGACCGCCTCAACGTGCGCTGGGACGTGGAAACGCTCATCAACATTCCCACTACCATGCTGATCGGCATCGTCCTTGTGATGTTTTCCTTTTACCTTGCTGAACCCATCTCGCAGATGTCTTCCACCATTGCGCGCGGCACCCTGGGCATTGCGCTCGCGTGCGTGCTGCTGTCCTTCATGATGATGATCACGCGCTCCAAGGCCGTGCCCCAGGTGATCGGTTTTCTCTCCATGGAGAATGGCCTGTTCTTTGCCGCCACGGCCGCCACTTACGGCATGCCCATGGTGGTGGAACTGGGGATTGCGCTGGACGTGCTGGTAGGCATCCTGATCCTGGGCGTATTCATGTTTCATATTCGCGAACGGTTTGACAGCCTCGACATTCGCCACCTGGAAAAACTGAAGGAAGACTGACTTGGACCTGCTCCTTCTGGTGTTGGGCTTTCCGCTGCTGGGCAGCATCGTGCTGGCCTTCATCGGCCATCGAGATCGCGCGCGCGATGCCAACGCAGCGTTCAGCCTGGGCACCTTCGTGGCGGCCTGCGGCCTGACGGTGGAAGTCATCGCGCAGGGTCCGCTGTTTGCCTGGAACAAGGAATTCTTCATTGATTCGCTCAACGTTTTCATGGTCAGCCTGACGGCCTTCGTGGGCCTCACCACCGCCCTGTTCTCCCGCCCCTACATGCGCGTGGAACAGGCCCATGGCAAGATGACGCCGAACCGGCTGCGCCTGTATCACAGCATGTACCAGCTGTTCAGCTTTACCATGCTGGTGGCGCTCACCACCAACAACATGGGCATTCTGTGGGTATCCATGGAAGCAGCCACCCTCACCACGGTGTTGCTGGTGAGCGTCTATCGCACTGCGGCAAGCCTGGAAGCCGCCTGGAAGTACTTCATCCTTTGCGGTGTCGGCATCGCCCAGGCGCTGTTTGGCACCGTACTGCTGTACATGGCCGCCGAAAAGCTGGTGGGTCCCGAAAGCGGCGCCCTGCTCTGGACCAACCTCAACGCGGTCAAGGACCATCTCGATCCGGATATCATCACGCTGGCTTTTGCCTTTCTCTTCATTGGCTATGGCACCAAGGTGGGCCTCGTGCCGCTGCACAACTGGCTGCCCGATGCCCATGCCGAAGGCCCCACCCCGGTCTCGGCCGTGCTCTCGGGACTGCTGCTCAACGTGGCCCTGTACGCCATCCTGCGCTGCAAGGTGCTGACCGACGGAGCGCTGCACAGCGCGCTGGCAAGCCAGTTGATGATGGGCTTCGGCCTGCTCTCGGTGGTGGTGGCGGCCTTTTTCCTGTCGCGCCAGAAAGACGTCAAGCGCATGTTTGCCTACTCCTCCATCGAGCACATGGGCCTCATCACCTTTGCCTTCGGCATGGGCGGACCCATCGCCAACTTTGCCGGACTGCTGCACATGACGGTGCACTCCCTCATCAAGTCCGCCATCTTCTTTACGGTAGGGCACGCTTCGCAGAAGGCCGGCACGCAGGTCATGGACGAGATCCGCGGGCTGATCAAGGTCAGTCCGGCCGTGGGCTGGGGCATGATGCTGGGCTCGCTTGCCATTCTGGGCCTGCCGCCCTTTGGCGTGTTCGCGAGCGAGTTTCTCATCCTCACCACGGCCATGCGCGAACAGCCCTGGGCCACACCGTTCCTGCTGCTGGCGTTGGGCGTGGCCTTTGCCGCCGTCTTTGCCCGCGTGCAGCCCATGGTCTTTGGCGAAACCACGGTGAAGGCCCTGCCCCACCCGCCGGCCCTGATCCCGGTATTCATCCACCTGGGCCTGGGACTGATGCTGGGCCTCTACATTCCACCCTACCTCGACGCCTGGTATCACCAGGCGGCGCGCATGTTGGGAGGTTGAATTGCATTCCCTCGTCAAACTGGGTCTGGAACTTGCACCCCTACCGGCGCCGCTGCCCCTCTGGCGCGGCCCTGCCGAGAACGCCGCGCGCTGGGTGGCCGCAGCCCAATCGGTGGCCGCAAGCGGGGGCAACCTGGTGGCCCTGTGGGCCGGCAGCATGGTGGTCAACGCCGCCTACAGCCTGCCGGAGGGCCTGGTTTGGCTGGCTCTGCCGCTGGGCGATGCAAACACGGCCTGTCCCGACATGTCGCCCTATTTCCCCGCTGCCGCGCGCATGCAGCGGGCCATGCGGGATCTCGACGGCATTGCCTTCGCGGGCACGCCCGACACCCGTCCCTGGCTGGATCACGGCGCCTGGAGCGGGGCCGGACATCTGTCGCAACCGGAACGCGCGGAATATCCCTTCGTGCGCGTGGAAGGCGATGGGGTGCATGAAATTGCGGTGGGCCCGGTGCATGCCGGCATCATCGAGCCGGGGCATTTTCGCTTTTCCGTGGTGGGAGAAAAAGTGCTGCGCCTGGAAGAACGGCTGGGATACACCCACAAGGGCGTGGAACGGCGCTTCACCCAACTGCCGCCCATGGAAGCCCATCGCCTGGCCGGACGGATTTCGGGAGATTCCACCGTGGCCTTCGCCTGGTCCTACTGCATGGCGCTGGAATCGGCGACCGGATGCGCCGTGCCGCCACGGGCGCAATGGCTGCGCGCCCTGTTGCTGGAGCGCGAGCGGGTGGCCAACCACCTGGGCGACCTCGGGGCCCTGGGCAACGATGCCGCCTTTGCCTTCGGGCTTGCGCAGTTTTCAAGATTGCGCGAAGACTGGCTGCGCACTGCAATGCGGTTGTTCGGGCACCGCCTGATGATGGATGCAATCGTGCCCGGCGGCGTGGCCGTGGACCTCACGGATACGGTCAGGCGCGAGCTCATCCACCAATGTGCCGACATGGCTGTGGAACTCACTCGCCTGCGCGCCATCTACGACAGCCATCCCGGCCTGCAGGATCGCTTTATCGGCACCGGACGGGTTTTGCCGCCGCTTGCCACCCAGTTGGGACTGACGGGCCTTGCAGGGCGGGCCAGCGGCATCGCCGCCGATTTACGCTGCGACCAGCCCTGGGCGCCTTACGAGCAGCTGGACGTGCGCATGGCCACCCAGCGCAACGGCGACGTGGCAGCCCGGGTGGCGGTGCGCTTTGACGAAGTCTTCGAATCCCTGCGCCTGATCCGCGCACTGCTGGATAACCTGCCTGCGGGCACGCTGGCAACGCCGCTGCACTGGCCGGCGCAACGGCGTTTTGGCGCGGGACGGGTGGAAGGCTGGCGCGGGGAAATTTTCGTTGCGCTGGAACTGGAGGAACGCGCGGGGGAGCCCCGCCTGCACCGTTGCCACTGCCATGACCCCTCCTGGCAGAACTGGCCGGTGCTGGAACACGCCATCATCGGCAACATCGTGCCCGACTTTCCGCTGATCAATAAATCCTTCAACTTGAACTATTCAGGACACGACCTCTGATGTGGGACATTCTCAACCAGACCGTCCGTGCCGGCATCCGCACCGAGCCCGCTCCCGGGCCCGATGAGGCGCTGCGCCTCGAAGCCCAGTCCATCCGTCAGGAGCTGCTGCAGATTCTGGGCCAGGCGCTGGCCATCCGCGCCGTGGATGCCGGTTCCTGCAACGGCTGCGAGCTGGAAATGCACGCGCTGAACAACCCCTATTACAACCTCGAGGGTCTGGGCATCCAGTTCGTGGCCAGTCCGCGCCACGCGGACATGCTGCTGGTGACGGGACCGGTATCGCGCAACATGGAAGTGGCGCTGCGGCGCACCTTCGAGGCCACGCCCGAGCCGAAGCTTGTGGTCGCCATCGGCGATTGCGGCTGCACGGGGGGGATTTTCGGGGAAAGCTATGCCACTTGCGGGCGCGTCTCGAACGTCATTCCGGTGGATGTTGCGGTGCCCGGCTGCCCGCCGGCCCCCATCGAGATCCTGCGCGGCATCCTCACCGCGGTGCGGCGCCGGCAGAAGTAGCCGCCGTCAACGCGGCGGCCTCATTCCCACTCGATCGTAGCCGGCGGCTTGCCCGACACGTCGTACACAACGCGGTTGATGCCGCGCACTTCGTTGATGATGCGGTTGGAGACCCGGCCCAGCAGGTCGTAGGGCAGTTCGGCCCAATGGGCTGTCATGAAGTCGCTGGTGACCACGGCACGCAGCGCCACCACGAACTCGTAGGTACGGCCGTCGCCCATCACCCCCACCGAGCGCACCGGCAGGAACACGGCAAAGGCCTGCGACACCTGGTCATACCATCGGGCGGCGCGCAACTCTTCAATGAAGATGGCATCGGCGCGCTGCAGCAGGTCCACATATTCCGCATGGACCTCGCCCAGGATGCGCACCCCTAGCCCCGGACCCGGGAAGGGGTGCCGATACACCATGTCGCGCGGCAGGCCGAGCGCCACACCCAGCTCGCGCACTTCGTCCTTGAACAGTTCGCGCAGCGGCTCCAGAAGTTTGAGGTGCAGCGACTCCGGCAAGCCCCCCACATTGTGGTGGGACTTGATGGTGTGCGCCTTCTTGGTCTTGCCCCCGGCCGACTCGATCACGTCGGGATAGATGGTGCCCTGGGCCAGCCATTTGGCCCGCGGCAACCGGGCGGCCTCGCGCTGGAACACCTCGACGAACTCGCGGCCGATGATCTTGCGTTTCTGTTCCGGATCGGAAACCCCCTTGAGCTGGCGCATGAACGCTTCGCGCGCGTCCACATGGATGACCTTGACGCCCAGATGTCGCCCAAAGGTTTCCATGACCTGTTCGGCCTCGCGGTAACGCAACAGACCGTGGTCCACGAACACGCAGGTGAGCTGGTCGCCAATGGCGCGATGGATGAGGGCCGCCGCCACGGATGAATCCACGCCGCCCGATAGCCCCAGGATGACCTCTTCCTCGCCAACCTGCTGGCGAATCGACTGAACGGCTTCCTCGAGATAATCGGGCATGGTCCAGTCGGATCCCAGACCGCAGATGTCGTGCACGAAGCGGTTGAGGATGGCACGGCCCTGACGGGTATGCGTTACTTCCGGATGGAATTGCACCCCGTAAAAACGGCGCGCTTCGTCGGCCATGCCGGCAATGGGCGTGGACGCGTTATCGCAGATGACCTTGAACCCCGGAGGCAGTTCCGTCACCTTGTCGCCGTGGCTCATCCAGACGTCGAGCAGGCCGTGGCCCTGGTCGTTGGAGCGGTCCTGGATGTCGCGCAACAGTGCAGAATGACCGCGGGCCCGCACTTCGGCGTAACCAAACTCGCGGTGGGTGGCGTTTTCCACCTTGCCTCCCAGTTGCGCGCCCATGGTTTGCATGCCGTAGCAGATGCCCAGCACGGGCACACCCAGCTGGAATACGGCGTCTGGCGCGCGCGGCGGGGTCTCCTCGGTCACCGAGGAAGGCCCCCCCGAAAGGATGATGCCCTGGGGTGCAAAG
>JAJZEH010000036.1 GCA_021805725.1 Pseudomonadota bacterium | reverse complement strand
GCGAAACCCCAGCATGGGGTTTTCTTCGTGAGGCTCGTAACGCTTGCCGCCGATCAGATTGGTGTATTCGTTGGACTTGAAATCCGACAGGCGCACGATGACCTTCTTGGGCCAGAAGGCAGCCGCCAGCGTAGCGATGCCCTCGGCGAGTTTTTCCCGGTAAAACGCCGCGGGATCGCTGTAACCGCGCGCCTTCTCCTCCACCTCTGCCTTGAGCGCCACCGGCAAGTGCGGGTATTCCAGACAGGCCTTGGGATGAACGCCGATCATGGCGCTGATGATGAATTCCAGGCGCGCCAGTCCGACGCCCTCGTTGGGCAGGCGCTGAAAGGAAAAGGCCAGTTGCGGGTTGCCCACGTTCATGGTGATCTTGACTGGTATGGCAGGCATGCGCTCGAGCGCCAGGGAAGTGACTTCAAAGTCGATCTGGCCGCGATAGATGTTGCCGGTCTCGCCCTCGGCGCAGGACACCGTCGCGGCCGAGACATCCTTCAACACCTCCGTGGCGTTTTCACAGCCCACCACGGCAGGAATGCCCAGTTCGCGCGCGATGATCGCGGCGTGACAGGTGCGCCCACCACGGTTGGTGACGATGGCTGAAGCCCGCTTCATGATGGGTTCCCAGTTGGGGTCCGTCATGTCCGTCACCAGCACGTCACCAGGGTTGACTTCGCTCATTTGCGAAACGTCGAAAATAATCCGCACGGGCCCCGCGCCGATCTTCTGTCCGATGGCGCGACCCGTGACCAGCAAATCACCCTTGCCCTTGAGCGCATAGCGTTCCAGGATGTCTCCCTTGCGCGAGGCCACCGTTTCAGGGCGCGCCTGCAGGATGTAGAGCTTGCCGTCCATGCCGTCGCGCGCCCACTCCACATCCATGGGGCGTCCGTAATGCTTTTCGATGATGACCGCATAACGCGCCAGTTCTTCCAGTTCGGCGTCATTGAGGCAAAAGCGATGGCGATCGGCGAGGTCGGTTTCCACCGTGGTCACCGTGCGTCCGGCAGCCTTCTCGCCGCTGTAGATCATGCGCGTGGCCTTGGACCCCAGATTGCGCATCAGCACTGCGGGGCACCCCTGCGCCAGGGCCACCTTGCTGACATAGTATTCGTCCGGGTTGACGGCCCCCTGGACCACACTCTCCCCCAACCCCCAACTGGCCGTGATGAACACCACCTGGTCAAAGCCCGACTCGGTATCCATGGTGAACAGCACGCCACTGGCCCCCACATCGCTGCGCGCCATGCGCTGAATGCCGGCCGAGAGGGCCACCTCGGCATGCGCAAACCCCTGGTGTACCCGATAGGCGATGGCGCGGTCGTTGTAGAGCGAGGCAAACACGTGCTTCACTGCCTCGAGTACCTGCACCATGCCCGTGATGTTGAGGAAGGTTTCCTGCTGGCCGGCAAAGGATGCATCGGGCAAATCCTCTGCAGTGGCCGAGGAGCGCACGGCCACTGCAGGTGGCACACCCAAACCGGCTTCCAGTTGCGCGTAGGCCACCGTCAACTCCTGAACCAGCCGTTCGGGCAGGGGCGTTTTCAGCATCCAATCGCGGATTTTGGCACCAGCCACTGCCAGAGCGTCCACATCGTCCACGTCCAGCGCCAGAAGGAGGGCCTCGATGCGCGTTGCAAGCCCTCCCTGGGCCAGGAAATCGCGGTATGCCGCGGCGGTCGTGGCAAAGCCTCCCGGCACACGCACACCGGCGTGGCTTAACTGGCTGAACATCTCACCCAGCGATGCGTTCTTGCCTCCGACGGAATCCACGTCGGTCATGCGAAGATCCTGAAACCAGCGAATGTATGCTGTTGCCATGATGCCCCCTGACCTCTAAAAGTTGTCTATTATAAGACATCTGCTATGCTGTGGATAACCCTTTGGAAATTGGTGAGTTTCATGAAGCTAAGTGTGTTCTACGTCTCCGATCGTACCGGGATCACCGCCGAAATGTTAGGCCAAAGCCTGATCACCCAGTTTGACAGTGTTCATTTCCAGTGTCATACGATGCCCTTCGTGGACAGCGAAGCACGCGCCCGGGATGCCGTTGCGGCCATCAACCTTGCTGCCGCAGCAGATGGGCAGCGCCCGCTCGTGTTCAGTACCCTGATCGACGATGTCGTGCGGCGCATCATCAGGACCGCCAACGCCCTGGTCCTGGATTTTTTTGAGGCGTTCATCGCCCCCCTGGAATCCGAACTGGGCATCCCTTCCTCCCATGCGGTGGGCAAGTCGCATGGCACGGGAGACTTGCACACCTACACCCAGCGCATCAATGCCATCAATTTCTGCATGGCCCACGACGACGGCGTCAACAGCGCCGGACTGGATGAAGCCGAGATCATCCTGGTTGGCGTGTCACGCTGCGGCAAAACCCCTACCAGCCTGTATCTCGCCATGCAGTTTGGCATCAAGGCTGCCAACTATCCCCTGATTCCCGAAGACCTGGATAAACAGCAACTGCCGTCGGCCTTGTTGCCCTGGCGAAAAAAACTGTGGGGGTTGTCGATCCGGCCGGAGCGGCTGCACCAGATTCGCTCTGAGCGCCGCCCTAACAGCCGCTACGCTGCCCTGTCCAACTGTCGTCACGAAATCCAGGCCGCCGAGGCCATGTTGCGCGCCCACGGCATTCCCTTTCTGGAATCCACCAACATGTCGATCGAAGAACTGTCCACCACCATCCTGCACCAAACGGGGCTTTCGCGGCATCTGTACTAACGGGACGACTGGCGCATCCGCTCGAACATCAACACCGACCCTGCCACCGCGGCGTTGAGCGACTCCACCCCGGGTGCCATGGGAATATGGATGCGTTCGTGCACCCGGGTCAGCAGATCGGCGGATATTCCCGCACCTTCGTTGCCAATCACGAGCGCCACGGCCCCTCGCAGATCCGCCTCAAAATACGGGCGGGCCCCGTGCAGGGTGGCGCCGAGCACGCGCCCCTCGTAACGCTGCGCCAGATCGGGCAGGTTTGCCCCTTCGTAGAGCTCAATCTGGAAATGGGCTCCCATGCTGGCACGCAGCACGCGAGGCGCCCAGGCCAGCGCACAACCCGGCGAGAGAAAGGCGCGCGGCATCCCTGCAGCAGCGGCCGAGCGCAGCAAGGTGCCCAGGTTGCCCGGATCCTGGATGTCTTCCAGCATCAGGCAGGGGCCCAGGGGTCCTGCGGGCGGCGCTGGAGCAGGAATGGCAATGATGGCAGCAATCCCCTGCGGTGACTGCACAGCGGCGCACTCGGCAAACAGCGCATCGCTCAACACCACGGGTTGCGGCATCAGGCCACCGGCCAGCAGCCGGCGCACCTCGGGATGGGTGAGGCCACTCTCGCTGGCCAGCAGCGCGTGGGGCGCGCCCCGGGAGGCCCCATAAGCCTCCACCAGATGCACGCCATCCAGTACCGTCAACCCCTGCTTGTGTCGCTGTCGCGACGAATGCACCAGGCTGGCAAACTGCTTGAAGAGCGCGTTGTCGCGCGAACGGATCACGCGCATCGGGTGGCGCTCACGGGGGCAAAGGACAGGCGGTGGTGGGGGCTTGCCCCATGCTCGCGCAGCCTTTCAAGATGCAGTGCGGTTGGATAGCCCTTATGGCGTTCGAACTGGTACTGGGGATACTCACGCCCCAGCGCCGTCATGAGGCGATCGCGCTCGGTCTTGGCAAGGATGGACGCGGCTGAAATGGCAGCCACCCGGGCATCGCCCTTCACCACGGCAATGGTTGTGGCGGACAGGCGCGGACTGTAGAGCCCATCCACGGCCACCACAGCAGGCAGGGCCGTGAGCGCCTCCACGGCGCGGCGCATGGCCAGCAACGTGGCCTGCAGGATATTGAGCGCATCGATTTCGGCAACACTGGCACAGGCCGTGGACCATGCCAGCGCCCGGGCCTTGATGTGTCCTTCCAGGGCATCACGCGCCACCGCGCTCAGTTTCTTGGAATCATCGAGGCCGGGGATGATGCAATCGGGATACAGGATCACGGCAGCAGCGGTCACGGGGCCTGCAATCGGACCGCGCCCGGCCTCGTCCACGCCGCACAGCAGCCCTTCAGGAAAATCGAGGGGCTGGCCCGGGCGGATCAGGCGGTCAGGGTGCATGCTGCAGGGCCTGTGCAATGCCCTTCAGAATGCCCTGGTGCGAGTCTGCCCGCAGCAGTCGATGCAGGCGCTCGAAGGACTGCACCATGGCCCTGCGCGCTGCCGGATCGTCCAGA
Organism: Pseudomonadota bacterium; assembly: GCA_021805725.1. Next base: position 694 of record JAJZEH010000036.1, on the reverse strand, counting down.
AGTGCCGCCAGGCGCCCGGCGAGGTTCTCGGGGGTGGCCGCCTCCTGAATCACCTCTGGCACTACGGCCTCGTCCAGGATGATGTTGGGCAACCCGAAAAACCGCGCCGTGGCGCGTTGCCGAACCAGCCAGGCCGTCAGGGCGGAAAGGCGGTAAGTGATGACCATGGGGCATTTCAACAAGGCCGCCTCCAGGGTGGCCGTGCCTGAGGCCACCAGCGCCACGTCGGCTGCAGCAAGTGCTTCCTGTGCCCGGCCCTCCAGCAACACCATATCGGGAGGCCGGGGTGCGTGCCGCAGCACCTGCTCGAACTGCTCCCGGGTTTGACGGTTGACGAGCGGTACGAGAAAACGGGCTTGGGGAAAGCGCCGCTGCAACAACACCGCGGTATCCACAAACAGCTGGGCGTGATAGTCCAGTTCAGAGATACGGCTGCCGGGCAGCAGGGCCACCACTGGCGAGGCATCACCCAGCGCCAGACTCTGGCGGGCCGCCGCATGATCCACCACTTCCGGAATTTGCTGCGCCAGCGGATGCCCGATGTCTGTAATGGGAATGCCGGCCCGTTCAAAAATGGGGCGCTCAAAAGGAAACACGGAGAGCACGCCCACCACCGCCTCCCGAATGGCCGGCAGGCGATTGGCGCGCCAGGCCCAGACGGTTGGGGCCACCATCTGCAAGGTGGGAATGCCGG
>JAJZEH010000032.1 GCA_021805725.1 Pseudomonadota bacterium | reverse complement strand
CTCTTCGGTCGGTGCGCCAAGATCCTCTGGGCCGGAGACCCAGATGCCGCAGCAACCGGAATGGGAACCCAGCAGATAGGGTTCGGTAGGGATCAGTTCGGAGTTCTTTTTCTCGGGCTCGATGTTTTCACCCACCCAGATGCCGCACTGGCCGATGCACATGTCGAGAAAGTCTTCCCAGGCCTCAGCTTCGAGGTGCTTGACTTCCTTTGGGGTCAGCGTTTCACGCAGTTTGGCCAATGCCGCGACAGTGTCCATGTAAATGGGGCCGCGACCTTCCTTCATTTCCTTCAGCATCAGGTGGTTGCGCAGACATGAGGCGGGCACGGCGGCCTGCCCATAGGGTGGGTAGTCGTCGAGCAGTGCCTTGTTCTTTGTCATGTAGTCTTCGCCGTAGGCATTGGTGGCCTTGGCCTTGAATAGCAGGAACCATGCGCCGACCGGACCGTACCCGTCCTTAAAGCGTGCGGGCACAAAGCGGTTTTCCATCATGGTCATTTCGGCCCCGGCTTCCGCTGCCATGGCATAGGTCGAGCCGGCATTCCATACCGGGTACCAGGCGCGGCCCGTTCCTTCTCCCACTGAGCGTGGGCGGAACAGGTTTACGCATCCGCCGGCGGCGAGCAGAATGGCTTTCGCCTTGTAGATATGAATGGTGTTGGTGCGCACCGAAAAACCCACTGCGCCGGCGATGCGACTGGGGTCATTCTTGTCGCTGACGAGCTTGACGATGAAGATGCGCTCCTCGATGCGATCAAGACCGAGGGCTTTTTTGGCGGCTTCTGCGACAATCCACTTGTAGGATTCGCCGTTGATCATGATTTGCCATTTTCCGGATCGCACGGGCTTGCCCCCGTCCTTCAGCTTTGGCAGTTCCTCCTTGATGGACTCGGCGCCATCGTGGCGCACGCCGTTTGCATCGGTTTTCCAGATCGGCAATCCCCATTCTTCGAAGAGATGAACGGAGTCGTCGACGTTGCGGCCCAGATCGTAAGCCAGGTCGTCACGGGTTATGCCCATCAGATCGTTAGAAACCATGCGGGCGTAGTCGGCTGGATCCTGCTCCGTGCCGATGTAGGTGTTGATGGCGGAGAGCCCCTGAGCTACTGCCCCAGAACGATCCACTGCGGCCTTGTCGACGAGCTTGATTCTTAAATCGACACCGGTTTCAGCCTTGGCTGCTTCGGCCCAACGCATCATCTCGTAGGCGGCACCGCAGCAGGCCATGCCTCCGCCGATCAGAAGAATGTCCAGTTCCTCCTGAACGATTTTTGGATTGCCAAAAGTTCCTTCAGACATTTTTCATCTCCAGTCAATAGATCGTCTATTTGCGGCGAATCAGTTCTTCGGGTCTGCCCGCGCGAAACCCACCCATCACATCCTTGGTGAACAAGCCCGCCGCGGTGAGGTTTGCAATGTTTGGCATGGGTTTGCCACCGTAGGGATCGATCGATCCTTCGGAGGTTGTGCGTATGGGAAATTTGAAGCGCTTGACGCTGCCATTCCGGAACTTGATCGTCCACATGATGGCGTCGGATCCGCGCAGCGGCTGGACTGAACCGCCCAAAGGCACGATGTCGGCATAGTGGCGACATTCGATGGCGTTCTGCGGGCAGATCTTGACGCAGGAATAGCATTCCCAGCACTGCTCCGGTTCCTGGTTGTAGGCTTTCATGGGATGGCCTGTTTCGGAGCCATCCTTATCGAGTTTCATGAGATCGTGCGGGCAAATATACATGCAAGCAGTTTTATCCTGCCCCTTGCAGCCGTCACATTTTTCAGTGCGAACAAAGGTTGGCATTGCTCTTACTCCTCCTGGAAAAAACAACAAAACACACCATCCCCTGTGGCCATCTACGTTCAGGGAACGAAAAATCAGTGCGCCAAAAGTTCAGCGGGCCTGGCGTAATAGGCGCGCAGCACCTTGAGCACCTCGGGCCTGCTGAATTCCGGGGGCACCTCTGCGCATTCGGAGAGCCATTGTCTTAACCGGGTGCCTGAAACCAGCAGCCGGTCGGCTTCACCGTGGGGGCAGGTCCGCCCTGAGGCCATGCCGCCGCAGCGGTAACACCAGAAGGTCCAGTCGATCTTGAGAGGTTGTGTTTCAAGGGCATCTCTGGGAATTTTGTCGAAGATATGGTGCGCATCGAAGGGACCATAGTAGCTGCCGACCCCCGCATGATCCCGTCCCACGATCAGATGGGAACAGCCATAATTCTGGCGGAAAAGCGCATGCAGCAGCGCTTCGCGCGGTCCTGCATAGCGCATGTCGAGGGGATAACCGGCCTGGACCACGGTTTTTTTGACGAAATAGTTGTCGGTCAGCGTGGCAATTGCCTCGGCGCGAACCTCTGCAGGAATGTCACCCGGCTTCAGGTGGCCCAGCAACGAATGGATCAGGACGCCATCGGAGATTTCAATCGCCACTTTGACGAGATATTCATGCGAACGGTGCATCGGGTTGCGCGTCTGGAACGCCACGACCTTGCTCCAGCCCAGTTCATCGAACAGGGTGCGGGTTTCGCGCGGGGATTTGAACAATGCTCCGTATTTTTCAGGGAATCCGCCTTGGGAAAGCACCTTGATGGGACCGGCGAGATTAACATCCCCCTGATTCATCACCATCTTGACGCCGGGATGTTCCGGATCGGTGGTGCTGAATACCATTGCGCATTCATGCGCCTTGTCGATGGCGTATTTCTCGGTGACCTTCATCGTTGCGAGGATGCTGCCGTCGTCAGGATCAGTCAGGGCGATTTCACTTCCGATCCGGATGGAACCGGCAGTTGCCGTGTCCGTGGAGAGAGTGATCGGGATGGGCCAGAACAGTCCGGTGGAGGTTTTCATGCCATCGCAAACACCTGCCCAGTCGGCATGGGTCATGAATCCATCAAGCGGGGTGAATCCGCCGATGCCAAGCATGATGATGTCGCCTTTCTCGCGTGAGCTGACCCTGACCTGAGGTAGCGTCTTTGCATGATCCAGCCCGGATTTGAGCGCCTTGCCTTCGAGCAGAAGCGGATTGAGATCCCCTCCGCCATGCGGATTAACCAGTGCCATGCTTGCTCCGTCCTGTGCAACGTTTATAAATTTCTTTGTAAAATGTCACGTTAATCAGGAAACAGCGATCCCCCATAAGGGTTATATTTCACCCCCCGTTGGAGCTATAACTCTTCAGGAGAAGGTCCCTGGGTGTGCATGGATACTGCAGGGGATTGTGGAACCGGTCAGTGGCCCGGCTTATATGCCAATTTTGAATGCGGATATTCGTTAATGTTGCTTTCCATTATATAGAGCCCCCCTTACTATTCAGTTACCATTCGGAAAGCGCGCCAGGAATCCGGTGATTTTTTGATTACAGTATTGATCGAGGTCCCCCATCATGACTTCAATGCTTTCAACGGCACAGCCAGCCTCGGGCTGGCGCGAACTCTTCAGCAAAGAGGATTGGTGGGCCATCTGGATTGGCCTGGGGTTGCTGGCGGCCTCGGTGCTGCTGTTCAGCGCCGGGGGCAGTATGAAGTGGCTTGCCGTCACGCCAGGCAAATGGCACACCCTGGGGGAACTCGGCAGTCAATTGACCGCCAATGTGCAGCGTTATGCGGCCCTGTTTGTCTTGTGGGCGGTCATTCTGGGGGTGGCGATTGCTGCCCTGAAGATTTCCCTGTGGCAATTCCTTCCTTCCTTTCTTTTCGTCTACCTGGCCTCCACGCTCATCTTCTTTCTGGGGGAGTGGGATGAAGCGCACCACTACAACCTGGAGCCGCCGCTGGTGGCCCTGGCCCTGGGCATCATCATCGCCAACGCGTTTCGCCTGCCTGCCTGGCTGGAATCTGGCTTTCGCGTGGAGTTTTACATCAAGACCGGCATCGTGCTGCTGGGGGCTACACTCCCCTTCACACTGATTCTGTGGGCAGGCCCTGTGGCCATCGCACAGGCCACGATCGTGTCGCTTGTCACCTTTGGCACCATCTTCCTTGTGGGCAAGCGGCTGGGGCTGGACCGTCGCCTGGCGGCCGTGCTGGGTGTGGGCGGTGCGGTGTGCGGCGTGTCGGCCTCCATCGCCATTGCGGGGGCTGTGGGCGCCCGAAAGGAAGATGCGCCGGTATCCATTTCGCTCGTGGTGTTCTGGGCCATCGTCATGATCTTTGCGCTACCCATCGTTGCGCGCGCCCTGGCCCTGCCCACGGGTGTGGCCGGCGCGTGGATTGGCACCTCCGAATTTGCCGACGCGGCGGGGCTGGCCGCCGCCCAGGCCTATGGCGGCTTTGCGGGCAACGTGCCCGGCATCACCGGCACCCCGGACGCCGCCGTGAATGCCTTTACGCTGATGAAGGTGATCGGGCGCGACGTGTGGATTGGCATCTGGGCGCTGGTGCTGTCCATCGTGGCCACCACGCGCTGGGAATCCACGGGAGTGAACGGTCGTGCGGGGGCAGGCGAGATCTGGCGGCGTTTTCCAAAATTCGTCATCGGTTTTCTGGTGGCTTCCCTTGTGGTCACGGCCATCTCACACGGCTACAGCTTTGCCGATTACAAGAAGCTGGTGGAGCCGGGCCTTGTGGCTCCCATCAAGAACCTGCGCACCTGGGCCTTCATCTTCTGTTTCTTCAGCATCGGGCTGACCACACGCTTTTCTGACTTCACGCGCGGTGGTGCCAAACCGTTTTACGCCTTCACCGCAGGCGTAGCCGTCAACGTGGTGCTGGGCTACGTGCTCTCCACGCAGGTGTTTGTGGGCTTCTGGACGGCGCTAGGTCAATGAACGTGGCGACACATTCGCGTGCCTGCTGTGGACTATGTCAGTATTTCGACAATGCGCCCCAGACGCTGGAGGCGATGCTGCCGGGCTTGCGGGTGATGGGGTCGGGGTACAGCTCGGTGCGGGTCAATGACGGGTTGTGCACACACCACGACCGCTATCTTTCGGCGGATTACGTGTGCAACCGTTTTGCGACGGTGGAGGCGAGAGACTAAAACCGGATTGGGCGTACAATCCCCGCATGTTCACTCACGCCACCATGCAAAAAGCCATTCTGAACAATATTCCTGACCAGGCCTGGCTGAAAGATCTGGAGTCCCGTTACATCCTCGTCAACGAAGCCTT
>JAJZEH010000030.1 GCA_021805725.1 Pseudomonadota bacterium | reverse complement strand
ACCTTGACGCCCAGATGTCGCCCAAAGGTTTCCATGACCTGTTCGGCCTCGCGGTAACGCAACAGACCGTGGTCCACGAACACGCAGGTGAGCTGGTCGCCAATGGCACGATGGATGAGGGCCGCCGCCACGGATGAATCCACGCCGCCCGATAGCCCCAGGATGATCTCTTCCTCGCCAACCTGCTGGCGAATCGATTGAACGGCTTCCTCGAGATAATCGGGCATGGTCCAGTCGGATCCCAGACCGCAGATGTCGTGCACGAAGCGGTTGAGGATGGCGCGGCCCTGGCGGGTGTGCGTTACCTCAGGATGGAACTGCACGCCATAAAAACGGCGCGCTTCGTCGGCCATGCCGGCAATGGGCGTGGACGCGTTATCGCAGATGACCTTGAACCCCGGAGGCAGTTCCGTCACTTTGTCGCCGTGGCTCATCCAGACGTCGAGCAGGCCGTGGCCCTGGTCGTTGGAGCGGTCCTGGATGTCGCGTAACAGGGCCGAGTGGCCGCGCGCGCGCACTTCGGCGTAACCAAACTCGCGGTGAGTGGCGTTTTCCACCTTGCCCCCCAGTTGCGCCCCCATGGTTTGCATGCCGTAGCAGATGCCCAGCACCGGCACACCCAGCTGGAATACGGCGTCTGGCGCGCGCGGCGGGGTCTCCTCGGTCACCGAGGAAGGCCCCCCCGAAAGGATGATGCCCTGGGGTGCAAAGTCGCGCACGAATGCGTTGCTCACGTCCCAGGGATGGAGTTCACAGTACACGCCTGCTTCGCGCACGCGGCGGGCGATCAGTTGCGCGTATTGCGCCCCGAAGTCGAGGATAAGGATTTTTTTGCGGGACATCCGTTTCAATCGATGTGGTAGTTGGGAGCTTCTTTGGTGATCTGGACATCGTGCACATGGGATTCACGCATGCCAGCGTGAGAGATCTCCACGAACTCGGCCTTCTGATGCATGGCATCAATGGTGCCGCAACCCAGATACCCCATGCTGGCCCGCAATCCGCCCATCAACTGGTGGATCACCGCCATGACGGTGCCCTTGTACGGCACGCGGCCCTCGACCCCTTCGGGGACGAGCTTGTCGGCGTTGTTTTCGGAGTCCTGGAAGTAACGGTCGCTTGAACCTTGCTGCATGGCGCCCAACGAGCCCATGCCACGATAGGATTTGTAGGATCGGCCCTGAAACAATTCGATTTCGCCCGGGGCCTCTTCCGTGCCGGCAAAAAGGCCGCCGATCATCACGGCATTTGCCCCGGCGGCAAGCGCCTTGGAAACGTCGCCAGAATAACGGATGCCACCATCGGCGATGCAAGGCACACCGGTGCCCGCGAGCGCTTCAGACACGTTGCGAATGGCGGTGATTTGCGGCACGCCCACACCCGCCACGATGCGGGTGGTGCAGATGGAACCCGGGCCAATACCCACCTTGATGCCATCGGCGCCGTGATCCACCAGCGCTCGCGCACCCGTGGCCGTGGCGATGTTGCCGCCAATCACGTCAATGTGGGGAAAACGCTTCTTGACCCATTGCACCCTGTCCAGCACACCCTGACTGTGGCCGTGTGCCGTGTCCACCACGATGGTGTCCACGCCGGCTTCCACCAGCGCCTCCACGCGCTCGTCAGTGCCTTCGCCCACGCCCACAGCGGCCCCCACCAGAAGGCGTCCCGAGGAGTCCTTGGCGGCAAGCGGATGTTCGGATGACTTGAGGATGTCCTTCACCGTAATGAGGCCACGCAGCTCGAACGCGTCGTTCACCACCAGCACGCGCTCAAGGCGGTGCTGGTGCATGAGGCGCATGGCCACGTCGCGTGGATCGCTTTCGCGCACCGTGACGAGGCGCTCGCGCGGCGTCATGACGTTGCGCACGGGCTGGTCCAGACGGGTTTCAAAGCGCAGGTCACGATTGGTGACGATGCCCACCACCTTGTTGCCCTCCACCACGGGCAATCCCGAAAAACGGTTTTGACGCGTGAGCTGCAATACCTCGCTCACGGGCATGTCGGGGGAAATCGTGATGGGATCGCGCACCACGCCGGACTCAAAACGCTTGACCTTGGCGACTTCGGCGGCCTGTTGCTCGATGCTGAGGTTTTTATGGACGATGCCGATGCCCCCTTCCTGGGCCAATGCGATGGCCAGGCGTGCTTCAGTGACCGTGTCCATGGCGGCGGACAGCAGCGGCAGGTTGAGCGTGATGTTTCGGGTCAGCCGGGTGGCGAGGCTGACGTCGCGCGGCAGGACTTCGGAATGGGCTGGAATGAGCAGAACATCATCGAAGGTGAGTGCCTTTTCGACAACTCGCATGGCATTACCCCTTGGCAAAACGGCATTATACGCAAGTCTGGCCCGGGCTCAAAGCCGCCTTGCAAGCTTCTCCCGGGAGCGCCTTGCGGCTTTGGGGTCAGCCACGCGGGCCCGGTAGATTTCAACGCGGTCGCCTGCCTTCAGCACCGTATCGAGCGGGCGCACCCTGCCGTTTACCCCGGCCGGCTGTCGCGACAGATCCACCTCGGGATGACGATCGAGAATGCCGGAACTGCGAATGGCCGCTTCCAGCGTCGTGCCTTCCGGCAATTCCAGCGTCAGTAACGTTTGCCGTTGAGGCAGCGCGTAGGCCACGCGGATCTGCATCAGTCCTCCCGGCCGTAGACGCTTTCGGCGCGCGCCACGAAGGCCTCCACCATGGAATTGGCGATGGTGTTGAACACGGGCCCCACCACTTTCTCCAGAATCCGGCTGGAAAACCGCCACTCCAGGGAAAAAGCAATCTTGCAGGCCTCGGCCCGCAGGGCGGTAAAACGAAATTCGCCACGCAAATGCTGGAAGGGGCCCTTGACGAGATCCATCACCAGGGATTCTTCGGCCACCGAGGTGTTGCGGGTGGTGAACTGCTGGCGCAGGCCGTGGAAATTGATATGCAGGGTGGCCACCGTCTGCCCCCCCGTACTTTCATGCACTTCGGCGCCGCTGCACCAAGGCAGGAACTCGGGATACGACGGGATGTTCTCCACCAACTCCCACATCTGTCGGGCAGAATGCAGTACCAGTACGGATTTTTCAACACGCGTCATGAAAGGCTCGATGGGCTAGAATGGCAGATCATTGCGCGAAGATACCGAATTATGAGCATTGTGGACAACCGTAAAGCGTTTCACGACTACTTCATCGAAGAGCGTTTCGAGGCGGGACTTGCCCTGGAAGGCTGGGAAGTGAAGGCGATCCGTGCCGGCCGCGCCCAGCTCAAGGAAGCCTATGTGGTGGTGCTGTCGGGCGAACTGTTTCTGCTGGGTTCGCACATCAGCCCCCTGCCTACCGCCTCTACGCACATCAAGCCGGACCCCACCCGAACCCGCAAACTGTTGCTGCATGCCGAAGAAATTGCCAAGCTGGTGGGCAAGGTGGAACGCGCCGGCTACACGCTCGTCCCGCTCAACCTGCATTACAGCAAGGGGCGCATCAAGGCCGAGATTGGATTGGCCAAAGGGAAAAAACAACACGACAAGCGCGAGGCTGAAAAGGATCGCGACTGGGAAAGGGAAAAGCAGCGCCTGCTGCGTCAACGCTGATGAACACGCGTTATTGGCAAATCCTCACAGCCGCTGCGGCCGTGCTGATGATCACCATGGGGGTACGGCAAAGCCTGGGACTGTTTGTCCAGCCCATCAATGCCAGCACCGGGGTGGGCATCGTGGCCGTAAGCTTTGCACTGGCCGCCGGACAATTCGTATGGGGCGCCTCGCAACCCCTGTTCGGCCTGCTCGCCGAACGCATCGGGCCTTTCAGGGTCATGCTGCTGGGGGCCGTACTGATGACGCTGGGCCTGACCTGGGCCGCACTGTGGCAGACCCCGATGGGGCTGACGCTAACGCTGGGTGTCCTCGTTTCGGCCGGGGCCGGGGCCGGCAGCTTTGCCCTCATGATCGCTGCCGCCTCCCGTGCACTGGGCCCGCACCAGCGCGCCTTTGCCGCCGGCTTCATCAATGCAGGCGGCTCGTTCGGCCAGTTTCTCTTTGCCCCAGTGGCGCAACTCCTGATCGTGGGCCTGGGGTGGATGAGCGCGCTGTGGACTCTCGGCGCCGTCACCCTCCTCACCATTCCGCTGGCCTTTGGATTCACCCGGGTGGCGCGCCCCATCCCCGCTGCCGCGAGCCCAGGCGACCACCTGCCCGTGGGAAAACAGGTACGACTGGCCTTTGGTGACCGCAGTTATTGGTGCCTGCATGCCGGCTACTTCACCTGTGGCTTCCACGTGGCTTTCCTCACCACCCACCTGCCAGGCTATGCCGCATTGTGCGGAATGCCGCAAAGGGTTTCGGCCATAGCGCTCGCCCTCATAGGCTTTGCCAATATCTTTGGAAGCCTGTTTGCCGGGTGGCTGGGCAACCGCATGCGCATGAAATACATCCTGTTCTGGATGTATGCCCTGCGCGCCCTGATGATCGTGGCATTTCTGCTCTCACCCAAGACGGCAATCAACTTTTACATTTTTGGCATAGGCATGGGAATGACCTGGCTCGCCACGGTTCCGCCCACTGCAGGACTGGTGGGAAAGCTGTTCGGCACGCGCCATTTGGCCACCCTCTTTGGCCTTACCCTCCTGTCGCATCAGATCGGCGGTTTCTTTGGCGCATGGCTGGGCGGTGTGGGTTTGGCTGCCAACGGCAATTACGACGCGCTCTGGATTACGGACATTCTGTTGGCAGGACTTGCTGCGCTGGTGAACCTGCCCATCCGGGAAATTCCCCTGGTCGCCCATGCCAAATCATGAGCAAAACTTATCATCCTGATAAGAATTACTGAGTATTGCTTATAGCAAACGGGGGCTATGATCCGACCTGCACGCCTGCAAAAGCGCGGCTCGGAGTAAAATTACAACAATTCCACGGGAGAACATCCATGCATTTGGGACGCAAAACCCTGTCCAAGTTCCTGATTGAAAATGTCAGTGGAACCCGTGATGGCGCTGCCCTGGCGGCGCTTCTGGTGGATGTGGCGGCAGCCGTCAAGGCCATCGCCGCGCTCAGTGCAAAGGGTGCCCTGGGTGGCGCGACCGGCTCGCTCGACACCATCAACGTGCAGGGTGAAACGCAAAAGCCCCTGGACGTGCTCTCCAACACCGCTTTCGTCAACACCTTCGAACAGGGAGGACTCGTCGCCGGCGTGGCCTCGGAAGAAATGGACGAGCCCTTTCCCATCAAACCCCCGAACAAACGCGGCCCCTTTCTCGCCATTTTCGATCCCCTGGATGGCTCCTCCAACATTGACAGCAACGTTTCGGTAGGCTCGATTTTTTCCATCCTGCATGCCCCGGAATCGGGTGAACCGGTGACGGCCGACTATCTGCAACCCGGCATGAAGCAGGTGGCCGCAGGATATGCCCTGTATGGCCCGGCCACGCTGCTGGTGCTGACCGTGGGCAAAGGCACCCACGGGTTTACCCTGGATCGCGAAGTGGGCAACTTCATCCTCACCAATCCCAACATAATGATCCCGGCAGAAACCAGCGAATTTGCCATCAACACCTCCAACGAGCGCTTTTGGGAATCACCCATCACGCGTTACGTCAATGAGTGCAAGGCGGGCAAGACGGGCCCGCGCGAGCGGGACTTCAACATGCGCTGGATTGCTTCCATGGTGGCTGAAGTGCATCGCATCCTGATGCGTGGAGGCATTTTCATGTACCCGCGCGACACCAAGGACCTCACCAAGCCAGGGCGGCTGCGCCTGATGTACGAGGCCAATCCCATGGGATTCGTGGTGGAACAGGCCGGCGGCCATGCCAGCACGGGGCGCGAGCGCATCCTCGAGATCAAGCCTGGCGAGATTCACCAGCGCGTTCCCGTGATCCTGGGGTCGCGAAACGAGGTGGATCGCGTGGTGCAGTATCACGCCGAATATGATGCCGGCACGGACAAGCCCTACGAATCGCCTCTGTTTAATGAGCGCGGTCTGTTCCGCTCCTGACTTCCCCCCATCCCAGCGAGGTGACGCATGTCCCGCAAACACCCCATCATTGCCGTTACGGGCTCCTCCGGAGCCGGCACGACGACGGTCATGAACAGTTTCAAGCACATCTTCCGGCGCGAAGCCATCCACGCCCAGGTAGTGGAAGGCGACTCGTTCCACCGCTACGACCGGCTCGCCATGAGGGCCCAGATGCAGTCAGAGGAAGCCCAGGGCAACACAAACTTCAGCCATTTCGGACCGGACGCCAATCTTCTGGGAGAGCTGGAAACCCTGTTCAAGTCCTATTCGGCCTCGGGTACGGGCAAGGTGCGCCGCTATCTGCATGATGCTGGCGAAGCTGCACCCTACAAACAGGAGCCCGGCACCTTCACGCCCTGGGAGGACATCGAGGCCAACACCGACCTGCTGTTCTATGAAGGCCTGCATGGCGGTTACGCCGACGACAAAATCAACATCGCCGCACCGGTGGACCTGCTGGTGGGGGTCGTTCCCATCATCAACCTGGAGTGGATCCAGAAACTGCACCGCGACCAGAAAATGCGTGGGTATTCCCAGGAGGCCGTCACCGACGTCATCCTGCGTCGCATGCCGGATTACGTGAGCCACATCTGTCCGCAATTTTCGCGCACCCATGTGAACTTTCAACGAGTTCCCACGGTGGACACGTCCAACCCCTTCATTGCCAAGGACATCCCATCGGCAGACGAGAGCATGGTGGTGATCCGCTTTGCCAACCCCCGCGGCATCGACTTTCCCTACCTCCTCGCGATGTTGCACGATTCCTGGATGACCCGCCCCAATACGCTGGTCATACCTGGCGGCAAGATGGGACTGGCCATGCAGATGATCTTCACGCCCATGATCCTGAAACTCGTGGACGCCAAGCGCAAAGCCTTCTGAATCATGAATACCCTGCCCCGCTTCATCATGTTTGACCTGGACGGTACTCTGGTGGATACCGCGGAAGAGATTGCGGAAGCGGTCAACCTGACCCTCCGCGAAGAGAGCCTGCCCACGATCCCTGCGATGCAAGTGCGCGACTGGATCGGCAAGGGCACCGCCTGGTTGTTTGGCAATGCCCTGGAAGTCGCCACTGGAGACGCCGGCATTCGCACTTCGGCGCGCTACAGCCGCCTTTACCCCCGCTTTTTGCAAAACTATGCCGACCTGACGGGCCGCATGAGCACCCCTTACCCTGGCGCCAAGACCGCCCTGCGGGACCTGCACCAATCGGGTTACCTTCTGGGGGTGGTCACCAACAAGGAACGCAGCCTCACCCTGCGCTTGCTTGATTTCCACGGCCTCTCTGACGCTTTTGAAGTGCTGGTGGCCGGTGGCGATACTCCCCAGGGAAAACCGAGCCCCCTGCCGCTCCAGCTGGCCCTGCGGCAGGCCGGCGTACCCGCCGGGGAAGCCCTGTTCGTGGGCGACTCCAGCAATGACGTGCTGGCCTCGCGCAATGCGGGTGTGGCTGTCTGGGCTTTCAACCACGGGTACAATCATGGAGAATCCATAGCTGCCTCCGGCCCTGATGCCGTATTGGACAATTTTGCAGAATTCATGGCGCGCCTCGGTGTGACCCCGGCGCAACCGGTCACCCACTAACTTCAATACCAAGGAAAAAACATGGCTTTAATCTCACTCCGGCAACTGCTGGACCATGCCGCCGAAAACGGCTACGGCCTGCCAGCCTTCAACGTCAACAACCTGGAACAGATCCAGGCCATCATGGAGGCAGCCCGCGCCGTCAACAGCCCAGTGATCATGCAGGGCTCGGCCGGGGCGCGCAAATATGCCGGCGAGCCCTTCCTGCGAAAGCTGATTGAGGGCGCAGTGGAAATGTATCCAGACATTCCGGTGTGCATGCACCAGGATCACGGGGCAAGCCCTTCCGTGTGCCAACGCTCCATCCGTTCGGGATTTTCCAGCGTGATGATGGACGGCTCGTTGATGGAAGACATGAAGACCCCCTCGAGCTACGAATACAACGTGGGGGTAACCCGCCGCGTGGTGGAAATGGCACATGCCGTGGGCGTTTCGGTGGAAGGCGAACTGGGCTGTCTGGGCTCGCTCGAGTCTGGCATGATGGGCGAGGAAGACGGCCATGGCTCTGACAAGCAGTTGAGCCACGACCAGTTGCTCACCGACCCCGAGCAGGCGGCCGACTTCGTGCGCCAGACCCAGGTGGATGCTCTGGCCATTGCCATCGGCACCAGCCACGGCGCCTACAAGTTCACCAAAGCGCCCACGGGGGAGACCTTGGCCATCTGGCGCGTCAAGGAAATCAATGCGCGCATTCCCAATACGCACCTCGTCATGCACGGCTCCTCTTCCGTGCCACAGGAATGGCTGGAAGTGATCCGTGCCAATGGCGGCAAGATGAAAGAAACCTACGGCGTGCCGGTCTCGGAAATCGTAGAGGCCATCAAGCATGGCGTACGCAAGATCAACATCGACACGGATATCCGCCTTGCCATGACCGGCGCCATCCGCGCCCACCTGTTCAAGAACCCGGAAGAATTCGATCCGCGCAAATACCTGGCTGATGCCCGCAAGGCCGCCATGGGCGTGTGCAAGGAACGCTTTGAAGCCTTTGGTAGCGCGGGACAGGCCAGCCGCATCAAACCGGTCTCCATGGATACCATGAGCGATCGTTACGCCAAGGGCGAGCTGACCCCCAGGATCATCTGAACTTCACCATCGCCATAAATCATAAATTAAGGGCCTCTCCATCATGACCGAAGGAACCGCAACCGTTCCGCACTCCCTCATGGCCAACGCCATACGCGCGCTCGCCATGGATGCCGTGCAAAAAGCCAACTCCGGACACCCGGGAGCCCCCATGGGCATGGCTGAAATGGCAGTAGCGCTGTGGGGACGGCACCTCAAACATAACCCGGCCAATCCGCATTGGTGCGATCGGGACCGCTTCGTGCTGTCCAACGGCCACGCCTCCATGCTGCTCTATGCCTTGCTGCATCTGACGGGCTATGACCTGCCCATGGAGCAACTCAAGCAGTTCAGGCAATTGCACAGCAAAACCCCGGGACACCCTGAATATGGTCTGACCCCCGGCGTAGAAACCACCACTGGACCCCTTGGTCAGGGCATTGCCAATGCAGTGGGCATGGCACTGGCCGAACGGATGATGGGCGAACAGTTCAACAAGCCCGGGCACACCATCGTCGACCACAACACCTACGCGTTCATGGGCGATGGCTGCATGATGGAGGGCATCAGCCATGAGGTCTGCTCGCTCGCAGGAACCCTGAAACTGCACAAGCTGATTGCCTTCTGGGACGACAACGGCATTTCCATTGACGGCCATGTCCACGCCTGGTTTGCCGAGGACACCCCGGCGCGGTTTGAGGCCTATGGCTGGAACGTCATCCGTGGCGTGGACGGGCACGACGTGGAAGCCGTCTCACGCGCCATCACAAGCGCCCACAACAGCACCAAGCCCACCCTCATCTGCTGCAAGACGGTGATTGGACAGGGCAGTCCCAACAAGGCCGGGTCACACGATGTGCATGGTTCGCCGCTGGGCGCCGAAGAGATTGCCGCAGTACGCAAGGCCATTGGCTGGAATTACGGGCCTTTCGAAATCCCTGCCGACGCCTATGAGGCCTGGGATGCGCGTCCCCGGGGCGCCGCCGCTGAAGCAGAATGGAACCACCGTTTTCTGGCTTATCAGGCGGCTTGGCCCTTGGAAGCAGCCGAGTTTACCCGCCGCATGAAAGGCGACCTGCCAGCACATTTTGAACTGGCTGCGCTGGAATTCATCGCCAAATGCCGCGACAAGGGAGAGACCATTGCCTCGCGCAAGGCCAGCCAGAATACCCTGGAAGCCTTTGGTCCCGCCTTGTCCGAGTTTTTTGGGGGATCGGCGGACCTGACCGGCTCCAACCTCACCAACTGGAGCGGTAGCAAGCCCCTCAAAGCCGGCCAACCGGGCAATTACCTGAGCTACGGCGTGCGCGAGTTCGGCATGAGTGCCATGATAAACGGGGTTGCCCTGCACGGCGGATTCATTCCCTATGGCGGCACCTTCCTGACCTTCTCGGACTACAGTCGCAATGGCCTGCGCATGGCAGCGCTGATGAAGATCCGTTCGATTTTCGTGTTTACCCACGATTCCATCGGCTTGGGCGAAGACGGACCCACACACCAGTCCGTGGAGCAAACCTCGAGTCTGCGCCTCATTCCGCATATGGAAGTCTGGCGCCCCTGCGACACCATCGAAACCGCAGTATCCTGGGCTGCTGCCATCCGCCGCAAGCATGGCCCCACCTGTCTGATTTTCAGTCGTCAGAATCTGCCCTTCCAGTCGCGCACCCCCGAACAGATCGTGGAAATTGGCCGGGGCGGTTACGTCCTGCGTGAATCCGAGGGACTGGCACGCGCCATCCTCATCGCCACGGGCTCTGAAGTGGCCCTGGCCGTGGAAGCCCAAAAACTGCTGGCAGCCGAAGGGATCGCGGTGCGGGTGGTGTCCATGCCCGCCACTTCGGTGTTCGATCAGCAGGATACGGCCTATCGCGAATCCGTGCTGCCCCGCAACATTCCCAAGGTGGCCGTTGAAGCGGGCAGTACGGGCCTGTGGTGGAAATATGGATGCAGCGCCGTACTGGGCATAGACACATTCGGTGAATCGGCACCCGCTGGCGCCCTCTTCAAGCACTTTGGACTGACCCCGGAAAACCTGGCACAGACCGTCAAAAACGTCCTTTAGCCGTTTAGCACGCTCCTGTCCTCCGCGGCGCAGGAGTGTTGCAACCTTGCCAAGCCTTCCAGGGACTGTTGCATTTTTGCTACGCCTTTCTTGACATTTCCCCTCTGGAAACGGAAGCTTACAAACAGCAGATGTTTGACCAGCATCAACTAATAAGTCGTCTGCGTCTGTTTTTTTTCAGAAAAACACTTAGGGGGTTTCACAATGAAGTTAACAAGCCTGCTTGAAAGAGCGCGGGGTTCCATCCTCGTACTCTTGGGTGTGGTTTCACTGGCGGTCTCGTTTGACGCCAGCGCCATCCCGGTTTTTGCACGACAAACCGGTTTCAAATGCGTTGCCTGTCACGTGGGTGGCGAATATCCGCAGCTCACTTCCCTGGGCCGGATGTTCAAACTGACCGGTTACACCATGGGAAACGCCAACGATATTTTCAACCTGACCACCAATATTGACCGCCCGCCCGTTGCAGTCATGCTGCAGGCAGCCCGTCAGTACTACACCAACACCAACCCGGCGGCTGGTAATGGGAATGCGCCTTCGTCTTCCATGGACATGCAAGTGGTTAGTCTGTTCACCGGTGGCCACATCACCGACAACCTTGGCGCTTTCGTGCAATGGACCTGGAACAAGTATGACGGCAACATCACATCGGGCAGCCAATACACCCAGTCTTCCGGCATCGACAACACGGAATTCCGCTGGGCAGACCGCATCGTCACCGCGGACAGCGACCTGATCTACGGTGTGTATGCCAACAACCGCTCCACCATGTCCGATGTCTGGAATAGTACGGAAAACTGGACTTCCGACTGGATCGGGTACTTCAACGCTGGTGGCGCACCTGCACCAACCACTTTCCTGATGGGCTCATCCGCCCAGCATGGCGAGGTGGGGGTAGGCGCCTATGTGTTCAAGGACAAAACCTGGTACGGCGAACTTGGGGTATATAAATCAGTGACCCATGGTCCCCTGTCTTTCATGACGGGTGGCGCCACAGGATCTACGGGTGTTCCTGAGCTGGATCCCTCGCCCTACTACCGTTTTGCGTATAACAAGGAATGGGGCCCCCATAGCTTCCAGGCAGGTATTCACGGCATGACCTCGTACGTTCATGGCGATCCCGGTTTGGGCTACTCTGACTGGTCAGGCACCATCAGCACCTACCGCGACGTGGGCCTGGACGCACAATATCAGTATGTACTGGATCCCCATTACTTCTCGGCTCATTTCCGTTATACGCATGAGGACATGAACAACAGTTCGGCGATGATCGGCACTTCTGCGACTAACCCGACTGATACCCTGAACGAGACCTGGGCCGATGTGACCTATATTTACAAGGCCAAGTACGGCGCCATGCTGTTCTATCATGGCGCAACGGGAAGCACCGATGCATTGATGAATCCAGCCAGCCCCACCGGCAGCCCCAACTGGCAGTCCTGGATGCCTAGCGTATTCTGGGCACCCGTACAGAACGTCCGTATCGGCTACATGTACACCTTCTACACCCAGCTTGGTGGCGTGACTGGAAATACCTTGAACATGGGCGGCACTGCATTGAGCCCCCATGATTTCAATACGTCCATGCTGTATGCCACGCTCATTTACTAATCAGGGGATGAATATGAAACAGATCACTAAAATTCTGACCCTTTCCGCTGTCGCACTGACGCTGGGGGCCTGTTCCACCGGACTTGATCGCAGCCGCAGCCTAGGCAACCCCCAGGTTACGGGCCACACACTGGCACAGCAGGTGTGTTCCATTTGCCACGGTGATGTAGGCAGCAACGTAAACGGCAACTCCGTCAACCCGACGTTCCCCATCCTGGCTGGCCAGCAAGCGGTTTACCTGGAAGCCGAGATGCAGGAATTTCACGAGCACACTCGCAAGGACAAAGCTGCCCAGGACATGATGTGGGGCATTTCGCGCGACTTCACGCCAGAGCAGATCAAGGAACTGGCCGAGTACTTCTCGCACCAGAAGCCTTTGCCTAACCCTGCTGCAGCTGATGCCGATCCGGCCATGGTTGCAGCCGGCGGGAAAATCTTCAACGAAGGAAATCTGGAGAAGGCTGTTCCTCCCTGCGCGGCTTGCCATGGTGCCAATGCTGAAGGCAACGGTCCCATTCCCCGTCTTGCCGGGCAACACGCAGACTACCTCTACAAGCAGTTGATGGCCTTCAATGACGATGCTCAGCGTGAAGAAGAGCATGAAAAGAATCCGTCGATGCATGAGGATCTCGAGCGGCCCCATGGCGTTGCCATGGAAGGCATTGCACACGGTCTGTCGGATGCACAAAAGCATGACGTTGCGCTGTATCTTCAATCGCTTAAATAACAATCCTGATGCAGCAAGGCGCAAGCCCTGCAGCATCCCTGAAACGCCCTGCCCCGTGCAGGGCGTTTTTTTTATTATTCCGTCTGCCGTCAAAATGATGCCCGGTGTTCCTCGCGACACTGCAGGAGTAAGATCATGAAAACAACTGCTGACGGAGGAGCCCATGTCACCATTCCTGGAAGCCATGGAAAAAACGGTGTCGGAAATCACCGCCCCCGGCAAAGGCATTCTTGCCGCCGATGAAAGCACAGCAACCATCGAGAAGCGCCTCAAGGCCGTCGGCGTAGCCTCCACTGAAGAGGCCCGGCGCGACTACCGGCAGTTGCTGTTTTCCACCCCGGACCTTGGCACCCACATCAGTGGCGTAATCCTGTTTGATGAAACCCTGCGACAGGCCACAGCAACGGGCTTGCCCCTCACCCAGTTGTTGACCGGGCAGGGCATCGTGCCCGGCATCAAGGTCGACCAGGGTACGGTACCGCTTCCAGGCTTTCCAGGGGAAAAGGTCACACAGGGGCTGGATGGTCTGGGCCAGCGGCTGAGCGAATACAAGAAGCTGGGGGCGCGCTTCGCCAAATGGCGTGCGGTGATCAGCATCGGAGCGGCAATGCCCACGCCCACAGCGATTGCAGTGAATGCACACGCCCTGGCCCGCTATGCCGCCCTTTGCCAGGAGCAGGGCCTGGTTCCGATCGTCGAGCCCGAAGTATTGATGGACGGAGATCATACCCTGGCCACCAGTGCCCTCGTCACCGAAGAAGTTCTGCACACCGTATTTCATGCGCTGCATCAGCAGCGCGTTGTGCTGGAATGCATGCTGCTCAAACCCAGCATGGTCATTCCGGGCGCATCGAGCCAGGATCAGGCAACACCCCGGGAGGTGGCCCGGGCCACCCTCTCCTGCTTGCGTCGTACCGTGCCAACAGCCGTTCCCGGAATCAATTTTCTATCCGGTGGCCAAAGTGATGCGATGGCTACGGCCAACCTCAACGCCATGAATATCGGTACGGAAAAACAACCCTGGGTCTTGAGCTTTTCTTATGGGCGCGCCCTTCAGGCCCCCGTCCTTCAGGCTTGGCGCGGTGAGGCCACCCAAAAGACCAGGGCACAACAAGCGCTGCATCATCGTTCACGCCTCAACGGCGCAGCCTGCCTGGGCAAGTACACCCCCGCCATGGAATAGGAGAAACCCCATGTCCCTTACATCGATCCTGCTTGCTGAAAAACCCTGGAAGGCCTGTTGGCTGGCCGTCATCCTGGGTATGGGACTGCTCCAGCCAGTCCATGGCCAAACATCCGGCAGCCCATCGCTTGAAGAGATCTACGCCCGGGTCATCGCGAGCCCTCTGCGCACTGACGATGACAGACAGGCGGATGCCCGGCGCCAACCCATGGCTTTCCTGAAATTTTCGGGAGCAGGCCCCGGCATGAACGTCCTCGACGTGGATACAGGGGGCGGCTACGCCACACAACTGCTCGCACTGGCGGTGGGCAGCAGCGGCACCGTCTGGGCGCAGGCGGACAAGCTTCGACCGGCATTTTTAAAGCGAATGGCCGAGCATCCCCAGGCCAACATCATTGCTGCGGCCCTGCCCTATGAGGACCCTGTTCCCCAGGGTGCCAATGCCCTGGATTTGATCACGATCATCATGAACTACCACGACATCGCCTTCATGCCGGTGGACCGCGCGAAAATGGACCGTCGTTTGTTTGATGCGCTAAAACCCGGGGGACACCTGGTATTAATCGACCACTCCGCCAAACCCGGCAGCGGCACGACGGTTACAAAGTCCCTCCATCGCATCGAGGAACAGACTGTCTTGGAGGAATTCCAGCGCGCCGGTTTCAAACTCGAAGCCGAAAGCGCCGATTATCGCAATCCTGCCGACTCTCGAGAACTGCCCTTCTTCAAAATGGACGCACCCTCGGACAAATTTGCACTGCGTTTCGTCAAGCCCTGATACGAGCGTTACCCATGAAAAAAATCATTTGGAGCGTCGTCATTGCGGCGGTGGTTATGGGTGGTGGCACAGCCACCTATTTCTATTGGCAGCAAACGCACAAGCCCCCGGTGGCACAGGCAAGCCTGCCCCCCCCGCCCATGCCTGCTCCAGCCCCAGCCCCTGCCAAACCAGTGCTGAAACAGGTCGTCGAGGCACCCTCCACGCCACAGCCTCCGCTACCGCCCCTGAATCAAAGCGATCATTTCATGCTCAATGCGCTATCAGACCTGATTGGCAGCAAGTCCCTGATGCGGCTTTTCGATACGGAAGCCATTGTGCAACATCTGGTGGCCACCGTGGACAATCTGCCGCGCCGTATCGTCCCTGCCAACGCCATGCCCCTGGAGCCTCCGACGGGAAAATTTATCGTGGAAGGCGACGAAAACGGATGGACACTGAGCGCAAGGAATGCGGTGCGTTATACCCGCTACGTGAAGATTGCCGAAAAAGTTGATCCCGGCAGGCTCGTTGCGCTCTATGTCAGGTTGTATCCACTCTTCCAGAGGGCCTACGAAGAACTGGGCTATCCCAAGCAATATTTCAACGACCGTCTGCTACTGGCACTCGACGATCTCATTGGCGCGCCCGAGATTGCGGAACACATCGCACTGGTAAGGCCAAAAGTTTATTATGAGTTTGCGGACCCGGAATTTGAGAAGCGTTCGGCCGGGCAAAAAATCATGATGCGCATTGGCGGCGTCAACGAGCGAAAGATAAAGGCGAGGCTTAGGGAAATCAAGCAGGAACTCGTGTTGCACTTACGGCAACAGAAGCTGGAATGAACAAGGGATGTCGTGCGATCTATCGCATACGGGGACATGCGGCTGCCAGGACGCACCAGCCTGCGTCAATGTGCGGCTGATGCGTCACCAATCTGGACTCGCCTTGCAATTTCGCCGTTATGGCGCTCGGCGACTGTTCCCTAGATTTTGTTGCGTGCCTCCTTGAGCAGGGATTTGAGACGGCCGAACAGGCCGTTGTCCGCACTGCCGCCCTGGACTTTGTGCTTCACCAAATCCATCTCCTGTTTCACGGTTTTGAAATCCCCATAACCCAGCAGGTTGCCCACCTCAAGCTGTTGCGAGGCCTGATTCAGAAGATCCAGGGCTGCCTGCTTGTGCTTGACCGGATCTGCCTGGAACAGGATTTCAGCTTCCTGCACGTCCGACTCCGCCCTGAGCGGCGGCAATGGAATCACTTTGACCCGGGTGACCAGCGAACTCAATGTGTCGGCCAGGAGCTGGGCTGCAGCATCCGTATTGCCAGCCTGGGTATCCCGAGTGGCTTCCTTGATGGCTTTGGGATAAGTTTCCATGGGCATGTAGTCGGTACTGATGCGGATTTCGCTCGTGAGGGGCTCCAGCATGGCGCGGGCCTCCTGGATTTTTCCGGCCGAAAGTTTGGCCCTGACCTGGGACAGGGTTTCCTTCACTGCCTTCGGATCAGCCTTCAGGTCCGTGGTGCTGGCGCGCACGTCCACCGGCAACATGCTGAGGTGGGGATCGCGCGCCAGCAGCACGTCCAGCTTTCCTGAAGCCGTGGTCAGAGATTTGTAGGCGCCGTCCTTGTCATGATTTGCAAGCTGGTAAATGGCGGTCAGCATGGCCTCCTGGGCCTCCACCGCCTCCTGGGCAAGGTGCTGTCTTTCCTTGATCAGGGCCTGGGCTCCTTCCTGATGGGCTTTGCCTGCTTCTGACGTTGAAGGGGCGGCAGTTGCAGCCAGGGCCGGGCCCTGCAGAACTCCTGCCAGAAATAGGGACAGCATATTCAAGGATAACGCCTTGCGTAACGTAAGCATGATGAAACCTCCACGATCTGATTGAAACCTGAACTGATTCAGGTGACCTGTTACTTTAGTGGGCTGATGCCAGGGAATTATGTCCAGACGCGAAAATTGGTGAACAATCGCGACAAGCGGGGATTCGGAAAGGAAGGGGCAAGGAATGAGCGCAGCCAAGCCTGGTGGGCGCCTGATTCATGGATTGGTCAGCCATTGCTCGATTTTATCCCGGGTAGGAATGCCCCCGGCATGCACCACTTTGCCATCAATCACCACGCCTGGCGTGGACATCACCCCATAGCTCATGATGTCTTTCAACGCTTCAACCTTTTCCAGTTTGACGGGGACCCCTTTGGCTTGAGCAGCCTGCTCGATCAGGGTGATCGTGGTTTTGCAGTTGGCACAGCCCGTGCCCAGTACCTTGATGTCTTTCATCTCCATGCTCCTGTAACGAGTGCAATGTTCTGGCCGGTATGATCCCGACCCCATTCATCGCGTTTCATACGGGGAGACGAAGGAAGGTGCAAAAAGATGCAGGAAATCAGAAATGATCCTTCAAGGCAAAGGGCGCGGCACATGGCAACAGACTTGGCCCGCCTCGTCAAACTGCACCTTGCAGGCCTCCGTCAGCTGTGTGCGCATGCGCTGGCGTGCCCGCTGAATCCGGGATTTCACCGCCGACAGGGAAATGCCATGGGCTACTGCAAAATCCTGTTGTTTCATGCCCTCAATATCACACATCTGAAGAACTTCCCGGTCTTCAGGGGACAGCTCGGACAGTACCCGAACCACGCATTCGGAGAGATCATCCACAGGAGCCAGGGCATCTGTCTCCTGTGCCAGGTCATCCGGCAGTGGCAGGGCGTCTTTGGCAAGCCGCAGGTTGTCGATCAAGGCATTTCTGGCCACCTGAAAGAGCCAGGCCCGGGGATTGTCCAGGGCGCAAAACTTCCGGCCTTGGGTCATGGCCTTCAGAAACACTTCCTGCAGCAGATCCTCCGCCTGGGAAACATCCTTTACGCGATGCAACAGGTAACCCCGCAATTCAGCGCGATGCTGCTGCCAGGCCGCTTGCACACAGGAAAGTTTGGAAGAATCCATCGAATGGATGCAGTTTTCAATAAAATTCGGTCATACCCTGCATCTTTTTTGCGCCTGATTCGTCTCCTTGTCAAGACGATCCCAATAAGGCAAATGCATGAACACACTCGTGGAAAGAAATCAGGACCATAACCTTATCCGCTGGCTGGCAGGTTTGGGTATGGCTGCCGCCCTTTGGGCTGCCATTTACTTCAACCTGCAGATCGGCGCGGATTGGGTGGTGGACCGCATTCTCAACCTGCAGAAGGGTTCCTATTTTTATGATGCCGCCAGCTTTTTTGTGTTTGAAGTGCCCAAGGTACTGATGCTACTCGCGCTAATCGTTTTTTTGGTGGGGGTGGTTCAAACCTGGTTCACCCCTGAAAGGACCCGCGCGATCCTGTCCGGCAAGCATCAGGGGGTGGGAAACGTGCTGGCGGCCTCGCTGGGGATCGTCACCCCCTTCTGCTCCTGCTCTGCAGTACCTCTTTTTATCGGATTTCTGACTTCAGGCGTCCCCTTGGGAGTCACTTTTTCGTTTCTGGTTTCGGCCCCCATGGTCAACGAAGTGGCGCTCGCCCTGCTATTTGGACTGTTTGGCTGGAAGATCGCCCTGATTTACCTGGCTTTGGGATTGGTGGTGGCCATTGTATCGGGCTTGGTCATTGGTCGCCTGAACCCGGTTCACCTCGTGGAGGCCTGGGTTTTTGAGTTGCCCGAAGTGACCCATGAGGAAGTGCGGCCCAACTGGACCGGGCGATTTTCCCAAGGGGCACGCCATGTACGCGAAATCGTCTTCAAGGTGACGCCCTACATCATTGCCGGTGTGGGTGTGGGCGCCTGGATTCACGGTTATGTGCCCGAGGATTTCATGGCGCATCTGATGGGCCGGAATGCCTGGTGGTCGATTCCCCTCGCGGTGGTCCTGGGCGTCCCCATGTACTCCAATGCAGCAGGCATCATTCCGGTCGTACAGGCGCTGCTGGGCAAAGGGGCGGCCCTGGGCACCACCCTGGCCTTCATGATGTCCGTGACCGCCCTGTCGCTGCCGGAATTCATGATTTTGAAGAAAGTCATGCGGCCCAGATTGATCGCCCTGTTTGCCGGCATTGTCACCATCGGCATCATCATCATGGGGTATGTATTCAATGCGGTGATGTAAGGTCGTCTCGAGTGGCGTCGGCGTAGTTTTCACCGGCAGGTCTGACGTCAATTGACCGCATGGTGGGCTTTGGGATGAAAAGCCTGCAGAATGGTTTAGAGTTACATGTACCGCATAACCACCGGAGAAGCATCATGATCGAATTCACCGTCCCCGCCATGACCTGCGGAAACTGCGTCAACAGGGTAAACCGCGCAATAGCCGACGCGGACCCTAACGCACAAGTTACAGCAGACCTGGCTACGAAACATGTCAGCGTTGAATCGACCCTGACCGCTTCGGTTTTCGTCGACGCGCTGAGTGCGGCGGGTTACCCCCCTGCTGCGCAGTGACATCCTGGACAATTTACATAAAACCGGGCGTGGCCACCATAAAAACCACTGCAACTGCAGTGGCGCCGTGCTGGACACTTTTGTGGACGTTTTGAGGTGATTACCCCCTTCGGGTGAAGTGTGTCAAGTGCGTCTCCGGAACACACCCGTGGGTTTTTGGGGTGACGGATGGGATTCGAACCCACGACAACCGGAATCACAATCCGGGACTCTACCAACTGAGCTACCGCCACCACCGAGACAAACAACTGAACGACATTCTACCGCATTGGCGTGCCCGACAGGAATCGAACCTGTAACCCCCAGCTTAGAAGGCTGGTGCTCTATCCGATTGAGCTACGGGCACCTGTCAGGAACACCCTAAAATCTGGTCGGGGTGGAG
>JAJZEH010000109.1 GCA_021805725.1 Pseudomonadota bacterium | reverse complement strand
ACGAATTCAATCCCTGATCGTAGGGCAGGATGGCCCGGGTTTGCGCACCGAAGAAGTTGATGTACCACACGTCCAGCAGCCCCAGAATGACCGGCATGTTGCGTTCCAGCGGGCTGTTGCGGAAATGCTCGTCCATCTCGAAGGCGCCCTGCAGGAGAGCTTCGAAGCCCTCCATGCCGATGCCCAGCACGATGGAAAGCCCGATGGCCGACCACAGCGAATAGCGTCCACCCACCCAGTCCCAGAACTCGAACATGTGCGCGGGATCGATGCCAAAGCGCAATACTTCCTCGCGGTTGGTGGAAAGCGCCACGAAATGGCGCGCCACATGATCATGGCGCTCCGCGCGTTGCAAAAACCAGGCGCGGGCCGAACGGGCGTTGAGCAGGGTTTCCTGGGTGGTGAAGGTTTTTGATGCAATGATGAAGAGCGTGGTCTCGGGGTCCAGCAGCTTCAGGGTCTGGCACAGGTCGGCACCGTCCACGTTGGACACGAAATGCAGTGCAAGGGGGCGGCAGTCGGCGGGCAGGGCGGCTGTGACCATGGCCGGCCCCAGGTCCGATCCGCCAATACCGATGTTGACCACATCCGTGATGGGTCTGCCGGTGTACCCCAGCCACCGGCCCTGGCGTACCGCGTCGGAAAATTCACGCATCTGCTGCAGCACGCGCCGAACGCCGGGCATGACATCCGCGCCGTCAAGCATGACGGGTTGCCCGGACCGGTTGCGCAGGGCGGTGTGCAGAGCGGCTCGATGTTCGGTGACATTGACCTTGTCGCCATTCAACAGGCGGGTGATGTTTTCCGGCAGTCGGGCCTGGGAGGCGAGGTCCAGCAGGAGTGACAGGGTCTGTTCCGTGATGCGGTTTTTGGAGTAATCCAGCATGAGGGGACCGGCATGCAGGGTAAAGCGGCTGAAGCGGTCCGGGTCCGTTGCAAAGAGTTCGCGCAGATGTTGCGTTTTAATGGTGTGCTGATGCTGCGCCAAGGCCAGCCACGCGGGGGATTGTGTCAGTGAGGACATCTAGCAGGACTCCAGGATGAGGCCTGCCAGGGGAGGCAGGGTCAGGGTCAAAGAACAGGGTTGTCCGTTCCACGGCATTGCAATGGCGTGCAGCCCCGATCCATTGCCAAGGTTGCTGCCCCCGTAATGGGTCGAGTCGCTGTTGATCAGTTCCCGGTACTGGCCTTCATTGGGAACGCCCAGCCGGTGCGCCGTTCGTGGCACGGGCGTGAAGTTGAGCGCCACCACCAGCTGGGCGCCAGAGCGACTGCGGCGCACGAAACTCAGTATGGACTGGTCTGCATTATCGCAATCCACCCAGATGAAGCCACTGGATTCGAAGTCGAGATCGTGCAAAGCCGGGTGCTGACGGTACTGACGGTTGAGGTCGCGACACAGATGCTGGATGCCCTGGTGCCAGTGCGTCTCCAGCAAGGACCAGTCAAGACCGGACTTGACCTGCCATTCGCGACCTTGTCCGAACTCGTTCCCCATGAAGTTGAGCTTCTTGCCAGGGCTTGTCATCTGGTAGGTCAGCAGCAGGCGCAGGTTGGCAAAGCGCTGCCATGTGTCACCCGGCATCTTGTCGAGCAGGGAGTGCTTGCCGTGAACCACTTCATCGTGAGAAAAGGGCAGAACGAAGTTTTCGGTGTAGGCATACAGCTGAAAGAATGTCAGGTCGCGGTGATGGTGGCGGCGATGTACCGGGTTGCGCGAGAAATAGCGCAGGGTGTCGTTCATCCAACCCATGTTCCATTTCATGGAAAAACCCAGTCCGCCCAGGTAGATGGGGCGCGACACCATGGGCCAGGAGGTGGATTCCTCGGCGATGGTGAGCGCTCCGGGAAACTGCTCATGTACCATCAGGTTGACCTCGCGAATGAAGGACAGGGCGTCAAGGTTTTCCCGCCCGCCATGCACGTTGGGCAGCCATTCACCAGGCTTGCGCGAATAGTCGAGGTAGAGCATGGAGGCCACGGCGTCAACGCGCAGGCCGTCAATATGAAATTCGGACAACCAGTAGTGGGCATTGCCAATCAGAAAGCCGCGCACTTCGTTGCGCCCGTAGTTGAAGATGTAGGTGCCCCAGTCCTGATGCTCGCCCAGACGAGGATCTTCATGTTCATACAGGGCGCTGCCATCAAAGCGCGCCAGGGCGAAGTCATCTTTGGGAAAGTGTCCGGGCACCCAGTCGAGGATGACGCCGATGCCAGCACCGTGACAGCGGTCCACGAAGGCACGAAAGTCATCAGGTTCGCCATAACGGCTTGTCACGCCGTAATAGCCGGTGGTCTGGTAACCCCAGGATTCGTCGAGGGGATGTTCGCTGATTGGCATCAGTTCAATGTGGGTGTAACCCATCTCCAGAACGTAAGGCAGTAACAGATCGGCCAGTTCCCGATAATTGTAAAAATCCCGGTTGGCAGGTTGCTTCCATGAGCCCAGATGGACCTCGTAAATGTTCATGGGCGCGTGCAACCAGTCCGAGCGGGCGCGTTGCGCCATCCATGCCGCATCCTGCCAGACAAACCGGCCTTCGGGGCATATCCGGGCGGCCGTGCCTGGTCGCAGTTCAAAAGCGGATCCGTAGGGATCAGTCTTGACCATGATGGCACCATGATGGCGATTTCGTATTTCAAATTTATACAGGGCCCCCAGCGGCAAGCCCGGGATGAAAACCTCCCAGATGCCGCTGTTGCTGCGCACGCGCATGGGATGTTGTCGCCCGTCCCAGTGGTTGAAATCGCCCACGACACTCACGCGTTCGGCGTTGGGTGCCCAGACGGCAAAGCGAATGCCGGCTACTTCCTGGTGCGTGCAGGGGTGGGCACCAAGAACGCGGTATAGCTGTTGCAGGCGTCCTTCCTGAAACAGGTACAGGTCATGGTCGCTGATCAATGGCAGGAAAGAATAGACATCAAATGTTTCAATTTGGCGTCCGTTTTCCGTGTAGCGTATGCGGCACGGCGACTGCGGGGCGGTAGGGCCACGCCACAGGTAGAGCCCCTGCTCGTGAATTTTCGGCACCAGCTCCCATTGAGTGGTGAACAGTTCCAGCGCGCTGGCGTGTGGCAGGAACACGCGCAACTGCCATTCCTGTCCGTTATGATGCAGGCCCAGTGTGCTGAAAGGGTCGTGGTGCCTGGCTTCCAGGATGGCCTGCTGTAATGGATCCGTTATTTTTTTGGGCATGTTTCGAGGCTTGTGGCCAAACTCCCGTATTAAATCAATTATAATGGCTCAAATTATCACGCGCTGCCATTGCGTTCATGATCTCATTTTCTGAGGAGTGCAGACATGTTTCCCCGCGACATTGCATCTGAGCGGTTTATCAGCGTGCTCACCAAGAACGCGGTGGCCTTGATTCTGGCAGGGGGCCGGGGCAGCCGGCTGAAGGATCTCACCAAGTGGCGCGCCAAGCCAGCGTTGCTTTTTGGTGGAAAATTCCGCATCATCGATTTCCCGCTTTCCAACTGCATTAATTCCGGCATTCGCCGCATTGGGGTCGTTACCCAGTACAAGGCTCACAGCCTCATCCAGCATATCCAGCATGGCTGGAGTTTCATGCGCGCAGAATTCAACGAGTTCGTTGAACTGCTTCCCGCACAGCAGCGCATCCAGGAAGAATGGTACAAGGGCACGGCCGATGCGGTGTTCCAGAACATCGACATCCTGCGCTCGCACAACCCCGAACACGTCATCATCCTGGCGGGCGACCATATTTATAAAATGGATTACGGCATGATGCTGGCGGCGCATGTCAGTGCCGAGGCGGATATGACCATCGGCTGTCTGACCGTGCCGCTGGAGGATGCCTCGGCTTTCGGTGTCATGACGGTAGATGAGAATGATCGCATCATCGCCTTTGACGAGAAGCCGCAGCAGCCAACGTCCCTGCCCGACGAACCGGGCAAGGCTCTCGTCAGCATGGGCATCTATGTGTTTAACACCAAGTTCCTGTACGAACAGTTGATTCGCGACGCCTACGATCCCCACTCCAGGCATGATTTTGGCCAGGACATCATTCCATGGCTGGTGCCGCGCTACCGTGTCTTTGCCCATCGTTTTGACGAAAGTTGCGTGGGCGCACCTGAAACCGAACCCTACTGGCGTGATGTGGGCACCATTGACGCCTACTGGGAAGCCAACATGGAGATGACCAAGGTCATTCCGGATCTCAATCTGTACGATAATTCCTGGCCTATCTGGACTTACCAGGAACAGTTTCCTCCTGCCAAATTCGTTTTTGACGACGAAGGCCGGCGCGGCTGTGCCGTGGATTCACTGGTTTCCGGTGGTTCCATCGTGAGCGGCGCATCGGTGCGGCGCTCAGTGCTGTTTTTCGATGTTCACGTCAATGCCTACAGCCGGGTGGAGGACAGCGTCATCCTGCCCAACGCGCGCATTGGCGAGCGCGTTGCGCTCAGACGCGTCATTGTGGACCGTGGGTGCATCATTCCGGACGGCCTGGAGGTGGGTTTTGACATCGAGCAGGATCGCAAGCGCTTTTATGTTTCCGAGAAGGGGGTCACACTGATTACACCGGACATGCTCAACCAAAGCCGATATCCCACCTGAACCTGTGAGCGCTTCCCGAAAACTCCGCCTGGTGCTGTGCTGGCACATGCATCAGCCGGATTACCGTAACAGCCTCGATGGCCGGTTCGAGTTGCCATGGACTTACCTCCATGCCATCAAGGATTACACGGACATGGCCTGGCACCTCGAACAGCACCCGGACATGGCCTGTGTGGTCAACTTCGTGCCCTCGCTGGTAGAGCAGCTGGAGGATTACTGCAATCAGTTCAAGACCGGGGCGGTGCGCGATCCCTTGCTGGCCCTGCTGGCCAGGCCCACGATGGAAGACCTGACCGACGAAGAGCGTCAGCTCATTCTCAGTGCCTGTTACCGCAGCAATTTCTCCAAGATGATCGAGCCCTTTCCGGCCTACCATCGCCTGTACAAAACCCTGACGGCATTGACCGATCAGGAGCCCGACCTGCAGCAGTACCTGTCGCACCGTTATCTGGCGGATCTGCTGGTGTGGTACCACCTTGCCTGGATGGGTGAGAGTGTGCGGCGCGCCAACGAACTGGTGCAGCGTTTGATGAAACAGGGCAGCCTGTTCACCGATGCAGACCGCAAGGCATTGTTCATACTCATCGGCGAATTGATCCGGAAGATCATTCCCCGTTATCGCGCC
>JAJZEH010000005.1 GCA_021805725.1 Pseudomonadota bacterium | reverse complement strand
CTGGAGGTAACGAGGGTGCGCATCCTTGCCCCATCCTGTTCGAAGTGCGCACGCCAATCCGTTGCCCCACTGGCATGGTCGGCAAGACTGATATAACCCAGACGATGCAACGACCCAACCGACACCCTGCCAGAGAGATCGGCCAGCAGCTTGCCTCGTGATGAGCCGGACACCACGATCTTTGCCGGTTCCTGAAAAACCTGCGCAGCACCATTGATGACAACTTCATCGCGCCCACCCGAACGCACATAGATATGCCCGTTCCAGTCCACCGGGCTGTCTAGCGCTTTGAGCATCGAAACGGAATAGCGCTTCATCAGGCTGGCCTGGGATGTTTTGCCCTTGAGAGCCACATCCAGCGTACCGTCCTTAAGAGTGGAAATCCGGACGTTAACCGGCTCACCCAGATAGGCAGCCTGGGATTCCAGCCGGATGTCAGAAAACTTCTGTGAAAAATTGAACTCACCCCTCCAGTCTTCTTTACCTGATACGTCCGCGAGAATCTGCTGGTGGTAGACCTTGATGAGATGGGACATGTCAGCGTTGCCATGAGCGACGAGGCGGGTCGTTCCCGAGGACAAGGTGGATAATTCGAATGCAGCGGGCCCTCCCATGACGGTTGCAGTCAAGCCCTGTGAGCTCAACTGCGTTTCTGTAAACAACAGATGTCCCTGGATCTGGGTAATGGGAGGAATACCCGCATCGCCATCGTCCATGATGGCATCAAGGAACTGGTAATCCCCTTTCACCTTCGTGTCGTTCACATGATTAAGGGGAATTTGCAGTTCAATATTCAAGCGAGCGGCACCTTCACCCTGGATGCCATCCGTGAAGTGATTAATGAACTTTGACACGGGGCTTGCGGCAATGAAGCCCAAGCCGTCGTGCACGCTGCCTTCGGCCTCGCCGGTCACCGTGAGCAGAGGGTCGGCCTGGGTCAAGTCGGCAATCTGCGCATGGGCGGTCTTGATTTTGGACCCCATGATCAGTCCGTCGGTAGCTGTCACCGAAATCGCCTCACCCTGAATCAGGAGATTGGCCTGAATGCCGGTGATGACAGGCCAATCTGCATCGTAACGCAACACGGCATCGGCAATTTGCGCCGAAACCCTGAACTTGCCTCCATGATCGCCAGGAAACGGAAACTTCTGCAAATCACCATTGACCTCGAAGGTGACATGACGCGCCGTGCCTCCCGTCAGTGCTCCTTGAAGCCAGTTGCGGGCATCGGCCGAGACGTCAAGTGGCATGTAGCGCCATACCGCAGCGGGCAATGCGCGCTGCAATTCCCCGCTGAAGTGACTGTCGCCAGGGCCTCCAGGGCCCAGAGTGAGCTTCCCGGTCATGCCCCCTGCAAGATCCGCGTTCTCGACCTCGAATCGATTAAAGTGGATCTCGGTTTGGTCCTGCTGGTGCGTCCAGGATGCGTCGAGATTATAGGTACGCACAGGAATCGGCACGGCGAAGATTTTGGGGAAGTTGAGCACGGTATCTGCTCCCTTGCCCTTGAGCTGCCCCCCGTCGGCAGAGGCGTCCAGATGCCCTGAAAAACCACGGATGGCTGGTAGCATGTCCCTCGCATTGGCCTGAAAGTCGGTGAAATCAGAGTGCACTGCGTAGTCGGTCGGTTGTGTCTGGGACCCCTTCCAATTCATGTCCAGGTGGCTGACCCGCCCCTTGAAACCCGCTTCACGCCATCGCGTACGCTGCTCTGCAGACAACGGCAAGGCGTCCGCAAGACTCGTCAACTGTGCCAATTCCAACTGGTTGACCTGCAGCGAACCGCCGGTCTCGGTGAAGAGCAAATGCATATCCAGTGGCACAACGGTCTTGAGACCGCCAGCTCCGCTCACGACCAGTTGATCAGTGGCGAAATCAAAACCGCCGGCAAGCGCCTTGAATGACACGCCGCCGCGCAGATGGTCAAAATGCAGAACGGGGAGCCCGGTCTTGAGACGGGCTTCAAGCTCGCTGATGTCGCCGTCCGCCTGCAATCCCCATTGATTGGGGCTGGTCATTGACAGCGTGAGTTTGAGCATGCCGCGCCCGCTCTCCAATTGAGAAAGCTGCGGAATCCATGGTTTGAGGGCGCCTAAATCCACTTTCGCCGATTGGGCGATGACGGAACCATGCCAATCCCGGAAATCCATCATGTCTTCGCCATAAAAATCCCCTTTGAGTGTCACGGGATCTGAAATGCGGTCAGGCGGCACAAACGTCATGTCCAGCCGATGGTGCGACCCACTATTGCGAATCCGGATGTTGCCTTGGGTCAGAAGCAGTGGCACCACCTTGAGCGCATCATCAATCCAGCGAATCGTACCCTTGGTGATCCTGATCTCCCCCTGATTGGCCAGCCATTCCATAAACTGGCTGGGACCGCTGTCAGGGCGAGGCAGGGGAATGCCCGACAGATACAGTTGGCCATCCTGGGCACGTCTGAGCGTCAGCGAGGGTTGATCGATGATCAGCGTACTCAAATCCACACGACCGCGCAGAAACCCCAGGATCGAGATGCGCCCTTCCACGCGGTTCAGCTCCAGGCCTGGCTTTCCCTCGGGGTCAAATATCGTGACGTGGTCAAGCACGACGGTGGGCAGCCACTCAAAGTGAGCCGAGGTCATGTTGCCAATTTCAACACGGGTGCCGGTAGCCTTGGATAGAGCCGCCACCGATCTGGGCCGGTAGCGACCCACATCGTTGAGGATGATGATCTGCAACACCAACCACAACAGCAACAGCGCGAGCGCGAACAGACCGCCCCCCCAAAGGAGTGCGCGACGAGAGTGATGCAGAATTGCCCGGTGGCTGACCATAACCTTGAAATTATAGCCTCTTTACCATGACTGATTATGTCCGCCACCACAATCTTTGCTGCAGGCGGTTTTGTGGCCCCCCCCAACATCCGCTAGAATGGAGGTTTTGCGGAACGGAGCACAGCAGATGTCGATGTCTGATCGCGATGGTGTGATATGGCAGGATGGCCAACTCATCAACTGGCGTGAAGCCAATACCCATATACTCACCCATTCCCTGCACTATGGACTGGCCGTGTTCGAGGGCGTTCGCGCCTACAAAACGGCCCAGGGCACTGCCATATTCCGGTTGCGCGAGCATACCGAGCGCCTGCTACGCTCGGCGCATATCCTGCAGATGCCCATGCCCTATGGGCTGGAATCCTTGATGCAGGCCCAGATTGACACTGTGTCCGGCAACGGCCTGGAGGAATGCTATATCCGGCCGCTGGTGTATTTTGGTTCGGAAAAGATGGGCGTGTCTCCCAAAGGCGCCAAAACCCACGTGGCCGTGGCTGCCTGGCCCTGGGGCGCCTATCTGGGCGAGGCGGCCCTCGAACAGGGCATCCGGGTCAAGACTTCGTCCTATACCCGGCACCACCCCAACATCACCATGTGCAAGGCCAAAGCCAGCGGCAATTACATGAACTCGATCCTGGCCAACAACGAGGCGACAGCCGATGGCTACGACGAGGCCTTGCTCCTGGATGTGGATGGCTTTGTGGCAGAAGGCTCGGGCGAAAACATTTTCATCGTCAAGCGCGGCGTCCTCTATACCCCCGACCTTTCCAGCGCGCTGGAGGGCATCACCCGCGACTGCATTTTTCAACTGGCAGCCGAAGCTGGCCTGACCGTGCTGGAACGTCGCATATCACGCGACGAACTGTATAGTGCCGATGAGGCGTTCTTTACGGGTACTGCAGCAGAGGTCACGCCCATTCGTGAAGTGGACCGTCGCACCATCGGCGCCGGTCATCGCGGACCTGTCACTGCACAATTGCAGGCGATGTACTTTGACTGCGTCAAAGGTCGCTCCCCCAAGCACCAGGACTGGTTAACCGTTGTCGGAGGTTGAAATGTCGCACGCTGCCGAATTGAACCAAAAGACCATTGAGGTCACGGAGCAGGATCTGCCGCTCCACTGCCCCATGCCTTCAGTCAAGCTGTGGAACACCCACCCGCGCGTATTTCTGGATGTAGCCCGCACGGGAACCGCGCAATGCCCTTATTGCGGCACCCGCTACACTCTGGCGGGAGGAGCCCGCAGCGCGGCTCATTGAGCAAAGTCCTCATTATCGGCACCTCCTGGGTGGGAGACGCCGTCTTATCCCAACCGCTCTTCGTTGCCCTCAAAAAGCGCGACCCCGGCTGTGAACTCGATGTGCTGGCTCCGCCGTGGACCCACGGCGTGCTGTTGAGAATGCCCGAAGTATCGCGCATTCTCAACAACCCCTTCGGCCACGGGCAACTGCAATTACTCTCCCGTCGCGCCTTGGGCAAGCAGTTGCGGCAGGCAGACTACCAGCAGGCCATTCTGCTTCCAAACTCCTTCAAATCTGCGCTGATTCCCTGGTTTGCCGGCATTCCCCTGCGTACCGGTTATGTGGGTGAACTGCGCCACCTGCTGCTGAACGATGCAAGGGTGCTGGACCGCACGGCACTGCCCTTGATGGTGGAACGCTTTGCTGCCATGGCTTTGCCCGCAGGTACCGCCTTACAACGACCCGTTCCCGCTCCACGCCTGATTCCCAACCTGGAACAACAGGCCGTAACGCTGCAACGCCTTCACCTGACGCTGGACCAACCAGTAGCCGCGCTCTGCCCTGGCGCGGAATTTGGGCCTGCAAAGCGCTGGCCCGTGCGCCACTTCGTTGTGGCAGCAAGACAATTGATCGCAGAGGGGTTTCAGGTCTGGTTGCTGGGCTCAAAAAAGGACGCATCCATTGCCGCACAAATCGCCCAGGCGGCGCAGGGCCCGGTGCATAACTTGTGCGGCGCCACCGATCTGGCTCAGGCCGTGGACCTTATGGCGGCAGCCCAGCGCGTCATCAGCAATGATTCGGGGCTGATGCATGTGGCAGCCGCCCTGGACCGTCCGATGGTGGCAGTCTTCGGATCATCCAGCCCGGAATTCACCCCACCACTGTCAGGGCGGGCCCAGGTGGTGCGATTGGGCCTGCCTTGCAGCCCCTGCTTTAAACGTGAGTGCCCCCTGGGTCACCTGAAATGCCTGGAAGACCTGACACCAGAGCGCGTCATGGCCCGCTGGTAGTCTGACCGCCCCCGCGCTGCCAGTCCGCCGGCACGTCAATGTCCAGCAGGATGCCCGGATCATCCACCTCCAGCCAGTGCACTTCACCTGCATAACGTTCCAACAGGACCCGCGCCCCCTGATCCCCCTGCAAGGCCATCAATTCACTC
>JAJZEH010000115.1 GCA_021805725.1 Pseudomonadota bacterium | reverse complement strand
TGGGCCCTGCAGGGCGATCCGCAGAAAGGAAAGGTCATTGCGGATTCGGTCTGTTTTGCCTGCCATGGCGCCGATGGCGTCAGCCCCATTGCCACCCAGCCCCACCTTGCGGCCCAGCAGCCCGATTACATCATCAAGCAGCTCAACAACATGAAGTCCGTCAATGGAGCGCCACCGTTACGCAACAACCCGATCATGTCCGGCGTGGTGGGGATGCTCTCTGAAGACGACATCCGCAATGTAGCGGCCTGGTACGCGGCACAGCCTCCCAAGCTGTCGCAGGCCACGCGCAGCAAGCTGGTGGCCATGGGCGAGAAGCTCTGGCGCGCTGGCGACGCCGACCGTGGTGTTCCTGCCTGTGCCGCCTGTCATGGCCCCACCGGCAGCGGCATACCAGCGCTTTATCCGCGCCTTTCCGGCCAGTACCAGGAATATACCGAGATCCAGCTGCAACACTTCAAGAATGGTACCCGCAGCAATGACCCCGCTGCCATCATGCGCAGCATTGCCCATCGCCTGAGCAACGAGGAAATCAAGGCTCTGGCAGATTTCACCGCGGGGCTTCGTTAAACCTTGGCCGAATCGAAACCTGATATGATCCCCAAGCGTTATTGGGGTTATCTGGCGCTTCTGGTCTGGGGCGCCATGGCCCTGTTCTTGCTGCGCCACGGGCCCTATGCGCTGGACGAGGGGGGCGCCAAAGCACTGCTTCTGGACTGGTCCATCGCGGATCAGGTCGCCAACTCGGTGGTGACCCTCGGCACCCCGGACATGCGTGCGCTGTTGTGGTTGCCGCTCGGTTTTTTGTGGCCAGGCCAGGTTTTTGCGGCCAAGGTGGTGACGGTGCTGATTCTGGCCGTGACTGTTGCAGGGCTGTTTCTTTGGCGCCGCAAACAGGGAAACGAGGAAGAAGCCTTATTGATGTCTGGTCTGCTGCTGATTGCGCCCTTCACGCTGCAGCAAATCGACAGCCTTTCTCCGGGCATTGTCCTGCTGGCGGCGTTCATGGCAGGCGCGCTCCTGGACCGCGCGTATCGGGAAGCCCCCCGAACCTTTGGCGGTTCGTATTTTGCACAGCTTGCCGTATGCGCTTTCAGCATCAGCCTGCATCCCGCAGGTCTGGCATACCCCCTCTCCCTGGCCTGGGCCTGGCGCTCCCAGCCACTGGATCGAGTCCAGCAGCGCGCCTTTTACGTCGGCATCGCACTCGTCAGCCTGTTGACATTGGTGTTGCGCATGGGCTGGCACGATCTGGGCTCCTGGCAAAACCCTGTCATCAATGCCGCGGCCATGCTTTGGGGGCCCAATCTGCAGGGGGGTGAAGCAGAGCTGGACACCTGGGTTGCAGGTCTGCTGCTGTCAGGCTTGCTGCTGGCAGTCCTCGTCCATCAGCGACGGGAATTGTGGCGTGACTTCATGGGTCGCAACCTGTTATTGGGCGTCGTTTTAGGCGCATTCCTCTGCGATGCCGTCTGGGGCTTTCTCGGCCTGGCCTTGCTGCTCTACGGCGGTCTGCCCTGGTTGCTCAAACCCCGCGAGGCGCTGCTGCGGCAGGGTTTTCTGGTCCAGCGCGGGTGGGTCTGGCTGTTGCTGCTGCTGCTCTGTACCACGGCCATGCGGGCTGACCGCGCCTGGTATCTGGAATCCCGGGCCGCGGTATTGTCTGACCAGGATCAACTGATCAAAACATTTGCGGAAGACGTGGAGCAGGGACGCAAATTACTGGAAGAACAGAATCTGCCCTTGCCCCGGATCCGCGTCGCCAGCCAGTGGCCTGCACGCACCATGCTGGCATGCCGTTGTGATGCGTTGCCACTGCCCCCTGCCGCCAGGGACCCCCAAGCCCAGCTGGCCATGCTGCGGGGACTTTCCCATTTGATCCTGTTGCCCAGTGCCAGTAAAAACCTGGGACTTGCCGAGAACCTGTCCCTGCTGGGCACTGAAGTGGAAACGGTGTCCTTGCAGCCCGGTGGCGTCATCCTCAAAATCAAGGCGCCGGTCATGGCGCCAGCGGCCAAGGCGCCCGCGCCGGCCACCGCGCAATAACCGCGCGCCCGTGTCGTGAACGCTTCTCCCATCCTGGAAGTTCTGGTCTATGTCGTGGTAGCCGTGAGCTCGTTATTCTTGACGGCTTATGCGGTTCATATGCTGGTGGGGGGCCTCGTGGCTCCCGATACGGAGTATGCCATCATGGGTGGGGCCTGCCTCGTAGTTGCTGCGGCCATCGGGTTCATGGCCTGGGATGTGGTTCGCCGTCGCCGTGGGCGATGAGGGCTCAGGAAGGGTTGAGCGTGTTTTGCAGGGCCTGATAATCGCGTTCCAACATGAACTGCCCCTTGTGAAACACGAATTGCAGGCGTTGCCCCACGGCGTTGAGTCCGGTCAGTCCAAAAGAGCGCCCGGAAAAATCCTTGTACAACTTGATGTCTTTCAAAAGTTCCAGCGTCTGACCGTTGCGCAGAAACAACGCCACGCGTTGACGCTCGGCTTCAATGGCCACGGGCGAAGTGGGCAATAGCATCAAGCGGGTCTTGAGAATCCGGTTGGCGCCCGCGATCAGAAAAAAGCAGGCCAGAAATGCCAGCAGGTATGCAAGATAAGGGTTTTCCTGAACCCATGCATTGGCAGCAATGGCAACCAGCGCGGTTACCGTGGGAATGTAGAGCAACAGATCCCACACCATGCCGTTGCGATCCTGCTTGAGGGTATAGCGGTTACCTTGGGCCATGGTCAAATTTTGGCTTCAGTTGGCGGCCTGGGCACTATGGGGCAGGACGCTCTGGATAGCCGCTTCCATTTCTCCATAGAGCAGTGAACCGGGTTGCTGATAGCGTACCAGGCCCTTACTGTCGATGACAAAGGTCCAGGGGTCGCCAAATACGCGATAGGCTTTGAATGCTTCGGGATTTTCGTATTGGTCCATGTGCAGAAACAGTACCTGGTTTTGGTACTTGTCCAGCATGGCCTTGGTGATCTGCAACTGGCGATCGCAAACCGAGCAGTGCCCCGGCGTTGCAAACTCAAGCAGGATGGGCTTACCCATGGCCAGCGCTTTGTCCAGGGAGTATTGGTACATGCGCTCGTCCGGCTGGCGATAGGTGGTGATGCGACTCATGTCCCCGCCCACGTCGGCCAGCGTCTTGGTGGCCAGCCGCGGTGCGGCTTCGCCACGCTGTAACCCGGAGTTCCCTTGACGATTGCAGCCCGCCAACAGGGTCAGCATGAGACTGGCAAGGCAGAGTGCGCGCAGGGGGCGGTTCATGGCGTTTCGGCCCCGCGCTTTCCCGTCTTGAAAATGTTGTACCCCCAGATGATGTTGGCCAACAGGACCAGCGTGCCAAACAAGCCCACGCCTGCCATGAGGTGGGTGACCGTGGCCTCCACTTCAGGACCCGGGTCATAGCCGCCGATGAAACCAGCGGTGGTGAACAGGATCACCATGCCCATCAAGCCGACATTGTGCATCCAGAAGTGAACCTTGACCAGTTTCATGCTGTAAATGGGCCGATTGACGAGGCGCGGGATGAAATAGTAGATAGCGCCAAATATGGCCATTTCGACCCAGCCCAACAGGTTGATGTGGCCGTGGGCCAGCAAAATGAGGCGCCCATGGGGTGCTGTATCGACGAACATGCGAAAGGCTGGAATGCCTCCCATCAGGGCCCCCCAGGAAAAACCAATGATGGCGTACGTGATACATGCGTACACGAACAGGAGCGTAAACGTCGTGTACTCACGGTCATTGATGGCGGGATGAAGCGAAGGTTGTGGTGTCATGCTAGCGTTTCTCGTTATTGGGGGAAGATGCTTCTTCTCGCAAATCGCGGCGCTCGCTCTTCCAGGTGTCTGGAGCCCATATCTTGACCATTTCGTCTACAAATCCGGAGCGTTCCGGCATGGGCAGGCGCGCGTCTGCAGATCCCTGGGTTGCCTTCAATTCTGACAGAAAGACGGCAATGGCGTGCTGCTCTGCGTCGGGAAGCCCTGCAACATAAGCGGCACCCTTGCTCAGACCATGGTCCATGGTTTTGGTTTCGTAGGTGGCTTCGGGTTTTTTGAGAAAACGCAGGAGGTAATCCAGGCTGCGTTTTGAACCAATGCCATCAAGACTCACCCCCTGGTTGGTGCCATTTCGCAAGGCGCGATGGCAGTCGGGACAACCCCGCTCACGAAACAGTACGGAGCCTTTCTGACCCTCGGGGGTGAAATCGAAGCTGGTATTGGAGGGATACATGGGATGATTGAGACGAGACCGGTAAACTTCCAACATCACAAAGCTCAGTACGGCAAATACAAAAATCAGGCCTACGATGCCAAACAGTATTTTCTCGCCCAGTTTTAACTGGTTGAATTTCATGAGGTAAGGCCTCCAGTAGTGCCTGTCATCCAAAAAAACAAAACCCGCGCGCCAGTAAGGCGCGCGGGTTCGTGGTCTATTGCTAAATCGGCGAACCCATCAACTGCGAGTGTACTCCCGCAATTACTG
This sequence comes from Pseudomonadota bacterium, assembly GCA_021805725.1. The sequence goes on along the minus strand of JAJZEH010000115.1, from coordinate 769 downwards.
AGCCTTGGGTGTTCTGTTGGTATTGTCAAACGTGTTAGCCGTGGTGCGAGGTGCCGTGGCCAGATAGGCAGCGACGTTGTTGATGTCGTCGTCCGTCAGGTTTTTGGCAATGGCGCGCATCATGCCATAGGGGTCATTGGCACGGCTGGCATCACGCCAATTGTGCAGTTGATTGACCAGGTAGGTGTATTTCTGTTGACCAATGACCGGGAAAATGGGGGCGGCACCGCGACCGTTGTAACCGTGGCACGATTGGCATGCAGAAACTTTCCCCAGCACGCCGTATTTGACGATGACCTGGCCAAGATACTTTTCACCCACGGGTTGACCGCCTTCCTTGATGGCCTTGAGGTCGGACAACTCGGGCGCGCTGTCGAATGAATTGACATAAGCGGCAACGTCACGACGGTCCTGTTCTGACAACTGCTGCGCAAACAGCGGCATGACGGCACCAGCGCCAGAGGGGGTGCGACGGCCTTCGGCAAGGTCAGTCAATTGTTTGACGATGTAGGGATAACCCAGATTGGCAAGCCGCGGCGCGCCCATGGCTTCAGTGCCCCAGCCGGTTGGACCGTGGCAGGTCATGCAGGCCACAGCCGCACCTTTGCCTTCGGTAAAGATTTTCTTGCCATTGGCAAGGTCACCATTCATGGCGCCTTCTTCGCTGGCCAGCGCAGAAAAGCTGACCAGTGTGGCAACCAGGGCTAACCCCGATGAAAACTTGATCATTGACTTACGCATTTACCCCCCCCCTCCAGAATGGCTTGTA
>JAJZEH010000079.1:429-5260 GCA_021805725.1 Pseudomonadota bacterium | reverse complement strand
GGATTTGCCGTGGTCGATGTGCGCGATGATGGAGAAATTTCGGATCAGGTTCATGGCGTTACGCAAAAAAGGGCATCCCGGGATGCCCTTTTGACAGGTTGGGGGGCCAAAAAGCCCTTAAAACCAGTATTCTAGACGAATTACGCCGTCCTTGCAGCGCGATCTTGCGACCCCTGCTGCAAGGCAGCATCCAGCAACGCTTCCTGATAATGGTAATGAAAAACCTCGTGCTCTCCCGCCATCAGGAGGGGTACCTTTACGCCGAAGCGCGCTTCGAGATCGGGGCTGTCCTCAACATCGACCACGTCAAACCGGAAGTCGCGAGTGGCACGCGCCGACTCGAGCGCTGCAATCATGTCATGGCACAGGTGACAATAACTGCGGCTGTAGAGAGTGAAATGCACCGGACTCACTCGGGCTTGAGCGTCATGAATTGGGCGTTGTCCCCGCGCTTGACGAGCAGCGCCAGCATTTTCTTGGGGTCAAGATGCGACAGCACCTGGTTGAACTCCTGCACCGAATGCACTTCGCTGTTGTTAATGGACAGGATCACGTCGCCGTTTTGCAAACCAGCCTTGCCCGCCGCACCGCTGGCGTCTTCAACCAGCACGCCACTGGCGATGTCCAGCTCCTTGTGCTGCTCGGCAGAGAGATCGGCCAGAGCCAGCCCCAGCTTGCCCGAAGCCCCGGCCGGATGCCGCTTGCCCGGCGTTGCTTCATTTTGCGCTGTTTTGTCAGCAGGCATTTCTCCCACCACCACCGATACATCCAGCGGAGCTCCCTTGCGCCAGACCTGCACGGTGACCTTCGATCCGGCCTTGGCACCGCTCACGACGCGAGGAAGGTCTTCCTGGGTATTGATGGGTTTGCCGTCAAAGCGCAGGATGATATCGCTCACATGGATGCCTGCCTTGTCGGCTGGCGCACCCTTTTGCACAGAGACCACGAGCGCGCCCCGGGGCTTGCCCAGCCCAAAGGAATCGGCCAGTTCCTTGGTCACTTCCTGGATAACCACGCCAAGCCAACCGCGGCTGACCTTGCCATTGGTGCGCAGCTGGTCGGATACCTGCAGTGCCACGTCGATGGGAATGGCAAAGGACAGTCCCATGAAGCCGCCCGTGCGGCTGTAGATCTGCGAGTTGATGCCGATCACCTCGCCTTTCATGTTGAACAACGGCCCGCCCGAATTGCCGGGATTGATGGGCACATCCGTCTGGATGAAAGGTACCAGGGTTTCCTGAGGCAGTGAGCGGCCCTTGGCGCTGACGATGCCTTTGGTGACCGTGCTCTCAAAACCGAACGGAGAGCCGATGGCTACAACCCACTCGCCAACCTTGACCTTGCTGGAATCGCCAATCTTGACCGTGGGCAATCCCGAAGCATCGATCTTGAGTACGGCCACGTCCGTCTTGCGGTCCACGCCGACGACCTTGGCCTTGAATTCCCGCTTGTCCTGCAGCGTCACCAGCACCTCGTCCGCACCCTGCACCACATGGCTGTTGGTGAGGATGTAACCGTCCTGGCTGACGATGAACCCTGAACCCATGGCATGCGATTCGGGTATTGGTGCCCCTTGCTGACCAGGGCCCCCGGGCATCATGGGAATGCCAAAGCGCCTGAAGAAATCGAACATGGGGTCGTTTTCCTGCGGCAAGGAAGGCGCGCCATTATTGTTGGCCACAGGGTGCGCGTTGGTGGTGGTGCTGATGTTGACCACCGTGGCCGCCTGCTTTTCCACGAGATCCGTAAAGTCGGGCAGGCTTTCTGCCTGTGCCCACCAGGTCCATAATCCAAAAACCACAGCAAGAACGACACGCTTCATGGATGACTGCTCCGAAGATTGATGACGGATTGGCCCATCTGCGTTACAGAGGCCAGAGGAACTTCACCGACAACGGTGATTTGTTGGTCGGCGGTACGCGCCGAAAAATAACTGAGCGAACTGCGCAGGGATTCGATGCGCATCGGGCGCGGCGGGCCATCTGCAGGTTCGATGAAGACCGAGATACTGGCGAGGCCGTCCGAATACACGAGATGGGTCATACCTTCGGTGTGTCCCGGGATGGGACGACGGACTTCGATGATCTTGTGAAACCCGGGCGGCACATTGGCCACACTCCAGCCGCTAACCTCCTTCTGCGGACCCGTGATGGGCACGTTATCCACGCGCCAGTCGGACGTGTCTGTGTAGGCAGGCTTGAACTGGGCGGGATCGGCATGTGCCCCGATGGTGATTTCAGTAAACACCGACATCTGGATGGGCTCGCCGTGGGGCCCCAGCGTCACCTCCTTCAGCAGGAGGTTGCTGGGCAGGTCGGCGCAAAACTGGTGGGCAAAACGCAGGTTGTCGCGCGGACGCAGCGCAATGAGCTGACAGTCATGCCCCGCAACCCGGTCCACCCCCACGATGGTGATGTCGTAGTTGTCGCGGTAATTTTGAAAGGGAGGGGCAATCAGGGCTGGAAAGAACCGCCTGCCCGGACCCCGCTCCAGGCGGATGGAATGTGCCTCAGGAAAATAACAGCGCAGTTCTTCGTTGGCGCGAATGATTTCGCGCGGCGGTCCGTCGAGCGTGTCGATCTTGGTGCGCTCCTGGCCATTCTCGAAGCCATGGATGACGCGCGAGGCTTCCATTCGCCCGTCATGCTGAAACACGAAAATGCCAGAATAGGAGAGCTGCTGCGCAGCCCTGGCCAATTGGGCCAGCAGTTCGTCCTGCATTTCGGTGGCATTGGGGCCTTCAGCCCAAACCAACATGGGCAAGAGCAGCAGCCCAAGGACGGCGTGTTTCAGATGCGCCTTCATCGCGATGCGACGGTGCCTGCTGCGTAATCCACCGTTTGAAAACCAGACAGGGGCGACCACTGCCGGTGCATGGCCACATAGTGCTCGGCCTCCGCGGTCTGCGCAGAAGCCACCGACACCTCAGCCGGCGCCTCGGTACGAGCCACCAGGGGACTGGAGGGCACATCGGGATGCTGCAGGGTCAAGGTGGACACGGCCACGGCAGCCACGGCGGCGGCCACGGCCAGCCAGCGTGCGGGTGACGCCGGCGCACGCAAGCGCCGGGGAGCCAGGACCGTGGGTTCGGCCAACAGCGCTTCTGCCACGCGCTGACCCACACGGACGTCGCCGATGCCCTTTTCGCGCAACACGTCTCCAATGAGGTGGTACTCGTTCCACACCCCGGTAAGATCGTCTTCGTCCTTCATCCGGGCCAGCACCGTGACTTCGAGTGATGAGTCCAGTTCGCCATCCATCAAGGCGGATAGGTGTTCGCGATTCATTACCATCTCCTGTCTTTTGATACGTCCAGTTGCGGCCGCAACCGCTCCGCAATGGCTTCCCGAGCCCTGAAAATCCGGGAACGCACCGTCCCGATGGGACAATTCATCAGGGAGGCGATCTCGTCATAACTCAAACCTTCAATTTCGCGCAGGCGGATGGCCGTGCGCAGCTCTTCGGGCAGGGCATCCATGCTGGCATTGACGGTCTCGACGATCTGCCGGCTCATGAGCTCGGCCTCGGGTGTGTTGACGTCACGCAACAATCCACCGCCATCGAAATTTTCAGCATCTTCGTTGTCTACGGCGGTATGGGTGGGCACGCGACGCCCCTGCGCCACCAGGTAATTCTTGGCGGTATTGACCCCAATGCGGTAGAGCCAGGTATAAAAAGCGCTGTCCCCACGAAAGGCGCTCAACGCCCGATAGGCCTTGATGAAAGCATCCTGGGTGACGTCTTCGGCCTCGGCCGGATCACGCACCAGTCGACCCACCAGGCGCGCCAGCTTGCGTTGGTATTTAGCCACCAGCATTCCAAAGGCCCGCTTGTCTCCTGCCTGGGCCCGCTCGACCAGCTTCTGGTCGATCTCACGATCTGTCATGCCACTCCCGGCCATATGAACTTCTTCTCGAACCCGGGGCCGAGTCACGCCCACACCCCGAAGTGTAGTATACAAGGGTGCAACGCTTTCCATGGTGGTATCACTGGCCATGCAGGCATTGACCATGGCCCTTTCGATTTGGTTCCGGCAGATGACGATGGATCTTCTCACCCTGGATGAAATACGCGCCGCTGAAAGTCTGGCTTTCCAGAAGCAAGCCCCGTACACCTTGATGAATTGTGCCGGCAACGCGGCGGCCTCATGGATTCGGGAGCGTTTTCCGGTCCCTGGCCCCGTCCTGGTCCTGGCGGGCCCTGGCAACAATGGCGGGGATGGTTGGGTGGTGGCGCGCGAATTGCTGCACTGCGGATACACGCCCATAGTGGTTTTTACGGGCGATCCGCAGCGCCTTCCTGGCGACGCCGCCCGCGCGCGTCGCGAGTACCTGGAAGCAGGCGGACCGGTAGCTGCAGACTGGCAGGTCCTGCCCACGCCGCTGCTGGTCGTCGACGCCATCTTTGGCATCGGACTGAACCGTCCGCCCGAAGGGCGCCATGCCGAGTGGATTGCGCGCACCGCTGCGCTGCACTGCCCCGTCGTTGCCCTGGACATCCCCAGCGGCCTGCATGGCGATAGCGGGCGCGCCCAGGGGCCTACCATCCGGGCCAGCCACACCCTCACCTTCATCGCCGCCAAGGCAGGACTTTACACGGCCGACGGCCCTGACCATTGCGGTGCCATCACCGTGCTGGACCTTGGCGTACCGGCTCCGGGCAGCGGTGCACTGCTGGATGGGCCGGCAATACTGCGCGCCCGCCCCGCCCGCGCTCGCAATACCCATAAGGGCCAGTTTGGTGCCGTCGGCATTCTTGGTGGCGCCCAAGGCACGGCTGGCGCGGCCCTCCTTGCTGCTGTTGCAGCACTCAAATGTGGCGCTGGACGGGT
>JAJZEH010000079.1:0-419 GCA_021805725.1 Pseudomonadota bacterium | reverse complement strand
GCTTGCCCCACTCGACGAGGCACTGAGCGCGGCCCTCATCGCGCTGCACCATCCCGAGTTGATGGTACATGGCCCACAGGCATTACTGCACGAGGCGCGCCTCACCACCCTGGTGGTGGGGCCCGGTCTGGGCCAATCCACCGAAGCAGCCCAGCTGCTTGCGGCAGCGTTGTCCCTGCCCATCAAACTGGTGCTGGATGCGGATGCCCTCAATCTGGTCGCAGCGCATCCCGATCTGGCTGTGCGTATGGTCCAGCGCACGGCACCCACGCTGCTCACCCCACATCCTGCAGAAGCCTGCCGCCTGATGGGCGAGGCAGCCCTCACCAACCGGGTGCGCACAGCATTGGCTCTGGCGCGACGCTATCAGGCCCTGGTGGTGTTGAAAGGCTGCGGCAGCATCATTGCTACGCCGCAGG
>JAJZEH010000026.1 GCA_021805725.1 Pseudomonadota bacterium | reverse complement strand
GACGCATTGATTATTCATCGCGTTGGAAAGTTGCTGCCTGGCGACCCCATTGTTCTGGTGGCTGTCACCAGTGCGCATCGTAGGGACGCTTTTGATGCGTGCCAATTTTTGATGGATGCCTTGAAAACGAGTGCCCCATTCTGGAAAAAGGAAATGACGCCTACCGGAGATCGTTGGGTGGATGCGCATGAATCCGATGATGAGTCGTTGGCCCGGTGGAAGAAGTCGAATGAAACGAATTAACCGTTTATCCGCTCTCCTGGTCTTGTCGGGAATCCTACTTGCAGGCTGCACCATGCTAGGACCGGATTTCACCAGACCGACTGCACCGAGCGTGAATCAATATACTGAAGGCGGGCAACCTGCCTCAACCGACAACCAGACCGTTCAGGCTGATTGGTGGAAGCTGTTTCACTCCACCGCGCTCAACGAACTGATTGAAGCAGGCCTTAAAAACAACCCGTCGATTGCTGCGGCTGAAGCTTCATTGATCAGTGCCCGTGAATCCGCCAATGCTGAACGCAGCAACCTGCTGGTTCCTGCAATCAATGCACAGGCTGGCGAAACCCGTCAACGCTTGTCCCCCGAAGCCTTTGGTTTTCCAGGCAGTCCAAATACGTTCAGCCTGACCAATGCTTCGGTGGACGTTTCCTATACCCTGGATTTCTTTGGCGCCAATCGCCGACAGGTAGAGAGCATGGAAGCTCAGGTTGATGCTGAGCGTTATCTGCTACAGGCTGCACGCGTAACCCTTGCGGCCAACATCGTCACAACAGCAATACGCGAGGCTGCCCTGCGTGAACAATTACGCGCCACGGATGGCGTTGAGCAGCTTGAAAGCAAAACCTTAAGTATTCTTGAGACCAGGGAAAAGCTCGGCGCCATTTCACAAACCGAGGTGCAACTGCAGCGTGCCACGCTGGCCCAGACACATGCCACGATACCGGCACTGCAAAAGCAGTTGGCCCAGACGCGCCATCAACTGGCCGTCTATGTGGGTAAATTTCCTGGTGAAGCTGGTTTGCCCCGCTTCGAGCTCAAGGACCTCACGCTGCCCCAGCAACTCCCCGTATCCGTACCTTCGGCTTTGGTGCGTCAACGACCGGATATCCTGGTCAGTGAAGCCTTGTTGCATCAGGCCACGGCCAATCTGGGGATGACGATTGCAGGGGCCTATCCCAACGTGACGCTCTCCGCCAGTTTGGGATCCATTGCAACGCGTCCTGGTGACTTGTTTAACACGGGTTCCACGATCTGGAGCCTTGGAGGCAATCTCGTACAACCCCTGTTTCGTGGGGGTGCTCTCCAGGCAGAACAGCGCGCCGCCCAAGCCGCGCTGGATCTATCAGCGGCCCAATACCGCCAGACAGTGCTCAATGCCTTCCAGAACGTGGCTGACGTGTTGCGCGCGCTTGAAACCGACACGGCTGCTTTGTCCGCGCAGACCGATACGGCAGCAGCCACGCGACGCAGTCTGACCCTGGCCCAGGCACAATACGCCAGCGGCGGCATCAGTTTTTTGACGTTGTTGGCTGCAGAAGAGCGTGACACCCAAACCCAACTGGCATTGATTCAGGCCCAGGCAACCCGTCTTGCCGACTCGGCTGCATTGTTTCTCGCCATGGGTGGGGGTTGGTGGAACGAAAGTGGCGCAACTCCTTAAACTCGAAGATGCATGAAGCGATTTCACCTAATGAGCGAAAAAATGCAACCAGCCCCTTCCCTTAAAAAACGCATGGTCATCATGCTGATCCTTGTGGCCGTGTTGGTTGGCTTGGTCGTAGCATTCAATCTCTTCAAAGGCAGCATGATGCGCAAGTTCATGGCTGCCTCCGGCGAACCACCACAGACAGTAACCACACTGGTGGCAAACCGCTCGGAATGGATTCCTGAATTGCAGGCTGTGGGCACGCTGCGAGCGGTCAGGGGCGTAGACATCAGCCCCGAAGTTGCGGGTACGGTCCGCCGCCTGTCCTTCGGCTCAGGGCAAAACGTCAAGGCAGGAGATGTCCTTGTTGAGTTTGTGAATGATGCCGAAAAGGCACAATTGAAGTCGCTCGAGGCCAGTGTACAACTGGCGCGAATTACCCTGGAACGGGACCGCGCCCAGCTGGCTGCACAAGCCATCAGCCAGGCACAGGTAGACACGGACACCGCAGATCTGCAAGGCAAGGAGGCGCAATGGGCGCAGCAAAGCGCATTGCTGGCCAAGAAATACCTGGTTGCGCCATTTAGCGGAAAACTGGGCATTTCCACCATCAATCCCGGACAGTTTCTCAATCCTGGTGACAAGATCGTGACCTTGCAGGAAATCACACCGATTCTGGTGGATTTTAGCGTTCCCCAGCAACAGGTCAGCCAGCTCGGCGTGGGCAGGATGGTGTCTTTAAGTGTCGATGCCTGGCCCAACAAGGTTTTCAGCGGAAAAATTTCTGCGATCAGCCCGCTGGTGGATGCCAGCACGCGCAATATTGCCGTCGAAGCACAGGTGGAAAACCCAAAGCTGGAACTCTTGCCCGGCATGTTTGGAAAAGTGCGCCTGGTCCACGGTGAAAAGCAATCGTTCATCACCTTGCCGCAATCTGCAGTCGCCTTCAACCCCTATGGGGCCACCGTGTTTGTGGTCAAGCCGGTTCCCAAGCCTGCAACAACCGAAGCAGGTCAGCCTGTTGGTACGGGTTTGGTAGCAGAACAGGTCTTTGTGACCACAGGGGCCACGCGTGGCGATCAAGTGGCCATCATTTCAGGGCTTGAGGCAGGCACGACAGTGGTCACCAGTGGGCAGATCAAGTTGAAGACGGGAACCCCACTCATCGTCAACAATCAGCAATCACCGCCCAATGATCCGGCTCCGACGCCGCAGGAAAAGTGAGCCGGGCCCACCCATGAATTTTACCGATCTCTTCATTCGCCGGCCGGTATTGTCGGTTGTCATCAGCTTGCTGATCCTTGTTTTGGGATTGCGTGCCGTATTCGGCCTGCCCGTCAATCAGTATCCACGGACCCAGAATGCCGTCGTCACCATCACTACCAATTATTATGGCGCAGACGCCCAGACGGTAGCCGGGTTCATTACGCAACCGTTGGAGTCTGCCATTGCTCAGGCGCAAGGAATCGACTACCTGTCTTCCAACAGCCTGATGGGTGTTTCCATCATCACGGCCACGCTGCGGCTTAACTACGATGCCAACAAGGCCCTGACAGAGATCAACACCCAGGTCAGTTCTGTCCGTAACCAGCTGCCGGCCCAGGCGCAACAACCCGTGTTGACAGTGCAAATAGGCCAGACGATCGACTCCATGTACATGGGGTTCTACAGCAAGATTCTGCCCACCAACAACGTGACTGATTTTCTGCTGCGCGAAGTCAAGCCCAAGCTTGATTCTCTGGATGGCGTGCAAACTGCAGAAATCCTGGGTGCACGCAATTTTGCCCTGCGTGCCTGGCTTGACGAAGCCCGGATGGCCGCCCATGGCGTGACGGCAGCGGACGTGAGCAATGCGCTGGCTGCCAATAACTATCTCGCAGGTATTGGTTCCAGCAAAGGTCAGGCCGTCAGTGTGGATCTCACCTCAGGTACCGATCTGCACAGTGTGGCCGAATTCAAGCAACTGGTAGTCCGGCAGAAAGGTAATACGCTGGTGCGCCTGGAGGATGTGGCCAACGTTACGCTGGGCGCCGAAAGTTACGATTTCAATGTGGCCTTTGATGGTCAGAAATCTGTTTTCATCGGCATCAAGGTGGCGCCCGGGGCCAATGTTCTGGAGGTTGCTGATCGTGTCCGTGCCGCATTTCCTTCCTTGCAGGCAAAATTACCCACCGGATTGACGGGTCAGATCGTCTACGACTCAACGGAGTACATCAATTCCTCCATCAAGGAAGTAGCCAAGACCTTGCTGGAGGCCTTGCTCATCGTTACCGTGGTGATATTCCTGTTTCTGGGTAGCCTGCGCGCCGTGATCGTGCCCGTGATCGCCATGCCGTTGTCGCTGATCGGCACTTTCCTCATCATGCTGATGCTGGGCTACTCCATCAATCTACTTACCTTGTTGGCACTGGTGCTTGCCATTGGCCTCGTGGTGGACGATGCCATCATTGTGGTGGAAAACGTGGATCGCCACATGAAGGAGGAGGGGAAGTCTCCTCTGGAAGCGGCGTTGCTGGCGGCTCGCGAATTGGGCGGCCCCATCCTTGCTATGACCGTCGTGCTGATTGCCGTCTACATTCCCATCGGGTTCCAGGGCGGGCTCACGGGCGCCCTGTTCACCGAATTTGCCTTTACCCTGGCGGGCGCCGTGACGGTTTCGGGTGTCGTGGCGCTCACGCTCTCTCCCATGATGTGCGCCCGTTTCTTCAAAAGCGATGAACACGATCATGCGTTCGTGGCTTTTCTCGACCGGACATTCGATGCCCTGCATCGGCGCTATCAGAAAACCCTGACCAGTGCCCTGCAGACGGGGACGGTGCTGGTGGTGATGGGGGGGCTGCTGCTGCTCACCACGGTGTACCTATTCATGACTTCGGCCAAGGAGCTCGCGCCTCCCGAAGATCAGGGCATCGTGCTGTATTCCATGACGGGGCCGGCCAATGCGACGGCCGACGAAATGCAGGGCTATGCCCAAACGCTGTATTCCATCGCCAAATCGGAACCAGAATACGCGCAGATGTTTCAGATTACCGGTTCGCCCGTCCTCAATCAGGGCCTGGGGGGTGCGGTGTTCAAGCCCTGGGAGCAGCGCAAGCGCTCGGCCGATGAGTTGCAGAAGGATTTGCAGGCCAAGTGGGGCGCATTGCCCGGCGCGCGGGTGGCTGCCTTCCAGTTTCCGCCGTTGCCGGGAACCCAGGGCCTTCCGGTGCAGTTCGTCATCAACACGACCGAGCCTTTCCAGAACCTCAATGAAGTGACCCAGAAGGTCCTGGACAAGGCGCGGCGCAGCGGGATGTTCTTTTTTGTGGATGCCGATCTCAAGATCGACAAGCCCCAGACCACGATCAAGGTGGATCGCGATTTGGCCAGCACGCTGGGCATGACCCAACAGGACATCGGGACGACCCTCAGCGGTGCGCTGGGCGGAGGCTACGTCAACTACTTCTCCATGGACGGGCGATCCTACAAGGTGATCCCCCAGGTCCAGCAGGTGGACCGCCTCAACCCGGACCAGGTACTGGATTACCATCTCAGGACCGCCAGCGGCGGGCTCATGACGGCGGGGACGGTCAGCAGCCTGGAACGGCATGTGGTGCCAGAAACCGTGAGCCACTTCCAGCAGCTCAATGCCACGACGATCGCAGGAGTGGCCACCCCCCTGGTCTCGCAGGCCGATGTCCTGGC
>JAJZEH010000091.1 GCA_021805725.1 Pseudomonadota bacterium | reverse complement strand
GTTGAGGTCGGGGTAGGCCAGGTAGATCAGCTGAACATCCTTGCCGGGCTGATCGGACCAGGTCATTTTATGCTGGGCGAGTTCAGCCACCAGCAAGACTTCCTGGATGCCGCCGCGGGTCACGCCTACTTTTCTGGATTTGAGGCTTTCGATGGTTTTGAGGTGAAGGTCGGTCCTGCTAAGCAAGCGGGCGCCTCCACGGGCAAATCCAGCCACAATGACAATGGGCACTCCATTGGCACGTCCCGAAATGGCGGCTTCTGAAGCTGTGGCGCCCACGTCAAGTTCATCTGCAATCATGGCTTGCATGATGTCCGGGCCTTTGGCGAACAGGCGTTCTTCCACCTTGAGGCCGCATTTGGGGGCGATTTCCTTGATGTAGCCCACCGCGCCAAAGTGCGCAAGCTTGAGATTACCCAGGCGCACCACGTCTTCGGCCTGAAGTGGACTCATTGCCAACAACGATACCGAAATCAGAAAACCCTGCAACCAACGCATGTCATACCTCATGATTGAAAATCCAGAATGGCTTGCTCTATGGCGCCGGGGGGTAACTGTACCGCAACCCAACCGCGCACGCTATTCACGAACCACAGTGTTTCGGCCGTGACCAGGTCCGACAGGGTGATGACCCTTTCCACGAGCTGTCCTTCATCGAGCAGTTGTTGGCGATAGACCCCAGGGAGCAGACCGCATTCCTGGGGTGGCGTGTAGAACACTTCATTTTGTTCCAATACCAGGTTGCCGCGCGTAAATTCAGTGACTTCACCGCGTTCGTTCCACAACAGCACATCGTAATGACCGGGCAGGGCAGCCTGCACATGGTGTTCATAGAGGTCGCGCTGCGTGGTTTTATGCTGCAGAAGCAGGTTGAGGGAAGAGACGGGCGTGCGCGCCAGGGTGACGGACACCGTCAGCGCAGGATTGGGCGAGATGGGAAAACCCTCCATATGCACCGTGCCCCCACGGCCATAGCACAGGCGGACGCGATAGTCCCCCTGGGGGTACTGTTGGGCATAGCGCGCCAGGGTTGGACGCAACACCGCCGCGGGTTGCGGAAATCCCAGGGTGGCAGCGGACCGGGCGAGACGCGCCAGATGCCCTTCTTCCAGCCAGAACTGACCGTCTCGCAGAAGCAGGGTTTCAAGCAACTCGTAATCCTTGGGCTCGAACTCCAGGAATTTCGACTTGGTGACCACCTCGGCATACTCCTCATCACTGCGCGAATCCCAGGTGATGCCGCCGCCCAGGCCACATATCATGGCCCCGTTGTCCGTATCGAGAGTGAGGGTGCGAATCGCTACATTGAACTGGGCGTCACCACCGGGTCTGATCCAGCCAATCGCACCACAGTAAGGGCCGCGGGCGCTGGTCTCCAGCTGGTGGATCAGTTCCATGGATTTAAGCTTGGGCGCGCCCGTGATGGAGCCGCAGGGAAACAGGGACGCAAAGATGTCGCACAACGTGATCTCATCGCGCAAGGTGGCTTGCACCGTGGAGGTCATCTGCAGTACGGTGGGGTACCGTTCAATGGTAAACAGGGCAGGGACGTGGACCGTGCCAGAACGGGCGATGCGTGAGAGGTCATTGCGCAACAGATCCACGATCATGAGGTTTTCTGCCCGGTTTTTGCGTGATTCGGAAAGCCAGCGTTCCAGGGCAGCGTCTTCCTCGGGTTGAAAGCCCCGGCGTACCGTCCCTTTCATGGGGCGGGTGGTAACCACGTTGCCGGTCCTGGCAAAAAACAGCTCGGGAGAAATGGAGAGAATCTGAAAGTCACCGCAGTCCAGCCAGACGCAGTAGTCTGCGCGTTGCGCATGACGCAACCGTTCGTAATAGGCGCCGCTTGACCCTGTCAGCCGTGATACGGCCCGCAGCGTGTAATTGATTTGATAGGTGTCGCCCCGCTCGATGGCTTCATGAATCAGGTGAATGTTTTGGGCGTATTCCTCCGGAGAAACGTCGAGTTTCCAGGGTGAGCAGGACACCGGCTCGGTCGAGAGGGGGGGGTGCAGCATGGATTGCGGGGCGTCGAACACGCCAAATTGCGCGATGGGCTTGCTCAAGGAGGCATGCACACGGGCGCTGGGTTCAAAAGCCGGGGCGCATTCATAACTCATGTATCCGGCCGCATAGGCCCCATTGCGCGTGGCTGCTTCAATCTGGTCCAGCAATGGCCTCACTTCATCCGGGTGATAGGCTTTCAGGACCACACTGGGTTGAGTAAACACCCTTCTGATGACATGTCCCGGGTGATCGGCAAAATCGAGTACCAAACGCATCCCGCCATTCTACTCCTGCTCAGTGAAGCGGCAATGCGGTAAAATTGCCGTCTCGTTGATCGGTATCGGGTGCCTGGCACCCAAAAGGAATTGATGGCACATCGGATTGCAGTCATCCCTGGGGATGGCATCGGCATGGAAGTCATGCCTGAGGGGGTTCGTGTCGTGGAAGCCGCAGCCCGCAAGATGGGCATCGCGCTGGAATGGACCTGGCTGGAATGGGCCAGCGCTGCCTGGTGGCAGCGTCATGGCGAAATGATGCCGGCAGATTGGTTTGAGCAACTCAAGCATTTTGATGCCATCTATTTCGGCGCGGTGGGCTGGCCCGAGGTGGTACCCGATCATGTTTCCCTCTGGGGCTCCCTGATCAAGTTCCGGCGCGAGTTTGACCAGTACGTCAACCTGCGTCCGGTGCGACTGATGCCTGGCGTACCATCGCCCCTGGCGGGAAAGAAACCCGGAGACATCGATTTTCTGGTGGTACGCGAAAATACCGAAGGTGAATATTCCTCCATTGGTGGCAGAATGTTTGCTGGTACTGAACGCGAAGTCGTGGTGCAGGAGTCGGTGTTTTCGCGCAAGGGCGTGGATCGCATCTTGCGCTACGCTTTTGAACTGGCGCAAAAACGCCCGCGGCGCCATCTCACCTCTGCCACCAAATCCAACGGTATTTCCATCAGCATGCCCTACTGGGACGAACGGGTAGAGGCCGTGGCTGGAGATTACCCCACGGTACACTGGGACAAATACCACATCGATATCCTGACGGCGCGCTTTGTCCTCAGTCCCGAGCGCTTTGACGTCGTGGTCGCTTCCAACCTGTTTGGCGACATCCTGTCGGATCTCGGACCTGCCTGTACCGGCACCATCGGCCTTGCGCCATCAGCCAGTCTCAACCCTGAACGGTTGTTTCCCTCATTGTTCGAGCCCGTTCATGGTTCTGCGCCCGATATCTATGGGCGCAACATTGCCAATCCCATCGCCATGATCTGGTCGGGTGCCCTGATGATGGATTTTCTGGGTGAGGGCCCTGGTTATCGGGCGGCTCATGACGCCATCATCAAAGCCGTCGAGGAAGTGCTGATCCAAGGGCCCAGGACGCCAGACCTGGGAGGCACTGCCAGCACGACGGAGCTTGGAATGGCAATTGCTGCAGCTATTTGATTCAACAATCCACAGGGAGCCAAGAGCGTGAGTCGATTCATCGTACGAAAGGTCGCCGTGCTGGGGGCAGGGGTGATGGGTGCGCAGATTGCCGCCCATCTGATCAATTTACGTGTTCCCGTAGTGTTGTTTGATCTTGCCGCTGCCGATGGTGACAAGAACGCCATCGCCACCAGGGCCGTGGAGCGTCTCAAGAAGATTCGACCAGCGCCGTTAGGCCTTGTGGCCGATGCAGCCCTGATCCAGCCCGCCAATTACGATCAGCATCTGCCGCTGTTGCAGGAATGTGATCTCATCATTGAGGCCATCGGCGAGCGCATGGACTGGAAAAGCGGTCTGTATCACAGAATTGCACCGCATGTGGGGTCAAGGACGATTCTTGCATCCAATACTTCCGGGCTTTCCATCACCGCCCTGTCGCAAGAATTGCCCGAGGCGCTGCGCCAGCGTTTCTGCGGCATACATTTCTTCAACCCGCCGCGTTACATGAGCCTTGTGGAGTTGATCCCCACGGCAGCCACAGCAGGCATTATCCTCGATGACCTGGAAACATTCGTGACCACCCGTCTGGGCAAGCGCGTGGTGCGTGCCCTCGATACACCCAACTTCGTCGCCAATCGCGTCGGCGTGGCCGGCATGCTGTTTACCCTGATCGAAGCTGAAAAATTCGGTTTGACCTGCGATGTCGTGGACGATCTCACCGGCAGAAAACTGGGGCGCGCCAGTTCAGCTACGTATCGTACGGCGGACGTGGTTGGCCTGGATACCTTGGTGCACGTGGTCCGTACGCTTCAGGAGCAGTTGCCTAATGATTCCTTTCGTGCGACCTATGCCACGCCCCCGGTGGTGTCGCGCCTGATCGAGGCAGGGTCACTGGGTGCCAAATCCGGCGCCGGTTTCTACAAGAAGGTGGGGCGCGACATTCTGCGCCTGGACCCCGTCACCTTCGACTATGTGGCTGGTGGTGGCAAGGCGGCCGCTGAAGTTGCCGCCCTTCTGAAGCTGCCTCCTGCTGAACGGATGACGGCCCTGAGGCGCTCGGGCCACCCGGAGGCCCAGTTCCTGTGGGCGCTCTATCGCGATATTTTTCACTACTGCGCTGTGCATCTTGCCCATATTGCCCATTCGGCTCGCGATGTCGATTTTGCCTTGCGTTGGGGTTTTGGCTGGCAGGAAGGCCCGTTTGAAACCTGGCAGCGGGCAGGGTGGCAGACCGTGGCGCAATGGATCGCTGACGACATTGCAGCGGGACACGCCTTGTCCAGCGAGCCTTTGCCTGCCTGGGTGACGGATGGGCGTACGGGCGTACACACGGCTGCAGGATCCTGGAGTACGGTGACGCAGGGTTATCTGCCGCCCAGCACGCTATCGGTGTACCGACGCCAGCTGTTTCCTGAGACGGTGGTGTCAGGACCGGGGCAGAACCCAGCCACGGCCGGAACGACCGTTTTTGAAGATGATTTCGTGCGCGCCTGGACACTGGATGGCGAGTTTTTGATCGCCACCATCAAGACCAAGATGCGCACCTTCAACACAGGCGCCTTGCAGGGATTAGGTAAGGCTGTGACTCGCGCAGAATCCGGTTTTCGCGGTCTCGTGATCTGGGGGCCGGGAGAACCCTTTTCGGCTGGCGGCGATCTCAATGGTTTTCTCACCATCTACGCGCGGGCCGGTCTGGATGGATTCGGTGCTGAACAAAAAATGTTTCAGGACGTGATGCGCCAGCTTCGCTTTTCCCAAATTCCCACCGTTGCTGCCGTCAAAGGCTATGCCCTTGGAGGTGGATGCGAGGCATTCCTGCACTGCGACCGACGCGTCGTCCATTTTGAAACCAATGTGGGGCTGGTGGAAGTGAACGTGGGTTTGTTGCCCGGAGCGGGTGGGCTAACCACGCTTG
>JAJZEH010000039.1:19014-20665 GCA_021805725.1 Pseudomonadota bacterium | reverse complement strand
TCCTAAAAATGGTGACTGCCTGTAAACGTTAGGTGAGATCCATGCGGCGGGTGGTGACGACCAGGCCGTCATCGTCCGCATAGAGCCAGGATCCGGGTTTGAAGGTTCGTCCGGCAAAAGTGACCGGAATGTCTGCAGCGCCTTCGCCCTTCTTGATGGATCTTCGGGGGTGGGTTCCCAGGGCCTGTACGCCAATGGGCATGCTACTCATGGTCTGTGAGTCGCGAATGCAGCCATAAACGATGATGCCGGCCCAGCCATGCTTCACGCCCAGCGAGGCAAGTTGGTCGCCTACCAGGGCACAACGGAAGGATCCGCCTCCGTCTACGACGAGTACGCGGCCAAAGCCTGGGGTTTCCAGAGCGGCCCGTACGAGGGTGTTGTCCTCAAAAACCTTTAATGTGGCCATTTGCCCGCCAAAAGCCGTCATGCCACCATAATTGCCCAACATGGGCTCTGCCACGTAAGCGGCTTCGCCGAGTTGATCGCAAATATCAGAAGTGTTGAGGGCCATGACAGGCTCCGTGGGTAAATGGAGGGAAGTGAAAACAGTTTCCCGTTCGTGTGGGTATTGATATATCATATATAAGACATAGGATACAAGTATTTTTTCAATGGGAGGCAACGGCCATCATGTACCAGCACATCAAGGTCCCCACGGTCGGGGAGAAGATTCGCGTCAAATCGGACTATTCCCTGGAGGTTCCGGATCGGCCCATCATCCCTTTCCTGGAAGGAGATGGCACCGGTGTGGATATCACCCCGGTCATGAAAACGGTAGTGGATGCCGCAATAGCCAGGGCCTATGGCGGTAAGCGACAGATTTCCTGGATGGAAGTCTATGCGGGTGAAAAGTCGGTTCGCGTTTACGGGGATAACGTCTGGTTGCCCGAAGAAACGCTGCATGCCGTGCGCGACTTCGTCGTGTCCATCAAGGGCCCGCTCACGACCCCGGTCGGGGGTGGAATTCGGTCCATCAATGTGGCGTTGCGCCAGCAGCTGGACCTTTACGTCTGTTTGCGTCCGGTGCGCTGGTTTACAGGGGTGCCGAGCCCGGTGCGCGAGCCTGAAAAGACGGACATGGTGATCTTTCGCGAAAACTCGGAAGATATTTACGCAGGGATCGAATGGGAAGCCGAATCTCCCGAGGCCCGCAAGATCATAGAATTCCTGCAAAAGGAGATGAAAGTGAGCGCCATCCGTTTCCCGGCCACATCGGGAATCGGCATCAAGCCCGTATCGCGCGAAGGGACCGAGCGATTGATGCGCCAGGCGGTGAAATATGCCATCGACAATCAGCGCAAGTCGGTGACCATCGTGCATAAGGGCAACATCATGAAATACACCGAAGGTGCCTTCAAAAGCTGGGCTTATGCCTTGTGCCAGCGTGAGTTCGGTGCCGTATTACTGGATGGAGGCCCCTGGATGAAATTACCCAACGGCATCGTCATCAAGGATGTCATTGCCGATGCGTTCCTGCAGCAAATCCTGTTGCGCCCAGAAGAATACGACGTCATCGCCACCATGAACCTCAACGGCGATTTCATCTCGGATGCCCTGGCGGCTCAGGTGGGAGGTATCGGCATCGCTCCCGGTGCCAATTTGTCGGATACCGTGGCCATGTTCGAAGCCACTCACGGTACGGCTCCCA
>JAJZEH010000039.1:416-19004 GCA_021805725.1 Pseudomonadota bacterium | reverse complement strand
AAGGATTATGTCAATCCAGGGTCGATGATCCTCTCTGCCGAGATGATGCTGCGCCACATGGGCTGGTTTGAGGCTGCAGATTGCATTATCGACGCCATGAAGAAAGCAATTGCAGCAAAAACAGTTACTTATGATTTTGCTCGGTTGATGCCAGGGGCCACGCAGGTATCTTGTTCAGGCTTTGGCCAGGAGCTCATCAAGCATCTTTGACACAGTCGGGTCGTGCATAAAAAAACCCCCTGCCGTGGCAGGGGGTTTTTTTGCCGTCACGCCCAACGGTGTTGGGCAGGGAAGGTGGGAATTACGCAGCCTGTATGTTGGAGGCTTGCTTGCCTTTGGGGCCTTGTGTGACCTCGAAGGAGACCTTCTGGCCTTCCTTCAGGGTCTTGAAGCCGCCCATCTGGATTGCCGAGAAATGTGCGAAAAGGTCTTCGCTGCCATCATCGGGGGTAATGAAGCCATAACCCTTGGAATCATTGAACCACTTCACTGTACCTGTTGCCATTGTTTGCTTTCCTATCGATAAAAATGGGCCTGTAAACCCGGAACGGTTTGAGTTTCAAGGCCAGCAAACGGACAAACCGGTGATGCAGACATCTTGAACCAAACGCCAGACAATCTTTTACGCGACTTTTACCGTGTAAGTCAAGTAGTTAACCCCAATTTGAGATTCTCCGGGGGGAAAGCTTGCAAAGGTCGCCACAACCCTTGCGAAAAACCCAGAATTGTTTAGACTGAACCCATTAGTGATGCAATTCTGGTCGCTAGAAAATTCAGGGATTCAGGCAAGATACTCTAAATACATGGCAACCCGAAATCCGGCAGAACCCGTTCTTGAAAAACAGCGTACCCGGGCGAAACCACCTTCGCTTTTCAATGTCGTACTGCTGAATGACGATTTTACGCCCATGGAGTTCGTGGTTCAGGTGTTGCAGGTATTTTTCTCCCTGGATCGTGAAGCGGCAACCAGGGTCATGCTCAAGGTTCATACTGAAGGTCGAGGCGTGTGTGGGGTCTACCCCAGGGATATTGCAGCCACCAAGGTTGAACGCGTGACCGGGTATGCCCGGCAACATCAGCATCCGCTGCAATGCGTGATGGAGGAAAACGGAACATGATCGCTCAAGAACTGGAAGTCAGCCTGCATATGGCTTTTGTCGATGCCCGGCAAAAGCGTCACGAGTTCATCACCGTGGAGCATTTGCTTTTGGCATTGATGGATAATCCCTCTGCGGTAGACGTGCTGCGCGCCTGTGGGGCGGATATTGAGGCCCTGCGCAAGGAGTTGGCCGAGTTTGTGCGTGAGCACACGCCGATGGTGCCTGGTGACGGAGATGTGGATACCCAGCCCACTCTGGGGTTTCAGCGCGTCATTCAACGCGCCATCCTGCATGTGCAATCTTCCGGAAAAAAGGAAGTGACGGGGGCCAACGTGCTCGTCGCCATCTTTGGCGAGAAAGATTCCCACGCCGTGTATTTCCTCAATCAGCAAGGCATTAGTCGTCTTGACATGGTGAATTACATCGCCCATGGCATCACAAAGGTGCCACAAGGCACACCGCGTGAAGAGGGTGGGCAGCAGGACAATGAAGCGGATAGCCAGAGCGGCGGCGCATTGCAAAGTTTCACGCTCAACCTCAATGCGCAAGTCAGTGCTGGCAAGATCGATCCGCTTATCGGTCGTGACAGGGAAGTGGAACGGGTGATTCAGATTCTGTGTCGGCGCCGCAAAAACAACCCCTTGTTGGTGGGTGAGGCAGGCGTTGGCAAGACGGCCATCGCCGAGGGCCTGGCTTGTCGCATCGTGGCGGGCAACATTCCGGATATATTGGCACATGCCACGGTGTATTCTCTCGATATGGGTGCGCTGCTTGCAGGCACCAAATATCGTGGCGACTTTGAGCAACGCCTCAAGGCGGTTTTGAAGCAGTTGCAGGAAGATCCGTCGAGCATCCTGTTTATTGACGAAATCCACACGCTTATCGGTGCCGGCGCGGCTTCCGGAGGTACGCTGGACGCGTCCAATCTGCTCAAGCCCGCGCTCTCCAAGGGTACGCTACGCTGCATTGGCGCAACGACCTATACCGAATATCGCGGTATTTTCGAAAAAGATCACGCGCTTTCGCGTCGTTTCCAGAAAATTGACGTAGTGGAACCCACCATCGACGAAACCGTGCAGATTCTGCGTGGTCTCAAATCCCGTTTTGAAAGCCACCACGGCGTACGCTACAGTGAAACTGCATTGACGAGCGCTGCCGAACTGTCGGCGCGCTTCATCAACGATCGCCATTTGCCGGACAAGGCAATTGACGTCATTGACGAGGCGGGTGCCGCTCAGCGTATCTTGCCTAAATCGAAGCAGCGAAAAGTGATCGGCAAGGGCGACATCGAAGACATCGTGGCCAAGATTGCCCGCATTCCCGCACGCAATGTCTCCAATAACGACCGCAACGCACTGAAAACGCTGGACCGCGATTTGAAAGCTGTGGTCTTTGGTCAGGACAAGGCCATTGACGCGCTGGCAGCGGCCATCAAAATGGCGCGTAGCGGCCTGGGCAACCCGCAAAAACCCATTGGCTCCTTTCTTTTTTCCGGACCTACTGGTGTGGGCAAGACCGAAGTGGCGCGTCAACTGGCGTATACATTGGGTGTTGAACTCATCCGTTTTGACATGTCCGAATACATGGAGCCCCATGCCGTGTCGCGTTTGATTGGCGCTCCTCCTGGGTATGTAGGTTTTGACCAGGGCGGCTTGCTGACCGAGGCCATTACCAAGCATCCCTATTCCGTGTTGCTGCTCGACGAGATCGAAAAAGCGCACCCGGATATTTTCAACATCCTGCTGCAGGTCATGGATCACGGTACCCTGACGGACAATAATGGACGCAAGGCCGATTTTCGCAACACGGTCATCATCATGACCACCAATGCGGGAGCAGACTCACTGACCAAAACGGGGATTGGGTTCCTGCCCAATGAACACAAGGGTGACGAGCTGCTGGACATCAAGCGCATGTTCACGCCAGAGTTTCGCAATCGCCTGGACGCCACCATCTCGTTTGCCACGCTGGATCGGGATGTCATCCTGCGGGTGGTGGACAAGTTCCTGATGCAGCTGGAATCTCAATTGCACGAGAAACGCGTCGAAGCCACCTTCACTGATGCGTTGCGCAACTACCTGGCGCGTGAGGGCTTTGATCCGCTCATGGGTGCACGCCCCATGGCGCGCCTGATACAGGACACCATTCGGCGCGCCCTCGCCGACGAACTCCTCTTTGGTCGTTTGGCCTCGGGTGGCAAGGTGACGGTGGACGTGGACGCCGACGAGAAGATCTCGCTTGGCTTTGATGAGGCCAAGGCCGAGGCCCTGCACTAAAATGCGATGATGGACTAGACGGCAACCCGCATGGGAATGTGCGGGTGCGCCTGATAGTTCTCAATGCAGATGTCTTCAAAACAATAGTCAAAGAGCGATTCCGGACGGCGCAGCAATGACAGCCTGGGTAACGGCAACGGTGAACGTGTCAGTTGCTGGCGCAAGGCATCCACATGGTTGAGATAGATGTGGCAGTCGCCTCCGGTCCAGACAAAATCGCCCACTTCAAGATCGCATTGATGTGCCACGAGGTGTGTGAGCAGGGCGTAGGAAGCGATGTTGAACGGTACGCCAAGTCCGGCATCGCAAGAGCGCTGGTAGAGCTGGCAGGACAAACGGCCTTCGGCCACATAAAACTGGAACAGCAAATGGCAAGGCGGTAGCGCCATGTGTTCCACTTCACCCACGTTCCAGGCGGACACGATCAGGCGGCGCGAATCCGGATTGCCTCGAATCTGTTGCACCACCTGCGCCATCTGATCGATGACACGGCCATCGCTGGTCTCCCAGCGACGCCACTGTTTGCCATAGACGGGCCCCAAATTCCCTTGATCATCGGCCCACTCGTCCCAGATGCTGACACCGTTGCGCTTGAGATAATCGATGTTGGTGTCACCAGAGAGAAACCAGATCAACTCGTGAATGATGGAATGCAGGTGCAGTTTTTTGGTAGTAACCAGAGGAAAGCCTGCGCGCAGGTCAAAGCGCATCTGGTATCCGAAGATGCTGAGCGTGCCCACGCCGGTCCGGTCAGTTTTGGTGACGCCGCGATCCAGAATGTCGCCGATAAACTGGAGGTACTGTTGCATGGGGGCATGATACCATCGCCCGGATACAACATTGCATCAGATCATCATGGCAACCACGCGACATCAAACCAGGGCAGGTCTCGGACAGCAGCATTTGGCACGGTTGAAGCCCCTATCGGGCACTGTGTCCGGCTGGCGCCGACAGGGCATTCGCCATGCGCTCGTGGTGTTGTCCGCGCCACCGGCGGCCGGTCAGGACGTTCCCGGACTGGAAGCCTTGCTGGCCATTTTGCAGCGGCGCGGAGATGCACCGGAGTCTTTGCAGCACACGCCCGTTGTGGGTGCGCTCGCCGAAGGGCTTTTGTTGTCCTGGATCTGGGTGAACCCCGGGCTTTCACGGTTTGAGCAGCAGTCCGCCCTGTGCAAGGCCCTAAAACCCTTGCTGGATGAACGCCCCCAAACATTGGCCCTGATTCTGACAGGTGAGGCCGTTGTGCGGGCTGCCGTGGCGGGTCAAGCGCTCTACGCCGCCTGGCTTAATGGGGCGGCCTTGCCGTCCCGTAAAAGCAGGGTCAAGGCGGGTCTTGGCACCATTTTCCTGCAGGGCGTGGTTCTCAAAGAGGCCCGTTTCGCGGCGGCCCGTGCCATTGCTGAAGGCAACACGCTGGCGCGCAGCCTGACGCTGGTTCCTCCCAACGAACTCACGCCCGCTCACTATCGCCAACAGATTCGCGTCTTGGCACGGCAAGAAGGATGGCGGTTGACTGAGTACCCCTTGTCCCGGCTCAAAGCCATGGGTGCAGGTGCTTTCGTGGCGGTGGCACAGGGAAGCGCCCCCGCCGATGCGGCCGTGGTGCATCTGCAGTATCGCGGCCCTCGGGCACGCAAACGGGTGGCCCTGGTTGGGAAAGGGATTTGCTTTGATACAGGAGGACATAACCTCAAACCTGCCAAGTACATGTATGGCATGCACGAGGATATGAACGGATCCGCCGTGGCACTGGGCATCTTGTCAGCGGTAAGCCGCCTGCGGCTGCCCGTGGTGGTGGATTGCTGGCTGGCGCTGGCCCAGAACCACATCAGCCCGCAGGCATACAAGCAAAACGATGTGGTGAAGGCGCTCAACGGCACCACCATCGAAATCATCCATACTGATGCAGAAGGACGCATGATCCTGGCCGACACCCTGACGCTGGCTGCACGCCAGCAACCAGATCTGATGCTGGATTTCGCCACCTTGACGGGAAGCATGCATACTGCGCTGGGCAGCCGATTCAGTGGTGTTTTTGCCAGCACCGGCCCGCTGGCCCATCTGGCAGTTGCGGTGGGTGATGCCGTGGGTGAGCGGGTGGTAGCATTCCCGTTCCCGGCTGATTACGATCCCCAGCTCGACAGCAAAGTGGCCGACGTAAAACAATGCACTGCGGATGGGACAGCAGATCACATCCTGGCGGCACGCTTTCTGTCCCGTTTCACGGCACAGCGTCCCTGGATTCACATGGATCTGTCAGCCTCCAGCAACGAAGGCGGCCTGGGGGCCGTGGGCTCTGACGTCACTGGCTTCGGTGTGAGTTGGGGGGTGCATTTTCTGGACAGTTGGTTAGAAAATAAGCTATAATCCTAGGCTTGGTGGAAAAGTTTCTGAAAAAAGTGGGCCTCGAGCCCATTTTTTATTTGCTGACAGGGTTCAGCGGGAGTGAAGTCCGGATGGAAGCGTCGGCCCTGATTGAAAAAACCGTGACTGGCCTGGGCTACGAATTTGTGGATTTGGAGCGCGCTGGGCGTGGCCTTTTACGTGTTTTCATCGATAAGCCAGAAGGCATTGGAGTCGAGGATTGCGCTACGGTCAGCAACCAGTTGACGCGGCTGTTTGCTGTTGAGGGTATTGATTACGACCGCCTGGAAGTCTCGTCGCCCGGGCTGGATCGGCCCCTCAAGCGGGTTGCCGATTTTGCCCGATTTGCAGGGCGTGACGTCAAGTTGCGCTTGCGCGTTCCACGGGCTGGTCAGCGCAATTTTGTCGGGCGCATCGTTTCGGTTTCGGACACCTTACTGGTACTGGATGTAGACGGCGTTGCCCTTGAAATAGAGGTGGCGGGTATTGATCGTGCCAACCTCGTTCCTGAGATTTGATTGGAGGCCTTATGAGCAAGGAAGTGCTGATGCTGGTGGATGCCCTGGCCCGTGAAAAGAGTGTCGATCCCGACATCGTTTTCATCGCGCTGGAAATGGCATTGGCCTCGGCAACCCGAAAAAAACACGGTGAAGAAGACATCGACGTGCGGGTCGAAATCGATCGCGAAACGGGTGATTTCAAGTCTTTCCGGGTGTGGCGGGTCGTCAACGATGCCGACTGGCTATCGGAGTTCCAGGAGCTTCCCTTGTCCCAGGCGGTACTGCGCAATCCCGATGCGCAACCCGGGGACGTCGTCGAAGAGCCCCTGGAGCCCATCGACTTTGGGCGCATTGGCGCGCAGGCAGCCAAGCAGGTGATTTTTCAGAAAATCCGTGATGCCGAACGCGAGCAGATTCTCAATGACTTTCTGGAACGCAATGAAAGTCTGGTCACCGGTACCGTCAAGCGGCTGGATCGCGGCAATGCCATCATCGAATCCGGACGTATCGAGGCGCTGTTGCCACGCGATCAAATGATCCAGCGTGAAAACCTGCGCATTGGCGATCGCGTTCGCGGTTATTTGTCTCGCGTGGAGCGGGGCGGTCGCGGGCCGCAATTGATTCTGTCGCGCCTTGCGCCCGAATTCATCATCAAATTGTTTGAGCTGGAAGTTCCTGAGATTGAGGAAGGTCTTCTGGAGATCAAATCGGCAGCCCGCGACCCCGGCATCCGCGCCAAGATTGCCGTCAAATCCAACGATCGTCGCCTGGACCCCATCGGTACCTGCGTAGGCATGCGTGGATCACGCGTGCAGGCAGTGACGGCAGAGCTGGGTGGCGAGCGGGTAGACATCATTCTCTGGTCTGAAGACCCCGCGCAGTTCGTCATCAACGCACTGGCTCCGGCAGAGGTCAACTCGATCCGTGTGGACGAGGACAGCCACAGCATGGATGTGGTGGTGGACGAGGATCAACTGGCCCAGGCCATTGGGCGCAGCGGACAGAATGTGCGGCTTGCCTCTGAACTGACGGGCTGGACGCTCAACATCATGACCGAGGATCAGGCACACGAAAAAGACGCGGCAGAATCTTCAAAGATTCGTGATCTGTTCGTCAATCGTCTGGATGTAGACGAAGAAGTGGCGGATATCCTGATCCAGGAGGGCTTCAGCTCGCTGGAAGAAGTGGCCTATGTTCCAATCAACGAAATGCTGGCCATTGAGGCATTCGACGAAGACACGGTCAATGAGTTGCGTAGTCGAGCACGCAATGCCCTGCTCACCGAAGCCATTGCTTCAGAAGAACAGGTCGAGCATGCGGCAGAAGACTTGCAGAGCATGGCAGGAATGGATCCGGACACGGCACTGCTCTTTGCTTCCAAGGGGATCAAGACCATCCAGGATCTGGCAGACTTGGCAGTGGACGAATTGTCCGAGCTGACGGGAATCGACGCGGAACGCGCCAAGGAACTCATCATGACGGCGCGTGCGCCGATGTTTGAGTGAGGTATCGGAGAATTTGAATGGCAAAAGCAACGGTGGCTGATCTTGCAGTCGAATTGAAAGTCACCCCGGAAACGCTGCTGGTACAGCTCAAGGCGGCAGGGGTGAGTAAATCGACCGCGGCAGATAGCATCAGTGAAAAAGACAAAACACAGCTCCTCGACCATTTGCGCGAGCAACATGGACGCTCTGAGCCAAAGACCCGCATCACGCTGACGCGAAAGCAAACCAGCGAAATCAAAAAGGCCGACAGTGCAACGGGTAAAGCCCGAACCATCCAGGTGGAAGTGCGCAAGAAACGCGTTTTGGTCAAGCGCGATAGCATGGAGGCCCTGGCCCCTGGCGAAGAAGAGGCTCAAGAACTATTATCTGCGCCTGCTCCCGAACCTGAAGTCATTGCACAGCTCGAGCCCGTGATGGTGGCGGCACCTGAGGTGGTCGTCGAGCCAGAGCCCGAGCCCGAAGTCGTGCCAGAAGCCGCGATTGAGCCCGAACCGGCTGCCCCGGTGGTCGAGGCACCCCCCAGTGTTCCCGCCAGCCCCATTGACGAGGCGCAGCGCGCATTGCGTAGCCAGGAAGCCAGCCGCCAGGCTGAACTGAGGGCCCGTCAGGCGGCAGATGCCATGGACAAGCTGGCACGCGCCAAAGCCAAGAAAGAAGCTGAAGAAAAATCGTTGGCCGAAGCACAAGCGGCTGCAGCACGAGCCCTGGCAGAAAAGAATGCGCCCAAGGCTGACGAAAAAACGGGTACCTTGCACCGCCCCGCTGCCAAGCCTGCGGAGAAAGCGGCTCCCAAAAAGAGTGGCAAGAAAGCCGAGAAACCGACTACCTGGATGGACGATGGCAACAAGCGTCGTGGCTTGAAAACCCGGGGAGATGCCGGAAGCAGCACGGCCTGGCGCGATCCGAAGTCGCGCCACGCCAAAGGGCACAAATCCGAAGATGGTTTGCATGCCTTCTCTGCGCCCACAGAGCCCATCGTGCATGAAGTGCTGGTTCCAGAAACCATTACTGTAGCTGTACTGGCCCAGAAGATGGCCGTCAAGGCTGCTGAAGTCATCAAGACCCTGATGAAAATGGGCATGATGGTCACGATCAATCAGGTCCTGGACCAGGAAACCGCCATGATTGTGGTGGAAGAGCTGGGTCATCTGGCCAAACCTGCCAAGCTTGACGATCCTGAAGCGCTTCTGGCTGAAACTGGCGGTGAGCATGAAGACGCCATTCCAGAGCCCCGCGCCCCAGTGGTCACCGTCATGGGCCACGTGGATCACGGCAAGACGTCGCTGCTGGACTACATTCGACGCACGCGGGTGGCCAGCGGCGAGGCTGGCGGAATCACCCAACATATCGGTGCGTATCACGTTGAGACGGCGCGGGGCATGGTGACCTTTCTCGATACCCCGGGACATGAAGCTTTTACGGCCATGCGGGCACGCGGCGCCAAGGTCACGGACATCGTGATTCTGGTGGTGGCTGCCGATGATGGCGTGATGCCGCAAACCATTGAGGCTATTCACCACACCAAGGCGGCACAAGTGCCCGTAGTGGTGGCCGTGAACAAGATCGACAAGCCTGAAGCCAACTTTGAGCGCATCAAGAGCGAACTCGTGGCCCAAGGGGTGCTGCCTGAAGAATATGGTGGCGAAGCCCAGTTCGTGCAGGTTTCTGCCAAGACGGGACAAGGCATCGACGAGCTTCTTGAATCCGTTTTGCTGCAGGCCGAGGTACTGGAGCTCAAGGCGCCCAAGAATACCCCGGCCAAAGGCATCGTCATTGAGGCACGCCTGGACAAGGGGCGGGGTCCCGTGGCGACCATTCTGGTGCAATCGGGCACGTTACGACGCGGTGACATGGTTCTGGCCGGGGCGTCGTATGGCCGTGTTCGCGCGATGCTCGATGAAGCGGGGCATCCCGTGGAAGAGGCAGGGCCATCCATTCCGGTGGAGATCCAGGGTCTGACCGAGGTCCCCGTCGCCGGCGAAGATGTCATGGTTCTCAATGATGAACGCAAGGCCAGAGAAATCGCCCTGTTCCGCCAAGGCAAGTTCCGCGATGTCAAACTGGCCAAGCAGCAGGCTGCCAAGCTGGAAAACATGTTTGACCAGATGACCGAAGGTGGTGGTGTCAAGTCGCTGTCGCTCATCATCAAGGCTGATGTGCAGGGCTCCTATGAGGCGCTGACCCAGTCGCTGCAGAAACTGTCCACCGATGAAGTCCGTGTCAACATCGTGCATGCCGCCGTTGGGGGCATCACGGAATCGGATGTCAACCTGGCCCTTGCCTCCAAGGCAGTGATCATCGGTTTCAATACCCGTGCCGATGCCACCGCACGCAAGCTGATCTCCAGCAGCGGCGTGGACGTGCGCTATTACGACATCATCTATAACGCCGTGGATGAGGTGAAGGCCGCTCTGTCGGGAATGCTCTCGCCAGATCGCAAGGAAAACATCACAGGTCTGGTGGAAATCCGCGAAGTATTCCGCATCTCCAAGGTGGGTGCCGTGGCGGGTTGTTATGTCCTGGAAGGATCAATCAAGCGTGGCGCCGGTGTGCGTCTGTTACGCGACAACGTGGTCATCCACACGGGCGAGCTTGATTCACTCAAGCGCTTCAAGGATGACGTGCGTGAAGTGAAGGCCGGTTTCGAATGTGGCCTTTCCCTCAAAAACTACAACGACATCCAGGTTGGCGACAAGCTGGAAACCTTTGAAGTCGTTGAAGTGGCCCGCACGCTCTAACCCGGGACGACACACTTGCCAGCCTTTCCGCGCAGTCGTCGCATCGGGGACCAGATCCAGAAGGATCTGTCCGACCTGATCCGGCGTGAGTTCAAGGATCCCCGGGTGGGCATGGTCACCGTTACCGCTGTGGAAGTGTCTGCAGATTACTCGCACGCCAAGGTGTACGTCAGTTCTCCCCTCGGATCCGAATCGTTGCACCGCACACTCGAGGCGTTGCAAGAAGGCGCGGGGTTCCTGCGCCGCCAATTGGGGCGCCGCATGACCTTGCGCACCATGCCGCAATTGCACTTTCTCGAAGATCAAACCCTGGATCGGGCAGTGGCCCTGTCCAGCCTGATTGATGAGGCGGTGGCTTCGGATGCCCAACACCACGAAAAGCCCTGAGCTTGCCAACATCCGCACCGAGCGGGTGCCGCGCCGTGAGATCACTGGTGTTCTCTTGCTCGACAAGCCTTTCGGGCTGTCCTCGAATACGGCACTGCAGCGGGCTCGCCACCTCCTGGCAGCACGCAAGGCAGGACATACCGGAACCCTCGATCCTCACGCCACCGGCCTGTTGACCCTTTGTCTGGGTGAGGCCACCAAATTTTCCGGTTGGCTGTTAGACGCCCCCAAGGCCTATCAGGCCCGCATTCGTCTGGGCCACAGCAGTTCCACCGGCGATGGGGAAGGCAACATCACACCCGTGCAACCATTTACGGGAACGCGCGACACGATTGAAACCGTTCTGCAAGGGTTTCTTGGCGTCCAGACCCAGCATCCCCCCATGCATTCTGCTCTGAAGGTGGATGGCCGTCCGCTTTACGACTACGCGCGCGCCGGAATCGAAGTCACGCGTGCTGCGCGCGAGATTGAAGTGCTGGAGCAGAAGCTTGAGTCCTGGGATGGCGAGACGCTGACCATTTCCATCAAGGTCAGCAAGGGGACTTACATCCGCGTGTTAGCTGCGGATATCGGCACGGCCCTCGGTTGCGGCGGTTACCTCAGTGGATTGCGGCGTACTGAAACGGGACCCTTTACGCTCGAGGATGCCATGACCTTAGATCAACTGGAAGCGCTTTCCATGGATGATCGGGAAAAGTGTTTGCTTCCTGCCGATACCTTGTTGTCCGGGGTGCCGCGCCTTGACCTTGACGATACGCAAAGCCTTGCCATACGGCATGGCTGTTCCTTGCCCTGGAACGGCACTGACAGGCCAGGACAGCGCTATCGAGTCTACGCGCCGTCCGCCCGCTTTCTTGGCGTCTGTGAGCTTACGACCGACCACAGGTTGCACCCTGCCCGTTTGATGACTGAATAAATCCACCATGCGTACCCGTCCCGGAAGTCCAGCCGACCCCCTTTCGCCCAACCGTTTCACCAGCGGTGACTGGCGCGCCATCCGCAGCTTGCTGCCTTACTTGATGGCCTTCAGGGGCAGGGTGGCCGTGGCCTTCTTCTGTCTGCTGCTGGCCAAGGTTGCAAACGTGGGCGTACCTCTGGCGCTCAAGGCCATTATTGACCGGCTTGAGCCCGGACATGTTCTGGTTGCCGTACCGGCCCTGCTGATTTTTGGTTATGGGGTGCTGCGCTTCTCCACCACTTTCTTCAATGAATTGCGTGACGGCGTGTTCGCGAAGGTCACGCAGAACGCCATCCGGCGCATCGCGCTGACCGTATTTCAGCATCTTCACGCACTCAACCTGCGTTTCCATCTGGAACGCCAAACTGGCGGGATGTCGCGTGATATCGAGCGTGGTACGCGCGGCATCGAAAGCCTCATGCGCTTTACCTTGTTCAGCATTCTGCCCACCCTCGTCGAAATGCTGTTGGTGGGAGGCATTCTAGGCTGGAAATACGATATCTGGTTTGCGCTGATTACGCTCGTGACCCTGGTGATCTACATTGCCATGACGATCGTCATTACCGAGTGGCGCACCGCCTTCCGGCGACGCATGAACGAGCTGGATTCCAAGGCCAATACGCGTGCCATCGACAGCCTGATCAATTACGAGACGGTGAAGTACTTTGGCAACGAAGCCTGGGAGACGGAGCGCTATGATGAAAACCTGCGCAAGTGGGAGCAGGCATCGGTCAAAAGCCAGACCTCACTAGCAGCGCTGAACATAGCCCAGAGCCTGATCATCGGCATCGGATCCGTGGCATTGATGGCGCGTGCCGCTGACGGCGTGGTGGCGGGACGGCTTACCGTGGGTGACCTTGTGCTGATTAATGCCTTACTGCTGCAACTCTACATTCCGCTCAATTTTCTTGGGGTCATCTATCGCGAAATCAAGCAGGCACTGGCGGATATGGATCGCATGTTTCGCCTGCTGACCGTACACACCGAGGTCAGCGATTTGCCCGGTGCGCCTGATCTGGTGGTAGGTGAGGGCGCCGTCCGGTTTGAATTGGTGGATTTTTCATATGATGCCCGTCGCCCCATCCTCAAACAGGTGGATTTTGAAATTCCCACGGGGCAAAAAGTTGCCGTGGTGGGCCCCAGTGGTGCCGGCAAGTCCACTTTGTCACGACTGCTGTTTCGTTTTTATGAAGTCAATGGGGGACGCATCCTGATTAATGGCCAGGATATCCGCACCGTAAACCAGCAATCGCTGCGCGCGGCTATCGGCATCGTCCCCCAGGATACGGTGTTGTTCAATGACACTGTGTATTACAACATCGCCTATGGTCGCCCAGGAGCATCCAGGGATGAGGTGATTCGCGCGGCCCAGGCTGCGCACATCCACGATTTCATCCTGAAATTGCCAGATGGCTATGACTCGCTGGTGGGAGAACGCGGGCTCAAGCTCTCCGGCGGAGAAAAGCAGCGTGTAGCCATCGCGCGCACCCTCTTGAAGCGTCCGCAAATCCTGGTTTTTGATGAAGCCACCTCGGCGCTGGATTCCCGCTCAGAAAAGGATATCCAGGCTGAACTGGCTTCCATTGCCCGCCACCACACCACGCTGGTCATTGCCCATCGCCTGTCTACCATCGTGGATGCCGACCAGATTCTGGTGATGGAGGATGGCCGCATCGTGGAACGCGGGCGGCATGAGGCCTTGTTGGCGGCCAACGGGGCTTATGCCCGCATGTGGATCTTGCAGCAAAAGCAGAATAATGTTGCGTAACCGGCTGATTTTTTGTATTGTTACGGCTATAAAGGCGTGAGGGGAAAGATGAGTCGTTCAAGCAGTAGCGCAATGCGATACGGATTGATCCTGTGGGTTCTGCTGATGGGGTTGATGCCTTCAGCACAGGCCGCTCGTAACCACCACCATCACGCCGTCGCATCAGATCCTTCCTCCATGGCGTTGCTGTCGTCCACGGCCCTCGTCATCGATCAGACCACGCAGCAAGTGGTTTTTTCAAAAAATCCTGATCCCATCCACCCCATCGCTTCCATCACCAAGCTCATGACAGCACTGGTGGTGCTGGAGTCCGCACAGGACCTCAATGAGCAGATTGCCGTTTCGGACGAAGATGTGGACACCCTGCGCTTCACCCGTTCCCATCTGCGCGTAGGGGTGCATGCCAGCCGCCTGGATTTCCTGCGCATGGCCCTGATCGCTTCCGAGAACAGGGCCGCCTCCGCGTTGGGCCGCTCCTATCCTGGAGGCATTCATGCCTTCGTGGAACGAATGAATGCTGAAGCAGCGCGCCTGGGAATGACCAGCACCCATTTCGAAGACTCTTCCGGGCTGAACGGCAACAATGTTTCCACTGCGCATGATCTGGCCATTCTGGTCCAGGCTGCCATGCAATATCCACTCATCCACGAAATCACGACCACAGCCTCCATATCGGTTCCTGTTGGATTTCGCGGTCGGCCCATCGTATTTCGCAATACCAATCCCTTGGTTGCCAAACCCGACTGGGATATCGGACTATCCAAGACGGGATTCATCAATGAGTCCGGCCAGTGTCTCGTCATGCAAGCAACCATCAGCGGTCATCCCATGGTCATCGTGTTGCTCGATTCTCGTGGCAAGCATGCCCGCATTGGTGACGCCAACCGTGTTCGCAAGTGGCTGGAAGCGCATAGTCAGGTGACAGTCGGGCAACTCTGAACCAAGGCAGGGCTTTTTATGCGTGTTGGTCTTTTTGTCACCTGTCTCGTGGACATGATGCGTCCGCGGATAGGGTTTGCCACCCTCAAGCTGTTGCAGGACGCCGGCTGTGAAGTCGTGGTCCCCCCCCATCAAACCTGTTGCGGGCAGCCCGGGTTCAATTCCGGTGATCGTGAATCCGGACGCCTCATGGCGCGCCGGTTTCTGGCCGATTTTGACTCTTTCGATTATGTGGTTGCACCCAGTGGTTCCTGCACAGGCATGATCCGCTGTCATTACGCAGAACTATTTCCTGAAGATCCAGCGTTGCAGACGCGGCTTGATGCGCTTTCCTCCCGCACTTTCGAGTTGACCGACTTTCTGGTCACCGTACTGAAAGTGGATCATCTTCAAAGCACCTTCCGGGGCAGCATCACCTACCACGACTCCTGTTCCGGCTTGCGCGAACTTGGCATCAAGCAACAGCCGCGCCAGTTGATAGCACGGGTGGCAGGGGCAAGGTTGCAGGAAATGGACAAGGCGGAAATCTGTTGTGGATTTGGCGGCACGTTTTCCATCAAGCTGGGTGAGATCGCCACCCGCATGGCGGACAACAAGTGCCAGGATGCCCTGGCCACAAAGACTGATGCCATTGTCGGAGGAGATCTCGGGTGCCTGCTCAACATCGAAGGGCGGCTGCGGCGGCTGGGAGATGAAACCACACGGGTCCTTCACGTAGCCGAGGTGCTGGCAGGGTCGGAAGGGGAACAGGACTGATGCAACTCACTTCGTTTTCCTTCAAGAAAAATGTTCGGCGCAAGCTGATCGATCCGTTGTTGCAACGGAACATGAAACGTTTCGGGGGGCGTTTCGTGGAAGCTCGTGCTGCCGTGATGACGGAAGTGGATAATCTGGAAGAAATCCGTGTTGCTGCCGCCGCCATTCGGGATCGCAGCCTTGCCAACCTCGACAGCTATCTCATGATTTTCGAGGAACGAGCGCTTGTCCGTGGTACGAAAGTGCACTGGGCTGAAACCGCGCAGGACGTCAACCGCATTTTGATCGAGATTGCGCAAGCCAACGGCGTCAAGAAAATCGTCAAGTCAAAGTCCATGGTAAGCGAGGAGTCGGGCCTCAATGATGCCGTGGAAGCAGCGGGCATGGAGGCCATTGAAACGGACCTGGGTGAATACATTCTGCAACTCGCCCATGAGCCTCCCTCGCACATCATCGCCCCTGCCATCCACAAAAGCGTGGAGGAAGTGGCACAGCTGTTTTCAGAACAGCACCATACGCCGCTGAGCACGGACATTCCTGCGCTGTGCCGGGAGGCTCGGGAGCAACTGCGGCCACATTTTCTCTCGGCTGACATGGGTATTTCCGGGGGTAACTTTCTGATTGCCGAAACCGGTTCGGTGGTGATCGTCACCAATGAAGGCAATGGGCGCATGGTCACCACCCTTCCCCGAATTCATGTGGCCATCACGGGCATTGAGAAGGTATTGCCCACCCTCAACGATTTCTCAACCATCCTGCGCTTGCTCACGCGTTCGGCCACCGGACAGTCCATCACCAATTACGTGTCGATGCTAACCGGTCCACGCCAGGAAGGTGACCTTGATGGGCCCGAACAATCGCACATTATTTTGGTGGACAGCGGCCGTTCGCGCCTGCTTGGCACGGAAATGCAACAAAAGGCCCTGCGTTGTATACGTTGTGGTGCCTGCATGAACCACTGTCCGGTATATCAAAACATCGGCGGTCATGCTTATGGCTGGGTTTATCCCGGACCCATCGGCGCCATCCTGACACCGTCCTACGTGGGGCTTGAAAATGCCCTCGACTTGCCCCAGGCCTCGACGCTGTGCGGCGCGTGCCAAGTGGTCTGTCCGGTCAAGATCCCCCTGCCGGAATTGATGCGCGTACTGCGCGAAAAATCCTTTGAACAGGGGTTGCGACCCTGGTATGAGCGCCTCTCCATCCATGCCTGGCGCAGCCTTGCCAACCATCCACGCCTGTATGCCCTGCTCACGCAACTGAGTGTGCGCTTCCTGGGCATGCTGGGAGGAAAGAAGGGGCTGCTGCACCGGTTGCCTGGGCTGGATGGCTGGACCGAAGGCCGGGATATGCCGGCACCGCAGGGGAAGACCTTTCGTGAACTCTATCGGAACAAGCATTCATGAGCGCACGGGACAATATTCTGGCGCGAGTCCGTCGCGGTTTGGGATTGCGTGGAGACAAACCGGGCGACGAGTGCATCCTGGTCGAAGAGCATATCAGGCAGAATCATCGCGGCCCCCGGCCTGCTTACAAGTGGGACAAGGAGGCAGACCGTTTTCAGAAACGCTCTGAGATGCTTGGTACCACGGTGGATCGCATAGCCACCTTGTCAGAGGCACCTGCAGCCATAGCGCGCTACCTCAAGGCCAAGGAGTTGCCGCTCAACGGCGTGGTCTGGCCCGGATTAAAGCACATGGATTGGACAGGTGCGGGCTTGTCTTTCGCCGCCAGAGAAGCCCATGCTGATGATCTGGTCGGCGTTACCGGAGCGTTTTGCGCCATTTCTGAAACAGGTACGTTGATGTTGCTGTCAGGTCACGACACACCCGCGGCAGTCAGCCTGCTACCCGAGACGCACATCGCCATCGTGGACGTACAACGCATCGTTCCTGGAATGGAAGAAGCCTGGGACCTCATGAAAGCGGAACGCGGCTTGCCGCCGCGTGCCGTGAATTTTGTCTCTGGTCCATCACGCACCGCCGATATCGAACAGACCATCGTGATCGGTGCACATGGACCCTATCGGGTCCATGTGGTGCTGTACGGGTCAGCGGACTTCCAGTAGTTCCACGTCAAAAATCAGCGTGGCATCGGGCGGAATCACCCGGCCTGCGCCGCGACTGCCATAAGCCAATTCTGGGGGGATCAGCAGCGTGCGCTTGGCGCCCACTTTCATGCCCGCCACCCCTTCGTCCCAACCGCGGATCACGCGGCCTGCGCCCAGCGGAAAGGAAAAGGGTTCGCCCCGATCCACGGAACTGTCAAACTTCTGTCCTTTAAACTCAGGGGCTGTGGGATCGTAAAGCCATCCGGTGTAATGTACGACGACGGTGTTGCCAGGGCGGGCAACTGCACCGGTACCCAGCCGTGTGTCAATCAGGGTCATTCCGTTCAAGGTCATGGTTTGAGCTCGCTTTTGCGTGGTGTCTGCCTGCGATAGTGGTGAAAGTGCCAGAAGGGCAGTGACGATCAGAACGGGGTACGACAGTTTCATGAAATGTCTCCTTGCACTAAGTGCGCGCATTATAGCTTGCCTTTCGATGATGGCCCACCATGCATCAATGTTTCCCAATGCTTTTGCAGGCGTTTCTCAGAGACGGGGTAGGGTGTTTTGAGAGCCTGGGCAAACAGCGATACCCGCAACTCCTCCAGCATCCAGCGAAATTGATCCAACTCAACCGATGGGCCATGCGTTTCCAGGGCACGCGTCCAGGGTTGCAGTAAACCGTGCAGTTGCCGCGATTTTTTGGCATCACCCGCGCGGTCATGAGGCAGTTTTTCCAGGCGCGCCAGAATGGCACGCAAATATCGTGGATAATGTTTCAGTTGCACAAGGGGGGTATGGCGCAACGTGCCGCGCTGCATGAGCTGGTCGAGGTGCAGCCTGATGTCAGTGAGAGCTTCCTTGAATGGTCCATTGCTGGCCTTGTCTAGAGCATTGCGCACTTCCTGATAGGTTTTCAAGGCTGGCAGCGCCAACTGCGCCGTTTCGTTGAGCTTGGCAACCCAGTGGATGCGTACCCGTTCGCGCAGGGTTTCATAGGCAACCCGAGTGCGGATCTGTCCGCTGGTGTCGGGTATCAGCTCGCGCATGGCGCGTTCTGCCAGCTCGCTTTTCAGCGCTTCGGATGGGATCTGGGCGGTGTCTCCAGGCAGGAGGGCATATTGCAGCGTCATGGCGGTCAGTGCGCTGATGGAACGCGTGCCGGCCTTGACCAGGGGTTGCAGCTCCAACAGGCATAAGCGCAGAATGCCTAGCCGTGTCAATTGATTGGCCTCGGCTTCACTCTCCAC
>JAJZEH010000039.1:0-406 GCA_021805725.1 Pseudomonadota bacterium | reverse complement strand
GAACGCAGGAACTTTGATGCCACGCCGGTCCAGCACCAGCAAGGCGGGAATATCGTGCATGTCCCAACTGGTCAGGCCGCTGCGTGTCAAGCCGGTGTCCGGGGTCTCGCGCAAGGCGCTGCGAGCTTCCCCGCTCCATAGCTCGCGCAACGTCTTGAGATCGCGACCGCTGCCGACTTCGTTACCCGCAGGGTCCAACAGGCGCACGTTCATTTGCAAATGATCGGGTACGTCGCTCCAGTCCCCGGCATGGAGGAGGGTTCCCGTGCGCATCTGGATGAATTCTGCAAGGCAACGGGTCAGTGCGCCAGATTGTGGGCCGTAGCGTTCCAGAAATGCGGTGATGAAAGGGGGCAGGGGGACGAGATCCCGGCGAATGCGCTGTGGCAACTTCTTGAGCAAGGCA
>JAJZEH010000081.1 GCA_021805725.1 Pseudomonadota bacterium | reverse complement strand
TTATTGGAACTGCATGAGCAGAAGACAGAATGCGTAACGAAACAAAATTAATGAATCAGATTCGGCTGATTGGCTACTAAGGAATTTCCTAGATCAAACCGTCAAAAACATCAAAACCAAAAAAAGCCCGGTGCGCTGGACGGCGCTCCGGGCCAATGAGGACGCACTGGAACCGTGCAGGATAATTACTGACGTTAATGGTGATCGCCGTGCGGGGCGGACCACCTGGCATTCATCCATGCGTAGGCTGGCCCCAGGGCATTCATGAGGATGACGGCACCCAACGCGGCAACGGGGTCGTGTGGCACGGGTCCAAACCCGCCAAAAACCGTTGCAAAGTAGGATGCAAAGCCAAAAAACATCCCGGGGATGAAGCTCAGTGCCGGAAAAATCCGCGCCAGAAACATCATGCTGCCGTTGAGGCAGAACAGAATCACCACTTGCGCCATCGTGAAGCTGTCCCCTGAAAAATGAAGCGCAGCCTGATTAAAGCACAGTACGATCAGAAAGGCTGCCAGCGAGCCCACGGGCATGGCCATCCAGATGCGCTTGAGATTTTGTGCACTGGGCCCACCCATGGCGAAAGTGCCCGCCCAACTGATGAAAATGGCCCAAGGAGGCAAATGCCAGGGCGGCATGGAAATGAAGATGGTCGTAACAGCAAGCAGGGATGCAACCACTTCAGCAGGTGGTTTTTTCATGAAGCTCTCCTCTAATGGTGATGGTGTGGAACATTGCAGGGTGCAGCATGACGAATTTCACAGGAATGTTGCGTCACGGCAGCAACGCGGCCGCGCTTGATCACCCATGAGCGTGCGGGTATGTCGAGCAGGGCGTCAGCCACCAGTTGGGTATCCAGGATGACCAAATCGGCCTGCTTGCCAACCGCAATGCCGTAGTCTTTTGAGATGCCGATGGCACGGGCAGCATTGATCGTGCCCATATCGAGGATGGCCGCTTGATGCTCCAGCGTGCCAAATTGCACGGCATGGGCAAGCAAATTTCCGATGATCAGCATGTCCGCCTTGCCAAAAGGCGTGAAGGCATTGCGGATATTATTGGAGGAATAGGCCACGTTGACCCCACCGCCATGCAGCGCCCGAATCGGTGTCAGGCCGCGTCGCTGGTTTTTTTGATCCCTGCGCCCGCTCAAGTACAAGTCAGTGGCAGGCAGTGTCACGATGCTGATGTCCGCCTTCTGCAGTTGCTCGATGATGGGTTGCAGCGCTTCAGGGTCCAGGGAACCAAGGCTTGTGACATGCCCCAGCGAGACACGACCCTGGTAGCCCGTCTCAATGGTCTTTTGGGCGACATAGGCCGACGAGGCGAAACGTTGGTCATTGGTATCGTCAGAAAAGTCAGCGTGCATGTCCACGTCGGCATCGTGTTTCATGGCCATCTCAAACACCATGTCGATGTGACGCTTCGTATCTTCCCAGTTGAGTTCGTTATAGGGGCAACCGCCCACTACATCTGCCCCCATTTTCATGGCGGTTTCCATCAAATCGTAAGTGCCTGCGGATTTGAGAATGCCCTCCTGCGGAAAGGCCACGATCTGGATGTCGATGAGTGGAAGGTATTCTTCTCTTAATTCCAGCAAGGTTTCCACGCCGATCAGTCCCTGAATCAGGTCCACATCAGGATGGGCACGCAAGGCTGTGGTGCCGTGGCTGATGGCCATGTCCAGAACCCGCCGTGAACGTTCCAGCACATCCGCACGCTCCTGCTTTGCTTTCAGGATGCCAGTAACCCGGATGGCCTCTTCCAGCGTGCCCAGGCGGGCGGGCAGGCGCCGGTGCAGGAATGCCTTGTCGAGATGTAAATGGGGTTCCACAAACCCCGGGATCACGGCGCGCCCACCTGCCTCGATGACTTCTGCGGCCGCGCCCTCGATTCCTTCTTCCAGGGCCACGATCCGGCCGCCGCGGATACCGATGTCCTGTAGTGGCTTTTCATCCCACACCCGGACATTGCGAATCAAAAGATCCATTTCCATCGCTCACGCTCCTCTTAAAATCCCAGGGCTATTCCTTCACCACGCGGATCGGCCCCCCCTTCAAAAAAAGGCGACCACGGACCGCGCAGCCGAACGGCTTGCGCGGTGCCCATGCGGGGATAAGGCCAAGTGACCGTTTCCACCGGGTGGCCCATGCCGCGTAACGCATCAAAGACATTCTGCGGAGCGCTGGACTCCAGCAACAGCTTGTTGGAAGTGTCACCCCAGGAGCGCCCATAGAGCACGCGCGGTGCTTCGATGGCGGATTGAACATCCATGCCAAAATCCACGATGCGGGTCGCCAGTGAGGTTTGGGTCTGGGGCTGAACTTCGCCCCCCTGGGTTCCGTACACCAGATAGGGCTGCCCTTCCTTGAACAGCATGCCCGACATGAGGGTTGAAGCAGACTGTTTGCCTGCCTGCAATACGTTGGGATGTGTGGGGTCGAGAGAAAAAAAGCTCCCGCGGTTTTGCAGCAGTACGCCGGTCTCCGGGTCCGTGACGCAAGCGCCAAAATCAAAGTAAAGGCTTTGTACCAGTCCCACCGCATTGCCGTACTGATCAGCAATGCTGATAAAGGTGGTGTCACTGCCACCCTGCCGGTTATCGTGGTTGCGCCGACTATCCTGAAGCCAGACCTTGCGCTCGGCGTGGGCCAGGGCAGGATCAAGTAGCCGGGCGATGGGTATGGCATGAAATTCGGGATCGGTGAGGTACATATCCCGTTTTTGAAAAGCCCATTTGATGGCCTGAATCATGGCGTGGTAATACTGGGGCGAATGCGGTCCCAGGGCGGGAATATCCACCCCTGCCAGAAAATTCAGGATGAGCTGTCCGGCAATCCCCTGCGAGGGAGGAGGAACCTGGCAGACCTGGTAACCACGGTAACTGGAATTGAGGGGAGCAACCCATTTGGCGCCGTACCCTTCAAAATCTCCTGCCGTAAGCAGTCCGCCCCGCGCCTTTAAATATCGGGCAATGTGCTGTGAAGCATGCGTATAAAAACTGCGCGTACCCTGCTGGGCAATGGTTTCCAGAGTGTTTGCCAGGGCTTCCTGGCAAAGGCGTTCGCCTGCTCGGTACGCACGACCCTGGGTCAGAAAAATGCCCGCCGAGCCCGGATCCTCTGCCAGCGTTTTCACATCATCCTGAATCCACTGGCCAACATCCTGACTCACCGGTACGCCGTGACGCGCGTAGTAGATGGCGGGCTCCAGAAGCCGCTGCAACGGCATGGTCCCAAAACGTTGGTGAGCCAATCCCCAACTGTCAACGGCACCGGGCACCGTAATGGCGGACAGCGGGCCGCGACTGGGGATGGCGTCCTGTCCACGGTAATCCTGCAGGGAAATGGAATTTCCGCAGGGGCCGCTGCCATTCAACGCCGAGAGTGATTTGGTTTTTGCATCGTAGATCATCCAGAAAGCATCGCCACCGATGCCGATCATGTGCGGAAGCACGACGCCCAGGGTGCTTGCAGCGCATATCGCCGCATCCACCGCAGTGCCCCCTTCCTTCAACACATCCAGTGCTGCAGCAGAGCCCAGGTAATGCGCTGTGGCAACCATGCCACGTTCGGCAAGGCACACGGGCCGAGTGGTTCTCATCACATCTCCCTCAGGAAGGATCAATGGATTCAAGCATGCGCATTCCGGATGCGAATTGAAATCGGAATTACCTGATTTGCGTCTAGGGATTTTCCTAGGGAGCCTCGTGGATAAGGCCCTGCTTCAGCGCGTAGTACACCAGCCCCGCCGTGGTGGGGATATCCATTTTTTCCAGGATATTGGCTTTATGGGTACTGACTGTTT
Organism: Pseudomonadota bacterium; assembly: GCA_021805725.1. Next base: position 1,608 of record JAJZEH010000081.1, on the reverse strand, counting down.
TGTTGCTCAGCGCCAGGGCCTGGGCAATATCGTTGATTGCATGCCCTTCCACGAGGAGCTGGAAAATCTGAAACTCTCGGGGAGTCAACAAGGTATGCGGCAGCGTGGGTGTGGGCTGGTGCATCTGCTTGACCAGTTTCTCGGCCACACCCTGGGGAATGGCCGTACCGCCCTTGGCGATCTGGCGGATGGCATCGATCAACTGGCTCGATGCCGTGCTCTTGGTGACGTAACCCGAGGCACCCGCCCGGATGGCCTGCACGGCATACTGGCTTTCCTGATACATGCTCAACACCAGGATGGGAAGCGTGGGGCAGCTGCTGCGAATGTGCTGGATCAGGGCGATCCCGCTCTTGCCTGGCATGGACATGTCCAGCAGGAGGATATGTGCCTTTGTGTCACGCAGCAGAACCAGCAGTTCATGACCGTTGGCGGCCTCGCCTATCACGGCCATGTCGGATTGCATGGCAATGATCTGCTTCAAACCATCCCGGATGATCTCGTGGTCATCGGCAATCAATACACGAATCATCATTTCGGAATCCGCACCTCGATGCGCGTCCCCGATCCTGGTCGGCTGATGATGTCCAACCGGCCTCCCAGCATGATGCTGCGCTCCCGCATGCCCATCAGGCCAAGCCCTTTGCCAGCAGAGCGCGCGGCTTCGTCCATGCCCCTGCCGTTATCGATGATTTTGAGCGTCAACGCTTCATCGGATTCGCCCAGATCCACCACCACCTGGGTGGCTTGGCCATGACGACTGATATTGGTGAGCGCTTCCTGCATGATACGAAAAAGTGCCGTGCTGATTTCAGCGCTGTACTGGAAGGGGCTGGCGGGCAACAGCAATTCGTGGGCGACGCCGGTACGACTGGTGAACGATTCCAGCAGCCATTCCATGGTGGCAGCCAGCCCCAATTCATCCAGCAGCGGGGGCCGCAGATCTGCAGCGATGCGCTGCACGGCCACCACCGTCGTGTCGGTAATGGCCTTGAGTGAATTCAGGTTGTTTCTCCAGGCCTCAGACACCGCAGACCCCTGCGCTTCCATGACACCCAGCCCCAATCGAATGGCCGTAAGCGACTGCCCCAATTCGTCATGCAATTCGCGCGAGATACGCGTACGTTCTTCTTCCCGAATAGATTGCAGATAGGCAGAAAGTTCGCGAAGCTGGGTGCGGGATTCCAGCAATTCCTGTTCCATCTGTTTACGGTCGGTGATGTCGCGAGAAATACCCACGGTACCCGTAATCATGCCCTGAAGGTCGCGCATTGGCGTTTTGATGGTGTCATACCAGTGCAATTGACCATCAGGACCCTGACGCTGCTCTTCATAACGCATGCGCTGACCCGATGCAACGACGGTACGGTCGGTGTCCATGTAGCGCATGCCCCAGTCTGTTGGCCATACTTCGGCGGGGGTCTTGCCAAGGATATCTTGTTCGGTCAGGCCGCTTGCCGCAACAAAGGCTTCGTTGACGAGGATGTAACGGGACTCCAGATCTTTCAGCCAGGCCTGGTCAGGAATATTGTTCAGAATGGCTTTTTGCATGGTGGCGTGAGTGAACATGCGGGGATTGTACGCCCAATCCAATCCGGTTTTAGTCTC
>JAJZEH010000007.1 GCA_021805725.1 Pseudomonadota bacterium | reverse complement strand
AAATTGCGGATACGACCCGTCTGCTCGGCCAGGTTCAGCAGGCCATCGACGGGGGGGTAACCGTACTGCAGTACCGCGCCAAAACCCTTGCACCCTCACTGCGCGAAGCGCAGGCACAGGCTCTGGCACTGCAATGCAAACGCCAGGGCGTGGCCCTCATCGTTAACGACGACATCGCCTTGGCACGCGCCTGTAACGCCGCTGGAGTCCATCTGGGCCGCGATGACAGCACCTCTTGGAATAAGGGGCATTCTGAAAGTGAGCGCCCGCTTTTAGTGGGGATTTCCTGCTACGATTCGCTCGAGCTGGCACTGGAAGCACAACGGGCCGGGGCCAGCTATGTTGCTTTTGGCAGTTTTTTCCCCTCCCGGACCAAGCCCGGCGCAGCGCGTGCCACCCTGCCCCTGCTGCGCGAAGCCCGCCGCCGGCTTGATATCCCGATCGTTGCCATCGGCGGCATAGATCTGGATCAGGTGGATACCCTGGTCGCGGCCGGCGCCGATGCGGTGGCCGTCATTTCAGCCCTGTTCGAGGCCCCCGATATTTCGGAAACGGCCCGCCAATTCAACCATCATTTTCAAGGACGCCATGACCCGTTTCAACGACCAGCTTTTTGATCGCGCCCAACTCCACATTCCCGGTGGCGTCAATTCGCCCGTTCGCGCATTTCGGGCGGTGGGCGGTGTGCCACGCTTCCTTGAACGTGGGGTGGGCCCCCGTGTTTGGGACGCGGATGGCCGTGAATATATCGATTATGTATGTTCCTGGGGCCCACTGCTGCACGGCCACGCCCACCCGGCAATCATTGAGGCCGTTCGCGAAATCGCCGGCAAGGGACTGAGTTTTGGCGCGCCCACCGAGCTTGAAATTGAACTGGCCGAGTTGGTCTGCCGCCTCGTCCCGTCCATCGAACAGGTCCGCCTGACCAGTTCGGGCACCGAAGCCACCATGAGCGCCATTCGTCTGGCGCGAGGGTTTACCGGACGCAGCAAGATCGTCAAATTCGACGGCTGCTACCATGGCCACGGCGATGCTTTGCTCGTCAAGGCAGGTTCGGGCGCATTGACCTTTGGCCAGCCCGACTCGGGTGGCGTTCCGGCGGAATTGGCGGCCCACACCATCGTGCTGAACTATAACGATATCCCCCAGCTGGAATCCCTCTTTGCGCAGGCGGGCGACACCATCGCGGCGGTCATCGTGGAACCGGTGGCCGGCAACATGAACATGGTCCTTCCCCGGCCCGAATTTCTGACACGCATGCGCCAACTGACCGAGGCCCATGGCGCCCTGCTGATTTTCGACGAAGTCATGTCCGGTTTCAGGGTGGCCCTGGGTGGGGCGCAGTCCATTTACGGCATTTGTCCTGACCTGACCACACTGGGCAAGGTCATCGGCGGCGGCATGCCACTGGCTGCCTTTGGAGGTCGCCGCGACATCATGCAATATCTGGCACCGCTGGGGCCCGTGTATCAAGCGGGCACGCTCTCGGGCAACCCCGTTGCAGTGACGGCGGGACTCGTCAATCTCAAACTGGCCATGGAGCCCGGGCTTTACGACCGTCTGGGCGAAATGACCCGTGCCCTCACGGAAGGGATTGTGCGCATTGGACAGCAACACGGATTCGCCCTCTCGAGCTGTTCCCTAGGCGGCATGTTTGGCCTCTACTTCAGGGAGGCGTTGCCCACCCATCTGGGTGAAGTCCTGACCTCGGACAAGGAACGCTTCAAGCACTTTTTTCACGGCATGCTGGATGCGGGCGTCTACCTTGCACCTTCCGCCTTTGAAGCGGGCTTTGTGTCTTCCGTGCACGGCACGGCCGAGCTGGAACAAACGCTGGATGCGGCAAAAACCGTGTTCACGCATCTCGATTAGCAGCCATGTCGCTCTTCCAGAAAGCCGAATTCTTCACCACGGCCAACGACTGGGCAGGACTGCCCCCGGATGATGGGGTGGAAGTGGCCTTTGCCGGCCGATCCAACGCCGGAAAATCCAGCGCCATCAATGTGTTGGCCAATCGCTCACGACTGGCGTACACCAGCAAGACGCCCGGGCGTACCCAGCACATCAATTTCTTCAGTCTGGGGGAGCAGCGGTATCTGGTGGACTTGCCCGGCTACGGCTACGCCAAGGTGCCCCTGGCCGTCAAGCATCACTGGCAAGTCCTGCTTTCCGACTATCTGGTGGCCCGAAAATCACTGCGTGGCCTGGTGGTTCTGATGGACATCCGGCACCCGCTGACAGATCTGGATCGTCAGCTCCTGGACTGGTTTTTACCCAGTGGCAAACCCGTGGTGGTGTTACTGACCAAGTCAGACAAGCTGGGGCGGGGTGCCAAGCTCCAGATCCTGCGCGAAGTCAGGGAAAACCTGGCAGATTTTGGACAACGTCTTGAAGTCATTGCATTTTCGAGCGTGTCCCGGGAAGGACTGGAAGCTGCTGATGCGGCAATCGCCCGCCTGTACCAGCCGCAGCAGGCTTGAACCCGAAAAAATGCCCCTGTGGCGGGGAACGCATCACAGGGGCGAATGCCATTCAAAGTGGCAACTGCCTGCCCTAGGGAGAAGACAGGCGTTGGATCTTGCACCAACCAGTTGTCAGAGTACCCAAGGTCGGTTAAGTTCCCTCATTTCACCCTGACCGAGAACTCATCATGGAAACTCTGGGCCGCTTTCCCGGACGCCGGCTTCGCCGCAATCGCCACGACGCCTTTTCGCGCCGACTGGTTCAAGAACATCGCCTGAGCGCTGACGATCTGATTTACCCTGCTTTCGTCATTGCAGGACAGAATCGCGAAGAACCGGTAAGTTCCATGCCGGGCATCCATCGCCAAACCCTGGACCGCCTGCTCGTCACGGCCGAACGCTGCCTGACCCTGGGCATCCCGGCCATGGCGCTATTTCCGGTGATCGACTCCAGCCTCAAGTCCCTGGATGCAAGCGAAGCCTGGAACCCCGAAGGTCTGTTGCCCCGTACCGTGAGCACCCTCAAACAGCGCTTCCCCGAACTGGGCATCATTACCGACGTGGCGCTGGACCCATACACCAGTCACGGCCAGGATGGCATCATCGATGCGCACGGCTATGTGCAAAACGATGTCACGCTGGAGGCCCTGGTGCGCCAGGCCGTCGTGGAAGCTGCCGCAGGCGCGGACATCGTGGCTCCCTCCGACATGATGGATGGACGCGTTGGACGGATTCGCCAGGCACTGGATGGAAACCAGTACATTCACACCCGCATTCTGGCCTACTCGGCCAAATATGCCTCCGCATTTTACGGGCCCTTCCGCGATGCCCTGGGCTCGGCCAAAAACCTGGGGAAAGGCAGCAAGGAAACCTACCAGATGGATCCGGCCAATTCCGACGAGGCGCTATGGGAAGTGGGGTTGGATCTGGAAGAAGGGGCCGACATGGTCATGGTCAAGCCGGGGCTGCCCTACCTCGACGTCATACGCCGCATCAAGGACCAGTTCGGGGTGCCCACCTTTGCCTATCAGGTCAGCGGCGAATACGCCATGCTGCGCGGGGCCATCGACGCAGGTTGGCTGGACGAGCGCTGCATCCTGGAAAGCCTGCTTTCATTCAAGAGGGCCGGGGCGGACGGCGTGCTGACTTATTTTGCCCTGCGTGCCGCCGAGATGCTCAAGCCAGCGTAGCCGCCTGCGCCAGCAGGGCTTCCACCTGGGCCATGCTGGCCCGCTCCACGGGGCGGCCGTCGCTGGTTTTTTGGGTAACCCGTTGCAGGTCCAGCGGCAGCAGCATGGCATTGACCGGCACGCCCTGCATGACAAAGCTGATCACGCTGGCTTCCACGACGCGGCTGCCGATGCGCATCCTGCGATCTCCCACCTGATATTCCCATCGGTGGTTCAATAAAAACAACTCGAGCACCTTGCCATCATCAGTGAACAGTTGGAGGTTAATGTCGGAGTGGGGTCCTGCCGTACCGGACAGCACAGAACCGGTCAACCAGGGATTGAAGGGTGCCAGCAGTTTCATGGCGGCAAGGGCTGCCTCCCGCAGTTCGCGCAACACGGGCTCGCGCGTGTCCCGCTGGTACAATGCCTGCCAGCTCCTCAACGCAGCATCGATCTCCCGATTGTCAGGCAGCTGCTGGGTGCTTGGCGCGCCGGCCTGACGGGCTGCCTTGCGCTTCGCCGCCGCATGGTCCTGGGTACCATCCTCGGCCATGATGCGCGCGGCGAGATAAGCCAGGTGCTCCCGATGATGACTGCGTTTGCCAGAGGCCATGACCGCTCCTGTAGGTTTAATTGACTTTGGCAGGCTCTGAGTAAAAATATTCGGTAATGCGGTCGGCGCCCGTCTCGTCAGGCTTCCCTGTGACAGGATCGATACTCATGGTGGTAATACCCGGTGGCACGACCTGAAGGCTTTCCGGAATGGTGCGCAAGGCGCGCTCCATGTACGAAATCCAGATGGGCAGTGCCGCCTGAGCCCCCGTTTCCCTGGCTCCCAAAGACGCCGGCTTGTCGAATCCCACCCAGGCCACGGCCACCAAACTGGGCTGGAAACCCGTAAACCACGCATCCACATGGTCGTTGGTGGTCCCCGTCTTGCCCGCAAGGTCCTGCCGCCCCAGACTCAGCGCCTTTGTGGCCGTCCCCATGCGGATGACGTCGCGCATCATGCTGGTCATGATGAATGCATTGCGAGGATCGATGACCTGTTCGGCACCTTCGCCGGCTGCCACCTGCCGATTTTGGCTGATCACGGTTCCACGCGCATCCAGGATCCTGTCGATGAAGAAAGGTTTAACCCTGAAGCCGCCGTTGGCAAAAATGGCATAAGCTCCTGCCATCTGAAGGGGGCTCGCCGAGCCAGACCCCAGCGCCATGCTGAGGTAGGGCTGATGCTTGTCGGGATCAAAACCAAAGCGCGTGATGTACTGGTGCGCATAAGCCGGCGTTATCGCTTGCAGCACGCGAATGGCCACCATGTTCTTGGATTTGGCCAGAGCCACACGCAATCGGATCGGCCCCAGATACTCGTCTTCGTAGTTATGGGGCTCCCAAGCTTCCCCGCCATTTTGCGCAGGATCCACGGAAAAGGGGGTGTCATTGACGAGTGTCGCTGGCGTAAACCCCTTTTCCAGTGCTGCCGAGTAGATGAAGGGCTTGAAGCTGGAACCTGGCTGACGGTAAGCCTGGGTGACGTGGTTGTACTTGTTCTGATTGAAGTCGAACCCGCCTACCAGCGCGCGAATGGCGCCGTTGTGGCTATCCAGCGAGACCAGTGCGGCTTCTACGTTGGGATACTGGGCAATCTGCCAGTCCCCCTTGTCGTCATGATTGACGCGAACGATGGCCCCTCTGCGAATTTGCTGATCAGAAGGCGCCTTGGGGCTCAAGCCCGGTCTGGCAAAGGAAAGCCCCTCGCCCTTGATGGAAATCATGCCGGTGGATTTGACGTAAACCCTGACTTCCCTGTCGGATGCCTCCATCACGACCCCGGGGTAGAGGTCATCGCTCGCTTCCACATCCGACAAGGCATCCTCCAGATCTTCTTCGGAGACCCCGGAAGCGGCAAGTTCCACGTAATCCTCCGGACCACGATAGCCATGGCGCCGATCATAGTCCATGACCCCCTGGCGTACGGCCCGATAGGCTGCATCCTGGTCCGCTTTCAGCAGGGTCGTCACCACTTTGTACCCCTTGTTGTACACCTCGTCACCGTAAGCCTGCACCATGTACTGACGCGCCATTTCGGCAACATAATCCGCCTTGAGCAGAAAGCCCGAATGGAATGGCGTGACATGGCCCGGGTGGTGGAGGGCTTCGTTGTACTCGGCATCGCTGATGAATTTGAGTTCATGCATGCGCCGTAATACATACTGTTGGCGCAACGCGGCGCGTTTGGGGTTGATGACGGGGTTGTAACGCGAGGGCGCCTTTGGCAACCCGGCCAGCATGGCCATTTCGGCAACGCCCAGCTGATCCAGGGGCCGGCCGTAATAGACATAGGCCGCTGCCCCGAATCCATAAGCCCGTTGCCCCAGGTAAATCTGGTTGATGTAGAGCTCGAGAATCTGGTCCTTGCTCAAATTGCTCTCGATCTTGTAGGCCAGGAGCACTTCAGACAATTTGCGCGCGTAAGTCTTCTCGTTGCTGAGGAAAAAGTTGCGCGCCACCTGCATGGTGATGGTACTGGCTCCCTCCTTGGCGCTGGCCGAGAACACATTGGCCAGAAAGGCACGCATCACGCCCTGGTAATCCACCGCACCATGCTGGTAAAAACGGTCATCTTCGGCAGCCAGGATGGCTTGGCGCATCCGCAATGGCACGGCTTGAAGCTTCAGCACGGCGCGGCGCTCCTCGCCAAACTCGCCAATCAACTGGTCGTCGGCGGTGAATATCCGCAATGGAACCTTGGGACGATAATCCGTCATGGTCTCCAGACTGGGAAGATTGGGGTACAACAGGGCCAGTGTCAGCACGATAATTCCCAGCCCCACCAGACCCAGGGTAGCCAGAACGGCCAAAGGATAAAGAAAGCTTCGTGGCGACATGGCGCACTCATCTATGGACTGAACCGCATTATAAGGGGTCGCTCGGATACAATGGTGGGATGAACGAAGATCGCAATTTTTTTTTGGTTGGCCTGATGGGTGCCGGCAAGACAACGGTCGGACGCGCACTGGCCCGCCGCATGCAGTTGGCTTTTGTGGATTCCGACCAGGAAATCGAGGCCAGGACCGGGGTTCGCATTGCCACAATTTTCGAACTGGAAGGCGAGGCAGGCTTCCGTCTGCGCGAAGAAGATGTCATCGCACAACTGGTCGAGCGCCAGGGGATTGTCCTGGCCACGGGCGGTGGCGCCGTCCTGAGCTCCACAACCCGCGAACGGCTACGCCAGCATGGCACCGTCATCTACCTGCGCGCCTCTGCCGAAGACCTCTGGCATCGCACGCGCCACGACCGCTCACGGCCCCTGCTGCAGACTGACGACCCCAGGGCCCGCCTGCAGCAACTCTACGAACAGCGAGATCCACTTTACCTGCAGACCGCTCATATCGTCATTGATACCGCGCACCAGAGCGTACAACGACTGGTGGCCCAACTGGAAACTGAAATTGCCCGACAGAATATCCATGAAAACCTTGACCGTTGACCTCGCCGGGGCACCCTATCCCATCCACATTGGGCCTGGCCTGCTCAGCCGCGCCGACCTGATCCTGCCCCACCTGACACGCCCTGACGTGGCCATTGTCACCAATACCACGGTGGCCCCGCTCTACCTCGAGACATTGCAGCGCACGCTCACCGACGCAGGCGTTCGTTGCATGTCCATCGTTCTGCCTGATGGCGAAGCCTACAAAACGCGCGAGTCACTTCACCAGATTCACGATGCGCTGCTTGCCCACCGCTGTGAGCGCAATACCACCATTATCGCTCTCGGCGGGGGCGTGATCGGCGACCTGGCCGGTTTTGCCGCGGCCACTTTCCTGCGCGGCGTTCCGCTCATCCAGGTGCCTACGACGTTGCTGGCCCAGGTGGATTCTTCGGTGGGTGGAAAGACCGGGATCAATCATCTGCTGGGCAAGAATCTGATTGGCTCCTTCCACCAACCCCGCCTGGTCCTGGCCGACACAGGGACGCTGGACACGCTGCCCGTGCGCGAATTCCGTTCCGGTGTTGCCGAAATCGTCAAATATGGGCTGATTCGGGATCTGCCGTTTCTGGACTGGCTGGACCAGCATCTGGAGGCCCTGATCCAGCGCGACCCGGACATCCTTGGCCAGGCCATTCTGGAAGCCTGTCGCAACAAGGCTGAAGTCGTGGCCATGGATGAGTTTGAAACCACGGGGGTACGCGCATTACTCAACCTGGGCCATACCTTTGGGCACGCCATCGAAGCCGGTACCGGCTACGGCACCTGGCTGCATGGCGAAGCGGTGGCGGCAGGAACCCTGCTGGCGGCCGATCTCTCGCAACGCATGGGCTGGATTGGTCCGGCAGATGTGGCGCGCATTGAATCGCTGATGCTCAGGGCGGGATTGCCCTGCCGCGCCCCAAACCTCGGGGTTGCGCGCTATCTTGATCTCATGGCTTCGGACAAGAAGGTCGAGGCTGGGAAACTTCGCTTCGTACTGCTCAAAGGCCTGGGTCGGGCCATACTCACCCAGGAGGCCCCGGCCGAATCCGTAGCTGCGGTACTCACGCCCAATCAGGGCCGTTTTATAGGTAGCGCCGCGGAATCTCCAGCCTGAATGTTGCCCCGCAAGGGGGATGGCTGTATCATCCTATGCCCGGTGCGTACACGTACAGCCCTGCCTTCGCCTGCGGTTTGACTCCGGCGCCCCCTTGCACTTGATCATTTGAAAACGCAGAGGTTACTCGATTGAACCACGTTTCGACGCCCCCCCGTCAGGGCTTGTATGACCCTGCCCACGAACACGATGCCTGTGGTGTGGGTTTTGTCGCCCACATCAAGGGGGTCCGGAGCCATGCCATTGTCCAGCAGGGGCTCAAGATCCTGGAAAACCTGACGCACCGCGGTGCCACGGGGGCGGATCCGTTGGCTGGCGATGGCGCAGGAATCCTGATTCAAATGCCGGACGCATTTCTGCGCAAGGAAGCCGCTGCGCTCCAAATCAGCCTGCCAGCCCAGGGCGAATATGCCGTTGGGATGGTGTTTTTGCCCCAGGACGCGGCAGCACGCGCGGCCTGCGAGAAAACCCTGACGCAATGCGCCACCGAGGAAGGACAGATCGTCCTGGGCTGGCGCGACGTCCCCACCAACAATAACGGCCTGGGTGAAAGCGTCAAGCTGGTGGAACCCGTGATCCGGCAGCTTTTCCTGGCGCGCGGACCGCAATGTCCCGATCAGAACGCCTTTGAACGCAAACTGTTCGTGCTGCGCAAGCGCGCCGAACATCTGGTTGCAAGGCAAGGCATGGGGCGCACCCAGTTTTACCTGCCCTCCCTCTCGTCACGCACCTTGATCTACAAGGGAATGCTGCTTGCAGACCAGGTAGGCCAGTATTATGGCGATCTGAACGATCCTGCCATGGTCTCTGCCCTCGCCCTGGTGCACCAGCGTTTTTCCACCAACACGTTCCCCACCTGGGATCTGGCCCATCCCTTCCGCATGATTGCCCACAACGGTGAAATCAACACCCTGCGCGGCAACGTCAACTGGATGGCCGCCCGCCGTGGGGCCACTGCATCTTCGTTCCTGGGCGAAGACCTGGACAAGATCTGGCCACTCATCGTGGAAGGCCAGTCGGATTCGGCCTGTTTCGACAACGCGCTGGAATTGCTGGTGGCTGGGGGATATCCGCTGGTGCAGGCCATGACCATGCTGATTCCCGAAGCCTGGGCCGGCAACCCGCTGATGGACGAAGAGCGACGCGCTTACTACGAATACCATGCAGCCCTGATGGAACCCTGGGACGGGCCTGCTGCCGTGGCCTTCACCGATGGCCGCCAGATTGGCGCCACCCTGGACCGGAACGGACTGCGACCCGCACGCTATTTGCAGACCATCGACGACATCGTGTTGATGGCGTCGGAAATGGGTGTGCTGGATATCCCGCAGCATAAAATCATCAAGAAATGGCGCCTCCAACCGGGCAAAATGCTCCTGATCGATCTGGAACAGGGTCGCATCGTCAGCGATGGCGAGCTCAAGCAACAACTGTCAGCCGCGCACCCCTACCGCCAGTGGCTGTCCAAAACACAGACCCGCATCGAAGATCTTCCCGCGGCTACCGCAACGGCCCCGCAGGCGTCGAGGGTCTCGCTGCTGGATCGGCAACAGGCTTTTGGCTACACCGAAGAGGAACTCAAGTTCCTGCTCGCCCCCATGGCGGCAAGCGGCCAGGAGGCTGTCGGTTCCATGGGTGACGACACCCCGCTGGCCGTACTCTCGAATCGGCCGAAGTCGCTCTACCAGTATTTCAGGCAGCTGTTTGCCCAGGTCACCAATCCCCCCATTGACCCCATTCGCGAAGAACTGGTGATGTCCCTGGTGTCCTTCATCGGGCCACGCCCTAATTTGCTGGGCTTTGATGCGGCCGATCCCCAGCCTCGCCTGGAGGTCAGTCAGCCGGTCCTGACGCCGGAAGACATGGAAAAGATCAGGGTGATTTCCGACTACACCCAGGGTCAGTTCCGCTCTGCAACGCTATCCATGTGCTACCCGGTCGCCGAGGGTGCGACAGGTATGGCGCGCGCCCTGGAGACACTCTGTCAGTCCGTATTGGCTGCAGTGCGTCAGGGCAGCAACATCCTGATCCTGTCCGATCGCGACATGAATGCAGATCAGATGGCCGTTCCCGCGCTGCTGGCCACTGCCGCAGTGCACCATCATCTGGTGAAAAACGGCTTGCGCACCAGCACCGGCATCGTCGTCGAAACGGGTTCCGCCCGCGAAGTGCACCACTTTGCCCTGCTTGCAGGCTACGGAGCCGAGGCCATACATCCCTACCTGGCCTTTGAAACCCTGGCCGTCCTGGGCCATTACCTGCCCCAGGACCTGGAGCTCAAGGAAGCCCGCAAGCGCTATGTCAAGGCCGTTTCGAAGGGGTTGCTCAAGGTCATGTCCAAAATGGGCATCTCCACCTACCAGTCCTACTGCGGCGCACAGATTTTTGAAGCCATCGGGCTCAACTCCGAGTTCGTCAAACATTACTTTGTCGGCACCGCCAGTACCGTGGAAGGCATTGGCCTGAATGAAGTGGCCGAAGAATCGCTGCGCCTGCACCAGCAGGCCTTTTCCGATGCGCCGTTGTACCGTGATGCCCTGGACGCGGGGGGCGAATACGCCTATCGCATCCGTGGTGAAGCCCACATGTGGACTCCCGAGAGCATCTCGAAACTCCAGAATGCCACACGCACCGGGAACTACAGCACCTACCGCGAATACGCCAAGGCCATCAATGACCAGTCGCAGCGTTTGATGACGTTGCGCGGCCTGTTCGAGATCAGGCACGCCGACCAGCCCATCCCGCTGTCCGAGGTGGAACCCGCGCAGTCCATCGTCAAGCGCTTTGCCACGGGCGCCATGTCCCTCGGGTCCATATCCCACGAAGCTCATAGCACGCTGGCCATTGCAATGAACCGCATCGGCGGCAAATCCAATACCGGCGAAGGGGGCGAAGATCCGCAGCGCTTCAAGCCCATGCCCAATGGCGATTCCATGCGTTCTGCCATCAAGCAGGTCGCTTCCGGTCGCTTTGGGGTCACCGCCGAATATCTGGTCAATGCAGACGACATCCAGATCAAGATGGCCCAAGGCGCCAAGCCTGGCGAAGGCGGCCAGCTGCCGGGGCATAAAGTCAGCAAATACATCGGCAAGCTGCGTCATTCCGTGCCTGGCGTCGGACTCATCTCCCCGCCACCACATCACGACATTTACTCGATTGAAGATCTGGCACAGTTGATCCACGATCTCAAGAACGTCAATTCGGGCGCCCGCATCAGCGTCAAGCTGGTCTCCGAAATCGGCGTGGGCACCATCGCCGCAGGCGTTTCCAAGGCACATGCAGATCATGTGACCATTTCCGGGCATGATGGCGGTACCGGCGCCTCCCCGCTTTCCTCCATCAAGTATGCCGGCTCTCCGTGGGAGTTGGGCCTTGCCGAGACCCAGCAAACGCTGGTGCTCAACCGGCTGCGCGGGCGCATCTGCGTCCAGGCGGACGGTCAGATGAAAACGGGGCGCGACGTGGTGGTCGGTGCCTTGCTGGGTGCCGATGAATTCGGATTTGCCACGGCACCCCTGGTGGTCGAGGGGTGCATCATGATGCGCAAATGCCACCTCAATACCTGCCCGGTCGGCGTGGCTACCCAGGATCCCGAATTGATCAAGAAATTCACCGGCCAACCCGAGCACGTCATCAACTATTTCTTTTTCGTTGCAGAAGAAGTCCGCGAATACATGGCACAGATGGGATTTCGCACCTTCGACGACATGGTGGGACGGGTTGACATGCTCGACATGAAGCAGGGCATTTCCCACTGGAAGGCTCGCGGTCTGGATTTTTCCAGGATATTCCACAGCCCGGACATGCCGGGCAACGTGGCCCGTTCCTGGAAGGAGCGTCAGGATCATGGGTTGGGGCAGGCTCTCGACCATCAGTTGATCGCTCAGGCCAAGCCTGCCCTCGAGCAACGACAATCCGTGATCATTGAAACTGCCGTACGCAACGTCAATCGTACGATTGGCGCCATGCTGTCAGGAGAAGTGGCACGCCGTCACGGCCACGCCGGCTTGCCCGACGACACCATCGTCGTGCGCGCCCACGGCACTGCGGGGCAAAGCTTTGGTGCCTTCCTTGCCCATGGCATCACCATGGAACTGGAAGGTGAAGCCAACGACTATGTGGGAAAGGGTCTTTCGGGCGGACGCATCATAATTTACCCGGCGGCCGACTGCCCCATCAAGCCCGAGGAAAACATCATCGTCGGCAATACCGTGTTGTACGGCGCAGTGGGTGGTGAATGCTACTTCCGTGGCGTTGCAGGCGAGCGCTTCGCCGTGCGCAATTCGGGCGCCACCGCAGTGGTTGAAGGTGTGGGCGACCATGGCTGCGAATACATGACCGGCGGTACCGTCGTGGTTCTGGGTGAAGCAGGTCGCAACTTTGCCGCCGGCATGAGTGGCGGTGTAGCCTATGTCCTTGACGAAGCCGGTGACTTCGAGCACCGCTGCAATCTCGCGATGGTGGAACTGGAACCCATTCCTGAAGAAGACAGCGCCTCGGAAGAATCCCGCGGCAATCTGGACAGTCATGGCAAGGTGAAGGTCAACCATCTGGGCGAACGCGATTGCGTTCTCCTGAAGAAGCTCATCGAAAATCATCTTCACTATACCAACAGCGGCCGGGCTCGCGACATCCTGGAGCACTGGGATCAATACCTGCCCCGCTTCGTCAAGGTCATGCCTGTGGAATACCGTAGGGCCTTGATGGAGCTCGCAGCAGAACAGCAACAGGATGCAGAACGGAGAGCAGATCACCATGGGTAAAATCACTGGATTCATGGAAATCAAAAGGCAGGATCCCGCATCCTTGCCGCCGACAGAGCGTGTCGGCTTCTACCGCGAATTCACGCTGCCCCTGGCAGATACCGATGTCAGCCGTCAAGGCGCGCGCTGCATGGATTGCGGCATTCCATTCTGCCAAACCGGCTGCCCGGTCAACAACATCATTCCGGACTGGAATGATTTGGTGTACCGCGGCTACTGGAAGGAAGCCCTGGAGAGCCTGCATTCCACCAATAATTTTCCGGAATTTACCGGCCGCATCTGCCCTGCCCCTTGCGAAGCGGCCTGCGTGCTCAACATCAATGACGACGCGGTCACGATCAAGAACATCGAGCACACCATCATCGACAAGGGCTGGGAAGCGGGCTGGGTTCAACCCCAGATTGCCTCCCACAAGACAGGCAAGCGCGTTGCCGTGGTCGGTTCGGGGCCTGCCGGCATGGCCGCCGCCCAGCAGCTGGCGCGAGCGGGCCATGCCGTGGTGCTGTTCGAGAAGAGCGATCGCATCGGTGGGCTGCTGCGCTACGGCATTCCCGATTTCAAGATGGAAAAACACCTGATTGACCGCCGCATGGCGCAAATGGCGGCTGAAGGCGTCGAGTTTCGCACCAACCAGCATGTGGGCGTGACACTGGAAGCCTCAAGCTTGCTGGCTGATTTCGATGCCGTAGTCCTGACCGGAGGCTCTGAACACCCTCGTGATTTGGCCGTTCCAGGACGCGAACTCAATGGCGTGCACTTTGCCATGTCGTTCCTGCCACAACAAAACAAGCACAATGCCGGGGATGAAGTCGCCAACCAGATTCTCGCCACCGGCAAGCATGTGGTGGTGATCGGCGGAGGGGATACCGGCTCGGATTGCGTCGGCACTTCCATCCGCCAGGGTGCCGCCTCGGTCACGCAATTTGAATTGATGCCCCGGCCTCCAGAAAAGGAGAACAGGTCTTTGGTCTGGCCCAATTACCCCATGAAGCTACGCACGTCTTCCTCGCAGGAAGAAGGTTGTAACCGGGACTGGAGCGTGGCTACCAAGGCCTTCAAGGGCAGCAATGGTCGCCTCGAAAAACTGCAGGCCGTGCGCCTGGAGTGGAAGCAGGGTGACGATGGCCAGATGGCCATGTCCGAGGTTGCGGGATCGGAATTCGAGATCAAGGCAGACCTGGTGTTGCTGGCCATGGGCTACCTGCACCCCGTCCATGCCGGACTGCTGCAGCAGCTGGGTGTTGCCCTGGATGCGCGTGGCAATGTGGCGGCCAATGCCGAGCAGTATCAAACGTCGCTTCCCAAGGTGTTTGCCGCAGGCGACATGCGCCGCGGCCAGTCCCTGGTGGTCTGGGCCATCCGTGAAGGCCGGCAGGTGGCGCGTGCCGTGGACGAATTCCTCATGGGTGGCTCCACCCTCCCCCGCTAAGGGCCAGCATGCTCCAAAACGATACCTTCCTCAAGGCGCTGTTGCGCCAACCCACGGCCTATACGCCCCTTTGGATCATGCGCCAGGCAGGACGCTATCTGCCGGAATACAATGCCACGCGGGCGCGCGCCGGAAGTTTCCTTGATCTGTGCAAGAATCCGGACCTGGCCACCGAAGTCACCCTGCAACCGCTGGCGCGCTATCCACTGGATGCCGCCATCCTGTTTTCCGATATCCTCACCATCCCGGATGCCATGGGACTGGGGCTTTACTTTGCGGAAGGCGAAGGCCCAAAACTGGAGCGTCCGCTTCGCGACGAATGGGAAGTTCGCAACCTGACGGCTCCCGACCCCACCGAGCACCTGCGCTATGTCCTGGATGCCGTGACCCAGATCAAGAGAGCCTTGGGCGGATCCGTACCCCTGATTGGATTTTCCGGTAGCCCCTTTACCCTGGCCTGCTACATGGTGGAAGGCGGTGGTTCCGAAGACTTCAGGCACATCAAGGGCATGCTTTATCGGCGCCCCGATTTGTTGCACCATATCCTGGAAACCACCACTGAAGCCGTCATTCTTTACCTGAACGCGCAGATCGCTGCAGGGGCCCAGGCCGTGATGGTGTTCGATACCTGGGGCGGAACCCTGACCACGCCGGCGTACCATGAATTTTCCCTGGCTTATTTGTCCCGCATCGCAGCCGGCTTGACCCGCCATGCGGAAGGACGACGCGTTCCCAGCATTGTGTTTACCAAGGGCGGCGGCTTATGGCTTGAAGCCATCGCAGAAGCCGGATTTGATGCCGTAGGCCTGGACTGGACCACGGATATTGCCACGGCCCGTCATCGGATTGGCGATCGTGTTGCGCTGCAGGGCAACATGGATCCTTCCGTCCTGTTTGGCACCCCTGAGGTCATTCGCCGCGAAGTGGCCCGCATTCTTGAGGGCTTCGGCCCTGGGGCGGGGCATGTTTTTAATCTGGGGCACGGCATTTCGCGCTTTACCGACCCTGAAAATGTCGCTGCCATGGTGGAAGCCGTGCATTCATTAAGTCGCGAATCCCGTTGACAACGGGCCGATTTACTGCATTGTTCCATTGTGCTTATGCACAATTGTAATGCCCTGGAAACAAACGCATAAAAATCAAGCCACTTAGCGCGTGCTTTAGAATAAATTATTGATTTTGAAGGAATATTTCATTTCGCGGTTCATTGCCTCAAGACGCATCCTCCGCAAATGGATCACAATTTTCAGCTTGGCAGGGAGTTATGAACAGAGTTATCCACAGCCCGGCCAGACCAGCATTCCCAGCCAAAAAACGCTGAAAACCCGCAACCCATGCCGATTGTCCAGGTCGCACTAGACATCCCCCTCAATCGCCTCTTTGATTACGAAGCGCCAACGGCCACGGCAGATGATGTGGGCCGGCGCGTGCTGGTCCCTTTCGGCCAGGAAGAAAAGGTCGGGGTCATTCTGGCCGTCAACACAGGTTCTGAACACCCTGTGGAACAGATCAAGCCCGTCAGGATGCTGTGGCGGGATGTGCCCGCCTTGTCAGCGTCAGACCTCCATTTTTTGCGATTTTGCAGTGACTACTACCACCACCCCCTGGGGCAGGTCATCCTGAATGCGCTCCCACCCGGACTACGCAGGATCTCGGGCTGGACTCCCCCCAAGCGACAGGCAAAGACCGCCATACCGGAAGCAGTAGCCTTTCCCACGCTGACGCCGGATCAATGCAATGCGGTGGCGGCCATTCGTGCGCAAGGTGCCGGCTTTCGGCCCTTTTTGCTCAAGGGCATCACGGGAAGTGGCAAAACAGAGGTTTACCTCAATGCCATCCAGCATTGGGTGCAGCAGGGCAGGCAGGTTCTGGTGCTGACACCCGAGATCAACCTCACGCCCCAGTTTGAGTTGCGCTTCCGTCAGCGATTGCCCGACATTTCAATGGTGAGCCTGCATAGCAATCTGGGAGAGAAGGAACGCGTGACGCGCTGGCTCAGGGCACAGCGCGGCGAAGCTTCGGTCATTCTGGGCACGCGTCTCGCGGTGCTATGTCCCATTCCCCGCTTGGGACTCATCGTGGTGGACGAGGAACATGACGCCTCGTACAAGCAACAGGAAGGATTGCGCTACTCGGCGCGCGATCTTGCCATCGTTCGCGCCCAAATGCTGCAGATCCCGGTGGTTTTGGGATCTGCTACACCTGCACTGGAATCCTGGTGGAATAGTCAGTCCGGTCGCTATCACCTGCTCAAATTGTCGCAACGGGCACTCCCCAGGGCACGCCTGCCGCTGATCGAGCTCGTTGCCGCCCCGCCCAGACATGCGCCCCAAACGATCTCGAAACCCATATTGGAGGCACTTGGACAACGGTTGGCGCGCGCAGATCAAAGCCTGGTCTTTATCAACCGGCGCGGATATGCCCCAGTGCTGCTTTGCGGTCAATGCGGCTGGGTCTGCGAGTGCAGCCGGTGCAGCGCACGCATGGTGGTACACCTGCGTGCGCGTCATTTGCGCTGCCATCATTGTGGCGATCAGCGACCCATTCCCTCGCACTGCCCGGAATGCGGCAATGCCTGCCTGGAATCCACCGGTGAGGGAACACAGAAAATCGAAGCGCTGCTTCGCGAACAATTCCCCGCCGCACGGATCCTGCGCGTGGACAGCGACACGCTGTCGCGGCGCGATGCCTGGGCGGAGACTGCAGCGGCCATAGAGGAAGGGAGGGTGGACATCATCGTGGGGACCCAAATCATGGTCAAAGGACATGATTTTCCAAAAATCACGCTGGTGGCAGCGCTCAACGTGGATGGCGCGCTCTTCAGCAGCGATTTCCGGGGCAGCGAGCGCCTTTTTTCCCAACTGGTTCAGGTGGCTGGCCGCGCAGGGCGTGCAGACCGGCCGGGTGAGGTGATGATCCAGACGGCTTTTCCTGACCACCCATTGTTCGGCGCGCTGCTGCAGCATGATTATGATACCTTTGCGCAGCAAGAGCTGGAGCAAAGACGCCTGGCAGGATTCCCTCCTTTCATGTATCAGGCCATTCTTCGCGCTGCTGCCGAAAACCCCAGCCATGTGGAATCCTTCATGGCCGAAGCGGTGCGATGGGCCCAACCCCTTGCGGATGGCATCGAAATTTATGACCCGGTGCCAGCACCGATGGCCCGACTGGCGGGTAAAACCCGCCTGCAACTGTTGGCGCAATGCAGCCATCGTGGCCGCCTTCAGGCCTTTCTGACTACATGGCAAGCCCATTTGTTCGCCATGGCGCGCTCCCGTGTCAGCTGGGTTCTGGATGTGGACCCCCTGGAATTATGAGCGTCGGCACCAAGCCCTTTATAATGACCCATTGAAAAGACGATCCTGATGACTGAATCTCACGCTCTGACCCTGCACGCGCGCATCGTCGCCCTGCTTCGCAACGCCGTCCGTACGGTGGCCCCGGACAGTGAAGCCGAAATCCTTCTGGAACGGCCGCGTCAGGCCGACCATGGTGAGTTTGCCTGCACTCTGGCCCTGCAACTGGCCAAGACCACACGCCGGCCCCCTCGTGAGCTGGCCCAAGCCCTTGTGGCGGCCATGCCGCCCTCGGATCTGGTTGAAAAAGTCGAGGTGGCCGGTCCCGGGTTCATTAATGTCTTCCTGACGGCCGCAGCCAAGCAGTCCGTGGTCGTGGACGTGCTGCGCTCAAACAGCTCATGGGGCCAGGTAGATCTGGGCCACCAGCGCCGCATCCAGGTGGAATTCGTATCCAGCAATCCCACAGGTCCGTTGCATGTGGGACATGGTCGTGGGGCAGCCTTTGGCGCGTCCCTGGCCAATATTCTGGACAAGGCGGGCTATCGCGTTCAACGTGAATATTACGTCAACGATGCCGGGCGCCAGATGGACATTCTGGCGGTTTCAACCTGGTTGCGTTATCTGGCAGGTTTTGGCTCACAGATCACTTTTCCCCCCAACGGCTACCAGGGAGCCTATGTCAGCGACATGGCGCAGCGCCTGCGCAAGGTCGAAAGCGCGCGCCTCGTCCGGTCTGACGAAGCGGTACTGCGCGGCGCGCCCGGCGTTGCCGTCAAGCAGGCTGATGTAGACCAGGCCGCAGATGATCAAAATGAAGCCCATATGGACGTTTTGATCGCCAACGCGAGGTCCCTGTTGGGGGAGGACTACCGCGTGGTGCACCAGCTCGCACTGCACGAGCAGCTCGCCGATTGCCGCAGCGACCTGGAAGAATTTGGCGTGGTTTTTGACGAATGGTTTTCCGAGCAATCTCTTTACGACGATGGTTCAGTAGCCCGAGTCGTGGAACAACTCGCGGCAGCGGGCCATGTTTATGAGCAGGACGGTGCACGCTGGTTTCGTTCCAGTGCCTTTGGGGATGAAAAAGATCGCGTGGTCCAGCGTGAAAATGGCATTTTCACTTACTTTGCCTCAGACATTGCCTACCATGCCAATAAACTGGCCCGTGGATTTGATCTCGTCGTGGATGTCTGGGGCGCTGATCATCATGGGTACATCCCCCGCGTCAGAGCCGCTCTGATGGCCCTTGGACTTCAGGCCGAACGGCTGCATGTGCCACTGGTCCAGTTCGTCAGCCTCTACCGCCACGGCACAAAAGCACAGATGTCTACCCGCAAGGGGCAATTTGTAACCCTGCGCGAACTTCGCACCGAAGTGGGGCGGGATGCTGCCCGATTCTTCTATGTGCTGCGCAAATCTGACCAGCACCTCGATTTTGACCTTGATCTCGCCAAGTCTGAAAGCAGCGACAACCCGGTATATTATGTGCAGTACGCACACGCGCGAATTCACAGTGTCCTTGCAAAATGGGGCGGCAATCCCGACCTGCTGGTACATGTGACGCTAGCCCCGCTCGATAGCCCGCAAGAGTTTGCCTTGATGCAATGGCTGAGGGAGTACCCTGAGACCATCGACCTGGCTGCGCGGGAATATGCGCCCCACATGGTGGCCTTCTACCTGAAGGAACTCGCAGCAGTCCTGCATAGCTATTACAATGCGGTTCAATTTCTGGTGGATGACGAGCCATTGAAACTGGCGCGGCTGGCTTTGATTTTTGCAGTGGCTGCGGTGCTTCGCGACGGGCTGGCGCTCCTGGGCGTCAGTGCTCCAGAATCAATGTAAGGAAACGCAGCTGATGACACAACGCTCTTCCGAACGACGATCAAAGCCAGCTTCAGCCCCTGATGGCATGCCCTTTCTGAAAGGGCTTTTGGTCGGTCTTATCCTGGGGGTGGCACTCTCCGCAGCCGTGGCTCTTTATGTGTCTCACATGCCCAGCCCCTTCGTGACCCATTCCACACAATCCTCTACGGCTCCGGACAGACCCCCCGCAGAAATGCCCGATATTTCACGACAGGGACTGATGAATCCGGGACCGGTAATCGCTGGATCGGCAAGTTCCATGCCCCAGGCGCCTGCTTCGGGCGAATCCGCTTCCCCTCCAGCAAATGACCAGCCTCCTGCCCAAGCGGTTGCGGCGCCCCCTGTCACTGAAGCCGTTGCACCGCCCAAACTGCCCGACACTTCTACCGTGACCTACTTTGTTCAAACGGGCGCCTTTGCCAAGGAGTCTGAGGCAGAAAATCAAAGGGCCAACCTTGCCTTGATGGGCGTCGATGCTGCCGTGTTGTCCCCTGAGGCCGGTGGCAAATCGCTCTATCGCGTACGCGTTGGCCCCATCGTTTCTGTGGATGAGGTCCGCACCCTGGTGGCCACGCTGAAAAACAATGGCATCTCCACGAACATTATCAAAGTGAACTCGGTCAAACCCAAAGACGTACCATCCCGCTAACTGGAGACGGAATCATCATGAAATGGCTTTTCAGAGCATGCAAAACCCTCATCATTGCCGGATTGCTGGCTTCAACCGCCTCATTTGCCGCCGTTGTTGATCGGGACTACGCGCTTGTGGTTCCTGCACGGCCCACCGACTCAGGAAAGAAAGTGGAGGTGGTGGAGGTATTCTCCTATGCCTGCCCCCATTGCAATTCCCTGGGCCCGATGATCGAACCCTGGGCCAAAAAGCTCCCGCCTAACGTGGTCTTCAAACGCATTCCCGTCAGTTTTGGACGCTCGCAATGGACTACCCTGGCCAAGGCCTACTATGCGCTGGAAGCCATCAATGAGGTGGATCGGGCGCACCTCAAGATTTTTGCTGCCCTACATACGGAAGGCATTAACCTCTCTGCGCAAGACACCCTGTTCGACTGGATTGAAAAGCAGGGGATCAATCGTCAGAAATTCATCGACGCATTCAATTCTTTTGCCGTCCAGAGCAAGGTGCAACGTGGCGACCAGAAGGCCATTGAGTATGGCGTTGATGCCGTCCCGACAATCATCATTGATGGAAAATTTCGCACCTCGCCCAGCATGGCGGGTGGCAATGGCGCCCTTTTTCCGGTCCTGGACGATTTGATCCGCCAGGAAATCAAGGCAAGAGGGTTGTAGGCTATTTCAGGTTTTCTTGAGTGGGCGCTTCCAGTGCAACAAACTGACCTGCCTTGCGCGTGACAGGGTCAGTTGGTCTGGAGGCACTGCGCTGACAATGGTTGAGCCGGCACCGATCGTGGCCCCCTTGCCCACGGTGACCGGTGCGACAAGCTGGGTGTCCGATCCAATGAAGACATCGTCTTCAATGATCGTGCGGTGTTTGTTGGCGCCATCGTAATTGCAGGTAATCGTTCCTGCACCGACGTTGACACGCATCCCAACGGTACTGTCCCCAACGTAGGAAAGATGGTTGACCTTGGTTCCATCGCCCAGCGTGCTGTTTTTGATCTCTACAAAATTGCCGATATGTACGTCCTGGGCCGTGTGGGCACCCGGGCGCAGTCGGGCATAGGGCCCGATGCGGTTGTTCTTGCCAACGTGAGCCCCTTCCAGGTGACTGAACGCGAGGATGACGGTCCCTTCATCAATTCGGCAATCGCCCAGCACGCAGTGGGCCCCGATACGGACCCCGTCGCCCAGGATCACCTTGCCTTCGAAAACGCAATTGATGTCGATCTCGACATCCCTGCCACAGTCCAACGTGCCACGAACGTCAAGGCGCGCTGGATCAAACAGGGTCACTCCAGCTTCCAGAAGCCGTTCTGCCGTTTCCCGCTGGCGAATACGCTCCAGTTCGGCGAGTTGTTTTTTGCTGTTCACTCCCAGGGCCTCCCATGGGCTGACGGGCATGGTCGTCTCGATGGGCACGCCATCCTGCACGGCCAGAGCAACCACATCGGTCAGATAATACTCGTTCTGGGCATTTTGGCAGGAGATCCGCGACAGCCACTGGGTGAGACGCGCTGCCGGAATCGCCATGATGCCGGTATTCACTTCAGTAATGGCTTTTTCTTCGGGTGAGGCATCCCGTTCTTCACGAATGGCCACAACACGCCCCTGCACATCGCGCACAATCCGGCCATAGCCCGTCGGCTCATTCATACGCTGTACCAGCAACGCCAAGTGGTGCCCGGCCGTCAAAGCCGTCAATTGGCGTAGCGTTTCGGCTTGAAGGAGGGGAACGTCACCATACAGCACGAGGACGATACCTTCTTGGGGGAGGTGAGGTAAGGCCTGCATCACGGCATGGCCCGTACCGTGTTGGGGCTCCTGCAGGGCCCAATGGAGCGGTTGGCCCGCCGATGTTGTGCCCGCCCTGACGGTCTCTGCGTTATGACCGTGAACCACCGTGATGCTTTGGGGGGAAAGTGCTTGTGCCGTATCCACAACGTGCTGCAGCAGCGGCTTTGCAGCAAGCCGATGCAGTACTTTGGGCAGGGCCGAATTCATCCGCTTGCCCTGACCCGCGGCAAGAATGACGACGTTAAGGGGTAACGCGTTCAGTGCGAGCCCTTGCGCAACCTCTGTATGGCTGCGAGCTGCGCCATGGCGTCCGCAAGCTCGGCGGTTGCCTTGGCGTAATCGATTTCTGCGGAACGATCACGAAGGGCTTCTTCAGCCAACTGCTTGGCTTCCAGCGCCTTGGCTTCGTCCAGATCATGGCCCCGAATTGCGGAATCTGCCAATACAGTCACACTGTCCGGCTGAACTTCCAGGATGCCACCCGAGACGAATATCAGCTCTTCCTGGCCCTGTCCGGGTACCCGGAGGCGAACCGTTCCGGGGCGGATGCGCGTAATCAGGGGGGTATGCCGCGGGTAGATTCCGAGCTCGCCCATTTCACCAGGCAGAACAACAAACTCGGCGTTGCCCGAGAAGATTTGCTCTTCTGCACTGACCACATCCACATGGATCAAGTTAGCCATCTCATCTCTCCGTTATTGCAGCGTCTTGGCTTTCTCGACCGCTTCGTCAATGGTGCCCACCATGTAGAAGGCCTGTTCCGGCAGAGCATCGTAGTCACCGTTGACGATACCCTTGAAGCCCTTGATGGTTTCGGCCAGGCTGACATATTTGCCCGGAGCGCCGGTAAAGACCTCGGCCACGTTGAAGGGCTGGGACAGGAAGCGCTGGATCTTGCGGGCCCGTGCCACCACCAGCTTGTCATCTGGCGAAAGTTCGTCCATGCCCAGAATGGCGATGATGTCGCGCAGTTCCTTGTAGCGTTGCAGGGTAGCCTGTACGGCACGCGCCGTATTGTAGTGTTCCTCGCCCACCACCAGCGGATCCAGCTGGCGCGAGGTGGAGTCCAGCGGATCCACTGCGGGATAAATGCCCAGGGAAGCGATGTCACGCGACAGCACCACGGTGGAATCCAGGTGCAGGAAGGTGGTTGCGGGCGACGGATCGGTCAGGTCATCGGCTGGCACATAGACGGCCTGGACGGACGTGATCGAACCCACCTTGGTGGAAGTGATCCGTTCCTGCAGACGTCCCATTTCTTCTGCCAGCGTCGGCTGGTAGCCCACGGCGGAGGGCATGCGACCCAGCAGCGCGGACACTTCCGTTCCAGCCAGTGTGAAGCGATAAATGTTGTCCACGAACAGCAGTACGTCGCGACCTTCGTCGCGGAAGTATTCGGCCATGGTCAGGCCGGTCAGTGCCACGCGCAGACGGTTGCCTGGAGGCTCGTTCATCTGGCCGTACACCAGGGCCACCTTATCCAGCACGTTGGAGTCTTTCATTTCGTGGTAGAAGTCGTTCCCTTCGCGGGTTCGCTCACCCACCCCCGCAAACACGGAATAGCCGCCGTGCGCCTTGGCGATGTTGTTGATCAACTCCATCATGTTGACGGTCTTGCCGACGCCGGCACCACCAAACAGGCCCACCTTGCCACCCTTGGCAAAGGGGCAAATCAGGTCGATCACCTTGATGCCGGTTTCCAGCAGTTCCTGGCTTGGAGACAGTTCTTCGTAGCTGGGGGCCTTGCGATGGATCGAGGCTGTTTGCTCGGCACCCACCGGGCCCGCTTCATCGATGGGGCGACCCAGCACGTCCATGATGCGTCC
This sequence comes from Pseudomonadota bacterium, assembly GCA_021805725.1. The sequence continues at coordinate 170,194 of JAJZEH010000007.1, read as the reverse complement.
CAAGGTTTTCGGACCCACGGGCACGGAAATCGGGGCCCCCGTGTTTTGCACCATCATGCCGCGGCGCAGGCCATCCGAGGAGCCCAGGGCAATGGTACGAACCACTCCGTCGCCCAACTGCTGTTGGACTTCAAGGGTCAGTTCGCTGCCGTCCATGACGAGTGCGTCATAAATGCCAGGCATTTGGTCTCTGGGAAACTCGACATCGATCACCGCACCGATGCACTGGACAATTTTTCCTTGATTCATTTGCGTGTCCTAATCATTAACTATTGAATAGATTCAAACTGCAGCGGCACCGCCGACAATTTCGGACAGTTCCTTGGTAATCGCAGCCTGGCGAGACTTGTTGTAGATCAACTGCAGCTCATCGATGACGTTGCCTGCATTGTCCGATGCAGCCTTCATGGCCACCATTCGCGCACTTTGTTCGGAAGCAATGTTTTCAGCGACCGCCTGATAGACCAGTGCTTCCACATAACGCAGCAACAATTCGTCCACTACTGCACGGGGATCGGGTTCGTAAATGTAATCCCAGGCCAGGGATGCTGCCTTGCCCTCGCCTTCCAGACGCACCTTGGGCAGGGGCAGCAAGGGCTCGACCGTCGGCTCCTGTTTCATCGTGTTGACGAAGCGGTTGTAAGCCAGATACACCGCGTCGATCTTGCCTTCGGCATACAAATCGAGCATCACCTTGACGGGACCAATCAGCTTTTCCAAATGGGGTGTATCGCCCATATGGGTGACCTGCGCCACCACGGGAACACCCATCCGCTGCAGAAAACCCAGACCCTTGCCGCCGATGGCCACTGCGTGAGCCTTGGCCCCTTGTTCTTCCCATTGCTTCATGGACTGAACCACCATTCTCAGGACGTTGGTGTTCAAGCCACCGCACAGCCCCTTGTCTGAAGTCACCACCACGACGCCCACGCTACGCACGCTCTCCCGACGCACCAGGAAGGGATGCTGGTACTCGGGGTGGGCATGGGCCATGTGAGAGGCCACGTTACGGATCTTCTCGCCATAGGGTCGGGAAGCGCGCATCCGCTCCTGCGCCTTGCGCATCTTGCTGGCCGCGACCATCTCCATAGCCTTGGTGATCTTCCGCGTGTTTTGCACGCTTTTGATCTTCATCCGGATTTCTTTTGAACCAGCCATTTCAGCTCCGTCCTACGCTACGAGGGAATTGCTCAGTACACGCCCGTCTTTTTGAAGTCCTGGATTGCTGCATCGAGCGCCTTCTCGGCATCTGCATCCATATCCTGGGTCGTGGCAATCTTGTTGACCAGTTCGCCATACTTGGTCTTGAGGAAGGCACGCAGCCCCGACTCAAAGGCCAGGGCCCGCTTGACTTCGATGTCGTCAAAGTAACCCTTGTTGACGGAAAACAGCGTCACGGCCATTTCGGCAACGGACAGCGTGGCGTACTGCGCCTGCTTCATCAGTTCGGTCACCATGCGGCCCCGTTCCAGCTGCTTGCGCGTGGCGTCATCGAGATCGGAAGCAAACTGGGCAAATGCCGCCAGTTCGCGGTACTGCGCCAGAGCCAGACGCACGCCGCCACCCAATTTCTTGATGACCTTGGTCTGGGCGGCACCGCCGACGCGGGACACGGAAATCCCGGCATTAATGGCAGGACGGATCCCTGCGTTGAACAGATCCGTTTCAAGGAAGATCTGGCCGTCGGTAATGGAAATCACGTTGGTAGGCACGAAGGCCGTCACGTCACCCGCCTGGGTTTCGATGATGGGCAGAGCCGTCAATGAACCCGTCTTGCCTTTCACCTCACCCTTGGTTTCGCGCTCCACATACTCTTCATTGACGCGGGCAGCCCGCTCCAGCAAGCGCGAGTGCAGGTAGAACACGTCGCCGGGATAGGCTTCGCGACCCGGAGGGCGGCGCAACAGCAACGAGATCTGGCGATAAGCCCAGGCTTGCTTGGTCAAATCGTCATAAATGATGAGGGCATCCTGACCGCGGTCGCGGAAATATTCGCCCATGGAGCAGCCGGCATACGGCGCAATGAATTGCATTGCCGCAGAATCCGAGGCCGTGGCAGCGACGACGATGGTGTATTCCATGGCGCCGTGTTCTTCCAGCTTGCGTACCACGTTGACGATGGAAGAAGCCTTTTGGCCAATGGCAACGTAGATACAGGTCATGTTCTGACCCTTCTGGTTGATGATGGTATCTACGGCAACTGCGGTTTTACCTGTTTGGCGGTCCCCAATGATCAATTCGCGCTGTCCGCGTCCAATGGGCACCATGGAGTCGACAGATTTGAGGCCGGTTTGCACCGGCTGTGATACGGATTTTCTCCAGATCACACCAGGGGCAATTTTCTCAATGGGAGAGCTGGCCTTGGCATTGAGCGGGCCCTTGCCGTCAATCGGCTTGCCCAGCGCATCAACCACACGACCGATCAATTCAGGGCCCACGGGCACTTCCAGAATGCGCCCCGTGCAAGTGACCGTATCGCCTTCGCTCAGGTGTTCGTACTCACCCAGAATCACGGCGCCTACCGAATCGCGCTCCAGGTTAAGGGCGAGGCCGAAGGTATTCTTCGGAAATTCGAGCATTTCACCTTGCATCACGTCGGTCAAACCGTGAATGCGCACGATACCGTCGGTGACGGATACGATGGTTCCCTGGGTACGCGCCTCTGCCGTGATGGGAAGATTCTGGATCTTCGCCTTGATCAGTTCGCTGATTTCCGATGGATTCAACTGCATGGTGTTCTCCTGACTGGCGGACCGCCCCTGCGGCCCCCCTGCTTAACGTTTTATCGCAACAGCCATCTGGTCAATGCGCGCACGCACCGAACCATCGATGACCAAATCGCCGACTGTGACTTTGACGCCGCCGATCAGCGACGTGTCCACCGTGACTTCTGCGCGAATCTTTCTGCCAAAGCGCTTTTCAAGCCCGTTGACCAATGCGTCCAGTTCCGCCGCACTCATGCCGAATGCCGTGGAAATCTGGGCATCCAAAATGCCTTCATGCTGGTGGCGCAGCGTTTCAAACTGGGCTTGGATGGCCGGCAATGCTGCGATCCGGTGGTTTTCCACCAGCAGACGAACCAGCTGCCGGGCATCTTCATCCAGGGCGCTCTCGCAAACGGACTCGAAGATTTCGGCAAGCTGGGCACGGTCCACTTTCGGGTTGCCCACGAGGTTGGCCATGTCCGGATCGCTCGACACGGCTGCCATCAATTCCAGCATGCCGGACCAATGCGGCGCGGCCTTTTTTTCGACAGCCAGCTTGAAGACCGCCTCGGCGTAAGGTCGTGCGATGGTAATCATCTCAGCCATGGCAATCCTTAAAGCTCGGCCCGAATGGAAGTCAACAGATCAGAATGAGCCTGGGCGTTGATCTCCCGACGCAAAATCTTTTCAGCCCCAGAAACCACCAGATCGGCCACCTGATCGCGCAGCGTTTCCTTGGCGCGCAAAATTTCCTGGTCGACTTCCGCTCGCGCTTGTGATTTGACGCGATCAGCCTCAACCTTCGCTTCTTCACGGGCTTCCTCGATGATTTCGTTGCGCCGTTTTTCCGACAGCGCAATGATCTCGGCCGCTTTTGCCCTGGCTTCATTCAAAGCCTCGTTTGAACGCTGCTCGGCCTGCGCCAGATCCTGCTTGCCGCGCTCGGCTGCCGCCAGACCATCAGCAATCTTTCGGGCGCGCTCCTCGAGTGCCGCCATGATCGGCGGCCAGACGAATTTCATGGTAAACCAGATCAGGATCGCAAATGTGATGGCCTGACCGAATATTGTGGCATTGATATTCATGCCTTTGCTCCCAAAGTTTCGGCTTGCCGGTTAGCCCTTCAACATCGGTACGAACGGATTTGCAAAGAGCAGGAACAGGCCGATACCCACCCCGATCATGGTGACCGCATCCAGCAGGCCGGCGACGATGAACATCTTCACTTGCAGCGTGGGGATCATTTCGGGCTGGCGCGCGGCGCCTTCGAGGAAGCGACCGCCAAGAATGCCAAATCCGATGGCGGTACCCAGAGCACCACAACCGATCAGGATTGAAACGGCGATGGCAGTGCTGCCGAGCAGGGATGCAAGGTGTTCCATGATTTCTCCTTAAAATCTACTTGTTACAAGTTAAAAACGGGATGCTGCAACTTCCAAACCTTTCACTCCTGGCCTTCATCAGTGGCTTTCGTGGGCCATGCTGAGGTAGATGATGGTCAGGATCATGAAAATAAACGCCTGCAGGGTAATGATCAGGATGTGGAATATCGCCCAGGGCGCACCCAGAATCCACTGCAGATAGACCGGGAGCAAGGCAATCAGAATGAATACCATCTCGCCGGCATACATGTTGCCGAACAACCGCAGGGCCAGTGAAACCGGCTTGGCCAGATCTTCAACGATACGGAACAGCAGGTTGAACGGGGCCATCTTTGCGCCAAAGGGAGCCGTCAGGACCTCATGCATGAATCCACCAAGTTTCTTGACCTTGATGTTGTAAAAATAAATCAGGAAGAAGACCGTCAGCGACATGGCGAAGGTCAGATTGGGATCGGTGGTCGGTACGGCTTTCCAGTAGTGAAGGCCCAACGCGCTCATGATCATGGGCATCAGGTCCACGGGCAGAAGATCCATGGCATTGAGGGTGAATACCCAGATGAAAATGGTGAGTGCGAGCGGACCGACTGCGCCGGCATCGCCATGGAAAGTGTCTTTGACCTGGGTCTGCACCATCTCGAGCACGATTTCAACCGCAGCCTGGAGCTTTCCCGGGACGCCCGAGGTGGCCTTGCGTGCCACCCAGGCAAACAACCCAAACACCAGAAGGCCCAACAAGGCCGAGGTAACGATGGTATCGATGTTGAAGGTCCAGAAACCGTGACCTTCCTGAAGATTGGTGAGGTGGTGCTGTATGTACTCGCCGGTGCTGTGGCTTGCGCTTTCGCTCATGATCTCGACACTGTCAATCCATCAGCAGCGCTGCAAGATACACCAGCAGCGTTGCAATGTAAGTTAAAAAGAACTCAGGTAATCGTAGCGACCGGTACAGAGCAAATGTTGCGCTGAACAAAATCACGGTCGTTACAAATTTGAACCGTTCCCCTGCGTACTGCGCCTGTAGCCAATGCCTGGGCGTAACGCCACGCGGTGACGAGCTACGGAGGGCGTAGGCAAGTCCCGTCAGGAACCCGATGGACCCTCCTAAGGCCGAAGATACCGCTGAAACCCGATCGGAAAGTATCAACAAAGCCAATACAATCAACAGGGTTACACTTGCTTGCAAAGCGACTATCCTGAGTACTTTACGATGGATCACGATCAGGGGCGCCTGCTAAACGGGCGGATTATAAACTTGATTCAAGGGGGGGTCAATGATAGTCGTCAAGCTCGTAACAGCTGCAGCAAACCTTCCAGTTGGTCCAGGCTGTGATAACGAATCGATAGCACACCACCACCGCCCCGTTTTTCCTTGAAAAGGACCGTGGCGCCCAGTCGATCCGAAAGCTCTTCCTGCAGCGCCAGCTGGTCGCGACTGTGGGATGCGCCGGCACGGGTACGGCCCTTTTTCTCCGACAGGCGCTGTTTGACCTGCCGTTCTGCTTCGCGCACCGACCAGCCTTTGGCGACGATTTCCGTTGCCAGATGATGCTGCTTTGTCGTTGGTAACGGCAGCAGTGCGCGCGCATGGCCCATTTCCAAAGCGCCATCCATTAATAGTGAGCGCACGCTTTCTGTCAGATTGAGCAGTCGCAGCAAATTGCTTACGGCGCTTCGCGACCTGCCAACGGCCTCTGCGGCAGCTTCGTGCGTCATGCCAAACTCGCGGATCAACCGGTCGATGCCCTGAGCTTCTTCCAGGGGGTTCAGATCCTCGCGCTGTATGTTCTCGATGAGGGCAGCAGCCAGCGCATCTTCATCCGAAATGGGCCGCACCAACACAGGCACCTCAAGCAACCCCGCCAGTTGGGAGGCGCGCCAACGCCGCTCCCCTGCAATGATTTCATAGCGGTTGTTGGCCACCGGTCGAACCAGGATGGGCTGCAGTAGCCCTTGTCCCTTGATGGACTGACTGAGCTCTTGCAGCGAGGACGGGTCCATGCGGGTTCTGGGCTGGTATTTACCCGGCTGCAGCTGGTTCAAGGGCAAGGTGGACAGATCCTGGGTGCCCGGTTTGGGTGCATCCGCGCCCAATAACGCGTCCAATCCTCGCCCCAGTCCTTTGTGCTTGGCCATGTCGTGTTTTCCTTTTAAATCGAAGTGGCGCGTTGCGCCGCACCTGCGTCAAACCGCTCCAGAATCTCCCGGGTCAGCTGTAAATAGGCTTGTGCGCCCTTCGACACCGGGTCATATTTCAGCGCTGGTTGCCCATGGCTGGGCGCTTCGGCGAGACGAACGTTTCTAGGAATTGCCGTACGGTAGACCTTGCTTCCAAAGTGCTGCTCAAGCTGTGCGGAGACCTGTTGCGCCAGGGCGTTTCGCGGATCCAGCATGGTTCGCAGCAGCCCCTCGATCTCAAGTCCGGTATTGAGGTGACTGCGCACGCGACGAATGGTCTGCACCAGGTCGGACAGGCCTTCCAGCGCATAATATTCGCACTGCATCGGAATCAGCACTCGCCATGCCGCAGACAACCCGTTGATTGTCAACAAATTAAGTGCTGGAGGACAGTCGATCAGGATAACGTCATAGTCATTACGAACCTTGTCGATCGCCTGCTTTAATCGGTACTCCCGGTGCTCCCCATCCACCAACTCGACTTCAGCTCCAGCCAGTTCGCGGTTGGCTGGCAGGACGTCGTAACCACCGGAGGGCGAGCGAACGCGTGCCTCCTGCGCACTGGTCTGCTCCAGGAGCACGTGATAGACGGAGCGCGTCAAGGCACTCTTGTCAATGCCGCTCCCGGTTGTGGCGTTACCCTGCGGGTCCAGATCCACCAAGAGGGCACGCTGGCCGAGTTCGGCCAGGCTCGCTGCGACATTCACCACGGTGGTGGTTTTGCCAACCCCCCCTTTTTGATTGGTCACTGCCAGCACGCGACTCATGAATGGTCCTCTCTCATCACAATCAAATGACGCTCGGCTGCCACATTGGGAATGGTCACGCGAATCACTTGCGTGACGAACCGGGCGGGGAGTCGAGTGATTTCTTCAAAGGGGACGCCCCCCTTCATGGCAATCAAGGCGCCACCGGGTGCCAGCAAATGGGCCGCCCCCGCCACAAAATCAGGCAGGTCGGAAAAGGCGCGCGAAACGATGGCGTCAAAGGGTTCGGATGGAAACCAGCGCTCAACGCGCTCTGCCACCACGGCGACCTGGTCCAGGCCAAGTTCGAGCTTAGCCTGGCGCAGGAATGCCGCCTTTTTCTGGTTGGGCTCCAGCAAGGTCACCTTGAGGGAAGGACAGGCAATGGCCAGGGGAATGCCGGGCATTCCACCCCCACTCCCCACATCGAGCAGACTTGAGCAACCCGCGATGTTTGGCACCACGGTCAGACTATCCAGCAGGTGCAGCGTAACCATGCGCTCGCGGTCACGCACAGCTGTCAGGTTGATGACGGCATTCCATTTTTCAAGAAGATCGAGATAGCGCTCGAGGCGCGTCAGGGTCTCGGAGGAAAGCTTCAGCCCCAGGGCTTCGGCACCGACAGCTAAATTCGATACGTCAATCATGCAATGTGTTGGGATTCGGCAGGCAGGGGTTGGAAACGGCGCAGATGCACCAGTAATAATGCAATGGCCGCTGGCGTCACGCCGGCAATTCGTCCGGCCTGGCCCACGGTTTGGGGGCGGTGACGGGTCAACAGCTGCTCCACTTCCCGAGACAGGCCACGCACGGTGGAAAAGTCGAGGGACTCAGGAATCGCCGCATTTTCCTGATGCTGATGCCTTGTGACCTCTTCCATCTGGCGCGCGATATAGCCCTCGTATTTGACCTGTATTTCCACCTGATCCGCCACTTCGGGGCGTACAGGTTGGTGGGGAGCGGCTCCGGGAAGGGTCATTAAATCGCGGTAGAGCACCTGGGGCCGCCGCAATAATTCGTGTAGGGGCTGATCGCGCTCCAACTCCTGGCCCAGGACGCACGCGGCAGCCTCGGGGCCAAGCGCAGCTTTGCGAAGCCAGGTCGTGCGCAACCTCTGGACTTCAATTTCAATATTTTCTCTTTTATTCTCAAAGGCTTGCCATCTCACATCGTCAACGACCCCCAATTTGCGGCCCTGTTCCGTCAAACGCAGGTCTGCATTGTCCTCGCGCAACTGCAGGCGGTATTCGGCTCGGCTGGTAAACATGCGATACGGTTCAGTCACCCCGCGCGTCACCAAATCATCCACCAGCACACCCAGATAGGCTTCACTGCGTTTTGGCCACCAGGGCTCGAGGTTTCGAGCCTGGCGTGCCGCATTGATGCCCGCCAGGAGGCCCTGGGCTGCAGCCTCTTCGTACCCTGTCGTCCCATTGATTTGCCCCGCAAAAAACAAACCGGCAATCGCCTTGGTTTCCAGAGAGGCATACAATCCGCGGGGGTCAAAATAATCGTATTCGATGGCATAACCGGGTCGCAGGATATGCGCCCCTTCCAGCCCCGGAATCGAGCGCACCAGTGCCCACTGCACGTCAAAAGGCAAACTGGTCGAAATCCCGTTGGGATAAACCTCGTGTGTCGTCAACCCTTCGGGTTCCAGAAAAATCTGATGGGACGATTTGTCGCTAAATCGATGGATCTTGTCTTCAATGGAAGGGCAATAGCGCGGCCCAACCCCCTCAATGACGCCGGTAAAGAGTGGGGAGCGATCCAGGCCTGCGCGGATGATGTCATGGGTTTCTGGCGTGGTTTGCGTGACCCAGCAGGGCACTTGACGTGGGTGCTGGCCAGCGTTTCCCAGAAAGGAGAATACGGGAACCGGATCATCCCCGTGCTGGGCAACCAGCTTGCTATAGTCGATGGTGCGTCCATCCAGTCGTGGCGGGGTCCCGGTCTTGAGGCGCCCCACGGGTAACGCCAGTTCTCTCAGTTTCTGAGCCAGCGTCGTGGCTGGCGGATCGCCCGCCCGCCCGCCGGGGCTCCTTTCCAGGCCCACGTGCATCAATCCGGACAAAAAAGTGCCGGTGGTCAGCACCACGGCAGGTGCCTCGAAGTGCAACCCCATCTGCGTCACAACCCCCTGCACCCTCCCGGCCCGGACGATGAGATCGTTCACCGGCTGCTGAAACAAGGTCAGATGAGGCTGATTTTCCAGGCAGTGCCGAATGAAGTTGCGGTAGAGCACGCGATCTGCCTGAGCCCGCGTAGCCCGAACGGCTGGACCCTTGCGGGAATTCAGGATTCTGAACTGTATCCCCGCTGCGTCAGCTGCCATGGCCATGACGCCGCCCAGCGCATCAATTTCCTTCACGAGGTGGCCCTTTCCAATTCCGCCAATGGAAGGATTGCAGGACATCTGCCCCAAAGTCTCGATGCTATGGGTCAGCAACAGCGTTTCACAACCGGAACGAGCGGCTGCAAGGGCCGCTTCCGTTCCGGCATGACCACCGCCTACCACGATCACATCAAATTTTTTTGGGAACTGCATGTTTGCGTCGATTTAGAGCCATTGACTCGCGGGACAGGCATGATACTGCATTGCATGGGGAATACCAAAATCATTCTGCGGTAATGTTTCACGTGAAACCAGGACTGCCGGCAATGTTTCACGTGAAACATTGCCGGCCAGGACAACTGGAATCGGGTCTATTTCCCAATACAGAACCTGGAAAAGATCTCTCCCAGCAAATCGTCCGGAGAAAATTCACCCGTAATGCGGTTCAGGGCATTTTGTGCAAGGCGAAGTTCTTCGGCGAGCAGTTCAACGGCGCCCTGCTGCATCAAGGCGCTCGACAAATGCTGGCGGGCCTCACGCAAGGCGTCCACATGGCGTTCACGGGCCATGAAAGCTGGCTCGGCCTGACTTTGCCAACCCGCCTGCTCCAGCAGCAGCTGTTTCAATGCTTCCAGCCCCTCACCCGTTTTGGCAGAAACCCCGACCCAGCCCTCTCCCCTCACTGCACCCCCTGCTTCAACGAGGTCAATTTTGTTGCGCACGACTTGCCTTGGCAATGCGCCAGGGAGCTTCGCCATCAATGCGTGGTCTTCCCCAGTCGGGCCGGAAACCATGTCGGTGACGATCAACGCCAGATCGGCGCGTTCCACGGCGTTCCAGGTTCTGCGAATGCCTGCCTGCTCAATCGTGTCCCCGGATTCCCGGATGCCTGCGGTATCGACGATATGAAAGGGAATACCCTGAATGAGAATGGTGCTTTGAATGACATCCCGGGTGGTTCCCGGAATGTCTGTCACGAGGGCGCGATCTTCTTCTGCAAGGGCATTGAGCAAGCTCGACTTCCCCACATTGGGCGCGCCGATCAAAACCACCTGACGGCCAGAGCGCATCAGGGTACCCTGCACCGCCGATTCCAAAAGAGCATCGAGCGTGGCCAGCATTTCGTGGATGCCGCGCTGGGGATTGACCTGCTCCAGGAATGCAACGCCTTCTTCAGTAAAGTCGATGCTCCCTTCCACATGCAGACGAAGGTCGATCAGTTGCTGTACCAGAGCCGTCACCCTGCGGGAAAAAACTCCCGCCAGGGAACGCACTGCACCACGCACGGCAGCAGCACTTTCCGCGCAGATCAGGTCTGCCACCGCCTCGGCCTGGGCCAGATCCAGCTTATGGTTGAAAAAGGCACGTTGCGTAAACTCTCCTGGATGCGCAATGCGTGCACCAAGTTCCAGACAGCGCCCCAGAAGCAGCCGTAACACGGCGTCACCTCCATGGCCCTGCAACTCCAGGACGTCTTCACCCGTAAAGGAGGCAGGAGCGGCAAAGTAGAGCAACAAACCTTCGTCGATGGCCTCGCCACGGGCATCGAAAAAACGGCTGAATTGGGCCGTGCGTGGCGCCGGAGGCGCCTTCCCCGTCAGCAGAACAGCAAGATTAGCGAGATTCGGTCCTGATACCCGGACCACGCCGATTCCGGCGCGGCCTGGGGCAGTGGCAATGGCCGCAATGACTTCAGCGCTTTCCATCACCCATCATGCGGGTGATCTGCCATTGCTGCGTAATCGACAGCACATTATTCACCACCCAGTACAAGACGAGGCCAGCCGGGAAGAAGAAGAACATGACGCTAAAGGCCAGCGGCATGAACATCATGACCTTGGCCTGAATTGGATCCGGCGGCTTTGGGCTCATGCGCTGCTGCAAGAACATGGAGGCCGTCATGAGTACCGGCAGGATGTAATAGGGATCCTGCGCGGACAGATCATGAATCCAACCAAAGAAGGGGGCGTGGCGAAGCTCCACTGAACCCAGTAAAACCCAATAAAGCGCAATGAAAACAGGGATCTGCACAACCATGGGAAGACAGCCTCCCAGCGGATTGATCTTTTCGGTTTTGTAGAGCTCCATCATGGCCTGGTTCAGGCGGGCCCGGTCGTCACCAAACTGTTCCTTGATACGGGCCATCTTGGGCTGGACCACACGCATCCGTGCCATGGATTTGTAGCTCGCTGCTGAAAGCGGGAAGAAAATCGCCTTGATCAATACCGTCAAGAGAATGATCGCCACACCCCAGTTGCCCACCCAGCCATGGATCCAGGACAACACATAGAACAGCGGCGTGGCGATGATGGTTAGCCAGCCGTAATCGATGGTGAGGTCCAGGCCAGGAGCCAGCGTCTTGAGCTTGGTCCCCTCCTGGGGGCCGGCGTACAGTGGCACCGACACGGTGCCCGTGGTCCCAGGGGCAATGACCCCCATCGGAAGAATCACCCCTGCGGTGTACAGATCATTGCCGACCTTGCGCGTGAAAAACTCCCGCTGCGCCCCCGTTGGGGGCAGCCATGCCGCCACAAAATAGTGCTGTAGCATGGCAATCCAGCCATTGGTGGCGGAGCTGGGATAATCACGCTTGCCCTTGTCAATGTCCGTAAACGGAATTTTCTGGAACTTCGTCGCTTCTGTGTAGACTGCCGGACCCGTGTAGGTGCTCACAAATCTCGGGTCACCCGGAGGAGCCTTCGAGACCCGCAAGAATTGAAAGTAGGCCTCTGGTGAAAGCGGGGTGGTGCTCAGGTTATGAACCGCAGTTTCCACCGTCACCACATAGCTACCCCGCGTGAAGTGGAAAGTCTTGGCAACCTCCACCAGTCCGGGGGTTACGGCCTTGAGGGTAACGTCAACGCTGTTCTGGCCCGGGGCCAGTACAGCCTCCCGCTTGTCCGCAGTAAACACCGTCGTATGATTGGGCAACCCCACGCCCAATAGCCCGCTCTGAGCCACATAGACCAGGTCACCCCTGTCTTCCAGCAGATCAACCGGCTTGCTGCTTTCCTGGGCAGAAAAATGTTGAAGCAACTTCAGGCTGCGCAGATCGGCACCATCCGTATCAATTTCAGCATCCACCACATCGGTGATGACCTTGATGCGCTCGCCGTGTTGCAGGCCCTCTGTTTGTGGTGCCACCGTGGCGGTAACGGACGGAACGCCTGCACCACCGGAAGCGTTGGGGGTGGGAACGGAGGGGGGTGAAGCCGTCCCACTAGGGACAGAGGAAATCAAGGGCGGGGTGGCCGGTGCTTGAAATGACTCGCGCTGGTGTGCCTGCCAGGCATCCCATAACATGAAGCTGGAGGCCGTGAAAATAGCGAGCGGAATGATGCGTTGCATGTTCATGAAAATTCTCAGGGTACGGGATCATAACCGCCGGGATGCCAGGGATGGCAACGGCACAGGCGCTTCAAGGCCAGGGATCCGCCATGGGCAACCCCATGTCGACCAATGGCTTCAAAGGCATAGTGGGAACAACTGGGTTCAAAACGACAGGACCGGCCCAACAGGGGACTCAGACCAAGCTGGTAGGCGCGGATGAGAATTTGAATGAATCGCGACATTTCTGAACGCTCTGAGCCAGTATCTCAAATTCTGTAGAGAGTAAATCGAACGCGCCCGGCAAGAACTTCCTTTTGTGGAGAATCACCACATCCAGTCCAGCCAGCCTGTCCACGTTTCGCCGAAATAACTCGCGGCACACCCGCTTCATGTAGTTTCGCCCGACGGCGGTTGGGCACACTTTTCGTCCAACAACCAACCCTAGGCGCGCATAAGGCAAACCATTGGGACGCGCCATCATGCGCAAATGATCTCCTGTGCGTCCACAGCGTCCAGTCAGGACCGCCTGGAAATCGCGGCTATCGGAAAGCTTTCCGAAAGCAGGCTGCTTCAGGGAGCAGCCTTAAACGGCGAGACGAGCCCGACCGCGCGCCCGACGTGCATTGATGATGGCACGACCGCCGCGGGTCTTCATCCTCACCCGGAATCCGTGCGTACGCTTGCGCTTGGTCACAGACGGTTGGTATGTACGCTTCATGATTGAACTCTCGAACCAAATGACAGAACCCGCGATTTAACCCTGAAATGCCCCATGCAGTCAAGAAATATATATCCACAAGGAAGTCAGATGACAGTGGATAAGTTATTCATGGAAGGCTAGAATGCGCGGTGGATAAGTGCTTTGCACACTCTTGTCTAAAATTATAAATAATCATAATAATCAACTTATTACAATATGAACGACTTTTGGGGTGAGACGCTCAAACAAATCCGCTCTGAACTGCCTGAACAGCAATTCACGACCTGGATCAAGCCATTACAGGCAGAAATGTCCGAGGGCGCCGTGACGCTCACCGCTCCCAACCGGTTCATTTTGCAATGGGTCAAGGACCGATACCTGTCGCGCATCGAAAGCATGGCGCGTCACAACGGCATCAATTCCATCAAACTGATTCAGCGAAGCGATGCGCCTCAGTCCGGCGTCGACAGGACGGCGAACGAGCTCCCTGAACCCGTTGATACGACACCGCGACAGGCCGACAACAGACACCGGCTCAACCCGAATTTTACATTCTCCACATTCATCGGCGGGAAAGCCAATCAGTTGGCGCGGGCAGCCGCACTTCAGGTGGCTGAAAACCCTGGGGCAGCCTACAACCCCCTCTTTGTCTATGGTGGTGTGGGTTTGGGCAAAACGCACCTGATCCAGGCCATTGGCAACCAGATCCTGGAGAGGCAGCCCAACGCCAAGGTGCGCTACATGCATGCCGAAAAATATGTCTCGGACGTGGTGCGCGCCTACCAGCACAAATCTTTCGACAGCTTCAAGCGCTATTATCATTCGCTTGATCTGTTGATGATTGACGACATTCAGTTCTTTGGCGGGAAAGCGCGAACACAGGAAGAGTTTTTCTTTGCATTCAACGCCCTGGTAGAGTCTCACCGCCAGGTCATCATCACCTGCGACAGCTTCCCCAAGGAAATAGCAGGCATGGAAGAACGGCTCATTTCCCGATTTGGATGGGGACTCACCGTCGCCATTGAACCGCCAGAGCTGGAAATGCGCGTGGCCATCCTGATCAACAAGGCACGCCTGGAAGGCCTTTCTCTGGACGAGAACGTCGCCTTCTTCATCGCCAAACACATCCGTTCCAATGTGCGTGAACTGGAAGGTGCTCTCAAGCGTGTCCAGGCCTACGCCCGCTTCACGGGAGACGCCATAACGCTGCAGTCTGCCAGAGAGTCGCTCAAAGACTTGCTGGCGCTACAACACCGGCAGATTTCCATCGAGAACATCCAGAAGACCGTGGCCGACTACTACAAGATCAAAGTGGGCGACATGTTCTCCAAGAAACGGACCCGTGCACTCGCAAGGCCACGCCAGATGGCCATGGCCCTGGCCAAAGACATCACCAACCTCAGCCTTCCGGACATCGGTGAAGCCTTTGGTGGACGGGACCACACCACGGTGCTGCATGCCTGCAGAAAAATGCAGGAACTTTGCGAAAACGACAACACCATTCAGCGTGATTTTCTTGCCTTACAACAGATACTCAACGGTTGATAAGCCTGGTGATAACCTTGGAATACTTTGCGGACACTTTGTGGATAAACCGGACGATTGCCGGAAAAGAAAACTTATCCACATTTCATTCAAATAATATACCGGCGTTACCCCAAGCCATGCCCGTTACGCAATATAATGTTTCGTTAGAGATTTTCCGGTTACTCCACAGTACGAGCCTAGCTCCAATCTATTAACTATCAGGTTTATTTCATGATCATCATTAAGACCCAACGTGAAAGATTACTGGAACCCCTGCAATCCGTGATTGGCATCGTTGAACGCCGACATACCCTGCCTATTTTGTCGAACGTCTTGATCCAGTCGTCAGGAAGCGAGCTTGCACTGACCGCAACCGATCTGGAAGTGCAGATTCGGACCAAGACCCAGATCGAAGAAAGCGGTGAAGCACAATCGGTGACGCTTTCAGCCCGCAAGTTGTACGACATCCTCAGAAGCTTGCCCAGCGAAGCGTCCGTTGCTTTGGAGTCCAAGGAAAACCGACTTACCGTCAAGGCTGGAAAAAGCCGTTTCAGCCTGCAAACCCTTGCAGGACAAGATTTTCCAACAGTAGCCCCGAGCGGTGACCAGGGCGTGGTGCTGAAGCTTGCGCAAAAAAACCTGAAAGCGCTTCTGGAACGCGTGCAATACGCCATGGCACAGCAGGACGTGCGCTATTACCTCAACGGAACCCTGCTCAGCGTCAGTGGCAACCAGTTGACGCTGGTGGCCACGGATGGACACCGTTTGAGCTACACCACCGAGAAGCTTGCAGATGAATACGACAAGGCCGAAGTCATTCTGCCCCGGAAGTCCGTTTCCGAGCTGATCAAGCTGCTGGCACCCACGGATGAGCCCGTGACCGTGACGTTGCGGACAAATCAGGCCGAGTTCGTCTTTGGATCGATCGAACTGCTATCCAAGGTGATCGATGGAAAGTTTCCGGATTACACCCGGGTCATTCCCACCACCTACAACAAGCACCTGACACTCAATCGCATGGATTTGCTTCAAGCCCTGCAGCGCGCCGCCATTTTGTCCAATGACAAAATTCACGGCGTGCGATTGCTGCTGTCGAAGAACAACCTGGCCGTGGTTTGTACCAACAACGAGCAGGAAGAGGCCCAGGAAGACCTGGACGTTGAATACAATCAGGAAGCCATCGACATCGGGTTCAACATCACTTATCTCATGGATGTGATGAACCACCTGACTTCGGAAACCGTGGTCTGTTCGTTTGGTGACGCCAACAGCAGCGTCCTGATTACCGTCCCGGGAGCCGAAGACCGCTTTAAATACGTCGTCATGCCGATGCGCATCTGACCCTTTTTCTCCATCAGTGATCAGCACCCTTCAGGAAGCAAAACGCGTGGAACAAAACAGCACGACACCAGAAAGCTATACCTCCGAAAACATCAAGGTCCTCAAGGGACTTGAGGCCGTTCGTAAACGTCCCGGGATGTACATTGGCGATACCAGCGATGGGACCGGATTGCACCACATGGTGTTTGAGGTCGTGGACAACGCCATTGATGAAGCTCTTGCCGGTTACTGCAATGAAATCAACGTCATCATCCACCTGGACAACTCCATTACGGTGACTGACAACGGTCGCGGCATTCCTACGGATATCCACCCTGAAGAAGGCCGCTCTGCAGCCGAAGTCATCATGACGGTATTGCATGCCGGTGGAAAGTTTGATGGCAACAGTTACAAGATTTCCGGCGGTCTGCACGGAGTGGGGGTTTCAGTGGTCAATGCCCTGTCCTCCTGGCTCAGGCTGACGATTCATCGTGATGGCAGGATCAATCAGATGGAGTTTCGTCACGGCGATGCCGTGGCCCCCCTGGCGGTGACGGGCTCAACCGACAAGCGCGGGACAGAGGTTCATTTCATGCCCAGCACGGAGACATTTGGAACCATCGAGTTCCATTACGACATCCTGGCCAAACGACTTCGTGAGCTCTCGTTCCTGAACAACGGCGTCAAGATCGTCCTGACGGACCAACGCAACGGCACCGAGGAAAACTTCTCCTTTGCCGGGGGCGTGAGGGGCTTCGTGGATTATCTCAACCGCAACAAATCTGTTTTACACCCCACCATTTTTCATGCCACCGGCGAGAAGGATGGCATTGGCGTGGAGGTTGCCATGCAATGGAATGACTCCTACCAGGAGTCGGTCCTGTGCTTTACCAACAACATTCCCCAGCGCGATGGTGGCTCGCACCTGACGGCGCTTCGGGCAGCCATGACGCGTACGCTCAACCAGTACATCGAGCAGAATGAGCTGGCCAAAAAAGCCAAAGTGGAAACCACGGGCGACGATATGCGCGAAGGACTGATGTGCGTCCTTTCCGTCAAGGTTCCGGATCCCAAGTTTTCTTCCCAGACCAAGGAAAAGCTGGTTTCATCAGAAGTGCGCCCCGTGGTGGATGAGGTGGTGGCAGAGAAGCTGAGCGAGTTTCTGCTGGAAAAGCCCAACGAGGCCAAGATCATCGTTGGCAAAATCATCGAGGCCGCACGCGCGCGCGAAGCGGCCAGAAAGGCACGCGAGATGACCCGGCGCAAAGGCGCCCTGGATGGCCTGGGTCTGCCGGGCAAGCTTGCCGATTGCCAGGAAAAGGATCCTGCGCTGTGCGAACTCTACCTTGTGGAAGGAGACTCTGCAGGAGGCTCGGCAAAACAGGGACGCGACAGAAAATTCCAGGCCATCCTGCCGCTGAAAGGAAAAATCCTGAATGTGGAGCGCGCACGTTTTGACAAGCTCGTCTCCTCGCAGGAAATCGTGACCCTGATTACTGCGCTGGGCACGGGCATCGGCAAGGATGAGTATTCACCAGAAAAATTGCGTTATCACCGCATCATCATCATGACGGATGCGGACGTGGATGGCTCGCACATCCGCACGCTACTGCTGACCTTTTTCTATCGTCAGATGCCAGAACTGGTGGAGCGCGGCCACATTTACATTGCACAGCCTCCGCTTTACAAGGTCAAGCATGGCAAAAGCGAGCAATACGTCAAGGACGACTTTGAACTGAATCAGTATCTGCTGTCCCAAGCGCTCAACGGTGCAGAGCTGCGCAGCGGCGAAACGGTGGTCAGTGGCCCTGCTCTGGAAAGCGTCGCGCGCGAATACCTGCTGGCAGAAGCGGTGATAGATCGCATTGGCCGCGTGATCGAGCCCGTGGTGTTGAATGCCCTGTTGCAGCAGCCCATTGAAAACCTTGACAGCCTTGAGGTGGCCCACAAAACCGCAGACCAACTGCAACGGCACCTGGCGGCGGCGGGGATTCGGGTGTCAGCACAAGCCGATGAGCGTCATGGCGGGTTTAAGCTCGTGATCGTGCGCACCACCCATGGCAACATCCACACCAGCACGCTGGATCGTGATTTCCTTGGCACGGGAGACTATGAGCAGATCAAAAAAACGGCACGCGTGCTGCAGGGACTGATGGGCCCGGATTCGGTCATCTCGCGGGGTGAGCGAAAAATAGCCGTCACCACCTTTCAGGAAGCCTTGGCATGGCTGCTGGGCGAAGTCCGGAAAACCATGGGTATCCAGCGTTACAAGGGTCTGGGTGAGATGAACCCCGAGCAATTGTGGGAAACGACCATGGACCCGAATACGCGTCGCCTACTGAGGGTGCAGATCGAGGATGCCATCCGTTCTGACGAAGTCTTTACGACCCTGATGGGTGATGAGGTGGAGCCCCGGCGTCAGTTCATCGAAAAAAATGCGCTGGGCGTGACCAATCTTGACGTGTAGTGCGGTCAGGTAACCTGGGGCAAGTCTGACGGCCATGCTCACCATTGTCATTCCCACCTGGAATAACCTCGGGTTACTGAAGTTCTGCATCGCAAGCCTCCGGCGGCATACCACCCTGCCCTTTGAAGTCGTTTTGCACGTCAACGACGGCAGCGACGGCACCCTGGACTGGGTGCGCTCCGAAGGAATCCTGCATACGCATTCTGCAGAAAACATCGGAATCTGCCTTGCCATGAACCAGGCTGCAGCACTCTCCACGCAGCCCTATCTGGTGTATCTCAACGACGACATGGTGTGCTGCCCGGGGTGGGATACCGCATTGATGGATCGCATCCGCACCCTCGGCACCGATGCCTTCATGGTTTCAGGAACCATGATCGAGCCGCGCGAATCTGGCAATCCTTGCGTGATCGTTCGGGATTATGGCAGCGGCCCGGAGAATTTCCAGGAAGCGGCATTGCTGAATGACCTGCCACACCTTCACAAGGACGACTGGTATGGCGCGACCTGGCCACCCTCCATCGTGCACCGTGATTGGTGGGACAAGGTGGGGGGATACAGCCCGGAGTTTTCACCGGGAATCAGTAGCGACAACGATTTTTCCATGAAAATGTGGGTTGCGGGCTGCCGGATTTTTCTGGGCGTGGGGGCATCGCGCGTTTACCACTTCATGTCCCGTTCCACCGGCAAGGTGGTGCGTAATGACGGCCGGAAGCAATTTTTGCGCAAATGGGGCATGACCCAATCCACCTTCGACCGGCATTTTCTGCGGCGCGGCCAGCGCGCAGGCATCCCTGTGCTTTCCGAGCCCAATAAATCCGCTCGCTATTACTGGGACATGCTACGAGGAAAAATCAAGCACTCGCTTTTTTAGCAGCCGGCTTTTTCGCGGCTGGCTTTTTGGTCGCCGTTTTTTTCTCTGTTGTTGCCGTTTTCTTTACCGCAGGTTTCTTCACAGCCGCCTTCTTTGCCGCCGCTTTCTTTTTGGGAGCTGCCTTTTTCTTCGGTGCTGGCTTGCCGGTTTTGGCAGCTTTCTCAGCCAGCAAGGCCAGAGCTTCCTCCAGCGTCAGGGTGTCCACCTCTACGCCGCTGGGCAGTGTGGCATTGACCTTGCCGTGTTTGACGTAGGGCCCGTATCGCCCACTGAAAATCCCCACGGGCTGCTGATCTTCGGGGTGCGTCCCCAATTGTCGCAACGACCCGCGTCCTGCGCTCTTGGGCTCGGCCCAGATCTGCAGGGCACGTTCCAGTTCGATGTCGAACACATTGTCGGATTTTGGAATGGAACGAAAGGCCCCATCGTGCTGGATGTAAGGACCAAAACGCCCAATGTTGACGGTGACTTTCTTGCCGGTTTCAGGGTGGTTTCCGAGGTCGCGCGGTAGCGACAGCAGTCGCAAAGCGATATCCAGGGTGACCTGTACGGGCAGCAGGTTTTTTGGCAGCGAGATGCGCTTGGGTTTCTTGCCTTCCGGCGCCGCTTCACCCAACTGCAGATAGGGCCCATAGGGGCCATTGAGCAGAAAAATGGATTGGCCGCTCTCCGGTTCTGCCCCGACGACGACGGGTTCAGCCGAACCGGTGGCACCATCCAGGTTTCGGGTGAAATCGCATTCGGGAAAACCGCTGCAACCCACAAACTTGCCGCGTCGTCCCAAGCGAATGGACAAGGGTTTTCCGCATTTGGGACAGGCCTCATCCAAAGATTCCTGGGTGACCTCCGCTCGTGAAACGGAAGCCTTTTCTTCCACCTGGCTGGAAAACCCCTCCCAAAATTGAGCCAATACCGGAATCCATTCCAGCTTGCCTTCGGAAATAAGGTCCAGCTGGTCCTCCAGGCGCGCGGTGAAGTCATAATCTACATAGCGGGAGAAATGCTCAGTGAGGAATTTATTGACCACAACGCCCACATCGGTGGGTGTGAAGCGCTTTTTGTCCAGAAGAACGTATTCACGATGGACAAGGGTGCTGATGATACTGGCGTAAGTGGAAGGCCGGCCGATCCCGAATTCTTCCAGGGCCTTGACGAGGCTTGCTTCAGAATAGCGGGGCGGGGGTTGCGTAAAATGCTGTTCACCCCACAGTTGGTCTATGGGCAATCCCTCGCCTTCAACCAAATGGGGAAGCCGGGCCTCGTCGTCGGAATCTGACGAGGGACCCTTTTCAGAGACGTCGTCCTCGTCTTCACGATAGACTGCAATGAAGCCAGGAAAGACCAGGGTCTGCCCGTTGGCGCGAAACAGGTTTTGCGCATCGCCAACGCTGATGTCCACCTTGACCGTGTCAAACTGGGCCTGATTCATTTGGCTGGCTACAGTCCTTTTCCAGATCATTTCGTAAAGGCGGAATTGATCGGGGTTCAGGTGGCCTCGCAAATTGGCCGGGGTTCGCGCAATGGAGGTGGGGCGGATGGCCTCATGCGCCTCCTGGGCATTTTTGGATTTATTGGCGTAGAAAACGGGTTTTGGTGGCAAGTACTCACTGTCAAAATTGTTTTGAATGTGTGCGCGGATATCTTGCAAGGCCTCTTGCGACAAGCTGACCGAGTCCGTCCGCATGTAGGAGATCAGACCCACGGCGCCGCCGCCGATATCGATCCCTTCATAGAGTTGTTGTGCCACCTTCATGGTGCGATCGGTGGAAAATCCCAGTTTGCGCACGGACTCCTGCTGCAAGGTGGATGTCGTAAACGGGGCTGCAGGATGCCGCTGCTTGCGTTTCTTTTCCACCTGAAGGACTTTGGCGGACTTGCCTTTGAGGGCGTCGAGGATTTCAGTCTGACGCGTCTCGGAACCCACGCTCATCTGCTGAAATTTCGTTCCTTCAAACTGGATCAGGCGTGCCGTAAACGATTGACCTTCCTTGTGGCTATCCAGATGAAGTGACCAGTACTCTTCACTTTTGAATGCGGCAATCTGGTTTTCGCGCTCCACGATAAGGCGCAAAGCCGGGCTTTGCACGCGCCCAGCCGACAGCCCGCGGCGGATTTTCTTCCACAACAGGGGCGAAAGATTGAAACCCACCAGATAATCCAGGGCGCGTCGCGCCTGCTGGGCATTGACCAGCGGCATGGAGATTTCGCGCGGATGAGCAACGGCTTCCCGAACCGCGTTTTGGGTGATTTCGTAAAACGTCACCCGCTGCAACGACTTGTTCTTCAGCAGTTTTTTGGTCTTGAGAATCTCAGCCAGATGCCAGGCAATGGCCTCGCCTTCGCGGTCCGGATCGGTTGCCAGATAGATGTGATCAGCCGCCTTGACGGCGCGCGTGATGGCGTCAACATGCTTTTCGTTGCGCTCCACCAACTGATATTTCATGGCGAAATGATCGTCAGGATCCACTGCGCCGGACTTGGGGACCAGATCGCGGACGTGGCCGTAGGAGGCCAGGATTTCAAATCCCGGGCCGAGATACTTTTTTAGTGTCTTCGCCTTGGAAGGCGATTCGACGATGAGCAGGTTTTTGGACACGAGAAGGTGGGCAGTTATTGCAACATCCAGTCTTGGTAGTGAATCAGTTCCTCGACCAGCAGGGCATCCATCGGGTGCCCCTGACGCCAGAGCACCATCAGGACAATCAACTTGAGGCGCTCCAGGTCGACCTCGGGCTCATCCAGCGCCATGACCCCGGCAAGAATCCATTCCCGCTGGCGCGGAGCAAGGATTTGGTTATTCTCTAGAAAGGCCAGGAAGCCCCAGCCCTGGGAGCCAATGCGCTCATACTCCGACGGGTCAAGACAGCGTTGCGATACTGAATGGGTCAGTGCGCCACCTTGCTCGGGTTGTCCGATTTGATCGATATCGTCCAGCCAGGCCAGCGCCTCTTCAACCTCTGTTTCCTCAAAACCCGCTGCAAACAGCCGGTTTTGGAGCACGGTGTGCGTGGGATAAATACCGCTGGCAAAAAAATTTTCGTAAACGAAAATAAGAATGTCGACCATGAGTACCGCCCCTTAGAATGATGAATCACTTCAGGCGGAGTGCGGTCAACGCCGCCCGAAATCCAGTCGCTGATAACGGCCGCCCGGCAATACTGAAATCTGGCCGAAGAGCTCAAGCGAGGTCAGCATGAGGGATACCTGTCCGGTCGTCAAGCCGGTACGGTGACAAATTTGATCCAGAGACAGTGGACCCTGAATCAATTCATTCAGTACGGATTGCGAATTTTCGGGAAGCTCCGCGATCACGGGAGGTGGTTCGGGGGCGCTCATCGCGAGGTCGGGTATTTGATAACGCAGTTCCTCCAGAATGTCCCGCGCCGTTTCCACCAGTTTGGCGCCATCACGGATCAGGCGATGACAGCCCTTTGAAAATGGCGAATGAATCGACCCAGGAATGGCAAAAATTTCACGACCCTCCTCCAATCCAAGGCGTGCCGTGATGATGGAGCCGCTGGTCAGGCTGGCCTCAACCACCAGGCAACCCATGGAGATTCCGGCAATGATTCGGTTGCGTTTGGGAAAGTGCCATTTTTGAGCCGGAGAACCCAGCGCAAACTCGGTAATGATGGCGCCCCGTGCTGCAATATCCTGCGCCAGACGCCTGTTACTGGCGGGATAAACGCGATCTGCCCCGGTCCCAATCACGGCAATCGTACTGCCTTTGCCGCGCAACGCACCGCGATGGGCGGCTGCATCAATGCCTTCAGCAAGGCCGCTGACAATGGTGATTCCCGCATGGGAGAGCGCCTCGGCGAATGCCTCGGCGTCAAGGCAGCCCTGTCGCGTGGCGTTACGGCTGCCCACGATGGCCAGCATGGGATGGGACAGCAAGGCGGGGTTTCCTTTGACGAACAGGTAATCGGGACGATCGGAGAGTTCCTTCAGCAACGCGGGGTAGCCCTCCTCTTCCTGAAGGATGAAATGGTTTTCCGAATGCGTCAGCCAATCCCGGGTTTTGGCGGCTTGCTCGGGAGTAAAACAGCGAAGCAGGGGATCAGGGCCTGGGGCTGATACAGCTTTCAATGGGGCTCTCCGGTCAGGACCGCTATAATAGTATCCTTGAGGCAGGAATACTGTCGGAAATAGGCTTTATTATGGCGCTTCTCCCCATACTTCATTATCCAGACCCTCGTCTGCATACCCGGGCAACCGACGTTGCCGAGGTGGACGCACAAGTCCGCAAGCTGGTGGACGACATGGCTGAAACCATGCGCGCTGCGGTGGGCATTGGCCTTGCCGCCACCCAGGTCAATGTGCATAAGCGCTTGATTGTTCTGGATGTGTCCGAAGGACAACACAACCTGCAAGTCTTCATCAATCCAAAGCTCATATCGAAGGATGGAAGCCAGGAACGAGAGGAAGGCTGCCTTTCAGTACCTGGAATTTATGACCGGGTCACGCGCTCGGAACGAATCGTGGTGGAGGCGCTGGATCGTGAGGGCAAGCTCTTTACGCTAGAGGCCGAAGGACTCCTGGCCACCTGCATCCAGCACGAAATGGACCACCTGGATGGTAAAGTCTTTGTGGAGTACCTGTCCCAGCTCAAACAAAACCGCATTAAAACCAAGTTACGTAAACGAGCCCGGGAAACGTTGTAATGCGCATGGTATTTGCAGGAACCCCGGAATTTGCCGCGCGCAGTCTGGAGGCGTTGATTGCTGCGGGACACCAGGTGGTTGCGGTCCTGACCCAGCCTGACCGGCCGGGAGGCCGGGGCTTCAAGGTCCTGCCCAGCCCGGTCAAACGGGTCGCTTTGGCAGCCCATGTGCCGGTATATCAGCCGGCAACCTTGAAATCTGCAGAAACACTGGCGCTGATTCAGGGTTTCGCCGCCGAAGTCATGGTGGTTTCGGCTTATGGTCAGTTGTTGCCCGAAGATATCCTGCGGGCAACACCCCGTGGAGCCATTAACATTCACGCCTCCCTGCTGCCGCGCTGGCGTGGTGCAGCACCGATACAACGCGCACTTCAGGCGGGTGATGCGGTCACGGGAATCAGCATCATGCAAATGGACCAAGGACTGGATACCGGTGCCGTATTGCTGGAACGGCCCTGTCCAATCCAGGATCAGGACACCTGCCATACCCTGCATGATCGACTGGCCGATCTGGGCGCACGGACGATCATCGAGGCGCTGGAAGGGATCCGGACAGGACAGCTGAAACCGGTACCCCAACCTGCCACGGGTGTGACTTACGCACAAAAGATCACGAAAGCAGAAGCGTTGCTGGATTGGACAAAAACTGCCGAGCAATTGGCGCGGGACGTGCGGGCGTTCAACCCCGCGCCGGTATCCAGAACCTTCTTGCGGGATGAATTGATCAAGGTGTGGCAGGCACGGGCGGTGCCAGAACCGGCAGGCGCCGCACCTGGAACGGTGCTGGCCCTGAACGATGCCGGGGTCTTCGTGGCATGTGGCGAGGGGCGGTTGGCGCTGCGAATGTTGCAGCGTGCAGGGGGAAAACCCATGACCGCGGGTGAATTTATCAAGGGCTTTCCAGTGGCACTGGGCGAGCAAATGGGGGTTTGATGCTCGAAATTCAGCGATTGGCCACATTAGCCCTGACCCAGGTGTTGGGTGGAAAAAACCTTGATCATGCCTTGACCGATGCGCGCGGACAGGCAAAAGGCCAGCTGACCGATCACCAGCGCGCTTCATTGCAGGATGTGGGGTACGGCGTATTACGCCATCGCACGGAAATTGAGCGGGTGCTGCAGCAGCTCTTTGCCAAAAAGAAACCTGAGCCGCCGCTGGATGCGCTGTTGATGGTGGCCACTTATCAATTACTTCATACGCGCGTGGCTCACCACGCGGTCGTGAGCCATGCCGTGGAAGTTGCAGCCCTGTTGGGGGTTCCCAGCGCCAAAGGGTTTGTAAACGGGGTGCTACGCAACTTGTTGCGTCAGCGAGATGCATTTTTGAAAGTTGCGCACGAAACGCCTGAGGGAAGGTTTAGCCACCCCACATGGTGGATCGACAAAGTCAGGGCGCAATATCCGGAGCGCTGGGAGGCCTTGCTTGGCGAAGCGCAGGCACACCCACCCATGACGCTGCGGGTCAATCGTCGTAACAGCAGTCGGGAGCAGTATCAGGCACGGCTCAAACTTGAAGGCATTGAATCCGTCCCGGTGGGCGTCGAGGGCTTGATCCTTGCGGAACCGGTCAACGTAAAGCAGCTGCCGGGTTTTGACCAGGGCGATGTTTCGGTGCAGGATGCATCGGCGCAATACGCTGCGGAGCTATTGGCGCTGCATCCCAACCAACGAGTGCTGGACGCATGTGCAGCGCCAGGAGGAAAGACCGGCCATATTCTCGAGCGCGGCAACGGCCTCGAATTGCTTGCATTGGATAAGGATTCGGGGCGGATTAAAAAAGTGGAGGCCAATCTGCATCGCTTGAATCTCGAGGCACAGTGCCTCGCTGCCGATGCTGGTGACCTCAAATCCTGGTGGGATGGAAGCCACTATGACCGTGTGTTGCTGGACGCGCCTTGTAGCGGATCGGGGGTGGTCAGAAGGCATCCAGACATTAAATGGTTGCGTCGCGCCGAGGACATTCCTGCGCTGGTCGGGGCGCAGGAGCGGCTGTTGGAAGCCTTGTGGCAGGTGGTGCGCCGCGGTGGAAGGCTGGTTTATGTCACCTGCTCCATCTTCCGGGAAGAAAATCAGGGGCAGGTGGAAAATTTCCAGGTAAAACATCCCGAAGCGCGGCCCCTTTTGATTGCAGACCCTTTATTTCATGAAGGACAGATTTACCCCGATCATGCGCATGATGGGTTTTTCTATGCCATATTTCAAAAAACTTAGCCTCCTGCTGATGCTGTTTGGGGCTCTATTTCTTGGCGTGGCCACGGTGCGCGCCGAGGGAATTTCCGTTCGTAATGCCGAGGTGACTGCCACTGAGGAAGGCTATTTCCTGAACGCGGATTTTGATCTGGAGCTGACCCCGGCATTGGAAGAGGCGCTCAACCGCGGTGTTTCCCTTACTTTTACCGTTTCCATGGAAATTATTGAACCCCGTTGGTACTGGTTCAATAAGGATATTGTCAATTTGCGCCAGGAGCGGCGCCTCAGTTTCAACCCGCTGATGCGGGTTTACCGGTTTTCCATCGGATCCCTTTATCTCAGTTTCAATACCCTCAAGGATGCCCTGCAAGCCCTGACCCGGCTAAACGGAGTCCGCATTGCGGATCCAGGAAGCATGAAAAAGGGAGGCCATTACGAAGCCCGTACGCAAATGCGGCTGGACGTATCGCAACTGCCCAAGCCTTTTCAGGTGGATGCCCTGTCTTCCAATGACTGGAATCTGGCATCAAAACCCTTGAGCTGGACGGTTTCGCCATGAAATGGGCCCCGGTGTTTTCATTCCATCGCATGAAATGGGTCGTTGCCCTGGTGGTGCTGGCTGGGGGCGCCCTGCTCTACCTGCTCTCGGCGGCAACCGCAAATACCTCGCTGTTCTCGCAGCATTACCCGCGCCTGCTGGCCTTGGGAGCCGGCGTGGCCTTGGCGTTACTGGGTTTGATTTCCTACCAGTTGTGGACCCTCTATGGGAAATTGCGCGACCGGGTTTTTGGCTCCAAGCTGACATTGAAATTGGTGGTGGTTTTTGCCCTCATGGCGGTGCTGCCGGGAACCCTGGTCTATGGCGTGTCCGTAAGGTTTTTGTCGAACAGCATTGAGTCCTGGTTTGACGTCAACGTGGACAATGCACTGACTGCTGGACTGGATTTGGGGCGAACCACTTTTGACAGCCTGCTCAATGATTTGGCCCATAAGGGCGAAGCCATGTCGTTGGCGCTGGCGGATGCCTCAGCCCTGGAGGAGACGACGCTTTTATATCATTTGCGCGAGCAGTTTGGCGTCCAGGAAGTAACCCTGTTTTCCAAGTCTGGAACGGTGCTGGCATTCTCCAGCGGACTCAACGATGCCTCGATGCCTGATGCGCTTCCCATTAATGCTTCCATCAGCCACCAGATTCGCTCTCAACGGGCGTATAAAATGGCGGAAACCATTCCTGGAAAGGGGCTTTATTTGCGGGTGGTTGTTCCGGTCAATCGGTTGACCTATTCCGAAGATTTGAGGGCCTTGCAGTTGATGCAGCCCGTGTCGAGAGAGCTTGCTGCCGATGCGGACAGTGTCGAGGCAGCCTACCGCGGATATCAGGAGCTCTTACTGGCGCGGACAGGGTTGAAGCGGATTTACGGGCTCAATTTGACGCTTGCCCTGTTACTGACGCTGCTGACGGCCATTGCCTTGGCGTTTGTGATATCGGAGCGTTTGGGCGCCCCTCTGGGAGCGCTGGCTGAAAGCACCAAGGCCATTGGTGCGGGGGACTATACCAAGATGACGCCGGTGATCAGTGACGATGAGCTCGGCACGTTGACTCGTTCCTTTAATACCATGACGCAGCAGTTGCATGAAGCCGCTGCCGACCGTTTGCGTGATCAGGAACGGCTGACCGCGGCCAAGGCCTATCAGGAAAGCATTTTGTCCAATCTTTCCACAGGCGTGATCGTTTTCGATGCCCAATTTCAGTTCAAGAGTGCCAATCTCAGCGCAAATCAGCTGCTGGGTGTTGATCGGGCAAGCGGCGTACCGCTTGAAAATTGGGGCGTGGCGGTTCCTGAGCTGCAGCCCATCGCGCAGTACCTGGTTGAGCAGTTCCACGCGGCGCAGGATGTGGCATGGGAGGGAAATGCAGATTGGATGGATGGCACGGGCAAACGCAAGCTCCATTTTCGCGGGACGCGACTTCCGGGCGAGGGCGGCGGAGATTACGTGCTGGTGTTTGATGACATTACCCAAATGGTCCAGGCACAGCGTGATGCTGCCTGGGGCGAAGTGGCGCGGCGCCTTGCTCATGAAATCAAGAACCCCTTGACGCCGATCCAGCTTGCGGCCGAGCGCATGCGACTTAAGTTGGGAGAAAAACTTCCTGCAGCAGAGTCGGACATCCTGGAGCGTTCCACTGCAACCATCATCAATCAGGTGGATGCGCTCAAGAACATGGTCAACGATTTCAGCGAATACGCGCGCTCTTCCAAGCTGGCCACCCGTAGCCTCAACCTCAACAAACTGATTCTGGAAGTGCTGGTTTTATATGAGTCGATGGGGGAAAAAATCGAACTCAAGCTGGCCGATGGACTACCCATGATGGACGGCGACGTGACACGCCTGCGCCAGGTGATCCACAACCTGGTACAGAATGCGTTGGACGCATTGCAGGGGCAGGCTGATCCTCGCGTTACCGTTGCGACTGAAAAACAGGGTGACTGGATCAAGCTGTCCGTTTTTGATAACGGTCACGGATTTTCTGAAGAGTTGCTGGGTAGAATTTTTGAACCCTACGTCACCACCAAAAGCAAAGGAACGGGACTGGGGTTGCCCATCGTCAAGAAGATTGTTGAGGAACACCATGGCAAAATTCTGGTGTCCAACTTGGAACAGGGGGGCGCCATCATTAGCATCCTGCTCCCGCTACCGGAGAATACTTAATGGCAAATCACATCCTCGTAGTCGATGACGAGGTCGGCATTCGCGAACTGTTGTCCGAAATCCTCAGTGACGAGGGCTATCGGGTCAAGCTGGCTGCCAACGCGATGGAAGCCAGGCTGTTGCGCCAGGAAGAGCGTCCTGACCTCGTCTTGCTGGACATCTGGATGCCTCAGATGGACGGCATTACCCTTCTCAGGGAATGGGGCTCTGCAGGGCAACTCAACATGCCGGTCATCATGATGTCAGGCCACGCTTCCGTAGATACTGCCGTAGAGGCGACTCGGATTGGGGCATTCGATTTTCTGGAAAAACCCATAGCGCTTCCCAAACTGCTGGCAACGGTCGAACGCGCCCTGCGAAAGGGAGAATCGGAATTCCGTCCCGAGCTCTCGAGCATCCAGTTGGGAAAGGGGCAGATGATCAGTGATCTTCGCCGTCGTCTGGATCAAATTTCAAACCATAATGCGCCGGTATTACTGGTGGGTGAGCCTGGTTGCGGGGTCGAGCTGGCAGCGCGTCATCTGCACAGACCCAATACGCCCTGGTTTGCCCCGGCAGATAATCAATGGATGGCCGAGAACCCATTTGAGCCATTGACCGAATGTCAGGGCGGTTTGATCTTCATTGCTGAAATCAGCGACCTTTCCAGGGCGCAACAAAAAGGATTGTCGCAATTGCTGGGCAAACTTGAAAAGCACCACGTCCGTCTGGTTTGCGCCAGCAGCCACCCCGCGGCGACGCTGATACAGGAAAGGATGTTGGATCCTGAACTGGTTACACGGCTCTCTGCCCTGATCATGACGATTCCACCGTTGCGTGACCACGCGGAAGACATCCCTGAAATTGCCACGGCATTGTTAAGCCGAATGACGGAAGCAGGAGAGGTTCCCGTCAAAACGCTGAGTACTGGTGCGCTCAATTTGCTGCGGCAGATGTCTTGGCCCGGAAATTTGCCTGCGCTGACCAATGCCGTGAGAACCCTGGCCTTAACCACCACGGCTTCTGAAATCATTGCCGATGATGTGGCTAAAGTGGCCAGTCAGTTCGACAGGGCCACGCCCATGGCGGCCAAACTGGCGGGCTTCGACCTTCCGTTGCGCGAGGCGCGCGACCAGTTTGAGAAAGCCTATTTTGAGTATCACATCCGCCTGGAAGCGGGAAATATGTCCAGGGTTGCAGAACGGGTGGGTCTGGAGCGCACCCACCTGTATCGCAAGCTCAAACAATTGGGCGTCAGGCTGGCGTCACAGCGGGGAGAAGAGTGAGTCGTGACACCGGCCCAGAGCGCTGGCTGATTTTATCCCACGGTTTCAACATGGATGGCCGGGCAGCCAGCCTGACCGTCACCGACAAGATACCCCACCTCATGGCTGCGGGTGTGGAACCCGTTGTGCTGAGCGCCGTGACGGGTACGCGCGACAGGCGTTTCAAGCACGTTCAGCTGCTACCCTGGGGACCCTCCGGTTTGCGCTTCGATTTGCGCCATCTGATTGCGTTGCGATGGGGGCGAGACTGGCGCTATCGACTGGTCACGGGTTCCATTTCGCTCTTGCTGCTGCCTTTTATATTGCTGGAACGTGGCCTGGTGGGCCTGCAAAGTCAGTGGTCCTGGACGCCAGCTGCGGTCGCCCGAGGCTACTGGTACATCCTGAAATACAGGCCGGCGCTGGTTTATTCAACGGGTGGCGCCTATTCCGCCCATTGGGCTGGCTATTGGCTGAAACGCCTCACGGGCGTTCGCTGGATTGCAGAAATTCATGATCCGATGCTGTTTCCGGGCACCGTTCCTGTAACGCGAAACCTTAAATTCTGGGCAAAGCTGGAAGGCATGATTTGTGAGTACGCAGACCTGGCCTGGTGGTTCACCGACCAGGCCCTGGCCAGCGCAAAACGCCGACATCCCGAGTTGGGGGATCGGGGGCGGGTTATATTGCCAGGCGCCGAGCCGCCGCAAGCCTCTGCTCCATATGCCAGGGGGAAAGATCTGGTTCTTGGGCATTTCGGCTCGCTTTCCTCTGTTCGTAGCCTGCAGCCGCTGGTAGAGGCTTTTGCTGAATTTCGTGATGCTCACCCAGAGATGGCTGAACGCATCTTCGTTCATTGTTACGGTGGGGCTATCGACGGACCGGGACAGCAGGCCATCCGGACGCATGGGCTGGAGACGCATTTTCTGAATCAGGGGCGGCTGGAATGGGATCCGGTCACGCGGCTTTCAGGCCGTGAGCGCATCCAGCAGCGCATGCATCAAGTGGATGCCCTTTTGTTGCTGCACGGTACGACAGCTGATTGCGCAGAATATATCCCGTCAAAATTTTACGATTACCTGTGGGCGGAACGCCCAGTGGTCGGATTGGTGCACATCAATCCGCAGTTGACCCGCCTGATCCTGGATCACGGTGGCTATGCGGCCGAAGTCGAGCGACATGAAGAGGTACAGCGAATGTTGGTCAGGATTTTCCAGGACTGGCGTGATGACCGGCTGCAAGGCAGTCCGTTGCCACCCATTGGCACGGCGCAGGCGGTTAATGCCATTTTGTCCTGTACCAGGCAGCTTGCGAAATGATTGAGCGCTTGCCGACATTGGGTCCTGTGGTGCGTGTCACGGCCTATGGCATGTTGCTGGCGCTTCCGGTGAGCGTAGCTGGGGTCAATCTTTTTGGAGCCGGGCTTTTGCTGGCATCGCTCCTGTCCAGGGAATTTTGGAGCGCTGCACGCAGGTTGCTGACCAACCCCATGGCCCTGGTGGCGATGGCCATGTTGGGATTGCTGTTGCTGGGCATGCTATATACCACGGGGCCCCATCATGAAGCCTGGGCCGTGTTCATGAAGTACCGCAAGCTGTTGTTCCTGCCCCTATTGCTGCCCTTTTTTCAGAAAGATCGCCATCGCATTACTGCCATGAGAGTGTTGGCGTTCTCCATCTCCATTACGGTCATGGTGTCATGGAGCGAGTTCCTGGGATGGACGCATATCAGCGATCCCGCCTACGGCGGCCCTCCTGGGGACGCGGTCTTTAAAATGCACATTCCTCAAGGAACTCTGTTTTCCCTTCTGATTGCCCTCTGTGTGGGCCTGGCCTTCGCGACGCGCTCCCGGGTGGCTCAGGGGCTGCTTTTCGGCATGGCGCTGCTCACGGTTTTGAATATTTCCTGGGTCATGGTAGGTCGTACGGGTAAGGCGATTTTGCCCGTGCTGGCCCTATGGGCGGTGTGGGAAGGGCTGCGATTTTGGCGTCCCTCAGGCAAAACCTACTGGAGCATCGTCGTGGGATCGGTGGCGGTTATTTTGGGAGCAACCTTCTGGGTGGCTTCAAAACCGACTACCATGCTGGGTTCGGTCACCAGGGAAATCCACCAGTCCGAAGAGACGGGTGTTCCAACTTCACAGGGAATCCGGCTTGAGTTCTATCGCAAGAGCGCTGAACTGATCGCACAGCGGCCATGGACCGGTTACGGAACGGGGTCCGTGCTGACGGAGACCGAAATTCTGGCGGCGAGGGGCCAAACGGAAGTGGCACGAATTTCCACGATCAACCTTCATAATGAGTTTCTGATGTGGGTCGTTCAGTTGGGTGGCGCCGGGCTGGTGGTTATCCTGTTATTTTTTGGAATCATGCTGCGCGCCTCATTTGGACAGTCCATCCCGATAGGGATCCTGATCCGCGGGCAATGGGTGGTTTTTGCAGCTGGTTGTCTGTTTAATTCCTATCTGCTGGATTTTGCTGAAGGCTATGCGATGGTCCTTACGGCCGGGATACTTCTGCCCCTATGAAACTTGTCGACCAGTTCAGGCTGATACCAGCTTCCATTGAGGTGCCCACGTCGTTTGCCGTATGCAATCCATCCGTTATGGCCACCGAACGGGGCTGGTCCGTGATGGTCCGGGCGCTGGATCCCATCCCTTATTCCGGTCCGGATGCGCCTTACCTCAGCAGCGAAAACTGGCTCGTGGTGTATGACAAG
Source organism: Pseudomonadota bacterium (assembly GCA_021805725.1). The sequence continues at coordinate 137,107 of JAJZEH010000007.1, read as the reverse complement.
AATCTCCAGCCACAATCCAGGGTCAGGTTATGTGACCAGGAAGTTCTGGAGACCTGCATCGAGGCGCGCAATGGACTCGAGGATGGTCGGCTTTTTATGTGGTTGGACCGGCAATGGGCCCTCTTTAGCGGATTGCAGCGCAGCCATCGGGGCTACACAAATTCCATGATCCTGGTGGAGGTGGACGGTGAACAACTGCGCAATCCCATCGTTCTGCCTTCTCCGCACCATCTGCCGCGGGAAAAAAACTGGATGCCCTGGGTGCTGGACAATGAGTTGTATCTGGTCTATTCGACGCGTCCGCTGGAGATTTATCGTTACACGCCCAACGGACTGATCCGGGTTCATGGCGGGATGGCCACCCCCAGAAACTCTGGCACCATGATGTCCGGATCCTCCCAGGTCATCCCGTGGGGTGATGATTATCTGGCCATCACGCATCAAAGAAACCGCGCGCCGCTGGCGTCGCGTCTGATGCAGAAATATGTGACACGTGATCCGGACTATCAACGAAAGAAGGTCTTGTTTACCCACCATATGCTGTTACTGGATCGCCATTTCAACATTAAATCGCAATCGAAGGCATTTCACTTCGAAACGGAAGGAATCGAATTTTGTGCAGGCTTGGCCAGTCACGACGAGCGTGTTCTGATTTCATACGGTGTGATGGATGAAAAGGCACGCCTGCTTGAACTGGATCCGTCGCAGGTGGATAGAATCCTGGGCCACAGGCCGCGGCGGCCCAACATAACGAGAATTGCCCCTTTGGTAGATCCTGGCAAGGCGCTTCCCAGCATGGATCTCATCGTCCTCAACTACCGGAATTTCCAGACCACTGCAGCGCGTTGTCTCGATTCATTATGGCCGCAGTGCGATGCCCCAAAAATACGCGTGAAATTGCTGGATAATGGATCACCTGACAGCAGCCCTGCGGACATCAGGGAATATGCCCGGCATCACAGCCAGCTGGAATACGAATGCCTGACGGACAACCTGGGATTTGCGGGGGGAATGAACTACGCAGCCCGACAAGGTCAGGGTGAATGGCTGGTATTGGTCAATAACGATACGATTTTCCTGCCCGGCAGCCTGGAAAATTTATCACGAGCCCTGGCTTCCGCTGGATCAGACGTTGCTGCAATCGGACCCATTACCAACGCCGCGGGCAACGAGCAGGATTATTTTCTTGAAGGCACTCCCGAGCAGATTATCAAGACCGCTGCCGTGTTTCATCAAGCTCCGCTAAACCGCCTGTTGCCAGTGTACCGTCTCGATTTTTTCTGCGTGGCCATACGCAGATCGGTGTGGAATGCTTTGGGAGGGCTGGACACTGCTTATGGGTTGGGTTACTACGAAGACTTCGATTTCAGCGTCAAAATGCGCCATGCGGGGTATCGCTTGATGATGTGCGAAGATGCTTTTGTTTATCATCAGGGCGGGAGCAGCTTCAAACAATCCACGGCATCCAAAAAATTGATTCGCGCCAATCGCGACTTGTTTACCAGCCGGTATCCCGAGGTTTCTTTGCCCCACAAGAGAGAGGGCAATCTCGAAACGCTGCGCATATACCAGCACTTGATTGAATCGGGTTATCCTGCCGGACAATTGCTGGAACGCATTGCCTTGCGAATGAAGGCCCTGGCCCGGGAGACGCCAAAAAGTTTGCACAAGAGACGCCAATGGGAAAAAGCCCGGGCCTCACTTCATCTTAAGTAAAGGGCTGTGGATGAACAAATATCTGCTTTACAGAATTTCCAGCCGCATCAATGCAAAACCACGGATTGCAGGTTTTTCAAAACTGGCGTGCCTGGACAATCTGCTGGCCTCATTTCCAGGATATCGAATGATCTGCATTGCCGATCATTGCGACGAGGAGACCGTGGACCTGCTTTCACGCAAGGAATTTTTCAGGTTTGAAGTGACTCATCTGGGACAGACCCCTGCCTTTTACCACCTCGTGAAGCACGCATTGGAGCAGCTGGATGATGAAGACATCGTTTATTTCATCGAAGATGATTATCTTCACGTTCCGCAAGCAGGCGAAATCCTGGAAGAAGGGCTGACGGTGTTCGACTATGTCACCCTCTACGACCATCCCGACAAATATGGTGTCTTTGGCAGGGGCAGAAATCCCTACGTCAACGATGATCAGTTGTCAGAGCCCACCCGGGTATTCAAGGGCCGTCAGGTTCTGTGGCGTACCACCAATTCCACGACGCATTCGTTTGCCTGTCATGTGCGCACCCTGAGAGAGGACCGCTGGGTGTGGCTGGGAAAACTGAAGCTGCGCCCCAAGCTTCAGGATTTCTATGACTGGATATTTTTGACCAAGCCCGGATTTAATGGGGGCAGGCTCAAGTTCAAGCTGCTATTGCGTCAGGGCATGGCACACCTCGTGCTGTTGGCAGGGTGTCGAAGGCGCACATTGGGTGTGCCCATCCCTTCGGCTTCGGCGCATCTGGAAGAAAAGTATCTTCCGGATGGCTTTGATCCTGATCGTTATCAACGCAAAAGTGAGTCGTGATGCCCATTAAATCGCTATTGGCCAACATCAGGGTGTTTCGAAGATCGTTTCTGATCAAATCCTGGTCAGTGAACCACTCTCAGTACGGAGAGGAGGCGGTTCTCAGGCATATCGTGACGAAACCCATGGGGTTCTATGTGGACGTGGGGTGTTGGCATCCCAAAAAATTCTCCAATACATGGTTTCTCTACCAGCGTGGATGGCGAGGGGTCAACGTCGACATGGGTGAGATCAAGATCAAGACCTTTCGATGGGTGCGGCCCAAGGATCACAACGTGGTTGCAGCAGTCTCCGATAGTTCTGGCCTGGCAATGGTTCAGACGGACAAGGACTTTTCGGTGGGAGAGCAGATTGTTCCGCCCGGGCAACCGTCGCGCCATGGCTTCGGCCATTCCAGAATGATGGAAACGCGGACTTTGACGGACATTCTGGATCTTTCCCCATTTTCAGGAAAAACCATCGACCTGCTCAACATTGATGCCGAGGGGCATGACATTCACGTGCTCAAGGGCCTCGATTTTGAACGCTATGCCCCGGGATTGATCCTTGTGGAGTCTTGCGCGCAACGCATAGAGGAATTGCATCAATCGCCCCTCAACCAGCTCCTGGTGCAAAAGGGCTTTCACTTGTTCAATTGGGTGGGACCTACCCTTTTTTATAAACGGGATAATTCAATTGTGTTCTAGTATTCCCCGTTTGCACGATCAATCATAAATACCCGAATAAACCCACGCCACGATGTCCACAGCCTCCCATTTGAGTCATCCCAAGTACCGCACCGACATTGACGGGCTGCGCGCCGTGGCCATCCTGTCGGTGGTGGGATTTCATGCGTTCCCGGACTGGATTCAGGGTGGATTCGTCGGGGTGGACATATTTTTTGTGATCTCTGGTTTTCTGATCAGCACCATCATTTTCGAGAACCTGGAAGAAGGTCGCTTCAGTTACGCCGAATTTTATGCGCGCCGGATCAAGCGCATTTTCCCGGCACTGATCCTGGCCTTGTTGACCAGCTTTGTCCTGGGCTGGTTCACGTTCCCCTCCGAATACTTCAAATTGGCAGGCAAGCATTTGTTTTCTGGCGCGGCTTTCATGTCCAACTTTGCGCTGCTGAGGGAGTCGGGTTATTTCGATGCTTCAGGGGAGGTGGATCCATTCCATCACCTATGGTCGCTGGCAGTGGAAGAGCAGTTTTATATTTTATGGCCTTTGCTGCTGGGGTTGGTCTGGAAGCGGCGCTGGAATTTCCTGCTGATCACGCTGGCTGTTGCAGCGAGCTCCTTCATCTTTGACGTCAGCACGCTGGGCAGTGACGCCGCCGTGGCCTTTTACTCTCCCCTGTCTCGATTTTGGGAATTGATGATTGGTGGCGTGCTGGCGTACCTCTCCCTGCACAAGCCCCACCTGCTGTCACAAAGACCACAATGGATGTCCGCAGCGGGTGGCGTGTTGCTGGTCCTGGGATTTGCATTCATCAATCCGCGTAGCGATTTTCCGGGATGGCTGACCTTGCTGCCCACGCTGGGGGCATTTCTGCTCATGGGTGCAGGTCCTGGCGCCTGGCTGAACCGGCAGCTGCTGTCCAGGAAAGTGCTGGTGTGGTTTGGCCTGATCAGCTACCCGTTGTACTTGTGGCATTGGCCCCTGCTGGTCTTTGTCCGCATTCATGCGCTGGGCGATCCTTCGCTGCTGGAGCGCATGTGGGTGGTGGGGGTGAGCATTGTCCTGGCTTGGGGCACCTATCAGTTTGTGGAGAAGCCTGTGCGCTGGCGTTGGCCCGGCCGGCCGGTGGTGGCGACACTGCTGGTCATGCTGGGGGCGCTGGTGGTGGCGGGAAAACTGACCGATCGTGCCGAGGGATACCCGCAGCGGGCCGCCAGTCTCAAGGTCTTCCGGTTCCACTATGACTCGGCGCGGGATTATAGAACCGGTCAGTGCTTCCTGAAAGCGCCTGGAAATGACTTTTCTGCCCATGATTTCAGCGACACATGTTCCGGGCGTGCTGCAGAAAATGAAAAGCCCCTGGTGCTGCTGTGGGGAGATTCATTCGCGGCTTCACTGTATCCCGGGCTGAAGCGCCAGAGCGAAGTACAGGGCTTCGCGCTGGCGCAATACACGGCCAGCGGCATCCCACCCATCGTGGGCTTTGACACGGACAAGCGCAATGGCAGCCTGGCCATCAGTGCCTTCATTTTTGACAAGGTCAAGGCGCTCAAGCCACACACGGTCATCCTTGCCGCCAACTGGCTGCTCTATGACCGCAGGAACAGTAACTGGGCGCAACTGGATCTGGACAAGCTGCATGCCACGATTGCGGCAATGAAAGACATGGGTGTCGCGCACATCGTTCTGGTAGGCCAGTTGCCCACCTACAAGATCGATCAACCCATGGTGGCAAACAGGATATTCGTGGCAGACGCAGTGGATCGAACGACAAAAAGCCTGAATCCACGGTCATTGGCCATGAACGAAACAATGCGCCAGTTTGCACGGGAGAATGGGGTTGATTTCATGTCGCCCGTGGATGCGTTATGCAATGGACAGGGTTGCCTGATTTCTGCCTCCTCCCACGAGTTGGTCCCGATGGCCTGGGACTACGGCCACTTGACCGAAGCAGGATCAAGACAGTTGTTTGAGCGTGTGCTCAAATCCCACCAAACAGCATTGCCGTGACCCGGCCCAGCACGATGTCCACAGCCTCCCATTTGAGTCATCCCAAGTACCGCACCGACATTGACGGGCTGCGCGCCGTGGCCATCCTGTCGGTGGTGGGATTTCATGCGTTCCCGGACTGGATTCAGGGTGGATTCGTCGGGGTGGACATATTTTTTGTGATCTCTGGTTTTCTGATCAGCACCATCATTTTCGAGAACCTGGAAGAAGGTCGCTTCAGTTACGCCGAATTTTATGCGCGCCGGATCAAGCGCATTTTCCCGGCACTGATCCTGGCCTTGTTGACCAGCTTTGTCCTGGGCTGGTTCACGTTCCCCTCCGAATACTTCAAATTGGCAGGCAAGCATTTGTTTTCTGGCGCGGCTTTCATGTCCAACTTTGCGCTGCTGAGGGAGTCGGGTTATTTCGATGCTTCAGGGGAGGTGGATCCATTCCATCACCTATGGTCGCTGGCAGTGGAAGAGCAGTTTTATATTTTATGGCCTTTGCTGCTGGGGTTGGTCTGGAAGCGGCGCTGGAATTTCCTGCTGATCACGCTGGCTGTTGCAGCGAGCTCCTTCATCTTTGACGTCAGCACGCTGGGCAGTGACGCCGCCGTGGCCTTTTACTCTCCCCTGTCTCGATTTTGGGAATTGATGATTGGTGGCGTGCTGGCGTACCTCTCCCTGCACAAGCCCCACCTGCTGTCACAAAGACCACAATGGATGTCCGCAGCGGGTGGCGTGTTGCTGGTCCTGGGATTTGCATTCATCAATCCGCGTAGCGATTTTCCGGGATGGCTGACCTTGCTGCCCACGCTGGGGGCATTTCTGCTCATGGGTGCAGGTCCTGGCGCCTGGCTGAACCGGCAGCTGCTGTCCAGGAAAGTGCTGGTGTGGTTTGGCCTGATCAGCTACCCGTTGTACTTGTGGCATTGGCCCCTGCTGGTCTTTGTCCGCATTCATGCGCTGGGCGATCCTTCGCTGCTGGAGCGCATGTGGGTGGTGGGGGTGAGCATTGTCCTGGCTTGGGGCACCTATCAGTTTGTGGAGAAGCCTGTGCGCTGGCGTTGGCCCGGCCGGCCGGTGGTGGCGACACTGCTGGTCATGCTGGGGGCGCTGGTGGTGGCGGGAAAACTGACCGATCGTGCCGAGGGATACCCGCAGCGGGCCGCCAGTCTCAAGGTCTTCCGGTTCCACTATGATGCGGCACGAGGATACAGGAGTGGCGAGTGCTTTTTGGACGCAGCCGCGGGCCGGTACTCGGGGAGCGATTTCAAGGACACCTGTTCTGGGCAATTTCCGGAAACGCAGGGGACGCCCCTGGTGCTGCTGTGGGGTGATTCCTATGCGGCTTCACTGTATCCCGGGCTGAAGCGCCAGAGCGAAGTACAGGGCTTCGCGCTGGCGCAATACACGGCCAGCGGCTGCCCGCCCGTTGCGGGTCTTGATATCGACAAAAGAACGAACTGCAGGGCAGTCAATGAATTTGTATTGGGCAGGGTCAAGGTGCTCAAGCCGCACACGGTCATCCTTGTTGCCAACTGGCTGCTCTATGACCGCAGAAACCGCAACTGGACGCAGATGGATCCAGAAAAGCTGCATGCCACGATTGCGGCAATGAAAGACATGGGCATCGCGCACATCGTTCTGGTAGGCCAGTTGCCCACTTACAAGATCGATCAACCCATGGTGGGCAGTCGTGTATTCGAGGCGGATACCGTGGACAGAACGATGCAAAGCCTGAACCTGCATGCATTCGTCATCAACGAGACGATGCGCCAGTTTGCGCGGGAGAATGGGGTTGATTTCATGTCGCCCATGGATGCGTTATGCAATGAACAGGGTTGCCTGATTTCTGCCTCCTCCCACGAGTTGATCCCCACATCATTCGACTATGGGCATCTCACCGGGGCAGGTTCGCGCCTCCTGCTGGAGCGGGCACTTGACTCTGGCCAGATGACGCTGCCCTGACCCGATCAATTGCACGCATGACGGTGCTGACACTCAGCTCGTCCAGACATCGGCTATGGCTGCTTCTGTTTTTGTCACAACCCTCTTCCCGACAGGGAACGCATTCACCTTCACCCTGAATCAGGCTGACGTTACCAGCCTGTTGCGAACCCTTCATACGCCAAGGGCTTTCATCGTGCGCATGGCTTGATGGCCATGGGCCCCATTTGACAGGGTTTGATGGACCGAACAGCGCAACGGTGGGGATCCCGACTGAAGCCGCGAGGTGCGTGACGCCAGTGTCAGGTCCAACAAACAGGGTGGCCCGGGAGAGCAGGTCCGCCGTTTGAGCGAGGGTCAGCGTGCCGCACAAGTTGATTGCTTGACTAGCCCGCGCGATTGCGTCCACATATTGCCTCTCTTCGGCATCCGGTCCACCCGTCAGGACAACCTGAACCCCTTGAAGGGTAAGCTCGCAGGCGAGCGAAATCCAGTTTCCACTGGGCCACATCTTATAGCTGAATTTTGGGAAAGGATGGAGCACCACATAGGGCTTTTGTTCAAGCACGGCTGGTATGGCTCCACCGGCCGTGGGTGGAATGACGCGGAATTGTTTTGGAAGGTCCAGGAGGTCCAGAACCTTGAGGCCCATGCTGACAGTATGGGTATGAAGATCATCGAACACGAGCCGCTTGCCCAGCAGACGGGTTGAGAGCCAGGCGCTATGGGGGTTGTACAAGCCAGCAGAGGATTTTCCGGCAATGAAGCAGTACCATCGTGCGCGATCGGAAGATACGGTGGTTAGTGCGATGTCATAGCGTCGCCACAGGCTGAACATCTCCCTCACGCGGGCAAAAAACCCCGCGCGATGGGGAACAATCCTGATTTGGTCAATGTCAGGGTTGCCTTCGAGAATGCCTTCCATGCCACTCAACACCATGACGTCAATTCTTGCTGCCGGATCGGCTTCGCGGATGGCGCGGATGACGGGGGTGGTGAGCAGTACATCCCCAATGCGCAGGGTGCACACAACCAGATATTGCTTGCTGTAGGAGGGGTTCATACGGTCCGCCAATCTATCACAGATTGGCGGAGACCGTCCGGCGGTGGTGCGTTGATTAGTGGGATGCCGGGGTTTGCTTGAGGATGACGGGTGGAGCATTCAGCGGTGTGCCAAACGTCGTGTCAAGGTAGAGCGCAGGAATATTTCCGTTACCCTTGAAGTCGAACATGTTCATCAGGCTGCCAGCACTAGCGTCAAACGAACCGCCTCCAAGACGTTGACCACTCAACCAGTTGTCCTCGATGAAACGTACGATCGAGGCCTGGCTGATGGGGGTGTGATCCACATAGTTTGCTTTGGCCCAAGGGGAAATCACCAGGAACGGAATTCGCGTTCCTGGACCGCAGCGACCATTGACGGGCTTTCCATTGATTCCCGCAAGTGGCGTACCGCTGCCGCAGATTCCAGGACCATTCAGCTGATCGGCCTGCCCATCGAAGGAAGGGTTGGTCGTCGTGGCAAAGGCGTGGTCATACCAGCCGTCTGAATCGTCATAGGCCACGATGACCACGGTATCCTTCCACTCAGGTTGTTGCTGCAGAAAGTTGACCACTTGCGCAATGAATGTCTGCTCGTCCAGTGGGTCGGAGTAGCCGGCATGGGCATCCTGATAGGCAGGGGCCTTGAGATAGCTGACGGCAGGGAAGTTTCCTGCCTTCACGGCACTGAAAAAATCCTGCATGTCGTATTGGTGGTTTGCCGGATCCAGCGTCTTGCCATCCGCCTGGAAGGTATAGCCCACGGACTGTACCGAACTGGGGCGCGCATGCGTCGGGTTGGCTGTGGAGTTGTAATACTGGAACCAGTTGTGATGCGGGATGTAATCCGTAATGCTGGCACCCACCACGGTGGAATAGGTGCTGAGTTTGCAGCCCGTTGTGCCATTGGCGTTGGTGACGCCAAGGTTGAAGCCACCCATGAAGCCGCCCCAGGGGATGCTGGCTCCGTTCAGCAGGTCACCGATGTTTTTGCCGTTCATCATGATCTGGTCCGTGCTGCTGGAGCATACATCGTAGCCGGGGTCCACATCGTTGATCAGGGTATACCCGCCCTGGCCATCGTTGATGTAGTAGGAATAGGCTGATAGCGTGAAAGGCTGCTTGGTGGTCGCAACCAGCTGTACACCATTGGTTTGCCCTGAAATGGCTTCAAGGGCACCGGGCGTGGAAGGTCCGTAAGTATCCGTGAAAGCATTGTCGCTCATGGCAAAATGCTGCGCATAGTTCCACAGCGCAGTGACGGTGTTTCCGTCGTAATAGCCCATGACCTGTCCGCTGGTTCCAGATCCCCCTACGCTTCCGGCGGTGGCGTGACCGGCGTATTTTGGAAATAGATCCACGAGGCCATTATCGTAGGCCTGCTCTTCTGCCGTGTAGGCATGGTTCTGATCCGCGGTGGCTGCCTGTGTGCGGTCCAAACGGAACGGATTGACGGCACCCGTTCCATTTGCCGAATTCAGAAAATTTGGATTGCTGGTCAGCAGGGCGCCAGACAAGCCATTGACTGCAGGTGTTCCAGCTGTTGCAGTGAAATGGGGCGAGCCTGCCGGATTGGTTGCATTGGGATAGGTTGCAAAATAATGATCGAACGAGACATTTTCGTTGTAAATGACCACCACATGCTTGATGGGGGTTGCGGTCGTGAGGGCGGCTGCCGTGACGATCGGGGGTGTCGTTGCCGTATTGCTGCTGCCACCACAGGCAGCCAATGCAAACGTCAGACTGGCGACTGACAGGGGCATGATAGGGATGCGAAACACTCGGGGTACCTCCACGTGCTTTGAGTGAGGGATGTAGGGTGCAAGTCACAGAAAGCGCATCTGCTTGCGGAGCAGACTATGAAGGTCGTTGATGACACGATGATGAATCGGTAGGGTTGTAACCGGCAATCAATTCAGGAAGCACGGTTAGTATAAATCGAAGAAGGCCCTTGCGGCCACGGCACAATAAGGTTCTTCTGCGCTATGGTAACCCTCCAGTCCAAGCAGCAGAATCAGCTTGTCGACAGCGTTGTGGTACTGATGGTCCACAAAAGCCGATTGCACTTCCCCGGCAATGCGTTGCATCGTGCCGCTCTGGGTGTCGGTCAACCCATGGCTGGTGAAGGTGCCGGGTGTTCCACGGGTGTCGAGATCCAGAGTGGCAAATCGCAACGACGGATTTTGACTGACCTGGTTGCCCAGCATGGCGGACATTGTCCCTGCCCCCTGATTCCAGAAGACTTCCGGATCCCTGTTTGCACCGCATATCAACATGGGAGCGCTGGGCACATAGTTTCGCAAGTCGTTGGCCTTCAAGAGCCGCCGCATGGGGTTTTCCGGGGTTTCCGGCAACATGGGCGGTACGGTTGCAAAGTCTGGCGTGGACCCATCGAGGGGGGCTGCTCCATCCGGATGGTTCAGGATGTCGCTGACATAGGCCTCACGGAAGGCGGTACTGACCAGATAGTGCGTGGGATCAAACCAGATGGAGCTGAGCAGTCCTTCGTGCAGCGCGTCAAGGTTGCCGTAGCCCGTTGGGGGGGTCTGAAATACGGCGGTCAGGGGGATTTTTCCGCCACGGACCAGGTTGTCGAAGTGCGCCCTATCCACCGGTCCAGGAAACAGCGTGGGGGCATCGGCGTACATCGGATTGAAGACCTGGCTGAGGTCGATCGGGCCCTGGGTAAGATGAGCGTAGGAATTGGCAATCATCGAAAGATAAACCGGGGCGCCAAAATTTGGGTGGCCCAGAAATACTTCATCGCCCGCTGCTGCCAATCCATAGGGGCCCGACATGGGCGCACCGGCCGTTGCGGGCCGGTTTTGGGCATCCAGGGCCTTGAGCGTGGCCATGGATACGTAGCCCCCCTGGGAGTATCCCGTCACGAACAATTTACCGCCATCCATGGTGCCGTTGTGGATCAGGGCCAACATTTGCCGGCCCGCGGTCAACCCATCCAGCATGTCCTGTGCTTGCTGCTTTTCATTGAGGTAGGGCGCATAGGACAGCCGAGAGATGTCGTAACCCGCATAATTTGGCGCAATCACGATATAGCCTTGCGCAGCAAAAATGAGGGCCAGGCGCGTGGCAGATCCGTACGCCGGGTTACCTGGTGAACGGACTGCCGATAAGTCCTCGGCGCGGTCGATGGCCGTGCCATGGGCATACAGAACGATCGGTCTTGGGCCGTGACATTGGGGCGCTGCACCGGTGGGCATCATCAGTGCCGCAGAGGCGTTGGTGGGCTCCCCTGCTCCTCCCACCGTGGCGTATTCGAATTTGCTGACCGTAACACCGCAAACAGGGCTCTTGAACAGGGCTTGCTGGTCCGACGGATATTGGCTGAGCCATCGGGTTTGCAGTGCCTCGGAATCCAGTGCGTCGACCGTGTGGGCCGCCCTGGAAATCAGGGTATCGTGGGTGCCGCTCAAGGGAGGCATGCTGCCCGCGTTGGCGTGGGCAAGAACGCTCGCTAAGGCCAGCAAGGCCAGGATTGTAAACCGGGAGATGATTGTTTCGTCCATAGACAAATCAGTGAAGAATATCGAATTCTCTGGCAATGTTTATCCGGCTACCAGGTGCCTGGAAAGTCCTTAATCCAGCCTGGGCCAGTGTCGTTGGAAAACGAACGCGTCGTCAATCTTTAGTGTCCATGTAAGCGAGCGCCTTTATACGTTTCGGATTGGCGTCATTCACAAATCGTTACAACCCAAATGCCCTGACATGTCGCGAAGTTGTTAAAGGGCATGCGAAAATGAAACAAATGATGAATATTGGTCTTGATGCAAGCTGCCGATACTTCCCCAGCTATTGCCCTTTTATGAAAGCATATCCGAATGAACTCGTTAAGCATAAAGAAACGTCTTGTCGTTTTGACCGCACTGGCGCTCATGGCACTTTTGGTTGTGGGTTACGTTGGTACCCGTGGCATTGTAAAGGGGTCGCAAGCAGTTAAGGAACTGGGAAATGACCGACTCCCTTCTCTTTATGGACTTGAGGAGATGGGGCGCGGCATGGCAGAGGTCAAAGTCCACAATCGCGATGTGGCCAAGTTAGAAAGTGAAGGGTCCGGGAAAAAAGTGGCTGACATTCTGTCCAGGAAGAAAAGGGCATACGAGCGACTTGATCATGGCTGGAAATTGTATGAGTCCATCCAGCAACAGGCCGAGGAGGCGGCGCTTTGGAATGACATCAAGGGCAAGTGGGCGGAATGGAGAAAATCCAATGAGACCTTTGATGCCATGGCGGCTGAATTGGACAATGCCACGACAACCGACCAGAGGCGAGTCATTTTTGAAAAACTGGACGCTCACTTTGCCGAGGCGGCTCCCCTTTCCAAGGCCATTGATGCCAGCCTTGAGCAACTGATCAACATCAACAACCGCATCGGCAAGACCACCTACCAGGCAAGCGCAGAAACGATGGAAAGCGCGACACGCATCATATACGTCACGATCGGGATGTCAGCGCTGATTGTGTTTTTTCTGGCCATCGCCATTGTGCGCTCAATCACCCGCCCGCTGGAGTCCATGAATCAAACCATCGTGCAAATTGAAGCCAACAATGATTTCACACGACGGGTAGTGGTCAGCGGGAATGATGAAATCGGGAATACCGTGAAGGCATTCAATAGCCTGGTCGCCAGGGTTCAGGCTTCCATGAAGGATGTTCTCGATAGCGTGTCTCAGGTCTCCAGCGCGGCTCAGACGCTTTCCGCAGCCTCCACTGGCGTTGCAACAGGGTCCGCCAATCAGAGCCTGGCTGCCTCTTCCATGGCTGCATCGGTAGAAGAAGTTACGGTATCAGTGACGCATCTATCCGACAACGCGCGTGATGCGCAGGTGCTGTCACAAAAGGCTGGGGATGTTTCAAGAGAAGGTGGTGAGATCATTGTTCTTGCAGCAAACGAAATGAATGCAATTGCCGGCCTGGTTCAAGAAGCCTCGAACACCATGGATACGCTGGGAGAGCAGTCACAGCAGATCTCGGCGATAGCTCAGGTTATCAAGGATGTTGCAGAACAGACCAACCTGCTTGCACTCAATGCCGCCATTGAAGCGGCGCGAGCCGGTGATCAGGGACGGGGGTTTGCCGTTGTGGCTGACGAAGTCCGGAAGCTTTCGGAACGGACGTCACAGTCTACGGAAGAAATTACTTCGATGATAGACAAGGTCCAGAAATGTACGAGGGAGGCCGTTAACCGCATGAGCAGCGTGGTGTCCCGGGTGGCGAGCGGTCAGGAATTGGCTTCACAGGCCGGCGAACGCATTCGACAAATCCAGCTTAGTGCTGCACAAGTGTCTACTGCAGTGGATGAAATGTCCTCCTCCTTGAGGGAGCAAAGTGCGGCGAGCCAGGACATCGCGAAGCATGTTGAGAGTGTGGCCCAGATGACTGATGAAAACAGTGCTGCGGCCAATGCAACATCAGACTCGGCGCATCGACTGGAAAACCTGGCCGGCCAGATGCGAAAAATTGTCAGCCAATTTAAGGTGTAGAGTCCTGCGCATTTGTCCGGAATAAACTGTAAACCATGTCCCCGGAACGGACCTTGATTTGATGGCGCGCCCGACAGGAATCGAACCTGTGACCTTTGGCTTCGGAAACCAACACTCTATCCAACTGAGCTACGGGCGCGTGCGGGATTGAAACTCTAACAAAATTGAGGGGTTGCGTCCACTTTACCCCGTGGTTCGAGCCTGGATCACGGAGTATAATCAAGCGTTCAAACTTCGAATACTTGCAAGGATGCGGTTCATGGCAAACACCAACGCCGGTTCAAAATTCTCGACAGCCAGGTGGATATTGATCCTGGCCATCGTCGTCGTTGCAATCGTGCTGATTCAGAACACCCTGGCGCATAGAAAGAGCGCCAGCGTCGTACCACAGGACGCGGCCACCACCAAGGCGATCGAGGATCGCATCAAGCCCTTGGGCGAGGTTTCGATCGCTGCTCCTACGCATGCGGCGCCCACCGTTGTGGCGGGAGCAGCACCTCAGGTTGCTGTTTCGACCAGTACTCCAGCCGCTGCCGGTGCAGCCACGGCCACTGCCGCCGTAGCCCCAGCGGAACCTGTTCCTGCCCCGGCCAGCACGGCAAACAAAGTGGGTGAAAAGACCTTCAACGCCATTTGCACGGGGTGTCACAGCACCGGCGCGCTCGGTGCCCCCAAGCTGGGAGACAAGGCGGCCTGGGCACCTCGCATTGCCCAGGGCATTGAGGCGCTCTACAACAGTGCGCTCAAGGGTAAGAACAGCATGCCTGCCAAGGGGGGTAATCCGGCCCTTTCTGATGCTGACGTCAAAGCAACAGTGGACTACATCGTATCTGCATCCAGATAATCACTGCGCAAGAATGAGGGGCCCGTGAGCACTTATGCCATTGGCGATCTCCAGGGTTGCTTTACATCGCTGGAATCACTGCTGGCCAAGTTGCCGTTGGACTGGAACCACGATCGACTCTGGTTTGTTGGAGACCTGGTCAATCGCGGGCCGCAATCCCTTGAAACCCTGAGGTTTGTAAAAAGCCTGGGTTCAATGGCGCTGACAGTGCTGGGCAATCACGATCTGCATCTTCTTTGTGTGGCCGAAGGTTTTGCGCGGCACCACGAAGGTGATACGTTGCAACCGATCCTTGCAGCCGACGACGGCGATGAACTGCTGGACTGGCTGCGCCACCGCCCCCTGATGCATTGTGAAAACGGGTTTACCCTGGTTCATGCCGGCCTGTTACCACAATGGACGGTCACCCAGGCTGGTTCCCTGGCACGGGAAGTTGAGGCGGCGCTGCAAATGCACGATTACCGCGAGTTCCTCAAGGTCATGTACGGCAACCGGCCCCACCAGTGGTCGGATGAATTGACGGGAATGGACCGTTTGCGCGTCATCACCAATGCCATGACACGTCTTCGTTTATGCACAGCCGATGGGATCATGGAGTTTACCCACAAGGGCGAGCCCAAAGACCTGCCCAGGGGGTTTTTTCCATGGTATGACGTGCCAGGTCGCCGGTCCAGTGGCGATAAAATCATCTTCGGTCACTGGTCGGCCCTGGGGCTCCGGCTGTACACCAATGTACTGGCCCTGGATACGGGTTGTCTTTGGGGCGGCCAACTTACTGCGGTGCGGCTGGAAGATCAGATGCTGTTTCAGGTGCCTTGCGAAAGGCGTTCGCATCATGGGGGCCATGTTCCTTCATCAGCAGATCAAGGGTGATCTGTTCCAGCCGTTGTGCCAATTCGCGCCGATGCATTTGAGTGGGGTGGACCAGGGCGCCCACGTGAATTTGTACCTGTGACGGGGGGGCCGTGAGCACCTTGATCAGGGAATGCGCAAAGGTCATCTCCCCCACAAAGGGGAGATGGGGATTGGCCGATCCATCATGCAACTGATATTGCAATGCTACAGGCAGGATGGGGGTTTGGCTGCTGACTGCAGCCTGAAGCATGGCGCTGCGAAAGGGTAAGACCGAATTTCCTTCGGAAGTGGTGGACTCGGGAAATAACCCCAGACTGTCGCCCAGATTCAACACCCTTTCCATTTCTCCGCCGATGGCGGCCGTCTGTTTGCGCGAGGCGCGCACCAAAAACAGGGTGCCGGTTTTGGCAGCCAGCCAGCCAAATACCGGCCATCGGCGCACTTCAGCCTTGGAGACGAAGCGCACCGGACGCACCGAGTGAATGGCAAAAATATCCACCCAGGAAACGTGATTCGAAGTAAGTACTACAGGCATCTGCCCTGGGTGGGGCAAGGTGCCGTGGACTTGAACGGTAATGCGCAGCTTGCGGAGCAAACCGATGGACCAGTGCTGGATCAGACGGTCGCGGGATGTTGCGCTCACCCAGGGCAACACCAGCGCACTGGTGATGACGCCTTGAAAGATATGCCAGTTGATCAGGGAAATTCTATAAGTGAGCGCTAACAGTTTCATGAATCCAGGGGAATGCCGAATGCCTGTTCATAGCGGCTCGAAATCTCGGCGCGCGTCAGCCGGTGATTTTGCCCTCCCCGATGGGCAATTTTGATGGCCCCCATCAAGGAGGCCAAACGGCCCGTCTGGGCCCAGGCCCAGCCTTTTGAAATGCCGTATATCAACCCCGCCCGATAGGCGTCACCGCACCCGGTGGGATCTGCGATTCTGTCAGGTCGCACGGCCGGGATATGGATGACGCCACCTTCCACATGAATTCTGGAACCTTCGGCTCCCCGGGTGACTATGGCCGCCTTGACCCGTCCGGCCAATTGCTCAAAGGAAAGGCCGGTTTTTTCCGTCATCAACTGGGCTTCGTAATCGTTGACGGCAAAGTAGCTGGCCAGGTCCAGAAACTCCAGCAGTTCCGGGCCAGAAAACATGGGCAGCCCCTGTCCGGGATCGAATAGAAAGGGAATGCCGGCTTCATGAAACTGTCGGGCATGCAGCAGCATGCCCTCTCGTCCATCCGGCGCAATGATGCCGAATTGGGCGTCGTGCGCCTCTGAGACCTGATTGAGGTGAGCGTAGCTCATGGCCCCAGGATGAAAAGCCGTGATCTGGTTATCGTCCAGGTCCGTGGTAATAAAGGCTTGTGCAGTGAAAGCCTCGGCCACTTCGCGAATGTAGGTTTGTGGAATTTCGAGGGCGCTCAGGCGCTGGCGGTAGTCCGCAAAATCATGACCCACCGTGGACATGATCAGGGGTTCGCCCTCCAGCAACTTGAGGTTGTAGGCAATATTTCCGGCAGTGCCTCCATATTCGCGGCGCATTTCCGGTACCAGGAATGCCACGCTCAGGATATGGATTTTTTCGGGCAGGATGTGGTTTTGAAAACGGTCCCCGAACACCATGATGGTGTCATAGGCCAGGGAGCCGCAAATCAGGGTTTTCATTAACCCAGGGCAGCCAGGGCCGCATCGTAGTCAGGTTCCTGCTTGATTTCAGAAACCAGTTCGGAGTGCAGGACGCGATTGTTTTCATCCAGGACGACGACGGCGCGTGCCGTCAACCCCCTCAGCGGGCCATCGGTAATGTCCACGCCGTATCGTTCGTGAAACGCGTGGTCACGAAAGGTGGAGAGAGTGACCACCCGTTCCAGACCTTCGGCGCCACAAAACCGCGACATGGCAAACGGAAGATCTGCCGCGATGACCAGGACGACGGCATTGTCGAGGCTGGTGGCCTTCTCATTGAATTTTCGGGTGGAAGTGGCGCAGGTGGGGGTGTCCAGGCTGGGCACGATGTTGAGAATTTTGCGTTTGCCGGCGTAGGTTGCCAGCGTATTGTCAGCAAGGTCCTTGCCGGCAAGAGAAAAATCGGGGGCAACAGCCCCTTTTTGGAGAAAGCCTCCCGCAACGTTAATGGGCTTCCCTGCAAGTGTGACTGTAGACATTCAGCTCTCCTGGTTAATGAGTGTTTGATATTGCGCTGCGCTCATCAGGTGTTCATAAGATTGCGCAGCATCGGGCTGTAACTTGAAAAACCAGCTTTCGTAGGGGTTCGTGTTGATGGATTCCGTTGCGCCGGGAAGTGCTTCATTGATGGCGATGACCGTGCCAGCCACGGGCGCGTGAACATCGGAAGCCGATTTGACCGATTCCACCACGGCGCAGGCCTCGTCGGCGCCAACGATTTTTCCCACGGGTGGTAATTCCACGAATACCACATCACCCAGTTGGGACTGTGCGAAATCAGTAATCCCTACGGTGAGCGAACCATCAGGATTTTGGCGAGCCCATTGGTGGGTGGCTGTGTAACGGCGATCTTCCGGATCGGGCATGGGTCATCCTCTTCTAATGGGAGCAGTATAACTTATCCCTTTACGCCAGAAAGGCAGATCCAGTCGCCCGATTGAGAATGCAGCGCGAGGGTGCAGGCCGGTTGGTAGGCCGCAATGACCATGTCAGCCTGACGGGCCAGGATGCCTGACAGGGTCATCCAGCCCCCGGGCTTGAGGCGATCCATCAACAGCGGGGCCAACACGACCAGGGGTGCTGCAAGAATGTTGGCGACAACACCGTCAAAGTGTCCCGGGGGAAGCGCGTCGGGCAGGCAAAAATCGATATTCACGACGTTGAGCAGGGCATTGTCTTGCGCTGCCTCTATGGCTGCAGGGTCGATATCCACTCCCGTAACGCTTCCTGCTCCCAGCATCCGGGCGGCAATGGCCAGAATGCCAGAACCGCAACCATAGTCCAGGATGCGCTGGTTTGAGGGCCGATGCGCTACCAACCAGGCAAGACAGAGTTGCGTCGTGGGGTGGCTTCCCGTGCCAAAGGCCTGGCCGGGGTCCAGGCGAATGTTGAGCGCCTGCGGGTCCGGGGGCTGGTGCCAGGTGGGTACGATCCATAATCCCGGTGCGGCCGGAATGGGGTCAAACTGGCTTTGGGTGAGGCGGACCCAGTCCTGGTCGGCCACCACATCGCTTTGATATGCGGGCACTTCAGGAAGCTCCGCAACGATGGCCGCTTCACGCATCAGGTTGTGGGCATCAGCCGTCAAGGGAATCAGGGCATCTACGAGGCAATGGGGCCACAAGGCTGGCGGGGGCTCACCAGGTTCACCAAAAACCTCAGTTTCCGGGTGTCCCGTGGCGAGGTTCTGTTCGATGCCGGCGGAGAGTGCGCCACAAGCCATGAGGGCATCCGAAAGAGCCTCCGCCTGTTCGGCGGAAACCTCTGCAATCAGGCGTGTCCAGGCCATTTATGGCAGCTTTGCTTTGTCGCTGGCCAGTTTTTCCTGGAGGTAGTGAATGCTGGTTTGTCCGGCAATGAACCCCTTGTCTTGTAACAGCTGCTGATGCAGGGGAATGTTGGTTTTGATGCCTTCAACCACCATCTCGGACAGGGCGATGCGCATCCGGGCCAGGGCCTGTTCTCGCGTGGCGCCGTGGGTCAGCACCTTTGCGATCAGCGAATCGTAATAGGGAGGGACGAAGTAATTATGATAGATGTGGGAATCGATTCGGACGCCAGGCCCCCCAGGAGCATGGTACTGGGTGATTCGCCCGGGTGAGGGAACGAAAGTGAAGGGGTCTTCGGCGTTGATTCGGCACTCCAGGGCGTGCCCGCGCAACACGACGTCCTTCTGGCGGAAGGACAGCTTGTTGCCGGCGGCAATTCTGATTTGTTCCTGAACGATGTCGATGCCTGTGATGAGTTCGGTCACCGGGTGCTCCACCTGAACCCGGGTATTCATTTCAATGAAATAGAACTCGCCATTTTCGTAAAGAAATTCAAAAGTGCCGGCACCGCGATACTTGATGCGCTTGCAGGCGGCAACGCAGCTTTCCCCGATTTTATTGCGCATCTTTTCAGTAATGCCGGGAGCCGGTGCCTCTTCGATGATCTTTTGGTGGCGGCGCTGCATCGAGCAATCGCGCTCGCCCAAAAATACGGCATTGCCGTGTTCGTCGGAGAGTACCTGGATTTCGATGTGGCGTGGCTGCCCCAGAAATTTTTCCAGATAAACCGTGTCATTGCCAAAGGCCGTACGAGCTTCACCCCGGGTCATGTCCAGCGAAGGGAAGAGGTCCTCTTCCCTTTCCACGACGCGCATGCCACGACCCCCACCCCCCGCAGCGGCCTTGATCAAAATGGGGTAGCCGATTTGCTCGGCCAGCTTTTTAATCTCCTTGGGGTCTTCCGGAAGCTGCCCTTCCGAACCGGGAACGACCGGAACACCGGCGGCTTTCATGGCGCTCTTGGCGCTGATCTTGTCGCCCATCAGCCGGATGGTCTCGGCGCGCGGTCCGATAAAGACAAAACCGCTGTTCTCAACGCGTTCTGCGAAGTCCGCATTTTCTGACAGGAATCCATAGCCGGGGTGAATGGCCTCGGCCCCCGTGACTTCGGCGGCGGAAATGATGGCGGGTATATTGAGGTAACTGCCCTGAGAGGGCGGTGGTCCAATGCACACGGATTCGTCAGCAAGCATGACGTACTTGGCGTCTGCGTCGGCTTCAGAGTGCACAGCGACAGTTTTAATGCCGAGCTCACGGCAGGCCCGCTGAACCCGCAGGGCAATTTCGCCGCGATTGGCGATCAGTATTTTTTCAAACATGGCGTGTCGATCGTTCAGGCGGCAGCAATGACGAAAAGCGGCTGGCCATATTCGATGGGCTGGCCGTTTTCTACCAGAATCCGCTTGACGGTGCCGGACACGTCGGACTCGATTTCATTGAGCAATTTCATGGCCTCGATAATGCACAGCGTCTGGCCCTCGGAAATGCTTTGCCCTATTTCCACAAAAGCAGGGGCTCCCGGTGAAGGGGATCGGTAGAATGTGCCCACCATGGGGGATTTCACCACATGGCCCTCGTCTTCAGGGGTGGCTGCAACAGCTGCTGCCACAGCGGCTGGGTTAGGCGGAGTTGGGGCACCTTGAACCGGGTAGTGGTAAGCCATGGGGTTGGAGGCGAGAATGGTCTGGCTGTTTGGTGCCACTTTGGCGATCCGTACCTTTTCTTCACCCTCCGTGATTTCCAGTTCGGCAATGCCTGATTCTTCCACCAGATCGATGAGTTTCTTGAGTTTTCGGAGATCCATGGTCTATTTCTCATCCAGCAGGTAGTCAAGCGCCAGTTCGTAGCCCCGGGCTCCCAATCCGCTAATCACCCCAAGTGCCAATTGGGACAGGTAGGATTGGTTCCGGAAAGCTTCCCGAGCGTGGACGTTTGACAGGTGAACTTCAATGAAGGGGATGGCTGCGGCCGCCAGAGCGTCGCGCAATGCGATGCTGGTGTGGGTCAGCCCCCCCGGGTTGATGATGATGGCTTGCGTGCCATCCTTGCGCGCCTCATGGATTCGGTCGATGAGCGCACCTTCCCAGTTGCTTTGGAACGAACGGACTTCGCAATGGCGCTCCAGCCCCTCGGCCGTCAGACGCGCATCAATGTCTTCCAGCCGGGTGGTGCCATAAATCTCGGGTTCGCGGTCGCCCAACAGGTTCAGGTTGGGTCCGTGAAGGATCAGGATTTTTTGCATGGAATGGATTTTCCCCCACATTCACGGGAGTTGTCCAGCTTTTTGACGAAGATCGATGCTATTCAAGTTTGAGATCCCATGATCCAGCACGGGAAGGGTGCATAATAAATCGCCAACTGCTGGATAGTACCACGACAGGTTCAACTCGCTTTTGATTCTGGTATTTGCGATCTGGCGCGATTCGATCATAAAACTCCAGTTAATTTCGCTGATCTGCCGTTTAATGGCCGCCATGGGCAGGCGCCTTGGCAAGGGCAGGTTAAAGTGTTGGGCCAGTCGTTCGTAGTAATCCCCCAGCTTCAAGCGGGTGTCATCCACGACGTTATAGACCCGGTTGGGTCGCCCCCGTCGTGCGGCACAGAGGGCGGCATGGGCAAGGTCCAGAGCGTGGATATGGTTGGTCCAGGGGTCCTCGGAGGAATCCGGAATGGGGCCGCCTTGTTGCAGGCGCGCCAGGGGCAGGCGGTCCTCGGCATAAATGCCGGGGGCGCGCAAAATAGTGACCTGACAGCCAGACCGCGCGCCGAAAGCGCGCAGCCTGTGTTCGGCATCGGCGCGACGGCGGGCTCGCGGCGTGTCCGGGCGGATCGGCCGCGTTTCATCGATGGCCGCTCCCTGGCAATCGCCGTAGACGCCAGTAGTGCTGATGTAAACGAGGCGCTGTGGTAGACTTCCACCCCGCTCCAGAGCCGCGATCAGATTTCGGGTCCTGGGGTCGCCCAGGGCATTGGGGGGGGGTGGCGCGAAGTGGAAGACGACTTCTGCCAATCCCGACAGGCGGTGTAGGGAAGCCGGACGATCCAGATCACCCAGGAGTGGAATTGCGCCCAGAGCGCGCCACTGTGCCGCACAGTCGCGGTCCCGACACAGCGAAAAAAGCTGTTCTGGTCCGCGCATCAGGGACGCCATTCGGCGCGCAATGTCGCCCGAGCCTACAATTAACCAACGTTGCATAGTGCGATTCTAGCAGTCATCAGGATAAATCATGTCAGTGCGTGTCACGATTCAACCCAGCGGGCATCAGTTTCAAGTTGAGGATGGAGAGACCATCCTGCAGGCGGCATTGCGCGAGGGTTACGCACTGCCCTTTGGGTGTCGTAGCGGAGCGTGCGGCAGTTGTAAGGGGAAGGTGCTGAGCGGTGCCGTGGACCACGGGGAGTACCAGTCTTCTGCATTGAGCGCCGAGGAAATTGCCCAGGGCAAGACTTTGTTTTGTTGCGCAAAGCCCCTGGAAGACGTGGTGATTGAAGCTCGGGAGGTCAGTGGAATCAAGGACATCCTGGTCAGAAAACTGCCATGTCGCGTGGAGAGCATCGAGCGTCCCAATCACGATGTGGTCATTCTCAAACTGAAGTTGCCGGCCAATGAAAAATTTGAATTTCTGGCAGGGCAGTACATTGATTTTCTGCTGAAGGACGGCAAACGTCGCAGTTTTTCCCTGGCCAATGCCCCCCAGGACAAGGACTTTCTGGAACTCCACATTCGCCATTATCCGGGTGGAAATTTTTCGGATTTCGTTTTCAACGAATTGAAAGAGCGGGCAATTTTGCGTTTTGAGGGGCCATTGGGCACTTTCTTTCTACGCGAAGATTCGGACAAGCCCATCATTCTGATGGCAGGCGCCACCGGCTTTGCCCCCATCAAGGGCATCATCGAGTCGGCGCGGCACAAGGGTGTGACCCGACCGATGGTGCTCTACTGGGGGGTACGAACCAAGGATGACCTCTACCACGCAGCGCTCGCCAGCAGTTGGCAGACGGCGGACGGGCAATTTACCTTCATCCCAGTCTTGTCCGAACCACGGCCGGAAGACCATTGGATCGGTCGCACCGGTCTTGTTCACCAGGCCATTCTGGACGACTTTCAGGACCTGTCCGGCTATCAGGTCTATGCGTGCGGCGCACCCCGCATGGTGGAATCCGGTTTCAAGGCATTTACACAGACGCGTGGGCTGCCTGAGGAAGAGTTTTACTCCGATCCGTTCACGCCTTCAGTGGACAAGAGTCAGAAGTAATTCCGTCCGATCAGGCCGCGCCGTATTCGGGATCGAGATCAGGATTGTTACGAGGCGTTTGTCTCCCCGGCCCGATTTTTTCCATCAGTCTTGCCTTGAGATGTTGTCCCTCGCGCGAATGTTCAATGAACAGGCTGGCATCCAGGTAGCTTTGTGCCTTGCCCCAGAGGGATTGCCTGATGCAGAGCTTGGCCAGCGTCAACAGCAAGACCGCATTTTCGGGGTGATCGCGCAGCCAACGCTCGGCCTTTTCGATCTGGCTCAGCGTGGACTCGCCAACGCATTCGCCGTACAGGGCAACGAGGGAGGAGTCCCATTCTTTTTCGAGGTTGCGCTCGATGATGGCTTGAGCCTCCCTGTGCAGTCCAAGGTCGATCAGGTAACCGGCTGCGGTGTGGGCCAGAACATTGTCGGAGCGAACTGCCGAAGGAATGCTGCGCCATAGTGCCAGCAGATCTTCGCCATGGTGTGCATTGTGACGCAGGAGCTGCTGCCAGGCATTGCGCCGCACCCGTTCGGCCTGGACGGTATCAATCCCGGAGAGGTGTTCCAGCAGGTCTACCGTATCCAGGACGGCTTTCCATGAGCCTGTGGCCACCTGGGCCTTGAGGAGCAGTTGATGAGCGCGAACCTGTTTGGGAGCAGCCCGATGGGCTTCACGCAACAGATCGAGCGCTTCGGTAAAGCGCCGTTCATCCAGCAGGAGGTCGGCACGGGTGGTGAGGTGCATCAAACGCGCCTCTGGACCCAGCCCTGCGGCCTTGTCCAGGTAGCGATCGCGCGCTTCGTAATGGCGTTGCTCATGGGCGGCGCGTGCGGCAACCACGGCGCTTAGGGCGGGGGATTCCTCGGCTTCCAGGGCAAGCTCTGCCTGACGCTCGGCCCTCCTGAAATTTCCTTCAAAGTAGGCTGTCAGACCTTGGTAGAGCGCACTTCTGGCGCGGTTGCGGGAACGGCGCAGCCGATAGGCCTGCACGCGATTGGGCAGGCTCAAGGTTGTGATGACCAGGCGCGAGAGCGCATAGAGACCAAGGCAGCCCAGAACGACGCTGATGACAAATACGGCCAGCGACACTTCAACGCGCCAGGGTGCAATCACGATCAGCACATAGCCCGTGTTGAGGCTGACGGCGAGGGCAACGGCGGTAGCCACGGCAAACAGGGTGATGAACCAGAACAGGCTTCTCATCGTCTGATAACCTCGCGCGGCGCCCTGGCGCCCCGAACTGCGCTCAGAGTGGCATTCACGTCGGGCAGGGCAATGTTGACGGGCGTATCGCTTAATTGATGCAACGTTTCAAGCGCGACCTGGACGGGCTTTGCGCTGCGGTCGAAATAACGGTTCATCCAGGCGATGGAGGCCCGAAGGTCCGCCTTGTAACTGGTCTCGTTACGCGACAGGGCGCCCAACCGGGCGGACATCAAGCGCAGTTTGAGGTTTTCGCGCAGAAAGAAAGCCTGGTCCGGACTCAGTAATGGAAGTTCGGGGGTGTCCATGCGCCGGATCTGCACGGCCCTGGACAGCTCCAGGGTCAATTCGTGGGTCATGCGCGACAGAAAGGTGTCGTGCGCATTGCCCGACGTCGCTGGCTCGTGGTTGGGGCGGGTATCCGAAGCCAGCGGAAGGGAATCCACGATCGCAGCCACATCGTCCAGGCGAATGCTGATGCCCGTGGTGTCCACATAAGGCAGGGCCCTCAAGCGATCGATGTCCTGATTGAGCACTTTGCGCAGGTTGACCAGGGTAGGCTTGTTGATTTTCTGCAGACGCAAGTCCGCAGCCTGCAATGCAGACAGTGCGGACTGGACATTGCCCGTCAACTGCAACTGCTGGTTGGCAATCACCACCAGTTGTTCAACTTCGGCAAGGATCCAGTCATCCCGGTTGCGTGACAGCTCCTGGTAAAGCGCTTCGAGTTCCACCTGCTGATTTTGTGTCTCCGCAAATCGGGTTTCCAGCGCCGATAGCCGTGATTCGGCCTCCCGAGTGCCCTCAGCAGCTTGCTGGGAGGCGGTTTGATTTTGCTTGACCACACTGTCTGCATCGCGCAGGCGTTGGCTCAAATCCTTGCGCAGGCCGGCAATTTCAGAACGTGATTCCAGCCACTGGGCACCCAGCAACAGCAGCGCCAGCAGCGCCAAAATGCCGGCACCGCGAGGGCCGAGGTGGTCCAGGACGGCGGTCCAGCGCCAACGGGATGAAGCTTGCGAGTCAGTCATGATGGCGATGTTTCAGGTTCTTCCAATAATCCAAGAGGGCGTCATCGCCCGCTCCAGTCACATGGACCTCGACGATACCGAGGCTCAAGGCAGCATCCGCCACGCGCGGATGCGGGACCAAAAAGGCCAATTGCCGCATAACAGCTTGCCTTGAATCTCCTGCGAGGCGCCACAGATTACGCAACGCCTCGGCGCTCTGGACGCTGATCACGGCATTTCCAGCCAGGGCTTCATCCAGGGTCGCCAGTTCGGGTTGGGGTAAACAGCGCTCATAGCATTCCAGGTAATTCACCTGGGCACCCCTCGATTCGAGGGCCTGTTTCAACCATTCCCGCCCTCCCCGGCCGCGCACGATGACCACTTTCTGTTGGCCCATCTGTGCCAGTTCCGGCAGCGCCAGCAGTGACTCGCTGTCCGCGCCTGCGCTTGGAAACAGGACGGGCAGTTGGCTGACGGACGCCAATCGCCGTGCCGTCGCGCGCCCTACTGCGGCCAGGCGGCACGAATGCAGAGGAACCTGTTGTATCAGCGGCCAGCCCTGCTGGACTGCGTTGGCGCTAATGAAGATCAGCCAGTCCGCATTTTCCAGGAGGCCTCGTACCCACCTAGGATCCAGCGCCAGCGCCCTGATCTCGATGGTGGGAAAGGCCCAGGTTTGCCCCCCTGCTTCTGCGATGCGCCGGGAAATCTCAATTCCCTGTTCCCAAGGCCGGGTGATGAGCACACCTGAATACCGTGGCACGGGGGAGGCGTTCACCCCGGAACTCCTAGGCAGCTCCTCGACATGATTTCAGAATATCTGCGGCACCCTGGGTAAGCAACTGTTCTGCAATACTTTCGCCCAATTGTTCGGGTGCTGTGGCATCTCCGCGACCTGTGGCCCGGACGATTCGGGAGCCTTCCTGATTGCCGACGAAGGCCGTGAGGGTCAGTTGATTGCCTTCGGCCATCGCATGCGCCCCCAGGGGAACGTCACAACTGCCTGCCAAACGCCGCGACACGGTTCTCTCGGCCCAGACGCAAGCCTCGCTGCGTGGATTGCGCAGGGCCGCCAGCCACTGATCCAGAAAGGGATGCGTGGTGCGGAACTCGATGCCCAGGGCGCCCTGACCCACTGCGGGAATGCTGTCTTCCAACGCCAGCAGGGAGCGAATTCTCTGGCCCAGGCCCAGGCGGCGCAGACCCGCCGCAGCCAGGATGATGGCCTGGTAGTCCCCAGCGTCCAGTTTGCGCAGACGGGTATCCAGATTGCCTCTCAGGGGCTGGATGACAAGATGCGGGAAGCGGGCGCGCAACTGACATTCGCGTCGCAAGCTGGAGGTTCCCACGATCGCGCCGGCAGGAAGTTCGGCAGCGCTGGCGTAGTGGTTGGAGATAAATGCGTCCCGTGGGTCCTCGCGGTCTCCCATGACGCTCAAGGTGAATTCGGGGGGCAACTCCATGGGCACATCCTTCATGGAGTGTACGGCCATGTCGGCACGCCCTTCCAGCATGGCAACCTCTAGTTCCTTGACGAAAAGCCCCTTGCCCCCCACAGCGGCCAGCGTTCTGTCCAGAATTTGATCACCGGTGGTGGTCATTCCCAGCAACGCTATCTCTGCATGCGGATATAATCCGAGAAGTTGATCCCGGACATGTTCGGCTTGCCACAAGGCCAGGCGACTTTCTCGGGTGGCAATCGTGATTTTTGGAGCGGATGACATGGTGTTTGAGTGGATTGGGCGCGGATCGTCTGTTGGCAAGGAGTTTAGCATGAAGCATGCCCTTTGCTGGGGGGTTGCATGAACGCATCGGCTGCAGACAAGGATCTGCCCCTTCGCGAGGACATCCGGTTTCTGGGAAGAATTCTCGGGGATACCCTGCGAGAACAGGAAGGCGAAGATATTTTTCACCTGATCGAAGGCATTCGCCAGACGGCCATTCGGTATCGTCGGGGTGAGGGCAAGGCGGCCCGCTCTATGCTGGAACATAGCCTGGATGGCTTGAGTCCGGAGCACACGATCGCGGTGGTGCGGGCCTTCAGCTATTTTTCCCACCTGTGCAACATCGCCGAGGATTTGCATCATAACCGGCGCCGCATTGTCTATTCACAGGCGGGGGCGCCTCCGCGCGAGGGCAGCGTGGCCCTGGCGCTGCAACGAATCAAGGCGGCCGGGGTAAAGGCGGAGACCCTCAGAAACTTTTTTGAGCGCGCCCTGGTTTCGCCGGTATTGACGGCACATCCCACTGAAGTACAACGCAAAAGCGTGCTGGACTGCCACCTGATGATTTCCAATCGGCTGGGAGAACGGACGCGCCTTACCATGACGCCGGAAGAACTGGCCGAAAACGAGGCTTCCTTGCGACGGGCCATCCTGACGCTTTGGCAAACCAATGAATTGCGTACCTTCAAGCTGCGGGTTCACGACGAGATTGAAAACGGCCTGTCCTACTACCGTTACACCTTTTTAAGGGAAGTGCCGCGCCTGTGCGCTCAGATCGAGGATGCCCTTGCTTGCGACCCGGATTACGCCTCAGTGGCCCAGGACATTCCGTCCTTTGTCCAGATGGGAAGCTGGATCGGGGGCGATCGCGACGGCAATCCATTCGTGACTGCCGATATCACAGAGCATGCATTGAAGCGGCAAAGTACCGTGGTCATGGAATTTTATCTGCAGCAACTGTTATCGCTGCGTGGTGAACTGTCCCTTTCTTCGCGCCTCGTTTCAGTCACCGAGGGACTGGCGCGTCTTGCAGAACAATCCCCAGAAACTTCAGACAGCCGTTTGGAGGAACCCTACCGGCGGGCCGTCACCCACATTCATGCAAGGCTGGATCGCACTGCGGCCCAGTTGATGCAGGGGAGTCTGGAGTCCCAGGGCGCCCAGCCTGCGCCTTATGTGACGGTGGCAGAGTTTGCCATCGATCTGGATGTGCTGGAAGACTCTTTGCAAAGGCATGGCTCGGGGCTGCTGGCGGGGGGGAGGCTGCGGTTGCTGCGGCGGGCCTTATCGTCTTTTGGCTTTCATCTGGCGCCCCTGGATCTGCGCCAACATTCCGAATTCCATGAAAAAGCGGTGGCTGAGCTGCTCAGCCAGGCCGGAACCGGTGTTCATTACACATCGCTCGATGAAGACCAGCGCATCGAGCTCCTGGTGCGGGAACTGGGCAACCCGCGTCCGTTGCGCTCACCCTTTGCGCACTACAGCGAGACCGTGCAAAAGGAGCTGGATGTTTTTGACATGGCTGCGGAACTGCACCTCCGCCTGGGCCCCGAGGCCCTGCCCAACTACATCATCTCCAAGACGGATAGTGTCAGCGACATGCTGGAAGTGGCACTGCTCATGAAGGAAGTGGGTCTGGTCCGGACGGGAGAGACGCCACAACTGGCCATGAACATCATTCCCTTGTTCGAAACCATCGGGGACCTGCGCGGTTGTGGCGCCATCATGGAACGCCTGTTTGCGCTGCCCATTTACCGGAAGCTGCTGAACAGTCGACAGAATAACCAGGAAGTGATGCTGGGCTACTCTGACAGCAACAAGGACGGCGGGTTTTTGACAGCCAATTGGGAGCTGTACAAGGCCGAAAAGACGCTGGTCCAGGTTTTTGCCGGCTACGGCATTGAAATGCGGCTGTTTCACGGTCGCGGCGGCTCTGTCGGGCGCGGCGGCGGGCCAAGCTATTACGGCATCCTGGCGCAACCGGCAGGCAGTGTAAACGCGCAGATCCGTCTGACCGAACAGGGCGAAGTCATCGCCAGCAAATACTCCGACCCTGGCATCGGGCGGCGTAACCTGGAAACGCTGGTCGCGGCCACGATCGAGGCAACGCTGCTCGATCGTGACAGGGACCTGCAAGGGCGCGAGCAATTCTATGAGGTCATGGAAGAACTCTCCGGATACTCCTTCCAGCGCTACCAGGAACTGGTTTATGAAACCCCTGGCTTCAACAAGTTCTTCAGGGAAGCCACGCCAGTCAGCGAGATTGCCGAACTCAACATCGGCAGCCGTCCTGCTTCGCGCAAAAGATCGGACCGCATTGAGGATCTGCGTGCCATTCCCTGGGTGTTCAGTTGGGGTCAGTCGCGCATGATCATTCCTGGGTGGTATGGTTTTGGCACGGCGGTGGAGTTTTATCGTTCGCGACACGCAGACGGTTTGTCCCAATTGCAGCAGATGTACCAGACCTGGCCTTTTCTACAGGCGCTGTTGTCCAACATGGACATGGTCCTGGCCAAGACGGACTTGAGCATTGCCGGTCGTTATGCCGGCCTCGTCAACGATGCCGACCTGCGCCAGAAAGTCTTTTCTGAAATCGAAAAGGAGTTTCATCTGACGACGGAAGCCCTATGGAACATCACCGGACAGAAGGAATTCCTTGAATCCAACCCCACGCTGGCGCGCAGCATTCGAGAGCGCAGCCCTTACCTGGATCCGCTCAATCACCTGCAAGTGGACTTGCTGCGCAGTTTTCGTGCGGGGCATTCGGACGAGGCCGTGAAACGGGCCATCTACCTCACCATCAACGGGGTCTCGGCAGGTTTGCGGAACAGCGGGTAGGGCGGGATGAACTCAAAGCTCAAGATTGCAGTCCTGTTGGGCGGCAGCAGTTCTGAACGGGACGTCTCCATTGCCAGTGCGGCCCAGGTGGTGAGAGCCCTGCGCAGCAAGGGGCATCAGGTATGGGCGGTGGACACCATGGCGGGTTGGCTGAGTGCCGCCCAGGAAGAGGCGCTCTTTGCGAAGGGGGTTGCGGCGACGCCGCCGGATTTCGCCAGTTTTCACGCCAGTCACACCATCGCTTTTCTCGACGCGCCCCAATCCAGCGAGATCGACCTCTGGTTTCTGGCCTTGCACGGGGGGGCGGGAGAAGACGGGAGAATGCAGGGCCTGTTGGAAATGACGGACATTCCCTATACCGGTAGCGGTGTCGTGGGCAGTGCCCTGGCCATGGACAAGGACGTCACCAAAAGGCTGCTGAGGGCCGCCGGGGTGCCCACCCCCAACTGGTTGATGGCACCGGTTGATGCGCTCCAGGTGACGCGGGAGTTGGGCTGGCCCGTGGTGGTCAAACCGAGCAAGCAGGGATCCACCGTGGGTCTGTCCGTGGTGCGTGAGGCAGAAGGCCTGCAAGCAGCCATTCAGCAGGCCCTGCAATTTGACGATGAAGTCATGATCGAACGCTTCGTGCAGGGACGCGAACTGACCTGTCCCGTGCTGGGGGATGCAGCGCTGGCCGTGGGGGAGATCCTCCTCAAGCGCGGTGAAATCTTCGATTACGAGGCCAAGTACCAGCCGGGGGGTGCCGAAGAAGTGTTCCCCGCCGCGATTTCTCCGGAACAAACCCTGCGCGTGCAGCGTCTGGCACTTTTGGTTCATCAGGCCCTGAAGCTGAAGGGCTACAGTCGCACCGACTTCAGGATGGATGCGGCAGGAGACTTGTGGTGCCTGGAGGCCAACACCCTGCCGGGGCTGACCGCCATGAGCCTGCTGCCACAGGCGGCGGCGGCCCAGGGCATCGCGTTCGGGGACCTCGTGGAACGCATCTGCCTCCTGGCGCTCAAGCCTCCCCAACCTCGCGCACGCTGAGCCTTTCCAGCGCCTCGATGACGACCTCTGCAGTGTCCCAGCCCGTCTGATCGCGGATTTCACGCATGCAGGTGGGGCTGGTGACGTTGATTTCCGTCAGGTAGTCGCCAATGATGTCGAGCCCCACCAGCAACAGTCCCGACTCTTTCAATACTGGCGCCACCGTTTCCGCGATCATGCGGTCCCGTTCCGAAAGGGGTTGGGCCCGGCCCTTGCCACCGGCCGCCAGATTGCCCCGGGTTTCACCGGGGGCTGGCAAGCGGGCGAGACAATAAGGCATGGGTTTGCCATCCACCACGAGAACGCGCTTGTCCCCTTCCGTAATGGCGGGCAGATAACGTTGTGCCATGATGGTTCGCTGGTTATGACGGGTCATGGTTTCCAGAATCACACCCAGGTTATGGTCCTGCGCATGCACCCTGAAAATTTCGCTGCCCCCCATACCGTCCAGGGGCTTCAGGACGACATCGCCCTGCTCACGGATGAATTCACGCAGGATCTGTTGTTGCCGTGACACCACCAGCGCAGGTGTGAGCCCGGGAAACCGGGCAGTGGACAGCTTTTCATTGAAATCCCGCAATGCCCGCGGGCGATTGAAGACCCGTGCGCCCTGCTGTTCTGCCAATTCCAGCAGATAGGTGGCAAACACGTACTCCATGTCGAACGGAGGGTCCTTTCGCATCATCACGGCACCGAATTCATGCAGGGGCCTTGGCACGGGCGTGCCGGGGCGATACCAGGGTTGTTCCTCGTTCAGCGTCAGCGGCAAGGCCTTGCCCCAGACCTGGGTTGCCTTGAGGTACAGTTCTCCGGATTCTATGGCGAACAGGGTGTGCCCTCGTCTTGCCGCGGCACGCATCATTTCAATGCTGGAGTCCTTGGCCGGATTGAGGCTTTGCAGGGGATCCACGAGGAAAACGATATCCATGGCAGTCCTCATTCGGCCAGCGTCGCGGCCATGTCTTCCAGCTCCAAGGACGCAGCAAGCATGGCCAGCCGGGCCACCACACCATAGGTGTAGAAGCGGTTGGGAGTGGCATCGGGGTCCTGGGTTTGGTCCGGGACAATGGCGTTGGTTTCGAAGGCTAGCGGGACAAAGCGCGCTCCGGGGGCATTGAGGTTTTCATTGACCCCCCGTTCCGTGTGCACGCGATAAAACCCTCCTACCACATAGTGATCGATCATGTAGATCACCGGTTCTGCCACGGCACCCTCCACCGACTCGTAGGTGTACACACCTTCCTGAATCAACACCTCGCTCACGGACTGTCCTTCCTTGATGACGGACATCTTGTTGCGTTGCTTGCGATTCAGGCCCTTCAGGTCGTCCGGGCTCTGCACCGTCATGATGCCCATGCCATAGGTCCCCGCATCCGCCTTCACGATCAGAAACGGATCATCCTGAATTCCGTTTTGAGCATATTTTTCCCGAATCTTTCCGAGCAGCACTTCGACTTGTGAGGAAAGGCAGTCCAGGCCCTGTTTGTCGGAAAAATCCACCTGGCCACAATGGCTGAAATAGGGATTGATCAACCAGGGGTCGATTCCCACAAGCCGGGCAAAGTCATCGGCGACCCGGTCGTATGCGGCAAAATGCCTTGATTTGCGTCGTGTGCTCCAGCCCGCATACAAGGGTGGAACGATGGGCTGGGACAGGCCTCTTAAAAGGTCGGGAATGCCCCCGGAAAGGTCGTTATTGAGCAGAATGGCGCAGGGATCAAACCCCTTCAGGGTGAGTCGGTTGCCCGAGCGGGAAACAGGTTCCAGCGTCAGGATGTCGCCGGACGGGAGCGTCACTGGTGTGGGTCCGGTGATTTCAGGGAGCAGGCTGCCGATGCGAACGGAAAAGCCCGCACGTTGCAAAATGGACTTGAGGGAGGCCACATTCTGCAAATAAAACAGGTTACGGGTATGGTTTTCCGGGATCAACAGAAACTGCCGCGTGTCCGGACAGATTTTTTCTACGGCCGCCATGGCGGCCTGGATGCAAAGCGGTTCAAACTCCGGACGCAGATTGTTGAAGCCTGCGGGAAAGAGGTTGGTGTCTACGGGGGCCAATTTAAATCCCGAGTTGCGCAAATCCACCGAGGTATAGAACGGAGCCGAATGCTCTTGCCATTGTTGACGAAACCAATGCTCGATGCTGGGCATGGCATCCAGAATATGGTGTTCCAGTGCCTGTAGGGGGCCTGTCAGTGCAGTCGTCAAATGGGGAACCATAGTCATCCTGTGTGGTGAGCGCCCTGATTCTAACAGCTGGGCCGCGTTGCTAATCGGTGCAAAATAGTACTATAATAGTCTTGTATTGTGTAACCCATTGGCTAATCAATGATTTTTTATAGAGACCCGCCCCCGCCATGATCAGGATAGGCAAAATGACCGACTACGGCACCCTGATCATGACCTACTTGGCGCGTGATCCGGAAATGCTGCATGCCGCCCATGAAATTGCGCAGGCAGTGGGCGTGACCTTGCCTACGGCCAACAAGGTACTGAAAACACTGGCGCGTGCCGGGCTATTGGAGTCGCACCGCGGTATCAAGGGGGGCTATGTGCTGTCCCGGATGCCCGAGGACATCACCATGGCGGACATTATCGGGGCACTGGAAGGGCCGGTCGGGCTGACTGATTGCGGTACGGCCCAACAACCCGGAAATTGCCAGCGCCAACCCTCCTGCTCCGTCAAAACCAACTGGCAGCGGATCAGCAAGGCGGTCCATGACGCCCTGGCCAGCGTGACGCTGGCAGAGCTGACCGTTCCGACCCACCCCGTCCACATAACGCGCCACCCGGTGCAACCCATGGTGCAATCATGACCAACACAACTTCCACACTCGAAGAAATCATCAGCCAGGAATATCAGCACGGGTTTGAAACGGCCGTCGAGGCAGATGCCATACCACGCGGCCTGTCGGAAGAAACCGTCCGGGTGATTTCAGCCAAAAAGAATGAACCTGAATTCCTGCTGGAATGGCGGCTTGCCGCGTATCGTCGCTGGCTGGAAATGACGCCGCCGGAGTGGGCCAGCGTGCATCATCCTGCCATCAATTATCAGGACATCATTTACTACTCGGCGCCAAAATCCCAGAAGGATGGACCGAAGAGCCTGGACGAAGTGGATCCCGAACTGCTCAAAACCTACGAGAAACTGGGCATTCCGCTGCATGAACGGGCGATTCTTGCGGGCGTGGCCGTGGATGCCGTTTTCGACAGCGTATCCGTGGCGACGACTTTCAAGGACAAGCTTGCGGAAAAAGGCATTATCTTCTGTTCGTTTTCCGAAGCGGTGCAGCATCATCCCGAACTGGTGCGGCAATATCTGGGCACCGTGGTCCCTGTGCAGGACAATTTTTACGCGGCCCTCAATTCGGCCGTATTCAGCGACGGTTCCTTTGTCTATATTCCACCGGGAGTGCGTTGCCCCATGGAGCTGTCCACCTACTTTCGCATCAATGCCAAAAATACCGGGCAATTTGAGCGCACCCTGATCATCGCGGATCGGGATGCCTATGTCAGTTACCTGGAAGGCTGTACCGCTCCCATGCGCGATGAAAACCAGTTGCATGCTGCCGTAGTGGAGCTTGTTGCCCTGGAAAACGCCCAGATCAAATACTCTACGGTGCAAAACTGGTACCCGGGAGACAAGGAAGGTCGCGGAGGCATCTACAATTTCGTGACCAAACGCGGCGATTGCCGTGGTGCCCATTCCAAGATTTCCTGGACCCAGGTGGAAACCGGCTCCGCCATAACTTGGAAGTATCCCAGCGTGATCCTGCGGGGGGACCATTCGGTGGGAGAGTTCTATTCCGTTGCGCTGACCAATCACCGGCAGCAGGCGGACACTGGTACCAAGATGATCCACATGGGCAAAAACACCCGCAGCACCATCATTTCGAAAGGGATATCGGCAGGACGCGGCCATCAGGCATACCGGGGTCTGGTGCGCATTGCGCGTGCCGCAACCGGGGCCCGCAACTACACCCAGTGCGATTCCCTGCTGCTGGGGGATCAATGTGCGGCACACACCTTTCCCTACATCGAGGTCAAGAATGCATCGGCCAAGGTGGAACATGAGGCTTCCACCTCACGCATCGGCGAGGATCAGCTCTTTTTCTGTCGCCAGCGCGGGTTGTCTGCAGAAGATGCCGTTTCCATGATCGTTAACGGGTTCTGCAAGGAAGTTTTCAAGGAATTGCCCATGGAGTTTGCCGTGGAAGCCCAAAAGCTTCTGGGCGTCAGTCTGGAAGGCAGTGTCGGCTAGAGTCACATATCAGGAATTCATCATGCTCATCATCAAAGATCTTCACGCATCGGTTGGCGACAAGCCCATCCTCAAAGGCATCAATCTCGAGGTCAAGGCGGGCGAAATTCACGCCATCATGGGCCCCAACGGATCCGGAAAAAGTACCTTGTCCAATGTGCTGGCCGGGCGTGAAAACGCCACGGTCACTTCCGGATCCGTGAGCTATCAAGGCAAGGACCTGCTCGCGCTTGATGTGGAGGAGCGTGCCCGGGAAGGTGTATTTCTGGCGTTTCAATATCCCGTTGAGATCCCGGGCGTTGGCAACGTGTACCTGCTGAAGGCGGCACTGAACGCCCAGCGCAAACACCGCGGTTTGCCGGAGCTCGATGCCATGGATTTCCTGGCGCTGGTCAAAGACAAGATGAAGCTGATGGAAATGAACGAAACCATGCTGTATCGCTCTGTGAACGAAGGGTTTTCCGGGGGCGAGAAGAAGCGAAACGAGATTCTGCAAATGGCGGTGCTGGAACCACGGCTCGCCATTCTGGATGAAACCGACTCCGGGTTGGACATCGATGCACTCAAGATCGTGGCGAATGGCGTCAACAGCTTGCGTGCGCCAGACCGATCGATGATTTTGGTGACTCACTACCAGCGCTTGCTCGACTATATCAGGCCGGATTACGTGCATGTCCTGGCGGAGGGGCGGATCGTCCGTTCGGGAGGGCCGGAACTGGCTCATGAACTGGAAAAGCAGGGATATGCCTGGGTTGGCGATGAGTCTGTGGCTGCAGGGGTGAAGCCTTAATCATGAGCGCGGTCATCCAGCACTACCAATCAGAGTTTGAGCAGGCAAAGCCCTTGCTGCCCTGGCGGGATTCCGCCGGCTGGCAGGCTTGGCGTCAATCCGGATGGTCGCGTTTTGCCGAACAGGGCTTCCCTTCCACGCGCCATGAGGAATGGAAGTACACCAGCGTGGCTGCGCTGGAAAAGCTGTCGTTGTCCTGTGCTCCGGTGGCGCCGGTGTCCCTTGAATGGGCTTCGCTGAAGGACAGGGTCGTTCTGCCCGAGGCGCGTCACCGTCTGGTTTTTGTGGACGGCGTTTTCCAACCCGCACTTTCCCGTGTGGACGGGCTGCCCACCGGATTGCGCATGGGGGCACTCTCCGCGCAGTCGGTTCAGGATAGCCTCAGGCTGCAAGGGCTGCTGGAACAAGGACAGCGACGTACGCCGTTTGCGGCCCTGAATGCGGCTTTCATGGCAGAAGGCGCCTGGGTGACTGCCGGGGCCGGTGTCCGGATGGAAGATCCGATCCTGGTCCTGTTTGTGGCAACCCAGGGCCAGCGTGCCATGCATCTGGCCAACGCCTATGAAGCGGCTACGGGTAGCGCATTCGCCGTGGTGGAACAGTATCTGGGGATGACGGACGAGCCTTACCTGGTCAACGGCGTCACGAGTGCGAACCTGAGTGAAGGCGCCACAATCTCCCATGTCAAGATTCAACAGGAAGGCGTTCGTGCCTATCACATCGCGGCATTGGAAGCGGTGCAAAAACGCAGCAGCCATTTTAATTCGCACTCCTTTGCGCTTTCAGGTGCCCTGGGGCGCAACGATATCGAAGCCGTTTTGGCAGAACCGGAAGCCGCCGTATCCATGAAAGGACTGTACCGGGTATCCGGTCGTGAGCTTCAGGATTTCCACACCACCATCCTGCATGACAGCCCGGATTGCACCAGCGACGAATGCTTCAAGGGTGTTCTGAATGAAGCCGGTCGCGCAGTATTCAATGGCAAGATTCGGGTTGCCCCCGATGCGCAGCACACCCTGTCGCAACAGTCCAATCACAACCTGTTGTTGTCGGACCAGGCCGAGGTGGACACCAAACCGCAGCTGGAAATTTTTGCCGATGACGTCAAATGCAGTCATGGCGCTACAGTGGGTCAACTCGATGAAGAGCAATGGTTCTACCTGCGCTCTCGCGGCATTGAGGCCGATCATGCCCGTGCGCTGTTGATTGAAGCATTTGCATTGGACGTTCTGACGGGCATCGAACCGCCAGCCTTGCGTGAGGCCCTGGAGTCCCTGTTGCGGAGGACGGCTCATGTTTGATGTGGAGGCATTGCGCATCCAGTTTCCCATCCTGAAACGCGAAGTCCATGGCCGTTCCCTGGTCTATCTGGACAACGCGGCGACCAGTCAAAAACCGCGTTCGGTGATTGATGCGGAACGCCACTATTACGAAGTGCTGAATGCCAACATCCATCGTGGCGTCCATGCGCTGAGCCAGGAAGCTACGGATGCGTTCGAGGCCGCGCGCGACAAGGTGCGTGACTTTTTGAAGGCCCGCCGTCGCGAGGAGATCATCTTCACTCGGGGCGCCACGGAGGCCATCAACCTGGTGGCGCATAGTTGGGGCCGCTCAGAGCTCAAACCGGGCGATGAAATCCTGGTCAGCGAAATGGAGCATCATGCCAACATCGTGCCCTGGCAGCTCTTATGCGAAGCCACGGGTGCCGTGCTGAAGGTGATCCCTATCGACGAGCGGGGAGCCCTGGTGCCAGGTGCGGTGGAATCCATGGTCAATGCGCGCACCAGGCTGGTGGGCATTACCCAGGTGTCCAACGCGCTAGGCACCGTCAATCCGGTGGCCGAGATCATTCGCCTGGCCCATGCAGTGGGTGCCGTGGTGCTGGTGGATGGAGCGCAGGCGGTACCGCACATGGCAGCAGACGTCACTGCCCTGGATTGCGACTTCTATGTGTTTTCCGGACACAAGCTCTATGGCCCCACCGGGATTGGTGTGTTGTATGGCAAGCAGGCCCTGCTGGAAAAAATGCCGCCTTACCAGGGCGGGGGCGACATGATTTCCCAGGTCACTTTCAGGAAAACCACTTACAACGATTTGCCCTACAAGTTTGAGGCAGGCACCCCCCACATTGCCGGAGTGGTGGGATTGGGGGCAGCCATTGATTTCGTTCATTCCGTGGGACTGGAGGCCATCGCAGCTCATGAAGACCGATTACTGGCTTATGCCACGCAACAGGCCGAATGTTTTGAAGGTCTCAGGATCATCGGGACGGTCCCCGGCAAGGCCAGCATTCTGTCTTTTGTCCTGAAGGGGGTTCATCCTCATGACATCGGCACCATCTTGGACAATGAAGGGGTGGCCATTCGTACGGGGCATCACTGCGCCATGCCGGTCATGGATCACTTTGGTGTGCCGGCCACGGCCAGGGCTTCTTTCGCCCTGTATAACACGACCGCAGAAGTGGATGCGCTGTTTGGCGCCCTGCGACGGGTTGAGGAGCTATTTTTGAAATGAGCGATCTGCGCGACCTCTATCAGGAAGTGATCTTTGATCACAACCGGCACCCCAGGAATTTCGGGCCACTCCCCGATGCCAATCGTCATGCCGACGGATTCAACCCGCTTTGCGGGGACAGGCTGACCCTGAATTTGCGGGTCCAGGACGGGATCATTCAGGACGCGCGGTTCGAAGGGTCTGGTTGCGCCATTTCCACCGCTTCGGCATCGCTCATGACCGAAGCCCTGAAAGGAAAAACGGAAGCCGAGGCTGCGGTACTGTTTGAAGGGTTTCATCATATGGTGATGGGGGAGGCAACGACCGTTGATCTGGGAAAGCTGGCTGTACTGGCGGGTGTGAGCGAGTTTCCTGCACGGGTCAAGTGTGCGTCCCTGGCATGGCATACCCTGAATGCAGCACTAAAAAATGAAGCCGATCCAGTGTCTACGGAGTAATCATGTCAGTGTTTGAATGGTTGGGAAAATCTGAGCCAACTCCTGCCGATGAGACAGAGGCGCCAAGCGCTCGGGAAGCGCTGGAAGAATCCGTGATTGCAGCGCTCAAGACGGTTTTTGACCCGGAAATTCCGGTCAATATCTATGATCTCGGCCTAATCTATGGCATATCCATCGACCCGGAATCTGCCCATGTGGACATTCAGATGACGCTTACCGCGCCGGGATGCCCTGTGGCGCAAACGTTTCCGGGTGAAGTGGAGCGCCGGGTCATGGAAGTGCCCGGGATCAACAGCGCCAAAGTGGAGCTGGTCTGGGAACCCCCCTGGACCCGCGATCGCATGACCGAGGCGGCCATGTTGAGCCTGGGCATGCTCTGAAGGCAATTTCATGCTGCTGTTTTGCACGCTGATGGCGCCAAGTCCCGAAATAATGGGAGTGATGGGCTGCCGGAGGTGTCATGGCATTTGCGTTGGT
This sequence comes from Pseudomonadota bacterium, assembly GCA_021805725.1. The sequence goes on along the minus strand of JAJZEH010000007.1, from coordinate 97,695 downwards.
TTACAGCAGGGCATTGGTGGGAGTTGCTGCTCCGTTGGTGCAAGTAGAAGTTCACCTGGCCAATGGCTTGCCACAGTTTCACCTGGTTGGATTGCCCGATGCAGAAGTGCGCGAAAGCCGTGAGCGGGTTAGGGCTGCCCTGGCCAATTGCGGATTCAAGTTCCCATCCCGTCGAATCACCGTCAATCTTGCTCCCGCTGACCTTCCCAAGCAGTCCAGTCGTTTTGATCTGCCGATTGCCCTGGGCATTCTCGCAGCTTCAGGCCAGATTGTGGACCATCATCTCGGGGATTACGAATTTGCGGGGGAGTTGGCGCTGAGTGGCGAATTACGACCGGTGCAGGGTGCGCTACCGATGGCCGTGGCTGTGGGCAGGAACGGCAGGCAGTTCGTGCTTCCTGACGCCAGTGCTGCCGAGGGGATGTTGGCAGGCCAGACACCAATCCTGCCCGCGCGTCACTTGCTGGAAGTTTGCGAACACCTGTCAGGGGCGCGGCAACTTCCGGTACAGCATCCGGCGGGTATTCTGGCTGAGCCGGATTATCCCGACATGGCGGATGTCCGGGGGCAGCAACATATCAAACGGGCGCTTGAGGTTGCGGCTGCGGGAGGACACCACGTATTGATGGTGGGGCCTCCGGGAACGGGAAAGTCCATGCTGGCAGCACGTTTCCCAGGGATATGCCCTCCCCTGACCGACGACGAAGCACTTGAGGTGGCTGCCCTGCAGGCGTCCAGCCAGGACCGCTTTGCCATGGACCAGTGGCGCCGCCGCCCCTTTCGTCACCCTCATCATTCCGTCACGGCTGCGGCCATGACGGGAGGGGGCACGCATTCGCGGCCCGGTGAAGTCTCGCTGGCCCACTGCGGAACCCTGCACCTGGACGAGATGGCAGAATTCGAAAGGCGGGTGCTGGAAATGCTGCGCGAACCCATGGAAACCGGCATCATCACCATTTCTCGCGCTGCGCGCAAAATGGTCTACCCCGCCCGGTTTCAACTGGTGGGTGCCATGAATCCCTGCCCTTGCGGTTACCGTGGACATCCTTCTGGACATTGCCACTGTACCCCGGAACAGGTTGCGCGCTATGCGCGTCGCATCTCCGGCCCGCTGTTGGACCGCATTGATCTGCAATTGGAAGTCCCGGCGCTCTCGCCCGACGAGTTGCAGGAAGGGCCCGTTGGCGAGTCCAGCGCACAGATTCGATTCAGGGTTGGGCGAGCGGTCATGCGTCAGCTGCAGCGACAGGGACGACGCAATGCCGTGCTGGGAGGCGACGAACTGGTGCGCTGGGTTGCATTGGACAACGAAGTGCAACAATTTCTGTTGCAGGCAGCACAACAATTCCAGTTATCCGCGCGAGCCATCCACCGGGTGTTACGGGTCGCGCGCACCGTCGCTGACATCGATGACCGTGAGCAGGTAGATCACGCGGCCTTGGGTGAGGCCCTGTGCTATCGGGGCAGCCTTCAGAAATCCTGGTGAGCGGAAATTATTCGGCTTCAGACGTCACATCTGTCTGATCCTTGTCGTTACGCAGAAACATCATCTGAAGCGCGGGTGCCACCACCAGTAGCATGATGGGTCCTAGCAGCATGCCACCCACGACGACTGTTGCAAGAGGTCGCTGTACCTGGCTGCCAATCCCCGTGGACAAAGCAGCAGGCAGTAGGCCAATACAGGCAGAGAGTGCCGTCATGAGCATGGGTCTCATGCGTTGCTCGGAGGCATTAAACATGGCTTCCAGGGGTTGCATGCCCTCAACGACGAGATGATTGTAGTAGGTGATTACGAGAATGCCATTCATGACGGACACACCGAAGAGCGATACAAAACCTATCGCTGCCGAGACACTGAGATGCAGTCCCGTAATATACAGCGCGATGATCCCGCCCGCGATGGAGAATGGAATGGCGGCCATTGCGAGAAGGCTGTCACGAATTGAGCTAAACAATGTGTAGAGCAATACCAGGATGATGGCAATGGCAACGGGCAAAATGAATTCCAATCGCTTTTTTGCCAGTTGCAGCTCCTCGAATTCTCCAGCCCAGACCATTCTATAGCCTTCAGGCAATGCAATCTTTCTGGCGATGCGCTCCTGGGCTTCAGCAACCGTACTTCCCAGGTCGCGATCCCGAACGCTGAACTTGACCGGGATGAATCGCTGATTTTTCTCGTGATAGATGTATGAGGCTCCTGTGTCGAGAGAAATTGAGGCCAGCTCGTTGAGGGGTATGTATGCAGTATCTCCGGAGGGAGTCTGGTATCCCACTTTGATGCGTCCCACCGATTCAATATCTTTCCGGTATTCCGGTGAAAGGCGTACCGTCAGGGCAAACTGGCGATCTCCCTCATAAACCGTGGTGGCTTGGGTTCCTCCCAAGGCCGCCTGGATGACGGTGTTGACGTCGCCAGTGTTCAGTCCGTAGCGTGCAGCTTTGGCCCGATCAATCGTCACGTTCAGGTTGGGTTGTCCCATGACCCTGAAAACGCCCAAATCTGAAACCCCCTTGATTTGCGACATTTCGCTCTGAACCCGATCCGCGAGTTTTTCCAGGACGGCAAGGTCAGGGCCAAGGATCTTGATCGAGTTGGCCCCCTTGATCCCGGATAAACCCTCTTCAACATTGTCCTGTATGTACTGGGAGAAATTGAGCTCGACGCCGGTGTATTCTCTGGAGAACTCCTGTTGGAGCTGGTCAATCAGATGCTTCTTGGTCATGCCCTCGGGCCACTCACTGTACGGTTTGAGGGGCACAAAGAATTCAGCGTTGTAGAAACCGGCAGCATCACTGCCATTGTCAGGTCTTCCGTGCTGGGAAACAGCCGTGATGACTTCTGGATGGCTGATCAAAATCTGACGCATCCGATCCACCACGGGTGAACCGGCTTCAAGCGAAATGGTGGGAGGCAGGCTGGCGCGTATCCACAAGTTACCCTCCTCCAGCGTCGGAAGAAACTCGGAGCCGATCCGGAAAAACAATGCGGCGGATAGTCCCAGAAACAGAATGCCAATCATGACCGTGCCGCGTACGTGCGCCAGGGCCCAACGCAGCACGGGACGATAGTACTCGCGAAGTTTTTGAACGACGAATGTTTCCTTTTCGTCAATATGCTTGGGCAACAGCATTGATGCCAAAACAGGCGTAACGGTGAAGGTTGCCAATAAGGCGCCGGCGAGGGCATAACCATAGGTTCTCGCCATGGGCCCAAAAATCTGTCCTTCGACACCTTGCATGGTGAAAAGCGGGATGAACGCCGCCACGGTAATGGCAGTTGAAAAAAGAATGGCCCGATCCACCTGGATGGAGCTGACGAAAATCAGGCGTAGACGGTTTGTCCAACCATGGCTCGAGAGGAGCTGGCGATATCCGCTTTGGGCCTGGTCATGCAGGATCTCGGTGCGTGCATCATCTCTTTTCTGAAGGTTCCTGAAAATGTTTTCCACCAGGATGACTGCAGAGTCCACGATGATGCCAAAATCGACCGCGCCCAGGGACAGAAGGTTGGCTGACTCTCCCGCAAGCACCAGCATGATGATGCTGAAAAATAGCGCGAAAGGAATGTTTGCACTGACGATGATGGCACTGCGCAAATCGCCTAGAAAAATCCATTGAATGAAAAAGACCAGAAGGCAGCCAAAAATCAGATTGTGAACCACGGTATGCGTGGTCACTGAAACCAGCGAAGTACGATCGTAGAATGGCACGAGGCTGACACCGGCAGGCAGGCTTCCGTCGCTGTTAATTTTTTCGACCTCGGCCTTGATGCGGGCAACCACATCGTTGGTTTGCATGGTTCTGTTCATGACGACGATGGCTGCCACCACGTCGTTGTCATTGTCCCGTCCAGCTTTGCCCAGTCTTGGAACGTGACCTACATACACCCGGGCAACGTCTTTTACGCGAACGGGAATGCCCTTCGGTGCGCTGAGCACGATGGCTTCGATATCGCTTACTCTATAGCCTCTGGTCAGATCCAGGGTGCCACCACTGTCAATCAGACCGATACCGCGAATGTTCACAGACTGCTGGCCAAAGTTGATCGAACGTCCGCCTACGTTGATGTTCGAGTTTCCGATGGCTGCCAGCAGTTGCGGCACAGTGACGTTATAGGCCTCGAGCTTGTGAAGATCGGCCTCCACCTCAAATTCCTTGGTGGTGCCCCCCCAGGTATTGACTTGAACCACGCCAGGTACCGTGAGCAGGCGGCGTTGCACAATCCAGTCCTGCACCGTGCGAAGATTGGTGAGTCCAAAATCGGCGGGCCCTGAAATCTGGTAACGATACACCTCACCGACAAGGCTTGATGCCTGAATCTGGGGAGCGATGTTGTTGGGAAGACTGACGTTCTGTTGCAAACTCAGTGCAGCCTGCGTATACGCAAAGTAATAATCAATACCATAGTTGAACGTGACACGTAAAAACGACAACCCGGTAAATGAGGTTGAGCGGATGATTTCAACACCTGGCGTGGCCGCCAGGCCAACCTCCATGGGCGTAGTGTAGTACCGTTCCATTTCTTCGGCGGATAGCCCGGGTGCCTGGGCCGTAATTTCCAAAATGACCGGGGCAGGATTTGGATAGGCTTCGACGTTGAGTCTGTAATAAGCAAACAGGCCTGCGCTGAGGAATGCCAGCAGCATGATCAGGATGATGGGGCGGCGGCTCAGAGAGAAGGCCAGGATGTTTTTGAGCATTTTTCAGCGAGTCTCGGTTTCGTAGGCATGACTCAGAAAAATTGCGCCTTCAGCGGCTACCATTTCGCCCGGCATCACCCCCGACAAAATTTGATACACGCCGTCTTGTTGCAAGCCAATGGTGACGGTACGTTTGAAAAAACGATGGCGGTCGGTCGTTACCCAGGCCGTCATGGTTCCGTCCCCCTCACGAACAACCCCATCCAGCGGCACGGCTGGTGAGTGCATCGTCTCTCCAGCCTGGATTACAAAATTAGCCAGCATGCCGGGGCGTAATTCGTGCTTTGCGTCTCGAACCTCGGAACGCACCAGAGCGCGATGTGTGCTGGGATCCACGGCAGCGCCTATATTGGTGATTTTCCCCTGGAATAACCGTCCAGGAAAAGCCATCAGTCCGACTTCCACTGCTTGACCCACCCGGAGTGCGGGAACATCGCTTTCAGATACGCTCGCCAACATCCACATGATCGAAATGTCGGCTACCGTAAAAGGTGCCGGGACAGTGCCTGGTTGAGTCAGGGTGCCAGGCGCGGCATTTCTGCTCACCACCCTGCCACTGATCGGGCTATGAACCAGGAGTGACGCATCAAGATGACGACTCACAATGAGGGCGTCAATCTGGGACTCTGATTTTCCGAAAATGCGTACTGCACTTCTTGCTGACCTATAAGCGCCGTCGGCGCTTTGTTGGTCAGAAATCGCTTGCTGCAAGTCCTTCTGGGAGATTCCCTGGACTTCAAATAATTGACGCGCGCGATCCAAAGCGCGCGTCGTCAACTCACGTACGCTCGCGGCAGAAATCAATGTGGACTCAGCCTGTAAAAAATCCGGGCTTTCCACAGCATAGAGGGCCTGTCCCTTTTCAACATCGCGGCCCACGTCCGTGAATACTTCGGTGATTTTTCCTGGGTACGTGGAAAACACCTGTACTGATTTGTCGTCATTAAATGCGATGCTTCCCATCGCGTCTCGCTTCGGCACAAAATTGCGCTCTTCGACGACCCCCACCTTGATGAGTTTGACCTGGGTTTCAGACAGATCGATATGTCGGTCTGCAGCTGAAGCGTTCGCCGCCTGCGTTGTCTTTCCAGGGCTGCTTGCCCCGGGGTCATTATTCGAGACGGCACGAGATGGCCAACTCCAGTAAAACCCCGTGATGACAAGTACGGCAAGGGCGGGCCAAAAAACTGCTTTCCGCTCAGGCATCTTCATTTGGATTGTTCTCCCTGCATCGTGTCGGGCTGGACGCTATCGGTGTGATGCCACCAGCCCCCACCCAGAGCCTGGTATAACGCGGCCGTATCTCCAAATCGGTTCGTCTGGATTTGTGTGAGCGTGATGGTGGATTGCTGATAGGCCTGATCTGCTGCGAGCAGAATTTGATAACTGACTTGTCCTACCTCGTATTGTTTGCGCGTGATGTCCAGCGCATTTTTGGCAGCTTGCTCCGATTTGCGAGCGATCCTGAACGCTTCCGCGTCCGATTGAATGGCATGCAGAGTGTCTGCCACGCTCTGGAAAGCGGTGATTACGGTGCTTTTGTACTGGGCGGCCGCCTGAACCAGAGCGTCTCTGGACCCCTGTTCTCTGGCGCGTAACGTACCACCGTCAAAAATCGGGAGTGCGATGTCGCCGATCAGATTGAAAAATCCGCCGCCCGTTTGAAACATCTGGCTTGGGACAGACGCTTCGCCGCCGATCATGCCGGTAATGGAAAATTGCGGGAATCGATTCGCAATGGCGACGCCGATCTGCGCGTTGGCGGCATGCAACTGTTCCTCGGCAGCCCGAACATCAGGTCGTTGCTCAACCAGTCTTGAAGGAATGGTGAGCGGCAATTCCTGAGGCAAGTGCAGCGATGAAAGCTCAAAGGTTTCCGGGACATCATCGCCTGGTAGATGACCGGCCAGAACACGGATCAGGTCGCGGGTCTGCTCCAGTTGCTGCCTCAACGGAACCACAGCCTGTTCTGCTTGCGACAGTGCCAGTTCCTGGTCTGACACATCAATGCCCATGACATGGCCAATCGTGAATTGCTTGCGGACGATTTCGAGCGCCCTTCGATTGTCTTCAATGATTTTCTCGATGGCTGCTATCTGCGCTCGTAACGAGGCTTCCTGTAATGCTGCAGCAACGACATTGGATGCCAGCGTGATATAGGTGGCTTCGAGTTGAAATTTTTGAAACTCGGCTTGGGCCTGCAGTGATTCCACAGCCCTGCGGTTTCCGCCAAAAACGTCTGGAGCATAGCTGAGCGTCACCTGGGCTGTGTGAAAGTTGTAGTAGGCAGGGCCGTTATAGGGCGCCGGGCCAGCCGGATTTGAGTAGGTTTGTATAATGGTGCCGTTGCCCTGGATGCCTGGTGAATTGCCACCCATGTTGCCCGCCAGTTTATTGCGCGAAGGCAGATACTCCACCCCAACCGTTGGGTAAAAATAGCCCTGCTGGGCAATGGTGTTTTGTTGAGCCTGCCGTAATGCCGCCTGCGCAGCCTCGATCGTGGGGTTGGACCTGAATGCTTTTTCGATGAGCGAATTGATCTGGGGTGACTGGAACAACGTCCACCAATCGAAGGGAATATCCTTGAATGCGTCGAAATGTTGTGCGTCACTGGTTGACTGGGACACAGACGCGGTCTGCCCGACTGTTTGGTGTGGAATGTAACCTTCGGAGGCGGGAGCTTCCGGCCGCTTGAAATCAGGACCGACTGCGCAGCCAGCCAGCATGTACCCGAACAACAGCGTGGCGGCCATCACCAGGGTGATGCTCGCTGCGCAAGGCTTTTTTTCGACAGAGTTCACAGGTGGCGTTCCATGGGGGACAATGATCCCGTTTGTTTCAAGCTGCCGGCGCATTTTGACGATATTTACTGACACGAAACTGACAAACGATGCGGATACTGATAGTCGAGGATGACAGGACGCTTGGGAAAGCCATGTCGGCTTCCTTGGTGCACGCTGGTTTTGCAGTGGATATTGCAGGAAATGTTGCGGAAGCGTTGCATGTGCTGTCTGGAGAAAATTTTGATGCGCTGGTGCTCGACCTAGGGCTGCCAGACCGGGATGGGTACGATATCGTCAGGCACTTGCGTCAACGTGGCCAGTCCCTGCCGGTACTGATTCTTACGGCCCGCGATGCCGTGGAGGATCGGGTCCAGGGCCTGGATCTTGGTGCAGATGACTACATCGTGAAACCCATTGCCATGGCCGAGCTGCAGGCCCGCTTGCGAGCCCTCATCCGGCGCGGTTTTGGCACCGTGAGTTCACGATTTAGCATTGGCGGGCTGGAACTGGATACGGCAGGCAAGCGGGCGTTTCTGCTGGGGCAGGCATTGGAGTTGTCGGGTAGGGAATGGGGCGTCCTGGAATATCTGGCAACCCATACTCGCCGCATCGTATCGAAAGAACAATTGATCCAGGCCATCACCGGACTGGGCCAGGAACTGAGCGAAAATGCCATAGAAGCTTATGTGCATCGTCTGCGCAGCAAAATTGAAGGTTCGGGAACCGTGATTCGAACCGTTCGCGGATTGGGATACATGCTCGAGAAAGTCGATGAATCACCGCTCTAGCCTATACCGGATGCTGCTCAAGTGGCTACTGGGGCCGCTGATCCTCATCCTGCTGATCGGTTCGATGCTGGCCTATGTTTTTTCCCTTCGGGCCGCGATGAACGTTTACGATCTGGGCCTGCTGGATAACGCCCTTGATTTATCCAAGCAGATTGAAATCCATCAGGGAAAAATGATGATCAACCTGCCTCCGGCAGCCCAGCAGATGCTGCAGGAGAACAATGACGATCGCGTCACCTATGCTGCCTGGGATGACAAGGGACAGGTCTTTTCGGGAAATTCCGAACTGTTTCGCCTTGGCGTCCTTCCCGTGGAAGGCAACCACCTGTTTCAGGACGTCACCCTGAATGGTGAAGAAAACCGGGCGGTGTTTCTGCGTGGAAAAACCGGGCTCAACACCTACTACATTGCCGTGGCCCAGACATTGCACGGCCGCAATAGCCTGACCGACGGGATATTTGCAAGTATTTTGTTGCCGGAGGTGCTTCTTGCATTGGTATCCATTGCGGTCATTCTATTTGGAGTGCGGTTTGCATTGTCCCCGGTCAAACTCCTGCGCAACGAAATCATCAGCCGTTCTTCCGTAGACTTAAGACCCATCGAAGAAGCCACCGCACCTGCAGAACTCTTTCCCATCGTTCATGGCATTAACGAACTTCTCGAAAATCTTGCCGCTTCATTTGCCAGTCACCGCCGCTTCATTGCAGATGCCGCTCACCAGTTACGCACCCCCTTGGCCTCTCTTAGCAGTCAGATTGAAGTAGGGCTGGAAACCCCGCCGGAAGATGTCAGGAAACTGCTGCGCGAACTCCTCAAGACCACCCAGCGTACGACCCATCTTGCCAATCAACTGCTGTCCCTGGCCCGGCTGGAGCACACCGAGCAGAGCATGGTTGAGGTTGCTGCAGTCGACCTTGAATCCCTGTTTCAGGAGGTGTCGGCGGACTTTGTAACCCTGGCGGCGCGCAAGGATGTGGATTTGGAGTTTCGGCTGCAACCCGCCCGGGTGTGGGGTAGCCCATTGATGTTACGGGAGTTATTGGCAAATTTGCTGGATAATGCCGTGCGCTATACCCCCCCTGGCGGCAGGGTGTGGGTTGGTCTGCAACCCGTTGAAAACAAGGTGCTTCTTAGCGTCGAAGACAATGGTCCAGGTGTTCCAGAAGCCGAACTGGGAAAGCTGGGTACCCCCTTTCACCGCTTGCCCTCAGACCAGCCGGAAGGATGTGGCCTGGGCCTTGCCATCGTGCGCGAAATCAGCCGGCTACACGAAGCCGAGGCATCGTTCCACCGGGGCCAGGGCGGGTCTGGCCTGAAAGTGGTCATCAGCTTCGTAAAACTGGCACGCTAGCGCTTCTGATTTTCCAGGGCAGAAACGCGTGCTTCCAGCTCGGCCAGCTTCTCACGGGTGCGGGCCAGTACCTTCATCTGTACGTCAAACTCTTCCCGCGTCACCAAGTTGACCTTGGCAAAAAGGCTCATTAACAGGGCGCGCGCATTCTTTTCAAAGTCCGCAGCGGGTGTTTTGGCCAGAAGTTCGGTAAGCCGATGGGATACGTCGTCGATAAAGCCTTGAGTGTTCATGGTGAAAGTTTCCGTTAAATTTTGTTTCAGTATTGCACTATCACAAGCCAAAGCCAAACAAGAGTGCACTTAAATAGTGCGCAAATTCCTGGATTTGCCTTTGTTCGACTCAAAAAACACGATGCAATGGGCAATTTAAGCGCGGCCCAAGGTTGGCACGACTCATGCTTCTTAATGTTCGGTGCATGGTCTCTTTGAAAGAAAGCTGCAACGCCATTTGGAATCAAACTTGATCAACCTTGTGAGGGAGAATAGCAAATGAAACATTACCATCGTAGTGCCATCAGCGTGGCGATTGCCCTTGCTGTGGTGGCATCCGCCAGCGCCAGTGCTGAAGAGAATGTCACCGTGGCAGATGCCACCCCGGCCACAGTGGCAGACGCGACCCCGGCGCCGGCCCCGGCAGATGCCAAACCCAAGGGCCCGACCCTGGGAGAAATTCTTGGCAATTCTTCCATTGATGTCAAAGGGTATCTGGATGCCAGCTACATCAGCCATAGCCAAACTCCCAATACCAGCGTCCAGGTCTTTGACACCACCAAGAACTCCTTTGGGCTGCACCAGGCGGGCATTACGATTTCCAGCACCCCTAAGGAAGGCTTTGGCGGTGTGCTCAACCTGACCGCCGGAAGCGACGCAGGCATTTTCTGTTCCTATGGGGGTTGCGGTACTTCAGGCGCAACTGCTGGAACTGGCGGCAACTTCGATGTGACGCAGGCCTATGCCCAATACGCCTCGGGAAGCTGGACCTTCATCGGCGGTAAATTCGCCACCCTTGCCGGCGCCGAAGTCATCGATAGCTCGGCAGACACCAACATTACCCGATCCATCCTGTTCGGCAAGATTCCCTTCACGCATACCGGGTTTCGTGCCACTGCAGCACTCAGCGACAGCACAAATCTGATCATGGGCCTGAATAACGGCTGGGATCAGGTCAATGACATGAACAGTTCCAAAACGGCAGAACTGGGGCTGACCACGGCGTTCACCAAAGACACTTCGCTGGCCGTGAGCCTGTATAGCGGCTCGGAATCCATGCTTCCCACCACGACTTCGATGGTGGCCACTGCGGTCCCCGGGGCGGTCAATGGGACGCGTACCCTGGTGGATGTGGTCTTTACCAGCAATCTCACGGACACCACGACCTTTATCCTGAATGGTGACCATGTGTCCCAGGACAACGTCTATGGCCTGGGGACTGAGAAGTATTGGGGGCTCGCTGCTTACCTGAACTACCAGATGAGCGAAAAATATCGGATGTCGCTGCGTGCCGAAGAACTCAGGGACGATTCTGGCATTGCGGTTGCCACGACGGGAACGCCTCCCGGATCAAATACTCTCAAGGAGGTGACGCTTACCTTGGGGTATGCCCCGGTCAAGAACTTTGAGCTGCGCGGTGAAGTGCGTTCGGATCACGCAGACAAAGCGGTTTTTCTGGACTCCAATCTGGTTCCTCAATCCACGATGCTTACGGTGGGTGTGCAGGGAATTTACAAGTTCTAAGACGCTGCGATCAATTAATTCAGGAGGCAACATGAAGCTCGTTACTGCAATCATCAAGCCGTTCAAGCTTGACGAAGTGCGGGAAGCCCTAAGCGCCATCGGCGTACAAGGCATTACCGTCACTGAAGTGAAAGGCTTTGGCCGGCAAAAGGGGCACACCGAACTCTACCGAGGCGCTGAATATGTGGTTGATTTTCTGCCCAAGGTAAAGCTCGAGGCCGCAGTCAAAACAGAGATGCTGGATCGTGTGATCGAGGCCATCGAAAAGTCAGCAAACACTGGCAAGATCGGCGACGGCAAGATCTTCGTCTATGAACTGGAACAAGTTGTGCGCATCCGGACCGGTGAAACCGGTGCGGACGCACTGTGAGGGGAACGACCATGAAAACACTGTTGAACACATTCAAGGCCGGGATGCTGGTTCTGGCCCTGTCGATCGGACCGGGACACGCCATGGCCGACGACAAGGCGGATGCAACCCCGGCTGCGGCGCCGGCTGCCGCAGCGGCTCCCGCTGCTGATGCCGCTGCCCCGGCCGCGGCTCCAGCCGCCGATGCCGCGCCGACCAAGCCATTTTTGGTGGGTACGGACAAGATCAACTCCGGGGATACGGCCTGGATGCTCTCCTCCACTGCACTCGTCCTGCTCATGACGATCCCTGGGCTGGCGCTGTTCTATGGCGGCATGGTGCGCAAGAAGAACGTGCTTGCCACGCTGATGCAGAGCTTTGCCATCTGTTCTTTGGTGACCATCATCTGGATCGTCCTGGGTTACAGTCTGGCATTCATGCCGGGTTCGGAGTGGCTGGGCGGACTGAGCCGGTTCATGTTGAATGGCATGCTCTATCAGAACGAAGCCAAGAAAGTGATGGTGCACCATGCGGCAACGTCCATTCCCGAGTCGGTGTACATGATGTTCCAGATGACCTTTGCCATCATCACGCCGGCCTTGATCGCCGGAGCTTTCGCCGAGCGCATGAAATTCTCGGCCATGCTCTGGTTCATGGGAATCTGGTCGCTGGTCGTATATTCTCCCATCGCTCACTGGGTGTGGGAGCCGGGCGGCTGGTTGGCGGGCAAGGGTGTGCTGGACTTTGCCGGTGGCACCGTGGTCCACATCAATGCCGGGATCGCAGGTCTCGCAGCAGCCCTGGTGATGGGAAAACGGGTGGGCTACGGCAAGGAGCCCATGGCACCGCATAATCTCGCACTGACCTTGATCGGCGCATCCCTGTTGTGGGTGGGCTGGTTTGGTTTCAATGCCGGATCTGCGGTGGCCGCTGATGGCCGTGCCGGGATGGCCATGACCGTAACCCAGATCGCCACTGCAGCTGCGGCGTTGGCCTGGATGTTTGCCGAGTGGATGACCAAGGGCAAGCCCAGTGTGCTGGGAATTGCTTCGGGCGCCGTGGCGGGTCTCGTCGCCATCACACCGGCTTCGGGCTTCGTGGCAGCAGGTGGCGCACTGGCCATCGGTGTCGCAGCGGGGGTGATTTGCTTCTGGGCAGCAACGAGCCTCAAGAAGATGCTGGGCTACGACGATTCGCTGGATGCCTTCGGGGTGCACTGCATTGGCGGCGTAGTCGGCGCCTTGCTTACCGGTGTGTTCAACGTCAAGGAAATCAGCGGTGCCGATGCCAGCCTTGCAACGCAGGCTCTGGGTGTTTCAGTCACCCTGATTTATGGATTCGTCATGTCCTTCATCATCCTCAAAGTCATTGATATGGTGATCGGACTGCGCGTAACCGAGGAAGAGGAGCGGGAAGGTCTCGACCTGGCTCTCCACGGCGAACGCGTCGAATAACCTTCACTCCGCCGTCAAGGGCTTGGGGCGTCTTCGGACGCCCCTTTTTTATGGTGGTGGGGACAGACCCCATTTTGGGGTCTGTCCCCATTGAGTGAGGCGCCGGGCGGCGCTCGTGGTAGCATATTGCCCCTATGTCTGATACAACGCCATTACTACGATCCCTCCTGCAGCAGCGCATCCTGATGCTGGATGGTGCCATGGGCACCATGATCCAGAGTTACAAGCTCAGTGAGTCCGATTACCGAGGGGAGCGCTTTCGCGATTTCCCCCATGATCTCAAGGGCAACAACGATTTACTGGTGCTAACCCAGCCCAAAATCATATGGGCCATCCACGCGGCTTACCTGGAGGCAGGTGCCGACATCATTGAAACCAACACCTTCAATGCCACTTCGGTGTCGATGTCCGACTATCACATGGCCGATCTGGTGGGTGAGATCAACCTTGCCGCAGCCAAACTGGCTCGGCAGGTGGCCGATGAGGTGACGCGCAAGACACCGGACAAGCCCCGATTTGTGGCAGGTGTGCTGGGCCCCACCACCCGGACCGCATCCATCTCGCCAGATGTCAACGATCCTGGCTTTCGCAACGTGGATTTCGACACTTTGGTTGTCGCATACCGTGAGGCGATTGATGGCCTGATTGAGGGTGGAGTGGACATCCTGCTGGTGGAGACCGTCTTTGACACCCTCAATGCCAAGGCTGCGTTGTTCGCCATCGACGAGTATTTTGAGGTCCATGGGATGCGCTTGCCCGTGATGATCTCGGGCACCATTACCGATCAGAGCGGAAGGACGCTGACGGGGCAAACCACCGAGGCCTTCTGGAATTCGCTGCGTCACATTCGTCCCCTTTCCATCGGACTGAATTGTGCGCTCGGTGCCGCGTTGATGCGCCCCTATATCGAGGAGCTCGCGCGCGTTGCGGACACTTTCGTCAGTGCCCACCCCAATGCGGGGTTACCTAATCCCCTGGCGGAGTCCGGCTATGACGAGGGGCCCGCTGAAACAGCTGCCCTCCTGCAGGAATTTGCCGAATCCGGCTTCATCAACATCGTGGGGGGGTGCTGTGGCACCACGCCTGCACACATCAAGGCCATTGCGGACGCAGTCAGGGGTATTCCACCGCGCGTGGTCCCGGAAATAACGCCCATGACGCGCCTGTCGGGGCTCGAGCCGTTCAACATTGGCGAGGATTCGTTGTTCGTCAACGTGGGTGAACGCACCAACGTGACGGGCTCCAAGGCTTTTTCGCGACTGATCCTGGCCGGGAATTACAACGAGGCGCTGTCAGTGGCGCGCAATCAGGTGGAAAACGGCGCACAGCTCATCGATATCAACATGGATGAAGCCATGCTGGATTCGAAGGCGGCCATGAAACGCTTTCTCAATCTGATGGCATCCGAACCGGACATCTCCCGTGTTCCCATCATGATCGACTCATCGGACTGGGGCGTGCTGGAAACGGGATTGAAGTGCATCCAGGGCAAACCTATCGTCAATTCCATCAGTCTCAAGGAAGGGGAGGCCGAGTTCCTTCAGCGCGCCAAACTGGCCCGTCGCTACGGCGCAGCAGTCATCGTCATGGCCTTCGACGAACAGGGACAGGCGGATACCCTGGCGCGCAAAGTGGAAATCTGCACTCGTTCATACCATTTGTTAACCGAAAAAATGGGTTTTCCGGCCGAGGACATCATCTTTGACCCCAACATTTTTGCCATTGCCACGGGGATTGAAGAGCACAACCGGTATGCCCTGGATTTCATCGAAGCCGTGCGCAGCATCCGGCAAACCTTGCCCCATGCAAAAATCAGCGGTGGAGTTTCCAACGTCAGTTTTTCGTTTCGCGGCAATGAGGCGGTGCGTGAAGCCATTCACACGGCATTTCTCTATCACGCCATTCGCGCCGGGATGACGATGGGCATCGTCAACGCAGGACAGCTGGGCGTTTATGCGGAAATCCCCCAGGCTCTGCTGGAACATGTGGAAGACATCATCCTCAATCGCCGTCCCGATGCTGCAGAACGACTGGTGGCCTTTGCCGGTCAGGTCAAGGGTGGGGCGGCACGTACCCAATCCGAAGATCTCTCGTGGCGCAACGCCCCGGTCCATGAGCGCCTGATTCATGCCCTGGTCAAGGGAGTCGCCACCTACATCGAAGAGGACGCAGAAGCTGCACGGCTACTGAGCGAGCATCCCATCCATGTCATCGAGGGCCCCTTGATGGATGGCATGAATGTGGTGGGAGATCTGTTTGGCGAAGGCAAGATGTTTTTACCCCAGGTGGTCAAGTCGGCGCGCGTGATGAAACAGGCTGTGGCGCATCTGGTTCCGTACATCGAAGCCGAAAAGGAAAAGCTGGGCGTTTCCACCACCAAGGGAAAGATCCTCCTCGCGACCGTCAAGGGGGACGTGCACGACATCGGCAAGAACATCGTGGCGGTGGTGCTTCAGTGCAATAACTTTGAAGTGGTCAATCTGGGCGTCATGGTGCCTTGCGAAAAAATCCTGCAGGTGGCTCGCGAAGAGAAGGTGGACATTATCGGTTTGTCCGGGTTGATTACGCCCTCGCTTGAGGAAATGGCACATGTGGCGCGGGAGATGGAACGGGAATCGTTTGACATACCCCTCCTGATTGGCGGGGCCACGACCTCGCGCGTACATACGGCGGTCAAAATCGAGCCGCACTTTCACGGGGTCACGGCCTATGTGCCTGACGCCTCGCGTGCCGTAGGCGTGTGCTCGCAACTGCTCAGTACCGAATTGCGGGACGCATACATCCGCGACCTCAAGGCCGATCTCCAGAAGGTCAGGATGCAGCATGAAGGCAAGAAGGGCGGCGCAAAACTGCTGGAGCTGGCAACGGCGCGCAAGCGAGGGGTGAAAACCGACTGGTTGGCCTACACACCGCCGCACCCCTTGTTTTTGGGGGTTAAGCCCCTGCGGGACGTCCCTTTGGCTGAACTGGTGCCCTACATCGATTGGACGCCATTTTTCCAAACCTGGGAGCTGAGTGGCCGCTACCCCAACATTCTCCAGGATGAAGTGGTGGGAGAGGCTGCGCGCAACCTGTTTGCTGACGCGCAGGCCATGTTGCGGCAGATCGTGGAGGAACGCTGGCTGACCGCACATGGTGTCGTGGGGTTCTTCCCGGCGGCAACCCAAGAGAATGGCG
The DNA here is from genome assembly GCA_021805725.1 of Pseudomonadota bacterium. Next base: position 81,357 of record JAJZEH010000007.1, on the reverse strand, counting down.
ATGACATCGCCATCTATTCGGACGAGTCACGCACGACGGTCCGGAAGGTTCTGCATCATCTGCGCCAACAGAATGAAAAGCCGGCCGACCGCCATAATTCCTGCCTGTCCGACTTCGTGGCGCCAAAGACTACAGGCGTTCCAGACTATGTCGGCGCATTTGCCGTGACTGCCGGCATTGGCATTGACGTCAAGATCGCCGAATTTGAGGCGCACCATGACGACTATAGCGCCATCCTGCTCAAGGCCCTGGCGGACCGGCTGGCCGAGGCGTTTGCCGAATGGATGCATGCCCGGGTGCGGCGCGAGTTCTGGGGATATGCCCGGGACGAGAGTCTTGATTGCGAGAGCTTGATTGCCGAACGCTACCGCGGCATTCGGCCGGCCCCAGGATATCCTGCCTGTCCGGACCACACAGAAAAGGCGGCATTGTTTGAACTGCTGGAGGTGGAACGGCATGCGGAAATCCACCTGACGGAAAGCTACGCCATGTGGCCGACGGCCGCCGTCAGCGGCTTTTATTTTTCTCATCCGCAGAGTGCCTATTTTGCAGTGGGAAAAATCGCCCGTGACCAGGTGGAAGATTACGCACGTCGCAAGGGCATGGGTTTGCAGGAAACCGAGCGCTGGCTGGCCCCGATTCTTGCGTATACGCCAGGAACCTGATGCATATCCACATACTTGGAATCTGCGGCACCTTCATGGGCGGCATTGCGGTGCTGGCCCAGTCCGCGGGACACCGTGTGACAGGATGCGATGACCAGGTCTATCCGCCCATGAGCACGCAGCTCAAAAGCCAGGGCATTGAACTGATCAGGGGCTTTGACGAAGATCAGTTGCGGCTCGAGCCTGATCTGTTTGTCATTGGTAACGTGGTGTCGCGCGGCAACCCCTTGATGGAGGCCATTCTTGACCGCGGGCTTCCCTTTACCTCCGGGCCGCAATGGCTGGCGGACAATATTCTCTGCCATTGCCAGGTGTTGGCCGTGGCAGGTACCCATGGCAAAACCACGACATCATCACTGGCCGCCTGGATTCTGGAGGATGCGGGACTTCGCCCGGGCTTCCTGATCGGCGGGGTGCCGGGCAATTTTGGGGTGTCTGCCCGCCTGCCGGGGGATTATCTTGGGGACAGACCTCGCCTGAAAGGCGAGGTCTGTCCCCAAGATAATCCCTGGTTCGTCATCGAAGCTGACGAGTACGATACGGCGTTTTTCGACAAGCGTTCCAAGTTCGTGCACTACCGCCCCAAGGTGGCCATCCTGAATAACCTGGAGTATGACCACGCGGATATTTTCCCTGATGTGGCCGCCATCGAAACCCAGTTTCATCATCTTGTGCGCACTGTGCCGCGCAACGGATTGCTGGTGGTCAACGGACGGGATGAACGCCTGACCGAAACGCTGGCGCGAGGCTGCTGGACACCGGTCACCCGCTTCGGCACCCCCGAGGGCTGGCAGACTGGCGCTGCGGACGCGGCCGGAACGCTCACGGTTTCAGAGGAGGGTCGGCCGGTCGGGACCACGGATGCCTGGTCCTTACTGGGAGAACATAATCGGCAGAACGCGTTGGCGGCATTGCTGGCGGCGCGCTTTGCCGGAATTTCCGTGGCACGGGGCATGCAGGCGCTCGGTCGCTTTTCTGGCGTCAAGCGGCGCATGGAGATCCGCGGGCAAGCCAGGGGTGTGACGGTCTATGACGACTTCGCCCACCACCCCACGGCCATCCAGACCACGGTGGCGGGTCTGCGCAACAAGGTGGGTCGGGCACGCATCCTGGCTGTGATTGAGCCGCGCTCCAACACCATGAAACTGGGAGTTTGGGTCGGCAGCCTGGCAGACAGTCTTGCGGATGCGGACCGGGTCTTCTGCTATGCCGCGCAATTAGGCTGGAATGCCGCTGCGGCTTTAAGACCGCTTGGTGAGCGTGTGCTTACTGACGAAAATATGGACAGCTTGGTTGATTCCATTGTGAAGGAAGCGAGGGAAGGCGACCATATTCTGGTGATGAGCAACGGTGGATTTGGCGGGATCCATGAAAAAATCCTGAAGCGGCTGTCTGAGGAATGACTTTGTGATGAATGTGCTTTACGAGGAGGACGGTGATCTGAAGGTGGCCACCGTCCTGGCGGACAATGAGAGCAGCTTGCAGGTGGAAGCCCCCCACGGCAAACGCAGCAAAATCAAGTCCAGCGCAGTGCTGGTGCGCTTCGCCCAGCCTGCGGCTGCCGAGTTGATGCAGTCGGCGCACCGGCTGGCCGAAGATATCGATGTGGAGTTTCTGTGGGCGTGCTGTGCGCCCGACGCAGAGATCGGGTTTGAGGATCTGACGCGCGAGTATGTGGGGCATGCGCCGGTGCCCACGGAGCAGGCCGCAGTGCTGATTAAATTGCACGCAGCGCCCATGTATTTCTACAAGAAGGGCCGCGGCCGCTATCGTCCGGCGCCGGAAGCCAATCTACGCGCCGCGCTGGCTGGGCTTGAAAGGAAGCGACAACAGGAAGCGCAGAAACAGCAAGCCATCCAGGAAATGCAGGCAGGCCAGATGCCGGACTGGCTGAAGGGGGATTTGGCAACCCTGCTCTATCGTCCCGATAAAAACACCCTTGCTTACAAAACCCTGGAAGCGGCCGGCGCCGTGATGCACCTGACCATTCCACAAGTACTGGAGCATTGCGGCGCATTGAGGGATAGCCGCAGCTGGCACGAGGGAAAGTTTCATTTCGAATATTTTGGTCCCCTGCCCGTCGATGCAAACTATCCGCTCACCACGGACCATTCGCACTGGCCTTTGTCCGAGGTACGGGCATTCAGCATTGACGATGCCTTTACCACCGAAATCGACGATGCCTTTAGCGTGTCCGAGGCGGACGAGGACCATTGGAGCGTGGGAATCCACATCGCGGCCCCGGGCCTGGGTTTTGCCGTGGATTCCGAACTGGACCAGGTCGCGCGCCAGAGGCTCTCCACGGTGTACATGCCAGGCGACAAGATTCCCATGCTGCCCGAGAGCGTGATCCGCGCACATACCCTGGAGGAGGGACGCGTCAATCCTGCGCTCTCGTTGATGCTGACGGTGCGAAAATCGGATTTTGCGGTGGTGGCGCGCGAATCGCGCATTGAACGCATCTCCGTGGCGAGCAATCTGCGGATTCATGACCTGGAGGCCCAGTTTGACCCGGAAGCGGCCACAGGCTCCCATCCGTTTCACTCGCCCCTGCGCGTACTTTGGCAATTGGCGCAACGATTGGCCGTACTGCGCGGCGTCAAGGATCGCCCCGCTCAGCATTACCTCGATTTCAATTTCGTGGTGGATGGGGATCGTGTGGCCATTACCCAGCGTCCGCGAGGAGCTCCTCTGGACACGCTGGTGGCAGAACTGATGATTGAAGTGAATGCCGTATGGGGCAAGGTACTGGCGGATGCTGCCCTGCCCGGACTGTTTCGCACGCAGGTCAACGGCAAAACCAGCCTTTCGGTGAAGCCGGCGCCCCATCAGGGACTGGGTGTGGCCCAGTATGCCTGGTCCAGCTCGCCGCTGCGGCGTTATGTGGACCTCATCAACCAATGGCAGTTGATCAGTCTGTTGTCGGGGCGAGTGCCTCCCTTCTTGGCGCAGGATGACGCCTTGCCTGCCATCGCACGCCGGTTTGAAGTGGCCTATGACGCCTACAATGAATTCCAGCGTAATATGGAGCGGTACTGGAGTCTGCGTTGGCTGCAGCAGGAAAACATCGATGAAAGAGACGCTTTGATGTTGCGTGAGGGGATGGCACGACTTGCCGGTCTGCCGCTGGTCACCAAGGTGCATGGCGCGGCAGATGCACTTCCAGGAGCCGCCGTGCGCGTGAGCGTTGAACGCATCAATTTGTGGGACATGACGCTGTTCTGTCAGCTCAAGGCAATTCTGGAACCCCTGGCCGAGATATCCGATTCATGACCGCGCACCATCGGCGACTTGGGCTGGCTTTACTGGTTTCAATGCTGCTGCATGGTGTCTTGTTGTCTGAAGTTCATGTCAGGGCGCCTGCTGTAGCGGAAACGCCGCAGCCGTTGTTTCTTGATTTTTCCCCCATGAGCATGGGGGGCTCTCCTGATGCGCTCGCACAGAAGAGAAAGGAGACCACTGCCGCCGTGGAGCAGCCACGCGCATTGCGCCGCTTGCCCACCCCCCCTGAGGAACCCGCTTCCGGTGAACCCTCCCCCACAAGTCCACCGCAATCGGAAGGCTTGGCTGCGCCTGAAGATTTGCGCTCAAGAAGCCTGCAGATGGCGCGTCGCGAAGCGATGGATCCGTTTGCAGGGCAGAGAGTGCGAGCGCTATCGCCACAAACCCGGGACAGCGTCTTTGGGCCCTATGAGGAAGCCTATCGTCAGAAAGTGGAACAGGTGGGTCGCGTCAATTATCCGCCGCCGGTGGATGGTCGGCCGCTTTACGGCATGGTTCGGGTCACGGCCACGATCCGCCAGGACGGCAGTCTGGCGTTGATCGAAATTCGTCAGCCCTCAGGGAGTTCCCATCTGGATGATGCGGCGCGCCGCATCATCCAGATGGCGGCACCGTTTCAGCCGTTTACCGAAGCGATGCGCGCCGAGGCCGACCTGGTCAGCATTACGCGATCCTTCAATTTTGTCCGTGCAGGTGAGGGCATCAGCATCAAATAAAAGGGGGACAGACCTCAATTTGAGGTCTGTCCCCCTTTGGCCCCTTTATTTTCCCATGCCGCTATGTCGCAGTAGCGCGTCGATGTTGGGTTTGCGTCCCCGAAAGGCAACGAATGAATCCAACGCCGGGCGGCTTCCGCCCACTGCTAGAATTTCCTTGCGGAAATGCGCCCCGGTCTCCTCGTCAAGCACACCTTTTTCCTCGAACAGGCTGTAGGCGTCGGAAGACAGGACTTCGGCCCATTTGTAGCTATAGTAACCGGCGGCGTAGCCTCCTGCGAAGATGTGGGCAAAGCTGTTGGGGAAACGATGCCACGCAGGGGGTCGCAGAACGGCCACTTCATCGCGGATGCGTTCTAGCAATTGCAGGGGATTGTCTTCCTGGGGGAAGCCCGTGTGCAACTGCATGTCAAACAGGGAGAATTCGATTTGGCGCACGGTTTGCATGCCGCTCTGGAAATGCCGCGCGGCCAGCATGCGATCAAACAGGGGGCGCGGTAGCGGCTTATCCGTATCCACATGGCGCGTCATGCCCTCCAGTACCTCCCATTCCCAGCAGAAATTTTCCATGAACTGGCTGGGTAATTCCACGGCATCCCACTCCACGCCATTGATGCCGGATACTGGCAAATCCTCGACCTGGGTCAGCAGATGATGCAGGCCGTGACCGAACTCGTGGAAAAGGGTGATCACTTCATCGTGGGTGAAGGTAGCAGGTTTTCCTCCCACGGGAGCTGAAAAGTTGCAGGTGAGATAGGCCACGGGCGTTTGAATGGCGTTGCCACGCCGCCGCCGTGTGATGGCATCATCCATCCAGGCGCCGCCGCGCTTGCCATTGCGAGCATACAGGTCCAGATAAAACTGGCCAACCAATGTTCCGGAGCGGTCGCGCAGATCGAAGAAACGGGCATCCTTGTGCCAGATGGGTGCGTCCGCACGGGATACCGTGAGGCCGTATAACTGCTGGATAACCCGGAACAGTCCCCGTAATACCTGATCTTCCGGGAAGTACTGTTTGACTTCAAGGTCCGAGAACGCGTAGCGCTGGTTGCGAAGTTTTTCGGAAACAAATGCGACATCCCAGGGCTCGAGCCTGTCCATGCCCAGCGTTTCCCGGGCAAATGTTTCCAATTCAACCCAATCCTGTTCGGCATACGGTTTGGCGCGGGACGCGAGGTCTCTCAGAAAATCCAGCACGGCTTGCGGTGACTCGGCCATTTTGGGTTCCAGAGACAGATCGGCAAAACTCTCAAAGCCCAGCATCCGGGCTTCTTCGGAACGCAATTGCAGGAGTTTGCGAATCAGCGGGGTGTTGTCCCATTCTGCTTTTCCGAATTCGGAGGCGCGGGTGGCGAAACTGTAGTAAAGCTCCTGGCGTAGTTTGCGTGATTCGGCGTACTGCATGACCGGCCCATAACTGGGTGCATGCAGGGTCAGCTTCCAGCCGCCATGCTGTTCTTTCAGCGCGGCGTCGCGGGCCGTCTGAATGACATCTTCAGGCAATCCGCGCAGGGAAGCCTCGTCTGCCACCAGATAGCCAAAGGCGTTGGTGGTGTCCATGAGATTTTGCTCGAATTGCGCGCCCGTGGCGGCCAGATCTTCCTGAATTTGCAGAAAGCGAGCCTTGTCCTGCGGGGAAAGCTCAGCGCCTCCCAAGCGAAAGTCCCGCAATTCGTTTTCGATGATCTTTCGGCGGGCAGGACTCAACGTTTCAAATTCCGGAGAAGCGCGCAAGGCCTTGTAGCCTGCAAATAGCGCTTCGTTTTGCGCGAGCGTGGCCCAGTATTGGGTAATTTTGGGCAGATTGGCGTTGTAGGCATCGCGTAGTTCCGGCGTGTTGATGACGGCATTGAGGTGCGACACCTGGCCCCATGCGCGTGACAGTCGTTCGTTGGCATCTTCCAGCGGGGCGACGAAATGCTCCCAGGTGGGGGCAGTGGCCTGCGCCAGCACTTGTGACAGGATGGTGCCGTTTTCCGCGATCAGCGTGTCCACTGCGGGTCCGACATGGGATGGTTGAATTTCGGCAAAGCGGGGCAATCCCGAAAAATCGAGTAACGGATTATTCATGGCAGGCAACCTCAGGCGCGGGCGTCCTCGTAAATCAGGAAGCCGCCCACAATGGTGTGTGAAACCTTGCCCGACAGGGGCAAGTTAAGGAATGGGGTGTTCTTGCCCTGGCTTTTCAGGTTTTGCGGCGTGACGACCCATTCGCGTTCAGGATTGAAGAGACACAGGTCGGCATTGCTGCCCACGCCGATCTGCCCGGCAGAAACGCCCAGAATGCGTGCCGGGTCGGCGGTGACGCGCGACAGTGCAAGGGGCAAGGGAACATTGTCCTGCTGTGCCCATTTGAGTGCCAGCGGCAACAATAACTCCAACCCGGTCGCTCCTGCTTCGGAAGTTTCAAAGGGGAGCTGTTTCACGTCGTCATCTACCGGCGAATGATCCGATACCAGTGCATCCACCGTGCCGTCCGCGAGACCTGCGCGCAGCGCATCCCGGTCGCGCAGACTGCGCAGGGGGGGGATCAAATGGCAATGGGAGTTGAAAAAGCCGATATCATGCTCGGATAGATGCAGGTGGTTGATGGAAACATCGCAGGTGATGGAAAGACCTTCGGTCTTGGCGTTACGCACCAGCGCCACCCCATCCGCACTGGACAGGCGACACAGATGCACGCGAGCGCCGGTGTGGCGTACCAGGTGCAAAATCGTGGAAATGGCAATGCTCTCGGAGCAGGCGGGAATGGTGGGCAATCCAAGGCGGCTGGCCACTTCGCCTTCGTGCGCCACGCCGCCCTTGCCTAGGTGGGGATCCTGGGGTTGCAGCCAGACGGTAAACCCAAAACTGCTGGCATAGTCCAGTGCGCGCGCAAGGACCTGGGTATCCACCAGGGGGGCGTTGGCCTGGGAAAAAGCGACGCAGCCCGCATCATGTAATTCGCCCATTTCCGTCAGGCGCACTCCCTGCAGCTGCTGGGTCAGCGCACCCAGTGGATAAACATTGGTCTGGTTGCGTCCTTTGGCGCGGTGCTTGAGCATTTCCACCAGACCCGGTTCGTCCAGCGGAGGGTCTGTATCCGGCGGGCAGGACAGGCTCGTGACACCACCTACGGTGGCTGCAAACATTTCGCTTTCCAGTTTGGCCAGATATTCAAACCCTGGTTCACGCAGGCGCGCCGCCAGATCCACCAGGCCGGGAATGACGATTTTGCCGCGGGCGTCGATGACCCGGTTGGGGCCAAAATTTGAGGGCCCCTGTCCGAGGCCCACGATTTTTCCCGCTGCGATAAAAACATCCTGCACTTCATCGGTGCCGGTGGCGGGGTTGATGACGCGTCCGTTGCTGATCTGGATTTTCATGAATGTTCCTGCTTCAGTTGCTGGCCAGAATGGACATGACGGCCATGCGCACTGCGATGCCGAAAGTGACCTGCTTCAAAATGACAGACTGGGCGCCGTCGGCGACCTCGGAATCAATTTCCACGCCCCGGTTCATGGGGCCGGGGTGCATGACGATGGCATCCGGTTTGGCTCGGGCCAATTTGCCCGGGGTTAAGCCGTAGTACTTGAAATATTCGTCGCGACTGGGCAACAGTGCGCCATTCATGCGTTCGTTTTGCAATCTCAGCATGATGACCACGTCGACATCCTTGAGGCCCTGGGCCATGTCGTGAAACACGCGCACACCCAGGCGCTCCACGTCTCGGGGCATCAGGGTTTTAGGACCGATGACGCGAATTTCCGGTACGCGCAGCGTGGTCAGGGCATGGATTTGCGAGCGGGCCACGCGCGAGTGCAGCACGTCGCCCACGATGGCAACCTTGAGGTTCTCAAAGCGACGCTTGAAATGCCGGATGGTGTACATGTCCAGTAATGCCTGGGTTGGATGCGCATGGCAGCCATCGCCCGCATTGATGACATGGATCCCCGGCGCAACATGATTGGCAATCAAATGGGCCGCGCCGCTTTCTGCGTGGCGCACCACAAACATATCGGCCTGCATGGCCGAGAGGTTGTCCACCGTGTCCAGCAGCGTTTCACCCTTGCTTTGGCTGGAGGCGCTGACATTGAGGTTGATGACGTCGGCAGAGAGGCGCTTGGCCGCAATCTCGAAAGTGGTCCGGGTTCGGGTGGAAGCTTCGAAAAACAGGTTGAATACCGATTTCCCCTGCAAGTGTGGGACTTTCTTGATTTCCTGCTGCGCCACATGTTCGAAAGTCGAGGCGGTATCAAGGATGTGAAACAACACCGAAGCGGGCAGGCCTTCGATGGTAAGCAGGTGTCGGAGGGTGCCCTCGGGGCTCAGTTGCGGGTTGCCAATCATGTGTGTTGAGACTCCAGATAACTCCGCAGTATGAGCGCCGCCGCCTCGGCATGTTCGGCAACGGCGCGCTGTTGATGGGAATAGCCCCGTTCCTTCAGGGACTGGTCGGCTTCCAGAGAGGTGAAACGCTCGTCCACCAGCGCCGTGGGCAACCCCGTCCTGGACTCCAGTTCATTGGCAAAGTTCCGACATAGGCGCGTTGCCTTCTGTTCAGCGCCATCCGCGTCGAGCGGCAGGCCAACCACCAGGCCCACCGGAGCCCATTCCCGAAGGAGTTTATTCACCGCCTGCCAGCGGGCCTCTGATGAGGAGGCTTCGATCGTAGTCAGAGGGTGGCATATGCGGCTACTCAATTCGCCGATGGCGACGCCGGTACGCTTTTGTCCATAATCAAAGGCGAGAATGTGGCCTTCAACCTCAGGCATGTCCCGCTTCATCAGACAAGTAGGCGCGGTCGACGCCCAGGATTCCCAGGGCCGCCGAAAAGCGCGCCTCGGCGGGAAGGTCGAAAATCACGTCGCGGCGGGCTTCGACCGTCAACCAGCTGTTGAGCTTGATTTCATTTTCAAGCTGCCCCGCTTCCCATCCGGCATAGCCCAGGGAGACCAGCACCCCCCCGGGGGACTGGCCTCGAGACATTTCTTCCAGGATGTCCCGGGAAGTGGTCAGACCGATTTCGTCATTGATGCTGAGCGTGGAACGCCAGTGCCCCACCGGGGAATGCAACACGAAACCGCGATCCGTCTGGACCGGTCCGCCAAAGTAGACAGGCAGGGTCACCAGGTTTTCCTGGGACAGGGGGATGTCAATCTGGTTGAACAGGCTTTCCAGGGTCAGATTGGTGGGGCGGTTGACCACCAGACCCATGGCGCCATTCTCGTCATGACGGCAGATGTAGGTCAAAGTTCCGGAAAAATTGGAGTCCTGCAGCGCCGGCATGGCGATGAGGAAATGGTTCGTGAGATTGACTGGACCCATGGAGGCAATTATCGCATATTCTGGAGCATTTCCAGATCATGGGTTGGAAGGGGCGGACATGCGCGCCAAGACGAACAATGGCGCCGAAACAGCATTATTCTGGTTTCGGCGAGATCTGAGGGCCGAGGACAATGCGGGCCTTTCCGTGGCGCTGGCCCGATATGCGCGGGTGTTTTGCGTGTTCGTGTTTGATACGGACATCCTGCAAGCACTGCCCCATCGTGCGGACAGACGGGTGGAATTCATCTGGGAGAGCGTGGCAGAGCTGAAAACTGCCCTGGAGTGGCAGGGAGGGGGGCTGATCGTATTGCATGGCGCGGCGCGCCGATGCGTCCCCGAGCTCGCGACGGCTTTGGGTGTGGCTGCCGTCCATACCAATCGGGATTACGAGCCAGCGGCGCTAGCGCGTGACGAAGCGGTCGCGACTGCGCTCTTGGGTCTCGGGATTTCCTTCCACACCAGCCAGGATCAGGTGATCTTTGAGGGTCGAGACCTCCTGACGCTGGCGGGCCGGCCCTATACGGTGTTTACCCCCTATCGCAATGCTTGGTTGCGCGCATTGACGCCTGAGCGAATGAGAAATTGGCCGGCACAGTACAGTCGCCTGGCGGCTGATCCGGAGCAACGCCCCATGCTGCCATTGGGCGCACTGGGGTTTGAGCGCACCGATCTGTCCCTGCTTGGGATTGAACCGGGCATGAGCGGGGCGCAACGCACGCTGGCAGGATTTTTGCCGCGCATGGCACGCTACCATGAGTTGCGCGACTTCCCTGATCGGCCAGGAGGCTCCGGCTTATCCATTCATTTGCGCTTTGGCACCCTCTCCATCCGTCATCTGGTGCGCCTCGCCCAGGCTGAGAACGACCCAGGAGCGCATGTGTGGCTCAATGAGCTGATCTGGCGCGAATTTTATTTTTCCATCCTGTCCAATTTCCCCCATGTGGTGGGGCATGCCTTCAAGCCGGAATACGAGCGCCTGACATTTGACGACAACCCCGAATTTTTCGATGCCTGGCAGAAGGGCCTTACGGGGTATCCCATCGTGGATGCGGCCATGCGACAGCTTCGTCAAACCGGGTTCATGCATAACCGGTTGCGCATGATTGCGGCGTCGTTTCTGGTCAAGGATCTGGGGGTGGATTGGCGATTGGGCGAGGCTTATTTTGCCGAACAGCTCAACGATTTCGATTTGGCGGCCAACAACGGGGGCTGGCAGTGGACGGCATCCACGGGTTGCGATGCGCAACCCTGGTTCAGAATTTTCAATCCGGTCACCCAAGCCCAGCGGTTTGACCCGGAGGGACGCTTCATTCGCCGCTTCCTGCCACAACTGGCGGATGTCCCTGCCCGACGCATCCATGCCCCCTGGCAGATGACCCTGCTGGAACAGCAAGCCGCAGGCTGTATCATTGGCAGGGATTACCCGGTGCCCATTGTGGACCATGCCCTGGCCCGGGAAAAAACACTCAAACGATATCAACGATGAATTCCCGAATGCCATGAAGATTGCAACCTGGAACGTCAACTCCATCAAAGTGCGTTTACCTCATGTGCTGGACTGGTTAAGCCGGTACCAACCCACCGTGCTGTGCCTGCAGGAGCTGAAGTGCGAGTCGGGAAATTTTCCGCTCGAAGCAGTGACGGGCGCCGGTTACCACGCCTTGATCGCGGGGCAAAAGGCCTACAACGGGGTGGCTTTGCTCAGCCAGCAACCGGGTAGCGACCCGGTAATCGGCATTCCCGGATTCGAAGACCCCCAGCAGCGTGTGATTGCGGCCACCTATGGCAATGTGCGGATCATTTCGGTGTATTGTCCGAATGGCGAGTCGCTGACCTCCGAGAAATATGGCTACAAGCTGCGCTGGTTTGCGGCATTCCGCGATTATCTTGAGGCAACGCTGGTGCGTTACCCCATGCTGGTTGTGGCGGGGGACTACAACGTGGCCCCGGAGGATCGGGACGTGTACGACCCGGTGGCCTGGAAGGGAGAAGTGTTATGCAGCGATGCCGAACGCGCGGCTTTTGAAGCCTTGTTGAAACTGGGCCTGAAGGACAGTTTTCGCCTGTTTGACCAGGCCGAGAAGTCCTATAGCTGGTGGCATTATCGGGTCAACGCGTTCAAGCGGAATATGGGGCTACGCATCGACCACATCCTGGCGAGCGATAGCCTGGCCCCGTCATGCAGGGCCTGCACCATCGACAAGGGGCCGCGCGCGTTGGAGCGGCCTTCTGATCACGCACCCGTATTTGCCGAGTTTTCGGACTCTTCCAGACCCAGTTCCTGAATCTTGCGGGTCAGCGTATTGCGCCCCCAGCCCAGTAGCTGTGCCGCTTCAATGCGGCGACCACCGGTATGGGCCAGGGCCTGGGTGATGAGTGCCCGTTCAAAATCCTGGCTCAGGCGATCCAGAATGCCGCGCTCTCCACGCGCCAACGCTTGGGAAACCTCCAGTTCGAGGGCGGTTTTCCAGTGCATGGGCACGGGGGCGTCCGCCGTGCCTTTCAACTCGGCCGGCAAGTCTCCGATGTCCACGTTGACCCCGGGTGCCATGACCGTGAGCCAATGACAGATATTCTCCAACTGGCGAACGTTTCCGCGCCACTCAAGATTTTCCAGAAATCGGACTGCCGCGTCGGAGAGCCGTTTGGTTTCAACCTGCAGTTCCCGGGCGCTCTTCTGCAGGAAATGCCGCGCCAGCATCGCAATGTCCTGTCGTCGCTCGCGTAGCGAAGGAAGCCTGATCCGGATGACGTTCAGGCGATGGAACAGGTCTTCGCGAAACAGCCCTTCGCGTACTCTTGCTTCCAGATCCTGGTGGGTGGCCGCGATGATGCGCACCCGTGAAGCCACTGGAGAATGTCCGCCTACGCGATAGAACTGGCCATCGGAGAGTACCCGCAGCAAACGGGTTTGCAGGTCGGCCGGCATGTCACCGATTTCATCCAGAAACAGGGTGCCGCCTTCGGCTTGTTCAAAGCGACCGCGACGCAGGGTATTGGCGCCGGTAAAGGCCCCGCGCTCATGACCAAACAACTCGGATTCCAGCAGTTCCTTGGGAATGGCCGCAGTGTTGATGGCAATAAAGGGTTTGTTGGCCCTGTTGCTGTGGCGGTGCAGGGCGCGCGCCACCAATTCCTTGCCGGTGCCCGATTCCCCATTGATCAGTACGGTGGCATTGGATTGCGACAGGCGTCCTATGGCGCGAAAGACTTCTTGCATGGCGGGTGCCTGACCCAAAATCTCAGGAGTCTCCTGGCCCTCCTCCAGGGCATCCTGGGTGCGCATGCGCTCTTCCAGGGCACGACGCACCAATTCGATGGCATGGTCCACGTCGAAGGGCTTGGGCAAATATTCATAGGCTCCGCCCTGAAACGCGGCCACTGCACTTTCCAGATCTGAATATGCCGTCATGATGATGACAGGCAGATCAGGGTAGCGTGCCTTGAGATGCTCCAGAAAATCGAATCCGGAACCTCCCGGCATCCGGATGTCGCTCACCACTACCTGGGGTTGCTCGCTTTCCAGCAACGTCATTGCTTCCTGTGCAGAAGAAAACGCCTGGAAGGGGATATTTTCGCGCGTGAGTGCTTTTTCAAACACCCAGCGAATGGAACGGTCATCATCAACAATCCAGACTGGCTTCATGACATTAAGTGCCCTCAGGTGTATTCGGTATCGGGCATGGGCAGGATCAGGCTAAAACAAGTGTGACCCGGGACGCTTTCAAATTCAACCATGCCATGATGTTGGCTAATCAAGTTTTGTGCCAACATCAATCCCAACCCGCTGCCGCCTTCACGGCCCGAGACCAAGGGTTGAAAAATCCTGTGTTGCAGCGACTCCGGAATGCCTGGACCGTTATCCACGATCCGTATGAGCAATCCCAGGCGAAAACGCCGCCGGGCCAGGGTGATCTGACGCAACGCCCTGCTTTGAAGCAGGATTTCGCCCTTGCCATTGAGGGCTTGTGCAGCATTGCGGGCGATGTTGAGTACGGCCTGGATCAGTTGTTCGCGATCGGCGGTGATTTCAGGAAGGCTGGTGTCATAGTCACGCTGGATGGTAATTCCTTCGGGATATTCGGCCAGAATGACGGTGCGAACGCGTTCCAGGACTTCGTGGATGTTGAGGGGGGCCACCTGCTGCAGCCGGTTGGGGCTCAACATTCGGTCCATTAGCACCTGCAGGCGGTCGGCTTCGGCTCGAATCACCTGTGTATATTCTTTCAACTCCGGCCGGTCCAGTTCGCGCTCCAGCAGCTGGGCCGCACCCCGGATTCCCCCCAGGGGATTGCGGATTTCGTGGGCCAGGTTGCGAATCAGCTCACGGTTGATTTTCTGGTCTTCGAGAATCTTTTCTTCACGCGCGATGCGCATGCGCTGGTTGATGGGTCGGAACTCCAGAAGAATGCCGTCATCGGGGTTCTGAAGGGGGGTGCCGGTACAACTGACGATCAGGGCAGCGTTTCCTCGGCGGGCAAGATGCCATTCATGTTCGATGAAACCCATATTCTGGGCCAGGGCAGCCTGCGAGTCCTGAATCAGCGATTCCGCGCCAGGCAGCAGGTTTTTCAGCGGTTGGGAAATGAGGCTCTTGCTGCTGGTTTCCAGCAGGTTCTCGGCCGCGGTGTTGATGAAACGGACGCGCATGTTGGCGTCGAGCACGATCACCGCAGTGGCGAGTAGATCAAGACCGACAAAATCGGAGAAGGAGGTATGGGATCGCGTGTGATTCAAGGTTTGCCCTGCTCCCGACAAATTTGATGAAAAAGCCCGCAATCCATGAGCTGGAAAGCGGGCTTTGTCCTGTTGGCCCAGAAGCTGTGGCGCTTCCGGTGATGCAAATTACAGGCTGTAGTACATCTGGAACTCCACCGGGTGGGTGGTCATCCGGAAGGTGGTGACCTCTTCCATCTTCAGGGCGATGTACGCATCGATCATCTCATTGGAGAAAACGCCGCCGCGGGTGAGGAACTCACGATCCTTGTCCAGGGCCGCCAGCGCCTCATCCAGAGAGGCGGCAGGTGACGGGATTTTGGCGTCTTCTTCCGGGGGCAGATGGTACAGGTCCTTGTCTGCAGCTTCACCGGGGTGGATCTTGTTCTGCACGCCATCCAGACCGGCCATCAACATAGCGGAGAAAGCCAGATAGGGGTTGGCCAAGGGATCCGGGAAGCGAACCTCGATGCGGCGTGCCTTGTCACTTTGCACGAATGGAACACGGATGGCAGCGGAGCGGTTACGGGCCGAGTAGGCCAGCTTGACCGGAGCTTCGAATCCAGGAACCAGGCGCTTGTACGAGTTGGTGCCGGGGTTGGTGATGGCGTTCAGCGCCTTGGCGTGCTTGATGATGCCGCCGATGTAGTACAGGGCAAAGTCAGACAGTCCGGCATAGCCGTTGCCGGCGAACAGGTTTTTGCCATCCTTCCAGACCGATTGGTGTACATGCATTCCGGAGCCGTTGTCGCCGACCACGGGTTTTGGCATGAAGGTGGCCGTTTTCCCATAGGAGTGAGCCACATTTTGCACGACATACTTGAGGATCTGGGTCCAGTCGGCGCGCTGTACCAGCGGAGCGAATTTGGTGCCGATTTCGCACTGGCCGGGAGCGGCCACTTCGTGGTGATGCACTTCAACGGGAACGCCCATGTCCTCCAGGGCGAGACACATGGCCGAGCGGATATCCTGCAGGGAGTCCACCGGTGGAACGGGAAAATAGCCGCCCTTCACCGCAGGACGGTGGGCCATATTGCCACCTTCGAATTCCTTGTTGGCAGACCAGGGGGCTTCTTCCGAATTGATCTTGACGCCGCAGCCGGACATATCCACATTCCATGTGACAGAATCAAAAATGAAGAACTCGGGTTCCGGGCCAAAGTAGGCGGCATCGCCAATGCCGCTGGCCTTGAGGTAGGCTTCAGCGCGGCGGGCAAGCGAGCGTGGATCGCGATCATAGCCTTTGCCATCAGAGGGTTCGATGACGTCACAGGTCAGCAACAGCGTGGTTTCATCCATGAAGGGATCAAGATTGGCGGTGCTGGGGTCCGGCATCAGCAACATGTCAGAGGCCTGGATACCCTTCCAGCCAGCAATGGATGAGCCATCAAAGGCATGGCCTTCGGTAAATTTTTCAGGACCAAATGAACTGACGGGCACGGAGACATGTTGCTCCTTGCCTCGGGTATCTGTGAAACGCAGGTCCACGAACTTGACCTCGTTATCCTTGATCATTTGCATGACATCAGCTGCAGCCATTTCTCAATCTCCTGTTGTTTCGCTCACGAAGTCTTCGTCGAGTACGTTGTGCTTCCGGGCTTTCCCGGTTGCGGTCAATATAAAAGGTGCAGCCCACAATGTAAGCAGGTTGCGTGCCAATCCACTTCCATACAATATGTCATTGTGCCACAAGCCCGGGGCGGATGAGGTCCTTCCTGAGGATGCACCGAATATGTGCGACACGGCAGAATATCGCACTAAATCTGTGCATGCCAGCCGGCCCACCCAAAACTTGCTCCGATGACGTCGCAGCGTACAATGGGGCATTCCAGACTGAATGATCAGCCATCATGGCCAAAATTCCAGAAATTCTCAAAATCGCCCAGAACAGGGGAAGTGAAGCCAACCTGCCTTACGATGGTGCGCTTTTGCCTACCGAAGCCTTTGATATCCTCAACGAAGCCTCCGTTGCGGTACTGGTGGATGTGCGAACCCGCGCCGAAATGGATTGGGTGGGTTTCGTGCCAGGTGCAATCCACATCGAGTGGCAGGACTACCCAGGCTGCCAGCGCAATCCGGAATTCATCGAAGTGCTTCGCCAATCCGTACCAGAAGACAGCTTGCTGCTTTTCCTATGCCGTTCTGGTGCGCGTTCTCATGCTGCCGCAGCCGCTGCCGCAGCTGCGGGATTTACGGGATGCTACAACGTCCTGCAAGGTTTTGAGGGGGATCGGGACGCCCAGGGACATCGCAACTGTGTCGGTGGCTGGCGTGCTGCCGGGCTGCCCTGGAAGCAGAACTGATTGCAGACGATGGATCGGTACGCCGTCATGGGGCATCCGGTGTCCCATAGTCGATCCCCCCAAATCCATGCCTTGTTTGCGAAGGCTACCGGGCAGGCTTTGACCTATGAGCGCATTGGCCCGGAACCGAACCAGTTTGAGGCTGCCGTCGCAAGGTTCAGGGCCGAGGGGGGCAAGGGACTGAACATTACCCTGCCCTTCAAGGAGCGCGCATTTGCCCTGGCGGACATCCAGACCGACCGTGCCAAAGCTGCCGGTGCCGCCAACACCCTGGACTTTCGCAATGAGGAAGTTTTTGCTGATAACACGGACGGTGTGGGACTGGTCAGGGATCTTGTCCAGAATCAGCGCATCGCACTCGAGCAGCGAAACATCCTTCTGCTGGGTGCGGGCGGTGCGGCGCGCGGCGTAGTGCAGCCCCTATTGGCAGAACGACCGACACGACTTGTGATCGCCAATAGAACGGCAGCACGTGCGATCGCGATACTTGCCGAATTGAGGGCATCCGGCGCGATTGGGGACGATCTTCTGGATCGTGCCGTGGCTTGCGGGTTGGATGACATTCCGAAGATGCATTTTGAACTCGTCATCAATGCCACCTCCAGCAGCCTTACGGGTGCCGCGCCTGTAATACCGAATGGCGTGTTTGGTCCAGAAACGCTGGCCTACGACATGATGTATGGCAAGGGCCTGACGCCATTTCTCAAGCTGGCAAAAGCCCAGGGGGCGCCCTTCCTTGCAGATGGCCTGGGCATGCTGGTGGAGCAAGCCGCAGAATCTTTTTACCTCTGGCGTCATGTTTTTCCACCCACAGCCCCGGTGTTGCAGCAGTTGCGGAACGAGTTGGGGTGAACCGTTTGCATCGCCTGATTCGCTGGGGGTTGCGACTGCTGCTTTGGTCATTGCTGCTATTGGTGCTATGGGAAGGCTGGATCTTTGTCCAGGTGCTTTGGTGGAAGGGCCACAATCCTGAAAGAACGTCCTTCATGAAGATCCGCGCCGAATCGCGCATGGCCACGGGCAAGGGCGATATCCTGCCGCATCCCTGGGTGGCCTATGAGCATATTCCGGATAGCTTGAAGCGTGCGGTCGTTGCTGCAGAAGATTCGGGATTTGTGGCACATCACGGCTTTGACTGGGACGGGATGCGCCGCGCCCTGGAAAAGGACATCCATCGTGGTAAAGCGGTCGCTGGCGGTTCCACCATTACCCAGCAACTGGCCAAAAATATGTTCCTGTCAGGACAACGCAGCCTCTGGCGCAAGGCACAAGAAGCCGTCATCACTGTCATGATCGAGGCCACCTGGAGCAAAAGGCGCATCCTGGAGGTGTATTTGAACGTGATTGAATGGGGGGATGGGCTGTTTGGCTGCGCAGCTGCAACCCGGCATTACTACCAGGAGCCCATGAGCAATTTGAATGCGTCGCAGGCAGCACGGCTGGCGTCCATGATCCCGAGCCCTAGATATTTCGATCGTCACGGGGAATCCGAAAGGTTGCTGGAAAAGACAGACGTCATTGAAGCACGCATGACGCTGGTTGCCATACCGCGTTAACTCAATTCCAGTTTGCCTGCACGAACCCACAAAACCACCGGACGTCGCACCCTGACGGGTGCGGTGTCCGGTGAAGCCTGATCCTGCCTAGAACATCGGCTTGATCAAAGGGGTTGAGATGATCGGCGCTACCGTCGGAGCCACTACTGGCTTCGGTGCGGCCGGCTTGGCCATCGCGGGCTTCGCGGCCGGCTTTTTGGCGGCAACCTTCTTCACTGCAGGCTTGGCAGCCGGCTTTTTGGCAGCTGGTTTCTTGGCAGCGGCCTTTTTGGCAGCTGGTTTCTTGGCAGCGGCCTTTTTGGCTGCCGGCTTTTTAGCCGCGGCTTTCTTGGGAGCGGCTTTCTTGGCTGCCGGTTTCTTGGCGGCGGCCTTCTTGGCTACCGGCTTTTTGGCAGCGGCTTTCTTGGGAGCGGCTTTCTTGGCTGCCGGTTTCTTGGCGGCGGCCTTCTTGGCTACTGGCTTCTTGGCAGCGGCTTTCTTTGGGGCGGCCTTCTTGGCTGCCGGCTTCTTCTTCGCTACGGCCTTCTTGGCTGCTGGTTTCTTGGCTGCGGCCTTCTTGGGGGCTGCAGCTTTCTTGGCTACGGCCTTCTTGGGGGCTGCGGCTTTCTTTGCGACTGTTTTCTTAGCCGCAGGTTTTTTTGCTGCGGGTTTCTTTTTGGCTGCTACCATCGTTGACTCCTTAGTCAGTATTGATCGGTTGTTCCAGATCGTTCGTGCATCGCACTACCAAGTGGGACCAATCGATCTTTCCGATGAACCCACACAAAGGGCACTTGTGAAAATCAGTGCATGCCTCTTGGTGATTGGATTCTATTTCAGAAAAATGCGGATAGGAGCATTCGACGATGCATAACAAAGATTATTTTGACTGATCATGCGAAATTTAGTATTGATACGATACTAAATTTACTGAATTGCCAATTTTAAAATGTTGAGGGCGCTTATAAGTCCTCCCTGACCGGCAATTCGTCACGGAAGAGGTCTTCGATGGCTTCCCGACGGCGGATCAGATGAGCGCGATCCCCGTCTACCAGAATTTCCGGGGGACGCGGGCGGGCGTTGTAATTCGAGCCCATGGAAGCGCCATAAGCGCCTGCCGAGAGGATGGCCAGGAGGTCTCCCTGGGATACCGCAAGTTTGCGGGCGCGTCCCAGGATGTCACCGGTCTCGCACACGGGGCCTACAATGTCCACCAATGTTGTGGCGGTGGTGCCCTCGGTGACGGGAAGGATTTCATGCCAGGCCTCATAGAGCGAGGGGCGGATCAAATCGTTCATGGCGGCATCCACAATGGCAAAGCAGTGCCCCACAGAGGATTTAAGGTACTCCACGCGCGTCAGCAACAGCCCTCCGTTGCCTACGATGCGGCGTCCGGGCTCGAGCAACAGGCGCCCGCCAAACCCCTTCAGTCGAGAGGACACTTCGCGGGCATAGTCTCTGAGGACAATGGGAGTTTCGTCGCGATAGCGAATACCCACCCCGCCTCCCAGGTCCAGGTGCTGTAGCGGGATGCCCGCTTGCGCCAGTTGGTCCACCAGCGCCAGGATCTTTTCAAGGGCCGCGATGAACGGGGGGAGTTCGGTAATTTGCGAGCCGATATGACAGTCGATGCCGGTGACTTGAATGCCGGGAAGCCGGACTGCATGTTGATAGAGCGCCAGGGCGTCTGCATAAGCCACACCGAACTTGCTTTCCTTGAGTCCGGTGGCGATGTAGGGGTGGGTACCCGGATCAACGTCGGGATTGACCCGCAGTGATATGGGTGCGCGAAGACCCAGATTCGAGGCAACCTGCGATAGGCGCTCCAGCTCGGCTGCAGACTCCACGTTGAAGCACAACACCCCTGCGCGGAGCGCTTGCGCCATCTCGGAGGCAGATTTGCCCACTCCCGAGAACACCACTTTTCCAGGGGCGCCGCCTGCGGCTAGAACACGGCTGAGTTCGCCTCCTGAAACGATGTCAAATCCGGCGCCCAGCTTTGCCAGCAGGCTTAATATGCCAAGGTTGCCATTGGCCTTGACGGCGTAGCAGATCAACGGGCGAAGCGACGCAAACGCTTGTTCAAATTCGTTGAATGCGGCCGTGATGGCGGATTTCGAGTAGATGTAACAAGGCGTTCCGAAGCGCTCCGCCAGATTGGTCAGGGGCAGGGATTCGACGTGCAGCACCCCATGCAGACGGGTGATGCCAGGAGGCAGGAAGGTATCGTGCATTATGGCGAGGAGGCGTCGGGGGTCTTGGGTTTAGGGGTATCCGGCTGGGGTGTTGTCGATCGTACAGGCGGCGGTGGAGGGAGCGTCAAGGCGCTCTTGAGTCCGCAGCCCGATAAAAACAGCGTTGATGCGAACGCCAACGCTCGGCGTCGAGGCAGAAATATCTGGTCTTTCATGCGCAAAAGTCTATCACACGGGCCGCAATCAGCGATTATTCTGTATTTTTGGGTATCCGGATTCGTTAAAGACTCATTGCCCTCTCCGAAACCCGCGCCAATCAAGGGTTTTACGGGAATTGTCAAATTTGCAACAGTTTTGAAAAACGGGGTTGACTCGGGGCGAAAAAGGGTTATTTAGACAAAAAAACCTCGATTTTCAGGGGGATAGGTAGGGTATGGTATCGATACGATACTAAAAAAAACAATTTTTGAATTTTTGACAAAATAGTATTGACTCGATAGTATTATTCCATGCTCAAGAACCCGGTTGTTCTTCTCGACCTTGTGGATCGCCTCGCAAATCTGATGCGCTCAGAGTTTCGGCGCATCGGCAGCGATGAGGGACTGCAGCCGGTACACATCCAGGCCCTGATGTTTCTGGAACAGGCCAACCGCTTCAGCAATACCCCCCAAGCCCTGTCCGAATACCTTGGGCTGACCAAGGGAACGGTATCACAAAGCCTGCTACTGCTGGACCGGCGCGGTTTGATCGAACGCTACCAGGACGAAATCGACAAGCGCGTGGTGAGGTTGCGGCTCAGTCAGCTGGGTGAGGCATTTTTGAGCGAGTCGACTCCAGCTGCGCTGTGGCAGACTGCAACCCGCGATATCAGTGCCAACCGGGTCCGGTTCAGCGTCTCCGTACTGAGAAGCATCGTGTACGAGCTGCAAAACTACAATGGCGGCCCGCCGTTTGGAGTATGCAGTACCTGCGTCTATTGCCAAAGAAAGAGCCAGCGCATCCACCACTGCACCTGGTTTGGCGAGCGCCTCTCGGGCCCCGAAACCCGTAAAATTTGCCGGGAGCAGGTGCCCAAGACGGGGTACCTTAGCGTAGCTGAGTAACCCTGGCGGTTTTTATGGCCGCCAGAACCTGTTCCGGTGCCGTGCCCCCCGGCATGTTACGGCTGGCCAGAGAGCCCTCGATGGTCAGGACGGCAAAGACATCCGCTTCGATGGATTCGGAAAACCCCTTGAGTATTTCCAAGGACAGATCGGACAGGTCGCAGTTTTTGTCCTCCGCCAGTCGAACAGCCCTTGCCACCACTTCGTGGGCGTCCCTGAAGGGCATTCCCTTTTTGACCAGATAGTCAGCCAGATCCGTGGCCGTTGAGAACCCCTCCAGGGCGGCGCGACGCATGGCCTCCTGGTTTACGGTGATGTCACGCAGCATTTCGGCGAATATGGACAAGGTGCTGGTCAGGGTGTCTGCCGTGTCGAACAGGGGTTCCTTGTCTTCCTGATTGTCCTTGTTGTAGGCCAGGGGCTGGCCCTTCATCAGCGTCAGCAATGCCATCAAGTGCCCCGTGACCCGCCCGCTTTTGCCCCGGGCGAGTTCAGGAACGTCAGGATTGCGCTTTTGCGGCATGATGGACGAACCGGTGCAAAAGGCGTCACCGATCCGGATAAAACCGAATCGGGGACTCATCCAGAGGACAAACTCTTCCGATAGCCGGGAGATGTGGGTCATGATGAGCGCGCCCGCCGCACAGAATTCAATGGCAAAATCGCGATCGGAGACGGCATCGAGGGAGTTGAGGCAAATCGCTTCAAACCCCAGCAGTTCGGCGACGCGTTCCCGCTGTATGGGATAGCTGGTTCCTGCCAGTGCCGCGGCACCCAGGGGCAGACGGTTGACCCGATGCCGGCAATCTGACAATCGTTCACGGTCGCGTCCAAACATCTCCACATAGGCCATCATATGGTGACCGAAAGTGACAGGTTGTGCGACTTGCAGGTGGGTAAAGCCGGGCATCGGGGTTGCTGCATGGCGCTCAGCCAGGTCCAGCAAGGCTGCCTGGACGGCGCGCAACAACCCGTTGAGTTGGTCGATTTCGTGGCGCAGGTAGAGCCGGATGTCCGTAGCGACCTGGTCATTACGGGAGCGGGCGGTATGCAGCCGTTTGCCAGCGTCACCGATGAGCAGGGTCAGGCGACGCTCAATGTTCAGGTGAACATCCTCATCATCCAGGCTCCAGGGAAACTGACCACTTCGAACCTCTTCGAGGAGGGTTGCCATGCCGGACTGAATGGCCTCAAGGTCTTTGGGAGAAATCAGGCCTGCCTCGCTCAACATCTGGGCGTGAGCGAGCGACCCTTGAACGTCGAATTCGGCAAGGCGCCGGTCAAACTGCACCGAGGCCGTATAGGCCTTGACGGATTCAGCAATGGGGACGGAAAACCGTCCAGACCATATTTTTGATGGGGAATCCGTTTCGGGCTTGTTGTTTTGGGTCATGAGAAGCATCCTGGTTACTATTCAACGCCCGTAAAGTATAGTGTATCCAAGGCCATCGTCCCATGCCAAAATCCTTCAATTTCAATGCGGTCCCCTTTGATGGACTGACCAGCGAGCAGCAGCGGTGGGTGCGCGATAGCGTGGATATCGGCTACTACCCGGCGGGTCAAATCATTCTGTCCCAGGGAGACGAACCCACGCATCTGTTCGTGATCATCAAGGGCCATGTGCAGCAGACCGAGCACGAGGAGGTGGTCTGTGTCTATAGCAAGGATGAATGCTTTGACGGACGGGGGCTGATCTCAGGAAGCGTGGCGGGTGTGTTTACTGCCGCCGAGGAACTGATCGTCTATCTCGTGCCCAAGCCCACCGTCAAACGGCTGATCGCGGCAAATGCCAACTTCGGCGCCCTGCTCTTTTCAGACATTTCCCAAAAATTAAGGGCGTTGACTGAGCGCCGCTCACAAAGGGAGCTTCATTCGCTCATGCTTTCCCGCATCGATCAGGCATTTGTGCGGCCTGCGCGCATTGTGCCCGAAGCCACAGACGTCTTCACCGTGGCGCAATTGTTTGAAAACGAGCAGCTGTCCAGTGTTCTGGTCCAAAGAGGCGAACGCTATGGCATTTTCACGTCCACCGACGTACGCAAAGCCATTTTGTCGGATCGTGACCCGCATATCCTGCCCGTGGGGCAGCTGGCCACTTGGGGACTGATCGAGGTTTCCCAGGATGACGCCGTATTTGACGCCCTGATCCTGATGATCCGACACGGTGTGCATCGCGTGGTTGTCAAACGGCAGGGGGAAATTGTCGGTGTGATGGAGCAGTTGGATCTGCTGAGCTTCATTTCCAACCATTCCCACTTGATTTGGCACCAAGTGCAGCAGGCGCGGACCCAGGAGGAGCTCAAACGCGCCTGCACCAGCATTCAGCGCTTGATTCAGCTCCTCAGCGAAAGCGAAGTCAAGGTCAGCATGATTGCGCGCCTGGTGCAGGAGCTCAATGCCAAGATTTTTACCCGGCTTTGGCAGTTTTTGGCCCCCCCTGACCTGGTTGAAAACAGTTGCGTGATCGTGATGGGAAGTGAAGGCCGGGGGGAACAAATCCTCAAAACCGACCAGGATAACGGGCTCATCCTGCGCGATGGCTATTTTTCTCCCGACTTGATGCGGGTGACCAGTGCCTTTAACGACGCCCTGTGCGATTTTGGCTACCCGCCCTGTCTGGGGGGCGTCATGATGCGCAATCCGCTTTGGTGCCAGAACCTGAATGATTTCAAGGAAACCATCAGGCAGTGGGTTTTTCATCCCAGTGCCGAAACCCATATGCGACTGGCCATATTTTCCGATGCAGTGGCGGTATGTGGCGCACCAGAGCTGCTGTTGGAGCTCAAGAATTTCATTTACCGACCGTTGCAGGACATGCCAAGTTTCTTTGCTCATTTTGCCCGTGCCGCCGACAGTTTTTCCGAGCAAAGCACCTGGTGGTCCCGCCTGCTGCTGGGGGATGGTGAAGGAAACGAACTGGACATCAAAAAACTGGGCATATTTCCGATAGTGCACGGTGTTCGGAGCCTGGCACTGGAATCCCGGCTGGCGTCTACCAGCACTGCCGAGCGCATTGAAGCACTGGCCCAGCTTGGGAAAATTCCGGAAGATTTGGCCGTCGATCTCAAGGAGTCCCTGTATTACCTGATGGACATTCGTCTCAAGCAGGGGCTTCATCAACTTTCTCTGGGGCAGCGCCCTGGCAATACCGTGCGCATGGCTTCATTGAGCACTTTGGAGCGCGACCTGCTGCGTGACAGCCTGCAGGTGGTGAAGCGCTTTCGTGGGGTATTGCACTATCACTTCAAACTGGATGCCTTGTAAACCATGTGGGATGGGTTGAAGCGCGCCTGGTACCGGCGGCGGTTGCTAAGGCCGGAATATGACCGGCTTTTCGCCCCGCCCCCGCCCCACGAGTGGGTCAGTGTGGATTGCGAGACTACAGGGCTGGATCGTGAGAATGACGAAATCATCTCCATAGGTGCGGTCCTGATCAGGAAAGCGCGCATCGTTACAAGCGAGCGACTCGAGCTATTCATCCGTCCTTCCGGTCAGGTCAAACCAGAAAGCATCCGGATTCACCACCTGCGCAGTATGGACGTGGCTCATGGGATGGAGCCCCGGCAGGCGATTCAGGAGTTTCTGGATTTTGTGGGGAGCCGGCCGTTGGTGGGCTACTACCTGGAATTTGATGTGGCCATGTTAAACCGGTTGGCGCGGCCCTTTCTGGGCATTCCCCTGCCCCAGAGAAAAATTGAGGTTTCGGGTCTCTACTACGACTACAAGTTTTCCCAGAATGCGGGCAGCAACGTGGATTTAAGTTTCCACAGCATCATGCAGGACCTTCGTTTGCCCGAGCGTACGGAACATGACGCGCTCAACGATGCCCTGATGGCCGCCATGATGTTTGTCAAACTACGACATCTTCTTAAAATGACCGGATAAAAAAGACAGAAACAAGGAAAAAGGGGACAGACCTCGTCAGGAGGTCTGTCCCCGGAATTTCTTGTTCTGCCAGCGCTTGCCGTCTAATGTGATGCTGCAGCTTCTGCACCCAGCCCGGTTTCGGAACGGACTTTCTGTGCATCAAATGCCGCCCTTTCTTTCCTGGCGCTTTCGCTGTTGTCCGTCACCGAGGCAACATACGCAACGATCAGGACTGCCGGAAGAACGACGAATGTCGGAAAGTCATAGGGGAAGATGGCAGGGCCATTTCCAAGCACCTTGGTCCAAACGGTCGGTCCGATGATCAGCAGGCCGATGGAGCCCAGGATACCCGTGTAGCCACCCAGCACTGCCCCGCGTGTCGTGAGCCCGCGCCAGAACACTGACAGGACCAGGATGGGGAAGTTGGCACAAGCAGCGATCGAGAAGGTTAGGGCCACAATGTAGGCCACGTTTTGCTTCTCGAAGGCAATGCCAAGCAGCACGGCTAGAATGCCGAGGCCGATGACGCAAAGCTTGGAAACCCAGACTTCCTGTGCTTCGGTGGACTTGCCCTTCATGATGACATTGGCATAGATGTCATGCGACAGCGCAGAAGCGCCAGCCAGCGTCAAACCTGACACCACCGCAAGAATGGTGGCAAAAGCTACGGCGGCGATAAACCCGAGGAAGAGGTCGCCCCCAATGGCATGCGACAGGTAAACGGCAGGCATGCTACCGCCACCTTTGAGCGCCAGGATGTTTTTGGTGATGTCGGTGACGTATTCCGGGTTGTTGGCGACGAGCACGATGGCGCCAAAGCCGATGATGAAGGTCAGGATATAAAAGTAACCGATGAAGCAGGTTCCATACAGAACGGACTTGCGCGCTGCCTTGGCATCAGTGACGGTAAAGAAGCGCATCAGGATGTGCGGAAGGCCTGCGGTACCAAACATCAGGGTCAATCCCAGCGAGATGGACTCGATCGGGTTGGCCTTGGCGCCGATGGGCACTACAGACTTCATGATCTCCATGTGCTTCGGATGGATGGCCACGGCGTCGGTGAACAGCTTTTCGAAACTGAACCCCTCGTGGGCCATGACGCCGATAGCGATCAAGGTGGCTCCGCCAAGAAGCAGTGCCGCCTTGATGATCTGGACCCAGGTGGTGGCCTTCATGCCGCCGAAGGTGACGTAGACGATAATGAGCGTGCCGACGATGACGATGGACTCTCTGTAGGAAATCTGAGGCACGAGGGTGTGCAGCAGTTGCCCGGCACCTACTGCCTGTCCGATCAGATACCAGATCACCACAATCAACGAGCCAATTGCAGCCATGGTGCGAACCGGACCCTGTTGCAGCCGAAACGAGGCCACGTCGGCGTAGGTGTATTTGCCCAGGTTGCGCAGTCGCTCGGCAATCAGGAACAGGATGATCGGCCAACCCACCAGCCAGCCTACCGAGAAGATCAGGCCGTAAAACCCATTCATGTAGACCAATGCGGCAATCCCCAGGAAGGAGGCTGCCGACATGTAATCGCCGGCAATGGCCATGCCGTTTTGCAGGCCGGTGATGCCGCGACCGGCGGCGTAAAAGTCCGTGGCAGTTTTCGTTCGTTTGGCGGCCCAATAGGTGATTCCCAACGTGATGGCAACGAAGATGACAAACATCACGATGGCATGCCAGTTAATGGGCTGTTCTGCGGCTGGGGCCGCGCCGTCAGCTGCAATGGCAAGCTGGGTAAGCAACGACGAGGCTGTGGCCAGGGTTGCCAGGCAGGCATTTTTCCATGTTCTCATTTGAGCGATTCCTGAATGATTTCGTCAGTGAGGGGGTCGAAGGTGTGGTTGGCCCGACGCACATAGATGGCTGTCAGGATGCACGACACCAGGATGACGCCAACGCCCAGGGGCATGCCGACGGGAACGACGCTGCCCGTGGACAGGGGTTGCGTCAGGAAATCCGGAGCAAATGCGATCATGAGAATGAAGCCGAAGTACATGATGCAGACGATTGCGGACAAGGTCCAGGCCAGAGAGTCGCGCTGCGCGACCAGTTGGTGATACTTGGGATTGTTTTGAATTTTGCTTGCTGACAGGTCAGACATGACAGCCTCCTATTATTTCAACTTGTCCTGAAATTTTCTGAAGGGCGATTATTGAGGCGCTACCGTTCCGGGCAAGATTTACCTGCATGGGCTTCCTCCGTTTTTGTGGTGTGTTTTCCGGGAAAATTGGAGCCGGATTCACACGCGTTATTAGGCAATCGGGTACAAGTGCCATGTTAATAGTAATCAGGTTTTCAAGGAGTTCAAAGGTTTTTTTGACTCATGTACAAAATGGGTGTGAGTTCTGTAGGAGTAAAAAAGCCCGATGGTTTTCCATCGGGCTTTTTGTTGCGTTGCGGAAAAACCCGTCGGGTTCTTGCCGCTGATGTTGCGAGATTACATGTCCATGCCGCCCATGCCGCCCATGCCACCCATACCGCCACCGGGCATCGGGCTTTCTTCCTTGGGCAGTTCAGCCACCATGCAATCAGTGGTCAGCATCAAGCCTGCAATGCTGGCCGCGTTTTGCAGGGCAAAGCGGGTGACTTTGGTGGGATCGACCACGCCCATGGCGACCAGATCGCCGTATTCGCCGGACTGGGCGTTGTAACCGTAATTGCCCGAACCTTCCAGAACCTTGTTGACAACCACGGAGGGTTCGTCGCCGCAGTTGGCCACGATTTGCCGCAAGGGCTCTTCAATGGCGCGCGAAACGATCTTGATACCGGCATCCTGATCGCTATTGTCGCCTTTCAGGGTCTTGAGGGTTGCGCGGGCACGCAGAAGTGCCACGCCACCGCCGGGAACAATGCCTTCTTCCACGGCAGCCCGGGTGGCATGCAGCGCGTCTTCAACGCGTGCCTTCTTTTCCTTCATTTCGACTTCGGTCGCAGCACCCACCTTGATGACCGCAACTCCGCCCGCCAGCTTGGCCACGCGTTCCTGCAGTTTTTCACGATCATAGTCGCTGGTCGCATCTTCGATCTGCTTGCGAATCAGTGCCACACGGCTCTTGATGGAGTTTTCGTCGCCAGCACCGTCGATGATGGTGGTTTCTTCCTTGCCGATCTCGATGCGCTTGGCTCGACCCAGCTCGTTCAAGGTGACCTTTTCCAGGGACAGCCCGACTTCTTCGGCGATGACCGTACCGCCGGTGAGGATGGCGATGTCTTCCAGCATGGCCTTGCGACGGTCGCCAAACCCGGGCGCTTTGACCGCAGTGGTCTTGAGAATTCCGCGGATGTTGTTGACCACGAGGGTGGCCAACGCCTCGCCTTCCACTTCTTCAGCGATGATCAGGAGTGGGCGACCGGATTTTGCCACTTGTTCCAATACGGGAAGCAGATCGCGAATGTTGGAAATCTTCTTGTCGTGCAGAAGCACGAAGGGGTCTTCCAGCAGCGCGATCTGGCGATCGGGGTTGTTGATGAAGTAAGGAGACAGATAGCCGCGGTCAAATTGCATCCCTTCCACGACTTCCAGCTCATTTTGCAGGCCGGAGCCGTCTTCCACGGTGATGACGCCTTCCTTGCCCACTTTGTCCATGGCCTGGGCGATGATATCGCCGATGGATTTGTCGGAATTGGCGGAAATCGAACCCACCTGGGCAATTTCCATGCTGGTGGTGCAGGGCTTGGACAACTTCTTGAGCTCTTCCACGGTGGCTACGACGGCGCGATCAATCCCGCGTTTCAGATCCATGGGGTTCATGCCGGCGGCAACGAACTTCATTCCCTCCTGAACGATGGCCTGGGCCAACACCGTCGCCGTCGTCGTACCGTCACCGGCAACGTCCGAGGTCTTGGAAGCAACTTCCTTGACCATCTGGGCGCCCATATTTTCAAATTTGTCCTTCAGCTCGATTTCCTTTGCGACGGAAACCCCATCCTTGGTGATGGTGGGAGCGCCAAAGGAGCGTTCCAGAACAACGTTGCGGCCTTTGGGGCCCAGGGTTACCTTGACCGCGTCGGCCAGGATGTTGATGCCTATGACCATGCGTGATCGGGCACTGTCATGAAAACGAACTTCTTTAGCTGCCATGTTTTAACTCCTGAACTTTGGATTCCCGGCACAATGCGCCAGGGAACCGGAAAATGAGAGGATCGATTAACCTTCGACGATGCCCATGATGTCTTCTTCGCGCATCACCAGCAGTTCATCGCCTTGAACCTTGACGGCCTGACCGGAGTATTTGCCGAAGAGCACCTTGTCACCGACCTTCACATCAAGGGCGCGCACCGAACCGTCTTCCAGCACCTTGCCCTTGCCCACGGCCAGCACTTCGCCTTGGTCCGGTTTTTCGGTGGCGGTATCAGGGATCACGATGCCCGAGGCCGTCTTGCGCTCTTCTTCGAGGCGTTTGACAATCACGCGATCATGTAACGGACGAATTTTCATGCGAAATTTCTCCTGCAAGAGGGTTGATTAGAGAATTATTAGCACTCGGTATGTGCGAGTGCTAACAGTGTAAGGGTTGTCCATGCAGATATCAAGAGTGGTCTGTCGGTGTGGGGTCCTGCTGGGCCTCTGGTGCGGTTTGCTTTGGTCCGCCAGCGGGGCAGCCCAGCCCTTTGCCGTGGACCAGTTGCCCTCCGTTGTCCTACGCGCGCTGCAAGCTGCCCATATTCCCGCAGAGGCTGTTTCCATCGTCGTGCAGGATGTTGCGACGCAGGACCGGTTGCTTGGCTGGAATGCGGATGTACCCCGAAACCCGGCCTCGCTGATGAAGCTAGTGACTACTTACTCTGCGCTCATGGCCCTTGGGCCCGCAAAAACCTGGGAAACCGAGATTCGGGGGCTGGAGCCCAAAGACGGGACCCTGGAGGGAAACCTGTATGTCGCGGGCGTGGGCGATCCCGGCCTGACACTGGAACGCTGGGAGACCCTGCTGCGTGCGTTGCGCATTCGAGGGGTCCGCGAGATTCGAGGCAATCTGGTGCTGGACACCAGCAGGTTTGTGGAAGGCGCCCAGGATCCCAATAGCTTTGACCATCAGGGGTACCGGGCATACAACACCGTGCCAGAGGCGCTGCAGGTGGGTTTTAAGGCGGTCACGCTCACCCTGGAGGGTGTGGGTGACCGGGTATTGGCGAGGCCCAATTTCGATCTGCCGGGGCTCACCATCGAAAACGGGTTGTCGCTCAAGGCAGGCCCCTGTCCCGAGGACTGGAAATCCACCTTCGAACGCAAGATCAGCGATGATGGTCGCACGGCGCACATTGTGCTGACCGGAGGCTATGTTGCAAGTTGTGGAAAAAAATCCATTTCTTACAATGTGTTGTCAAACAATAACTACATTTTGGCAACGTTTGCCAAGATTTGGAGTGAGTTGGGGGGGGGATTTTCCGGAAAGGTAACGGCGGGAAAAGCACCAGTGGGTCTGCCGGTTCTGGTTTCGCAAGCTTCACCCGCCCTTGCGGAACAGATTCGCGAGATCAATAAATTCAGCAACAACCTGATGGCAAGGACCCTGTTTCTGGATTTGGGCTGGACGGAGGACATGGAGCGCGCCAGCGCGGAAACGAGCATATGCAAAATTCGCGACATACTGGCGCATGAAGGAATGCAGTTTCCTGAACTGGTCATGGAGAACGGTTCAGGGCTGTCGCGCCAGACGAGGATTACGGCTGAACACCTCAGCCAATTGCTGGCCAGGGCTGCGAGTGGGCCTTACCAGGCCGAGTTCATTGCTTCGCTGGGATTGCTCGGAATGGATGGCACCGTGGACAAAAGGTTGCCTGGAGAAGGGCTGGAGGGGCGATTTCACCTCAAAACCGGGAGTCTGGAGGGGGTCAGCGCACTGGCGGGCTACGGACTGACCCGCACAGGACGCCCGACAACTCTCGTGATCATCATCAACCATGCCCAGACCTATGGAGCAAAATCAGTTCAGGACGCGCTGCTGCGGTGGATTGGCAAGGAATTGCCAGCAGATTAATATTGGACTGAAGCCCGATTTTAGGGGTAATATGACAGCCGTGAGAATCCGGTTTATTGCGGAGTACGAGGCCAGTAAAGTTGAAGAATTCCTCATTGATACAGGCGGCTGCAGTTTTCCTGACAGTGTCGGCAATGTCGCTGTCGGGGGGTGTTCGCGCCGAATCGGGAGGTTGGTTTTCCGGGATCAGCGCGTTGCCCCTGACCATGCAAATGGACTCCGACGCAGGTTTTGACGGCAGCGCCCTGTCCAGCAAAAACCGGAGCGACAGTTACAGTGATAGCGTACGGCTTCGTCCAGGCAGCGCGTTTTCAGCGATTCCACGCAGCTGGGTGCTCGGCGGTACAGGTACACTGTCTCTCAATGAACGCTTCGGCCTCACCGGAAAACTCAGCAGCGTTCGTACCGATGGGGACACCACCAGCAACAGCGTGACCCATGGCCTGACGGACGCCCTGCCCTACAACATGATGGGCCTTGGGATGAAGTATGACATCACGCACAGCCTGCGATTCCAGGGGGGCTGGGACCGCTACCAGCTCAAGTACAATCGCATCAATGGGGATGCCGGAGTCGATCTGCTCTCCATCGGCCTGAAATACGGCTTCTGACCAAAACCCCAGCGCTACTGCCACAGTAAATCGGCTGCCAGCCCCAGAAATACGGCCCCACCCAGCCAGTTGTTATTCAGGAACGCCTCGAAGCAGAGCGTACGGTCACGTGTCCTGATCAAGACAAAGTGGTAGAGCGCTATGGCTGCGGCTGCCAGTAACCCTGCAACGTAGAAGGCTCCCAGATGGGAGGATACCCCAACCCAGGCGAGCAGCCCCAGGGCTGCCGCATAGCAAAGCATGATGGCGGTCACCTCCCAGTGTCCAAAAAACAACGCCGAAGAGTGGATGCCCAGGCGGATGTCGTCATTCCGATCCACCATGGCGTACTCGGTATCGTAGGCAATGGTCCAGAACACATTGGCCAGCATCAACTTGAGTGCCAGGAGGGGGACAGTGCCTGTCGCAGCCGCAAACGCCATGGGAATGCCAAAACCAAATGCGATGCCCAGATACGCTTGCGGCAAAGGAAAGAAGCGTTTCGTCAATGGGTAACTGGCGGCCAGAAACAGCGCGGGGAGGGAGAGTATCAGGGTAAGGTGATTGCGCGTCAGCACCAGCGCAAAAGCGACGAGGCTCAGCGCGGCCGCCAGCACCAATGCTTCGCGCGGGGTCACCTCTCCGGAGGCCAGGGGGCGCTGGCAGGTACGTGCAACGTGAGGGTCGATCTTGCGGTCCGCCAGATCATTCATGACGCACCCTGCTGATCGCATCAGCAGCGTGCCCAGGACAAACACCGCAATGTTTGCGAAGGAAGGACGGCCGTGGCTGGCAAGCAACAACGCCCATAAGGTCGGCCACAACAAAAGCAGTGTACCAATGGGCTTGTCGAGGCGCATCAGGCGCCAGTAAGCATTCAGGCGATTCATGCGGTCAGGAATTCCTGTCTTGAGGAGAGCCAGCGATCCAGATGGCGCCGGGCTGCGGCGAGGTCCTCGGTAATCCAGAGATCTGCCCAGTGTCGGGCGTGCTGCAACAAGTCTTCATCCTGTTCCAGGTCTGC
Source organism: Pseudomonadota bacterium (assembly GCA_021805725.1). The sequence goes on along the minus strand of JAJZEH010000007.1, from coordinate 48,073 downwards.
AAAACGCAACAACGGTGCGCCGCTTTGACGCGCGCCAAAATATTCACCCGGGCCGCGAATCATGAGATCCTGGCGCGCGATCTCGAAGCCATCCGTATGTTCGAAAATGACTTTCAGGCGCATGCGGGCTAGCGCAGAGAGAGGGGGATGATACATCAGCACGCAAAATCCCTGGGTTGTACCGCGCCCCACCCTCCCACGGAGCTGGTGGAGTTGGGCCAGCCCCATGCGCTCGGCATGTTCGATGACCATGATGGAGGCATTGGGAACATCAACACCCACCTCTATGACGGTGGTTGCCACCAGTAAGTGCAGGGTCCCTTCAGAAAATCGCTGCATGATTTCTGATTTTTCGGCAGGCGAGAGGCGGCCATGAATCAATGCAGTACGAAGCTCCGGAAAAGTGCTGGAGATGCGATCAAAAGTTTCGACGGCAGTTTGCAACTGCAAAGCCTCGGATTCCTCAATCAGGGGGCAGACCCAATAAGCCTGTCCTCCCTGCAGGCAGGTTTCGCGAATCCGTGCAATGACGTCGTCCCTGCGCGAATCGTCGATCAGTTTGGTGACAATCGGTTTGCGCCCGGTGGGCAACTCGTCAATGACGGAAACGTCCAGGTCAGCAAAGTAGCTCATGCTGAGTGTGCGGGGAATGGGGGTGGCGCTCATCATCAGTTGGTGCGGCTGTCCGTGGCCTGCCTGGGCCGCTTTTTTACGTAAGGTCAGTCGCTGCTCCACCCCAAAACGGTGCTGCTCGTCGATGACCACCAAGCCCAACGCTTTGAAAACCACAGGCCCTTGAATCAGGGCATGGGTGCCGATGATGAGCTGCGCGGTTCCGGCGGCGATTTGCTGCAGCGCCGATACCTTTTCTTTTTTGCGCAAACTGCTGGTGATCCAGACGGTGGAAATCCCCAGAGGCTGTAAAAGCTGCTCAATTTTTAGAAAGTGCTGTTCAGTCAGAATCTCGGTGGGCGCCATCAACGCCGCCTGAAATCCTGCGGAAATGGCGCGCAGGCAGGCCAGGGCAGCCACAACGGTTTTGCCGCTGCCGACGTCGCCTTGCAGCAGGCGGTGCATGGGATGGGGTCGCGAGAGGTCGGACTCGATTTCCTGCAGGACCCGGCTTTGGGCTTGGGTCAGGCTGAAAGGCAGGCTTCTCAGAAAGCGCTCGCGCTGGGTTTCAAAACCGGCAAGCGGGGGTGCGCGTAGCAGAAGGCGCTCGCGATAATGCAAGCGCATGGAAATTTGCTGCGCCAGCAATTCGTCGAACTTGAGCCTGCGCCAGGCTGGATGGTTGCGCCGATCCAGCTGCTGTTGAGACACCTCGGCATGGGGATGGTGCAGCAGTTCTACGCTGTCCGCGAATGCGGCAAGCTGCAATGCATCACGCAATGTTTTCGGAAGTGTATCGGTCAGATCCGACTGGCCCAGGGCCAGGTTGATGCAGCGCCGCAACGCGAGTTGGGATAAGCCGGCTGTGGTTGGATAAACCGGCGTGAGGGTTTGCGGCAAGGGGGATGCCTCCCTGACGACCTGATATTTTGGATGGACCATCTCGGATCCAAAATGGCCCTGACGCAGCTCCCCCAAAAGGCGAAGCCGCGTTCCGGCAACCATCTGTTTGATCTGACTGCCATAAAAATTCAGAAAGCGTAAAGTAAGCTCGCCGCTCGCATCGCATACCCGGACCCGCAGTGTTCGCTTGGGGCGGTACTGAACCTCGGCATCCAGGACTTCGACTTCCAGGCATCCGGATTGACCATAAAGCAGATCGCGCACCAGTACGATGCGTGTTTCATCGTCGTAACGCAGCGGCAAGTGCAGGACGAGGTCAAACGCCGTTCGAATGCCCAGCTTGTTGAGACGGGAGAGGGTGGCCGGTGCAATCCCCATGTCCTGCAGGGAAGACATGAACCCACTCAGCGGTCGAGGACCATGACACCGTCGATTTCCACCAAAGCGCCACGTGGCAGCGAGGCAACACCCACGGCAGCACGCGCCGGATAAGGGGATGAAAAATATTGGGCCATTGCTTCATTCACCTTGGCAAAGTGCCCAAGATCGGTCAAATAAACCGTGATGCGAACCAGATCGCAGAGGTCGCCGCCGGCAGCCCGGGCGACTGCTTGCAGGTTGTCCAGAACCCGCAGGATCTGGGCATCAATGCCTTCCACCAGCGTCATGGAGTCTGGGTCTAGCCCAATCTGGCCGGAAAGGTAAACGGTGTCACCCACACGAACGGCCTGGGAGTACGTCCCGATGGCGCCAGGCGCATGGGTGGTGGAAATGATGGATTTGGCCATGGTGTCCTCTTGAAGTTTAGCTCTGAACCCTGGTGATGCGAACCACTTCGGGGATTTCACGCAAATGGTGCAACAGGGTCGCCAGATGGGTTCGGTCCTTCACCTGAACCGTGAAGTTGATTTCCGTATAAGTGCCGTCAGGTTTGGTGATGGAGACGCTGTCAATGTTGGACTGTGCGTCGGCAATGGCCGAGGCCACCGTGGCCAGAACGCCGCGGCGGTTCACCACCATCAGTTTGATGGCCACGTCAAACAGCTTGCCGCTGTTGTTTTCCCATTCCACATCCACCCACTTGTCCGGGTCAGCACGGAATTGGCGGATGGCCCGACAATCCTGGGTATGGATCAATAGCCCTTGTCCCTTTTTGATGATGCCGATGATGGGGTCGCCAGGAATGGGACGGCAGCAATGGGCAAACTGTACGGCGATGCCTTCGCTTCCGCGAATCGTGATCGAGCCCTGTCCATCCAGGGATTGCATGTCTGAACGGGACAGCAGGGCGCGGGCCACCACGATATTGAGGCGGCGGCCCAGGCCGATTTCTGCCAGCACCTCATTGCGTGACTTGCAGCGGTCGCCTTTTAACAGCTGGTCCCACTGTGTGGTTTTGATGTCGCCTGGATTGACCTTGAGGGCGCGCAGTGCCTGGTTGAGCAACCGTTCGCCCAGCTCCACGGATTCATCGAGCAGCATGGTGCGCAGGTAGTGCCGGATTTTGGAACGCGCTTTGGCGGTGACGACGTAGTTTAGCCAGGCAGGGTTGGGCGCCGCTTTTTCGGCAGTGATGATTTCAATCCGATCGCCGTTGGAAAGGGCGGTACGCAACGGCGCCAATTCATTGTTGATCTTTGCAGCGACGCAGCGATTGCCTACGTCGGTATGCACGTCATAGGCAAAGTCCACCGGCGTGGACCCCTTGGGGAGCGATTTGATCATTCCCTTGGGTGTGAACACATAGACTTCGTCCGGAAACAAATCAACCTTCAGGTGCTCCAGAAACTCCACGGCGTCGCCGCTTTCGGTCTGGATTTCAAGCAGGGATTGCAACCATTGATGCGTCTTTTGCTGCACATCGCTCAATGGGGTGTCGGAGGATTTGTACAGCCAGTGCGATGCCACGCCCGCCTCGGCAATCTTGTGCATCTCATGGGTGCGAATCTGGATTTCAATGGGCGTGCCGAAGGGTCCAAACAGCGTTGTATGCAGGGATTGATAGCCGTTGGCCTTGGGGATGGCAATGTAGTCCTTGAATTTCCCGGGAATCGGTTTGTACAGGGTGTGCAGGGCACCCAGTGCGAGATAGCAGGCGGCGATGTCCTTGACCAAAATCCGGAAGCCGTAAATATCCAGAACTTCTGAAAAGGAGAGCGATTTTCCAAGCATCTTGTTATAGATGCTCGACAGGTGCTTTTCTCGCCCGGTGACCTGTGCATCCACACCAAAGGCGGACAGGCGCTGGTTGATGGAGGTCAGGATTTTGCCGACCACTTCGCGTCGGTTGCCACGCGCGGATCGAATGGCCTTGGTCAAGACCTGGTAGCGATTTGGAAACAGGTATCGAAAGCCCAGATCCTGCAGCTCCTGAAACACGGCATGCAACCCCAGGCGATTGGCGATGGGGCCATAGATGTCCAGGGTTTCCCTGGCGATGCGACGCTGCTTTCCGGCGTCCATGGCTTCCAGCGTACGCATGTTGTGAAGCCGGTCAGCGAGCTTGATCAGGATGACGCGGACGTCGCGGGCCATGGCCAGCAGCATCTTTCTGAAATTCTCGGCCTGGGCCTGCTGCTCGGTTTGAAACTCCAGTCGATCCAGTTTGCTGACCCCATCGACCAGTTCACTCACCGACTTGCCAAATTGCAGCGCAATCTCGCTTGAAGTGGTGCTGGTGTCCTCCACCGTGTCGTGCAACAGGGCGGCCATCAAGGCCTGGGGATCAAGATGCCACTCCGCCAGAATGGTGGCGACGGATAAGGGGTGGGTGATGTAGGGGTCGCCGCTTTTGCGAAACTGCCCTTCGTGAGCCAGCGCGGCGACCCTGAAGGCTTCTTCGATTTGAGTGACGTCGGCAGGCCGCAGGTAAGTGGCAGCAACCTCGGTCAGCGTAGCCGGAGAAATGGATTGGGAGGCTAGGACCGGGACGGAAGGGGACACGGGTGGTCTGGTTTTAGGCAGGCACCTTGTTGAGGATTTCCATACCCACCTTGCCTGCCGCAATTTCCCGCAATGCGATGACCGTAGGCTTGTCCTTGTTGGGTTCAACCAGGGGGGTGGCTCCTGAGGCGATCTGCCGTGCCCGATAGGTGGCAGCAAGGGTGAGCTCAAAACGGTTATGAATGGAATGCAATGCGTCGTCAACAGTGATGCGAGCCATGGGGAACCTTCAATTCGATGAAATTAACGGAACAAATCGGCGTAGCGGGGATATTGCCGACTGCGTCGGCACCGTGCAGCGCGCACGATGGCAGTCAGGTCTTTCGCCGCTTCGGCGAACTCGTTGTTAATAATAGCATAATCGAATTCATTCTCATGGCTGAGATCTTCCCGGGCCAAAGCAAGGCGTTTTTCGATGACTTCCAAAGGATCCTTGCCTCGCGCCAGAAGCCGTTCCCTTAAGGCTTCCAGGGAAGGCGGCAGGATGAAGATGCTGAGCGCATCCATGAACAGAGCGCGAACCTGGCGTGCACCCTGCCAGTCAATTTCAAGAACGACGTCGCGGCCCTGTTCCAGGCTATGGCGGATATCGGCCGAAGAGGTTCCGTAAAAGTTGCCATAGACTTCGGCAGATTCGAGAAACTCGCCGCGCTCCTGCATGCCGCGAAAAGCCTCATGGGATACGAAATGGTACTCTCGTCCATTCATTTCGCCGGGGCGCGGGGTTCGGGTAGTGTGAGAAATGGATAGCCTGACTCCCGGGTCGGCTGCAATCAAGGCAGCCACCAAGCTGGATTTTCCAGCCCCAGAGGGTGCGGCGATGATGAAAATTTGACCCTTCATTCGATGTTCTGGACTTGTTCCCGCATTTGCTCAATGAGCACTTTCATGTCCATGGAGGTGCGCGAGACTTCATTGGAAACGGACTTCGAACCCAGGGTGTTGGCTTCCCGGTGCAGTTCCTGCATCAGGAAGTCAAGGCGCTTGCCCACGGCACCGCCCGTTTCAAGGACGCGCCTGACTTCCTGAAGGTGGACCTTGAGGCGGGAAATCTCTTCCTCGATGTCGATTCGAGCCGCAAACAAAACCACTTCCTGGCGCACGCGTTCTTCTTCATGGGTGCCCAGTGCCTCCTTCAGGCGCGTGGCCAGACGCTCCTGGAATGCCGCCATGAGGGAGGGAATATGCGGGGACATGGCGTCTGCCAGAAGCACCATGGCGTCCACGCGCTCCAGCAGAAACGCCTTCAGTTTGGCACCTTCCCTGGCGCGCGTTTCAGCCAGGGTCTGCAGTACGCTTTCCGCCAGCGCCTGGCAATCTGCCTCTAGGGAGATGCCGGCATCCGCATCCTGACGCAATACGCCGGGCCACTGCAGGATTTCGCCCACGGAAAGGGGGGTTGCATCGGGAAAGACTTCTTGCACAATGGTGCTGGCAGCGCGCAGTTGTTCCAGGGTTGCCGTGTCTGGCGAGAAGGTTTGGGCCGTGGTATCGGCACGGCGCCATTCGATGCGGCAATCCACCTTGCCGCGTTTCACGCTGCTGGCAATGCGGTCGCGCAATCCGGATTCCAGCATGCGCAGGGAGTCAGGGGTACGAAACTGGATCTCGAGGTAGCGGTGGTTGACGCTTTTGAGTTCCAGCGCCAACGTTCCCCAGGGGAGATCCCGGGTACCCGCTGAGAATCCAGTCATGCTGTTAACGGTTGCCACTGTGGCAGGCTCATCGACGGTTTCAGACGCGACATCATACTCCAGTTGCATCCCCAAAGGCGGTAAACTAGCAATCTGGAATGTTTCAAAAGTCATTGAGGAAGTTCATGCGCCCCAGTCAACGCCGCCCCGATCAACTGCGCTCCATTCGTTTTACCCGTGAATACACCCGCCATGCCGAAGGTTCCGTCCTGGTGGAGTTTGGAGACACTAAGGTGCTATGTACGGCCAGCGTGGAAGATAAAGTGCCGAGTTTTTTGAAGGGACAGGGCAGGGGCTGGTTGACTGCCGAGTATGGCATGTTGCCGCGCGCCACGGATACCCGCAACAAACGGGAAGCCGTTGCCGGAAAGCAATCCGGGCGAACCCAGGAAATTCAGCGACTGATTGGGCGCTCCCTGCGTGCCGTGATCGATCTTGATCTGTTGGGAGAGCGCACGCTGCAAATGGATTGCGATGTGCTCCAGGCAGATGGCGGGACGCGTACGGCGAGCATCACGGGAGCCTTTCTTGCCCTGGAGGATGCCATTGCGTGTTTGATGCGGGACGGCCTGCTGGAGCAGTCTCCCATCCTGCAACCCGTGGCGGCAGTCTCGGTGGGGATTTTTGAGGGATTTCCGGTACTGGACCTGGATTACGACGAAGATTCCTGTTGCGATACGGACATGAATGTGGTGATGACGGCCGATGGTCACTTCGTAGAGATTCAGGGGACTGCCGAGGGAGCGCCTTTTCGTCGTACCGAGGTGGACATGTTGCTCGACCTGGCGACGGCGGGATGCAGGGAACTTTTTTCCCTGCAACGACAGGCCCTGGAATCACCTGCCAAAAGGTCATGATGAAACGCCTGGTTTTGGCCAGCCGAAATGCAGGAAAGCTTCGTGAGTTGCAGTCGCTGTTGCAACCCCTTGATTGGGATGTGATTCCCCAAGATGATCTCAACATTGCGGAAGCCCCCGAGCCGCATCCCACTTTTGTCGAGAACGCGCTCTCCAAGGCCAGAAATGCCGCGCTTCACAGCGGGCTGCCGGCGCTTTCAGACGATTCCGGCCTCTGTGTGGATGCATTGGGAGGGGGGCCTGGCGTCATTTCGGCGCATTTTGCCGGGGAACCCAAATCCGATCTGCGCAATAACGAAAAACTGGTGCGCGAGATGCAGGGCGTTAAGGACCGGCGCGCCCACTACTACTGCGTTCTGGTGCTGGTGCGCTCCGCAGGGGATCCAGAGCCCCTGATTGCCGAGGGGCGTTGGGAGGGAGAGGTTATCCTGTCACCCCAGGGTCATGGGGGGTTCGGTTATGATTCCTACTTTTACCTTCCGCAGCAAGGATGTACTGTGGCGGAATTGACGGTGGCGGACAAAAACCGGATCAGCCACCGAGCCCAGGCCCTGGCCCGGCTTCTGGACCGCTTGCGCAGCACCAACCTGACTTGACGTAGCGCCGTCATGCAGCTCATGAATAGCGCGTCGATCCGCGTTGCAACGCCCCCCCCGCTTTCGCTTTATGTACACCTGCCGTGGTGCATACAAAAATGTCCGTATTGTGATTTCAATTCGCACGAACTACGCGGCGACTTGCCGGAAATCCGTTATATAGCAGCCCTGACCGCCGATCTGGAATCAGCCCTGCCTTGGATTTGGGGTCGCCGCATACGCTCCGTCTTCTTTGGCGGCGGGACACCCAGCCTGCTCTCGGAACGCGGCATGAACGAGTGTCTGAATGCAATTCGGGCATTGCTGCCGCTCTCACCCGATGCGGAGATCACGCTCGAAGCCAACCCGGGGACCTTCGAGGGAGCGCGATTTGGGGCGTACCGGCGCGCGGGGATCAATCGCCTGTCGATCGGCATCCAGAGTTTTCATGACCCACACCTCGTGGCGCTAGGGCGCATCCATGATGGCGATGCTGCCCGGCGCGCGGTGGAGATCGCCGCGCACCATTTTGACAATTTCAATCTCGACCTGATGTATGGGTTACCGGACCAGACCCTGGACCAGGCATTGGCGGACATCGATGTCGCACTGGCTTTCCAGCCCACCCATTTGTCCTGTTACCAACTGACGCTCGAGCCCAATACGCCTTTTCATCACAGGCCCCCCGCGCTGCCCGACCACGATCTGGTGTCGCAAATGGGCGATATCATCGGTGAGCGTTTGGGAGAGGCGGGTTTTGAGCACTATGAAACATCCGCCTTTGCGAGGCCGGGATTTCGTTGTGCACATAACCTCAACTACTGGACCTTTGGGGATTATCTTGGCATCGGTGCGGGAGCCCACAGCAAGCTGTCCTTTCAGGACAGGATCGTTCGTCAGATGCGACATAAGCATCCTGAGGCTTACATGAAGGCCATGGCGCTGGGGAATGCGGTTCAGGAGAGCCAGGAGGTGGGCACCGAAGCGGTGTCATTCGAGTTCATGATGAATGCGATGCGGCTCTGCGAAGGAATTCCCGCCGATTTGTACGAAACGCGCACCGGTTTGCCACTGTTGCATATCATCCCCATCCTGGATAAGGTGGAATCCCTGGGGCTGATCACGCGGGATTGGCAGCACATCCGTCCAACTCTGCACGGGCAGCATTTTTTGAACGAGCTGCTGCAATTTTTTTTGCCGGAGGAGCCATGAATGACCTGGAGTTTCACCTCAAGCAAACATCGTTGGGCTGGGTACCCATGGTGGCAAGTGCAAAGGGGCTGCGTTGGGCTTCTCTCGCGCCGGACCAGGAACGGGCCATGTTTCTGGCGAACGATCAGTTTCCAGAATTATCACTGCCTGGAGCGAAGAGCGCCTCGCGCCAGGCAGTTCTGCGCGAGGGCTGGTTCCATGCACTGGTGGGGGCAATCGAAAATCCCGGCAAGGTTTGGCGGGCACCGCTGGATTTGCACGGTACCCCTTTTCAGCAGGCGGTCTGGAAAGCGCTGCGGAGCATTCCTGCAGGATCAGTGTTGACTTATGGGCAATTGGCGAAACATCTGGGGCGCCCGCGCGCGGCTCGCGCGGTGGGCAGTGCCTGCGGCGCCAATCCGGTTCCCTTTCTCGTGCCCTGTCACCGCGTGGTCGCCAGTAATGGCGGCCTAGGCGGGTTTGGGCTTGGGCTTTCCGTCAAACGCGCTTTGCTGGAGCGCGAGGGGGTCCATTATTAAACCCTGCTGAAAATGACGTCCCATACGCCGTGCCCCAACCGCAAGCCCCGTTGTTCAAATTTGGTCAGGGGGCGGTATGCGGGTCGCTCGGCATAGCAGTCGGTCGTGTTCTTCAGTAGCGGTTCGGCACTGAGCACGGCCAGCATCTGCTGCGCATAATCTTCCCAATCCGTGGCCAAATGCAGCAGCCCACCAGGTTTAAGCCGGCTTGCCAGCAACTGCACGAATGCGGGCTGGATGAGGCGGCGCTTATGGTGTCTGGTCTTGGGCCAGGGATCAGGAAAGAAGATGTGAATGCCGTCCAGCGACGCTGGCAGCAGCATGCCACGAACCACTTCCACGGCATCATGGCGCATCACGCGAATGTTGGTGACGCCGCTTTCTGCAATGCGCTTGAGCAGGTTGCCTATGCCAGGGGTATGGACGTCGATGGCCAGAAAATCCTTTTCAGGCATGCGCTGGGCGATGGCGACGGTGGTCTCCCCCATGCCAAAGCCAATTTCCAGAATCAGGGGTGCGTTCCGCCCAAACAGTGCCCAGGTATCCTGGATGCCAGGCGGGGCTGGAACGAAGGGCACGCCCCAGCGCGGCCAGAGTTGATCCACTGCGCGTTGCTGTGCCGCCGACACCCGTCCCTGGCGCAGGACGAAGCTGCGAATGGGTCTTTGATCAGGGTTCAACGAATCAAGCCGCTCGTGGGCGAACTCGGAGAGGCCTGGTAGGATTTTCTGGGCATACGGCCGGCCAGAAAGGCTTCGCGGCCTGCCTCAACACCCTTTTTCATGGCAGAGGCCATCAACACGGGGTCTTTTGCCTGGGCGATGGCAGTGTTCATCAAGACGCCAGCACAGCCCAGCTCCATGGCAATCGCGGCGTCCGATGCTGTGCCAACGCCAGCATCCACAATCACGGGAATCCTGGCGTTGTCGATGATGATTCCGAGGTTCCATGGGTTGAGAATACCCATGCCCGAACCGATCAGGGATGCAAGGGGCATCACGGCAACGCACCCAAGTTCTTCCAGGCGTTTGGCCATGATGGGGTCGTCACTGCAATACACCATGACCTGAAAACCTTCACGGATCAGGGTATCTGCCGCAGAGAGGGTCTCCACCATGTTGGGAAAGAGGGTGTGCGGGTCCCCCAGGACTTCCAGCTTGACCAGGCTGTGGCCATCCAGCAGCTCGCGTGCCAGACGCAGGGTGCGTATCGCATCCTGTGCGGTGTAGCATCCGGCCGTGTTGGGGAGCAGGGTATAACGGGAGGGCGGGATGACGTCCAGCAAATTTGGCTCATTGGGATTTTGCCCGATGTTGGTGCGGCGAATCGCGACGGTCACGATCTCCGCACCACTGGCTTCAATGGCCTTGCGGGTTTGTTCAAAGTCGGCATACTTGCCCGTGCCAACCAGCAAGCGTGAGCGCACCGGTTTTCCGGCTATGAGGAAAGAGTCAGGGTTCATGGTGAAAAGTCTTCAATGATCAGCCACCGCCAACGGCAACCACGATTTCAACGTGGTCCCCCGTGCTCAGAAGGGTTTCATCAAAACGGCTTCTGGGAACGATCTCGCCGTTTCTTTCCACGGCAATGCGGCGTTGCGTCAGTGCAAGTTGAGAAATCACCTGGGTCACCGTGGGGGCGGTCTCGAAGCTGTGATCTTGACCGTTAATGGTAATTTGTATCACGGGTATCGAATATCCTTAATGTATTCATTCTACCATGAGCGCTTTGCTTCTCATTGAGGCCCATTTCAAAATGGGCGTAGAATAGCCGCTTTCCGCGGGTGTAGCTCAATGGCAGAGCAGAAGCTTCCCAAGCTTAAGACGAGGGTTCGATTCCCTTCACCCGCTCCAGTGCATTTCAGGTGCGGCATTGCCTGAGTTTTCTGCGCTGGTGGTTGCATGGCAACAGCAACAGGGTCGCCACGACCTGCCTTGGCAGGGAACCCGCGACCCCTATCGGATTTGGGTGTCGGAGATCATGCTCCAGCAAACCCAGGTGGCCACGGTTATCCCTTATTACCAGCGCTTCATGGCGCGATTCCCCGACGTGACGACCCTCGCATTCGCTGAAGAAGACGTGGTCCTGGCTCACTGGTCCGGACTGGGGTACTACGCCCGGGCGCGCAATTTGCATCATGCCGCACGGCAGGTGGCAGAGCACCCTGAAGCCAGGTTTCCTCAGGACGTCACAGGGTTGATGGCGCTTCCGGGTGTGGGTCGATCCACTGCAGCCGCCATCGCAGCGTTTGCCTATGGACATAGTCAGGCCATTCTGGATGGCAATGTTCGGCGGGTGTTGACGCGTGTCTTTGCCGTAGCTGGCTACCCAGGCAATGCTTTGGTACAGAATGCGTTATGGTCGCTCGCGGAGAGCCTGGTGCCCACAAGCCATATCGAAGCCTACACCCAGGGGGTGATGGATATTGGGGCCACCTTATGCACTCAGCGCCAGCCCCGCTGTGGCGATTGCCCTTTACGACAGCGGTGCCAGGCTCACCTGACGGGAACTGTATCAAACTATCCCACCCCCAAACCTGCGCGGCTTGTTCCAGAACGCGCCACCCGGATGCTGCTGATTCAGCGAGGAGAACACCTGCTCCTGGAAAAGCGGCCGCACAGCGGTATCTGGGGTGGGCTGTGGAGTTTCCCTGAAGCCTCCCTGGATGAGGATCCCGTGGCAAGCCTGAAGTCGCGCTGGGGCATGGAGGCGTTGTTCCAGTCGGCCTTACCGCCGCTGCGTCATGCCTTCACGCATTATCGACTGCACATTCACCCGATATTCCTTTCGGTGGACCGGCATCATGGGACTGCAGATGGCGCCGGATTGTTGTGGCTTGATCGCGGGGAGGTTGCTCAAGCCGCGGTGCCGACGCCGGTACGAAAAATTCTGGAACTACTCGGCCAATTCGCGATGGATGACGCGGACGGCGTGAATGGGTTGAAGTGAGCGAGCCAGGGATTCGGCCAGGTAGACCGAACGGTGCTGTCCACCGGTGCAGCCGATGGCCACTGTAAGTGCGGTGCGGTTGTCACGGATGAAATCAGGCGCCCAGTTGCTGATGAACTGACGGATGTCATCAAACATACGCTGGGTCATGGGGATGCTCTCAAGGAAGCGGATGATTTCGGGGTCTTTTCCCGTCAATGGACGAAGCTTGGGGTCATAAAAGGGATTGGGGATGCACCGGACGTCAAAGACGAAATCCGCATCCAGAGGAATGCCGTGCTTGAAACCAAAAGACTCGAAAAACAGGGTCAATCGCGACGGGTCGAGCTGAACAAAATCGCGCACCCATGCGCGCAAGGTGTTGGGAGAAACATTGGTGGTATCAATTCGGCGTGCAATTCCGGCCACTGTTTCCAGGAGGGCGCGTTCGGCACCGATGCATTCGGCGATGGAGAACCTGCCGTTTGCAAGGGGATGGGGGCGCCTGGTTTCGGAAAAGCGACGGACCAATTCCTGCTCGCTGGCATCGAGAAACAATAAGCGCACATCCAGCCCCTTTTCGTGCAGAAAGGACAGAGTGTCGGGTAATCGCTTGACTGCCTCCCCTCCCCTGGCGTCGAGGGTCATGGCGATGCGGTGTTCGCCGCGCTCCACCAAGCCCTCGATGATGTCGGTCACGAAAGCGAGCGGCAGGTTGTCCATGGCAAAATAACCGGCATCCTCGAGAACGCGCAGGGCCACGGACTTTCCCGAGCCGGATAGGCCGCTGATCAGAACGATCTGGGGCGCGACCGTATTGGAAGGAGTCGCAGCGTCAGTCATGTGATTCTGAGTCGGGCAGGAGCTGTTCCTCAGCCATGAATTCTGCCTGGCGTCGAACAAACTGTTCCGTGCTGTCGATGCCCCGCTGCGAAAGAATGAAGTTGCGCGTGGCAGCCTCAACCAGCACCGCAAGATTGCGACCGATGGCCACAGGCAAAACAACCCGCGGCACCTCCAGTCCAAGGAGGTTCTGCGTTTTGTTGCTGCCGGGCAATCGATCCAGCGCCGACAAGTCGCCTCCGGGGGGGCGTTCCAGATGGACGATCAGCTTCAGGTTTTTGCGAGGTCGTACCGCAGTTTCGCCAAAAATGGATCGAATGTTGATCAGTCCCAGCCCGCGTACTTCCAGAAAATCACGCAGCAGCGGCGGGCACCGGCCTTGCAGTGTTTCCGGACCGATCCGGTAGAGTTCCACAACGTCGTCGGCCACGAGTCCGTGGCCCCGGGTAATCAATTCCAGTGCCAGTTCACTTTTGCCGACGGCAGAGTCTCCGGTGATCAGGACGCCCACCTCCAGAATGACCATGAACACACCGTGCAGGGTGATTTCCTCTGCCAGCTCCTGGCTGAGGTAATGCCGCAACAGGTTGATGACAGTCGCGCTGGGAACGGAAGAACCGATCACAGGAACACCATGGCTTTCGGCAGCTGCGCCCAGGGACTCTGGAAGGAGGCCACCGTCTGCGATGATGATGGTGGCCAAGTCTTCTGAAAAGATATTTTCGAAGGCACGCTGCAGGGCGCCGCCATCCAGTCCCAGAAGGTAGGTGATTTCCATCTGCCCCAACACCTGGAACCGATGCGGGTGGGTCAGGTTGAGGTGAGCTATGAGACCGGCGCGAGGGTCCGTGAGGCTGCCGACAGGGGCGGTTCGTTGGCACCCATGACGTCCCGCCAACCAGGCGAGGTCGAGCTTTTCCCGGTTTTCGTTAAACAGCCGCTGAACGCTGACGTCTGGCATTTGGGGTCCACTCATTCAGAATGCGCCAGGCCTGCGATGCGTTATCTGCCGCCAAGAGCGTACGATGCAATTCGGGGTCATTGAACATTTCAGCGATTTCGCTCAGGAGTTTCAAGTGTTGTTCGTTGGCATGTTCGGGTACCAGTAAGGCAAAGGCCATTTTTACGTTCTGGCCGTCCGGTGAGTCGAAGGGGATGTCGCCGGAAATTCTGATGAAGGCACATAACGTATCCCGCAATCCCTTCAGCCGTCCGTGAGGCAGGGCAAAACCATGTCCCAGCCCGGTGGAGCCCAGCTTTTCGCGGTTGAACAAGGCATCAAAGACCTGGCTTCGGGAAACCTGATGCTGGTTCTCGAAGAGGATGCCAATCTGCTCAAACAGGCGCTTCTTGCTGGTGACATCCAGGTCCAGGATCACATGGGCGGGATCGAGCAGTTGCTGAATGGAGATCATGGTCGCAATTGAAATCAGTCAGACGCCAGATGCTTGATGGGCTGGCCGTTGCGTTGATCGTTCTGCTTTTCCTTATGGCGGATGATTTGACGATCCAGCGTATGAACCAACGCGTCAATGGCGGCGTACATGTCGGGATCGGTGGCTTCGACGAACAGATCGCGACCGTTGACGCGTACGTTGGCTTCCACATGCTGGTTGAGTTTTTCGACCGTGAGTATCACGCTAACGTCGATGGGAGAGTCAAAGTGTCTTTTGACGCGCTCCAGCTTGTCCACGACATACTCCCGGATCGCCGGGGTAATTTCAACATGTTGTCCTGTGACCGTGACGTTCATTTTAAGCTCCCTCAATAAACTACAGTGTTTTGCGTTGACTGGCCGGGTGGATTTGCATGGCTTCACGATATTTGGCCACGGTACGTCGCGCCACCACGAGCCCTTGATGAGCCAGAATATCCGAAATCCTGTTGTCAGACAGCGGGGACTTGCGGTCTTCGGCACTGATCAGCTGTTTGATGAGCGCCCTGATCGCGGTGGACGAGGCAGCGCCCCCCGCTTCCGTACCCACATGGCTGCTGAAAAAATATTTCAGTTCAAACAGTCCGCGCGGGGTCAGCATGTACTTTTGCGTGGTGACCCTGGAAATTGTGGATTCATGAAGGCCAAGCGTATCGGCAATTTCCCTGAGGACAAGGGGTCGCATGGCAACCTCACCGTGCTCAAGAAAATTTTGCTGTCGTTCGACGATGGCCTGCGACACGCGCAGGATGGTCTCGAACCGTTGCTGTACATTTTTGATCAACCAGCGTGCTTCCTGCAATTGGCTGGACAACTGCCCTCCCGGATCTCGACCGCTCTTCATGAGGTTGGCATACAAGGCGTTGATGCGCAATCGTGGCATGGCTTCCCGGTTAAGGGCAACGCTCCATTTCCCTTTGGCCTTTTTGACGATGACGTCCGGGGCAACATAGCGCGTTTCGACCTGCACGAAAACCGCGCCAGGTTTTGGGTTGAGCTGGGTGATCAGTTTGCGTGCCTGACGCAGCGTTTCGTCGCCGATCCCCAGTGCTTTCTTGAGACGGGGAAAATCGCGCGCTGCCAGCAGGGGCAAATGGTGGTTGACGATCGCAAGCGCGACCGTACGCCCTTCCAGAGATTCCGGCAAGACCCGCAGCTGCAGTGCCAGGCATTCCGACAAATTGTGGGCACCCACTCCGGCTGGGTCGAGAGATTGAAGCAGGCGTAGCGCCACCTGAATTTCTTCCTGCTCAACTGCCAGGGATTCAGGGAAAGCAGCCTGCAGCTCATGTGGAGTGAGCGGCATGTATCCGGATTCATCAAGATTGGCAAGGAGCAGCGAAATCAGCTGGTGGTCGCGCTCGTTGAGGGGCATGAGGCGTAACTGGGCGGACAAATGGTCGACCAGCGTGAGGTGATTGCCGGCCTGCTGCGGCGCTTCGGGCTCGTCCTCATGGTCGTGCCACGTTCCCTCCAGCAAATCGTCTGGACTCCAGGTTTCTGAGGCTTTCCAGTCGTTGGCGGTATCCGTTTCCCCGCTTTCAATGCTGTCGGCCGTGGGTTCTGGCGCAGTCTGAAACGACTGGGGATCGGCATCAGTTTCTTCGCGTTCAAGCAGGGGGTTTTGCATCAGGAAATTTTCCAGTTCCTGATCGAGTTCCATTGTGGAAAGCTGCAACAAACGGATGGATTGCTGCAATTGTGGCGTAAGCGCCAGATGCTGTGAATGTTTGAGCTGTAGGTTGACCTTCATGGCTCAAAGCTTGAAATGTTCACCCAAATACACCTTTCTCACGCTTTCATTATAGATGATTTCATCGGGGTGGCCAGCGGCCAGCACGGACCCCTGGTTGATGATGTAGGCGCGATCACAGATTCCCAGCGTTTCTCGAACGTTATGGTCGGTAATCAGCACGCCGATGCCGCGTTGCTTGAGAAAGCGAATGATTTGCTGAATGTCCATGACGGCAATGGGGTCCACCCCCGCAAAGGGCTCGTCCAGCAGGATGAAGCGTGGCTTGGTGGCAAGAGCCCGGGCAATTTCCACACGGCGGCGTTCGCCTCCGGACAGGCTGATGGCCTGATTGTTGCGCAGGTGGGCAATGTGGAGTTCGTCCAGTAGTTCATCGAGTTCCTGCAGGCAGCCCTGCTCGGAGAGACCACGCAGCTCGAGGATGGAACGGACGTTTTCTGCAACGGTCATGCGTCTGAAAATGGAGGCTTCCTGGGGCAGATAGGACAGCCCGAGCTGGGATCTGCGATGGATGGGCAAGAGGCTGATTCTGGTCGAGTCCAGGAAAATGTCGCCGCCATCCAGCGGAATCAAGCCAACGATCATGTAGAAGCAGGTGGTTTTTCCGGCGCCATTGGGGCCGAGCAAACCGACCACTTCCCCGTTTTCCACGGAGAGTGAAACATCCTTGACGACGATTCTGGATCGATAGCGTTTGACCAGATGTTCAGCGCGCAACAGGCTCATGGGGCCACTTCCGGATCGCGTTTGAGTTGTGGGGTTGGCGGAGTGGCCGGCTTGGTCTTGTCGTTTTTAGGTTGCAAGGTCACGTGAACGCGTCCGTTGGGGCTTGCCTGGCCACCGTCGGCGGCGCCTGTGCCGCGCGCCTGGAGAAATTCCGTCTTGGTGTCGTAGGACAGATAGTTTCCACGGATTTCATCTTTGTCGCGACGAACGAGCGCCTTGTCGAATAATTCAATGCGGTCGAGCTTGCCGTTGTACTCCACGCGTTGCGCCATGCCGTCTACCCACTCATTCACGCCCTCGCGTTTTTGCCTGAAGGTGACAGGATTGCCGTAGGCCGTGGCAAATTTGAAGCCATCGGCATCTTCGCGCACGGTCATGTCGTCCGCAGTCAAGCGGATGGTCCCTTGCGTGAGAATGACGCGGCCTTCGAAGTGCGTCGATTTTTTGTTGTCGTCGGCGGTCATCTTGTCAGCTTCTATGTTGACCGGCTTCTCCCTGTCGGCACGTTCGGCATGAGCGGGCAGGCAGCAAGATAACAGCAACAAGGTTGCCTCAAGGGCGATGCGGCGGCAGATAAATGACTTTTGCACGGGTGAATTCAGCTATTCTGGTTTTGTTGTTGACGATCATGCTCAGCGCAGTCAGGGTGTCCTTTCCGTAGTTTATGACCACAGGTTGATCGGTTTGCCCGATGCCTCGCTGGGGAAAGACCTTAAGCGTGGAGGTCCTGACGACGGTCAACGGTTGGTCCTGGGTGGGCTCGCGCGTGACCACGACGTTTCCAGTGAAGACGACCTCGTCCTCACGCCCCGAACGCACTGCGCGCTCGGAGCGTACCGTGACAGCCGGCGCGTCGGGCTCTAGGGACGTAAAAATGACTTCGTCAAAATGGGAGGTGTCATCGTCCGGGTAATGTACCATCTTCCGGGCGCTGAGCGTGTAGTGAATCTGCCCGTTGTCACCCAGTTGCCGTGCTGCGAAGCGCTCCATGATCAGGTCCGGATCGTGGGTCATGGCCCGGCCCTCTGGCAACGCATTGCTTTCTACCACGCGCCACAACCAGGCGCTGACCATGGCCAGCAGCAGTACCACTGCCACCGGTGTCCAGGCTTCAAGATTGTGGCTTAACCTTGCCATTTTCGGGTGGCTTCCTGCCATTGCCCGCGTGCGTCGAGAATCATTTCGGCGGCACAACGTACAGCCCCCTTCCCCCCGCCCACGGGAGAAATCCAGTGGGCCTGGTTACGGATCAGCGTCGGTGCCTCTGGCACGGTGAGCGCGAGACCGCATTGCCTGAGGACCGGAAGGTCGGGAAGGTCATCGCCCATGTAGGCACATTGTGTCCAGTCCATTTCCAGTTGCCGCAGCAGGGTTTGGCAGGAAACCAGCTTGTCTGCAGAGCCCTGGACGACATGGCGGATTCCCAGCTCCCGGGCACGCGCATCCACGATGGGAGAACTGCGTCCGGTCACGATGGCAAGCGCAATTCCGGCGTCCTGGAGTAGTTTCAGGCCCTGACCATCGCGGACATGGAATGTTTTGAGCTCGCGGCCCGAGCTGTCAAAGGTCAGGCCGCCATCCGTCATGATGCCGTCCACGTCGAATACGGCGATCCGGATGGGCCGGGCCAGGGAGGCCAGAGCTTCTGGAGTGAGCGGTGACATGGGTTTCAGACGATGCCTGCGCGGAGCAGGTCGTGCATGTTGAAGGCGCCAACCAGGCGACGCGCATCGTCGACCACGAATAATCCGAAGATCTTGCGGTCCTGCATGATGGCTGCCGCCTCGGCGGCCAGCTTGTCAGGGTGGGTGACGATGGGATGGGAGGTCATCAATTGGCTCACGAGAACTTCATGAATGGCCGTATGGCCGTTTTCCAGGGCCCGGCGCAGGTCGCCATCGGTAAAGATGCCTTGCAGCCGGCCCTGATCATCCACCACGGCCGTCATTCCCAGCGCCTTGTTGGACATCTCCGCCAGGGCCTGGGACACGGTCGCGTCCATGGGAACGCGCGGAATGCGCTCGTCCTGATGCATGACGTCCTGAACCATGAGGAGCAGTTTTTTGCCAAGTGCGCCGCCAGGGTGGGTGCGGGCAAAATCGGCGGCAGAGAAGCCGCGAGCCTTGAGCAGTGTGACTGCCAGTGCATCCCCCAGGGCCAGCACGGTCGTTGTGCTGGCCGTGGGAGCCAGGTTGAGCGGGCAGGCTTCGCGAGAAACTGAAGCGTCCAGATGAACGTCGGCCAGACGGGCCAGGCGGGAGTGCGGATTGCCCGTTATGGCAATCATGCGGGTGCCGCGCCGCTTTAGAAGGGGGGCTATCACCAGCAATTCGTCGCTTTCTCCGGAATTGGAGAGCGCCATGAGAATATCTTCGCCGGCAATCATGCCCAGGTCGCCGTGACCGGCTTCAGCCGGGTGCATGAAAAAGGAGGGCGTGCCGGTACTGGCCAGGGTGGAGGCGATCTTGTTGGCGATGTGTCCTGATTTGCCGATACCGCTTACGACGACGCGGCCTTTGCACGAAAGCATCAGGTGATGCGCGGCGACAAAGGTGGCGTCAAGGCGTCCCGAAAGCTGCTCCATGGCCTCGATTTCTATCTCAAGAACTTCGCGGGCCAAATCAAGAATGACGGCATCTTTCATGGGGGCTGGATGAGTCGTCTCAGAATTCATAGCGAACAATTATACTTGAGGGTATGAACGATACGCTCGAACTCGTCCTGATTTTGCTGCTGGCCGCCATTTTGGCGGTATCCCTGTTCAGGCGCATGGGGCTTCCGGCCATGCTGGGATACCTGCTGGCAGGCATTGTGATCGGGCCGAAAGCCACCGGTTTGATACCTCCGGATGAAGCAACGCGTGGTTTGGCCGAGTTTGGCGTGATCTTTTTGATGTTTACCGTCGGTCTGGAATTCAGCCTGGCCCAGCTGTATGCCATGCGGCGCACGGTGTTCGGGTTGGGCGGAGCCCAGATGGCCGTTACGCTGATGGCCTGCTTTGGCCTGGCCTATGCTTCGGGCCTCAATTGGCAAAGCAGCATCGCGCTGGCCGGGACGCTTTCCCTGTCCTCGACGGCCATCATGTCGCGCCTGCTGGCGGAGCGTCTTGAACTCAAATCGCCCCACGGCCAACGCATCATGGGCGTCCTGCTGTTTCAGGATCTGGCCGTGGTCCCCCTGCTGATCCTGATCCCCGCCCTGGCTGAAAACCACGGGGCTCTTGTCAATATCCTGATGCTGGGAGCCTTCAAGGCTGCCCTGGCCCTGGCCTTGTTGCTGGGGTTTGGGAAAAAATGGATGGGCAAATGGTTCAACTGGGTGGCTCGCCAAAAATCGTCAGAAGTGTTTGTGCTCAACGTGCTCCTGGTGACGCTTGCCATGGCGTGGCTGACGCAACGCGCGGGTCTTTCGCTGGCTTTGGGAGCATTTATCTCCGGCGTGCTGATTTCCGAAACCGATTATCGGTATCAGGTCGAGGATTACATCAAGCCCTTCAGGGACGTGCTCATCGGGCTGTTTTTCATTACGATTGGCACGCTGCTTGATCCGTCAGTGGTGCTGATGCAACTGCCCTGGGTATTGGCCGTCCTTGTTGGGTTGTTGGCACTCAAACTGATCATTGCCTATGCCTTGGGGCGGATTTTTGGCGATCTGGATTCCGTGGCGTTGCGTACGGCGCTTGCCATTGCACCTGCCGGTGAATTCGGATTTGTGCTGCTGGCGCAAGCCGAGGGGTTGCACCTGTTACCAGCAGCGCCGATGCAAATCGTCCTGACGGCCATGGTCATCTCCATGCTGCTGTCACCGCTGATCATCATGATGAGCGACCGAATTGTAATGTATTGTTGCGAAAGCGAATGGACTCTGCGTTCGTTGGCGCTGCATGAACTCTCGGCCCGCAGCTATGGGGTGCAACGCCATGTCATTGTGTGTGGTTATGGACGGAGTGGTCAAAACCTGTCGCGTTTTCTGGAGCAGGAAGGCCTGCCCGTGATTGCACTGGACATGGACCCGCAGCGTGTTCGCGCTGCGGCCACGGCAGGGGAGTCGGTGGTCTTTGGAGATGCAGGGCGACGCGAGGTGCTGATCGCTGCAGGACTTCATCGTGCGGCAGCGATTGTGGTGACCTTTGCGGATACGCCCGTTTCTCTGGCAATCATCAATCATGCCCGGGAACTGGAACCCGGTTTGCCTGTCATCGTGCGCACCTTCGACGATGCCGATCTGGATCGTCTGAAGGACGCTGGCGCTGCCGAAGTCGTGCCTGAAATTCTCGAAGGATCATTGATGCTGGCGTCCCATGCCATGCTGGAGCTTGGGGTGCCACTAGCGCGGGTGCTCAAGCGGATCCGCCAGGTGCGTTCCGAGCGATATCACCTGATGCGCGGCTTTTTTCGCGGCATTACCGACGATCCTGCTGAAAATGCAGAACACTCGCAACCCAGAATGCATTCCGTGGTCGTTGGAGATGGGGCCTATGCCAACGGCAAATTGCTGGAGGAATTGATGCTCGACAGGCTGGGGGTCGAGGTGACGGCCATTCGACGCCACGGCATACGGGGCTTGCGCCCCAGCGCGGATACCCGGATCATTCCAATGGACGTGGTCGTCCTGCTGGGCACGCCAGAATCGCTGGCACAGGCCGAAACGCGACTTCTGCAAGGTTAACCCGATTCGCCACAATGCTTGCCGTAGTTTAACATACGCTGTTTGAACTTGAGGCACTTTGTGTCATCGTCGTGACAAATCTGGTAGAAATCTCCAATCTGAATTTTGGCTATGGCAGCCGTCTGGTTCTCAAAGGGATCAACCTCACGGTCCCGAAGGGAAGCCTGGTGGCCATCATGGGACTGAGCGGCTGCGGAAAGACCACGTTGCTGCGGCTCATTGGGGGACAGTTGCAGGCGCGCGACGGGTCGGTCATGGTGGCTGGCCAACACCTCAACGACATGAGCCAGGACGAGCTCTATGCTTTGCGTCGACGCCTGGGCATGTTGTTTCAGTTTGGGGCCCTGTTTACGGATCTTTCGGTCTACGACAACGTGGCCTTTCAGATGCGTGAACATACCCATTTGCCTGAAAGCGTCATTCGGGACCTCACGCTGATGAAGCTCAATGCAGTGGGGCTGCGAGGGGTGCAATCCCTGATGCCTTCAGAAATGTCCGGAGGGATGGCGCGCAGGGTGGCGTTGGCGCGTGCCACAGCGCTCGATCCCGAACTGATCCTGTACGACGAGCCTTTTGCGGGGCTGGATCCCATATCCCTGGGGGTCATCGGTCAGCTGATTCGACGGCTTAACGATGCGCTGGGGGCCACTTCCGTGCTGGTGACCCACGACGTCCAGGAATCATTGAAAATTGTCGATTACGTATATTTTGTGTCGGAAGGGGTCATTGTCGCGCAAGGCACGCCTGATCAGATTCGTGCCTCTACCCTGCCGTTTGTACATCAATTCATCTGGGGAGAGGCCGATGGCCCGATGCCTTTTCACTATCCATCGCGGACCATGTCCGACGATCTTGGGTTGAAGGAGGCCTGACAACATGGCGTTGGAAGCAACTGTGCGCGGGATCAGGTCGATAGGCGACAAAACGTTGCGGATCGTGGAGCGGGTTGGGGCCACGGCAGCCTTTCTGGGATTGACGGTGATGCATTCGGCCACCAGCTTCCGGCGTTTTGATCTCGTCATTCGCGAGATTTTTTATGC
Source organism: Pseudomonadota bacterium (assembly GCA_021805725.1). Next base: position 25,366 of record JAJZEH010000007.1, on the reverse strand, counting down.
CGGTGTTCAGTCCCTCATCATCATCCTGGTTTCCGGGTTGTTCGTCGGGATGGTCTTGGGATTGCAGGGACACGAAACGCTGCAAAATTATGGTTCCGAGCAGAGCGTAGGCGTGCTGGTGGCGTTGTCCCTGGTGCGAGAACTGGGTCCCGTGGTGGCGGCGCTGCTGTTTGCCAGTCGGGCCGGCTCGGCAATTACGGCGGAAATCGGACTCATGAAGGCCACGGAGCAGTTGTCGGCAATGGAAATGATGGCCATTAACCCCATTGCCCGGGTCGTTGCACCGCGTTTTTGGGGCGGCGTCATCTCCATGCCCCTATTGGCGATGCTGTTCAGTGCCATGGGGATCATCGGCGGGTTTCTGGTTGCAGTGGTGCTGATTGGCGTGGATGATGGTGCCTTCTGGTCGCAGATGCAGGCTGCAGTGGATTTTCGACACGACATCGTCAACGGTATCATCAAAAGTTTGGTGTTTGGGATCGCGGTTTCTGCCATAGCCACATTTGAAGGCTATGAGGCCCCGCCCACTGCTGAGGGGGTTTCAGGCGCAACCACCCGTACCGTGGTGAGTTCGTCTCTGGCGATTCTGGCGTTGGATCTGGTATTGACTGCATTTATGCTGAAAGGGTGGAACTGATGGCGCGCAGCACATTGAATTTGTGGGTGGGTATTTTTGTCCTGCTTGGTTTTTTTTCCTTCCTGATGCTAGGGTTCAAGGTGGGCAACTTGAGCGCGGGTGGGAGTGGCAGTACTTATACCGTGATTGCACATTTTGACAACATCGGACAGCTCAAGGAACGGGCGCCAGTGCGCAGCGCTGGGGTGTTGGTGGGTCGCGTGAAGTCCGTCAGCTTTGATCCGGTGCACTATAACGCCGAGGTCCAGATGGCGATAGACACGAAGTTTCCGTTTCCAAAGGACACGTCCGCATCGGTCCTGACCTCGGGGATTTTGGGCGAGCAGTATATTGGCCTGGATGCCGGCGGTGATGAAAAAATGCTGAAAGACGGCGACGAAATCAAGCTGGTTCAGGGCGCGGTGGTTTTGGAGCGGCTGATCGGACAGTTTTTGTTCAACAAGGCCCAGGATGGCGGGGCTGAAAAGGGGGCGCCAAAGTGAAAGCGATATGGAAAAGCGCAGGCGTGGCTGGGCTCGCATTGCTGCTGATGGGTTTAAACGCATTGGGTGCGGAGGTTCCGCCCGATGAAGTGATTCGCAAGACTGCCGAGGAGGTTATTGCCTCCATCAAGACGGACAAGGGCATCCAGTCGGGGGATCGCAGCAAGGCCTACGCGCTGATTGACCAAAAGGTGTTGCCACATTTCGATTTCACGCGAATGACCCGATTGGCCGTGGGGAGAAACTGGAATCAGGCCTCTGCGGACCAACAAAAACAGTTGGTGGATGAATTCAGGGATTTGCTGGTCCGAACTTATGCCACCTCCCTGTCGCAATACAAGGATCAGGTCGTGCAGATCAAGGGTACCGAAAATCAAACCGGTGGAACGGAAGCCGTGGTTCATTCGGCCATTGTGCCTTCCGGGGGGCAGACCATTCCCATCGATTACAGCATGGAAAAGACGGGCGATGGCTGGAAGGTTTACGACATCCGGGTTGATGGCGTCAGCCTCGTCACCAACTACCGCAGTGAATTCACCGATATCGTGCGCCGCAATGGGCTGGATGGGCTCATTAAAGCCCTGGACGACAAACGCAAGCTGGCAGACAAACGATGATCAAGCTGGAGGGCCAGAGGCTCGCGCTTTCGGGCCCGTTGGTCATGGATTCAGCCGCCGCCGTGCTCAGCGAGGCCAAGTCCGTCGTCGCCAGCATGGATGTAACCGTGGATTTTTCGGGGGCGACTGATATCGATTCTTCGGCACTTGCGCTCATGCTGCAATGGCGGCGCGAAGCCGAGGCCGCAGGACGCACGGTGACCTTTGAGGGGGTGCCGGATAATTTGCGCGTTCTGGCGGAACTGTACGGCGTCTCCTTTCTGCTTGATCACCATGCCATTCCCGACTGAATATTCCTGACGTTCCCGGTATGACTGCTGCCATCGAAATTCACGGCGCTGACAAGCATTTTGGAACTGTGCATGCCCTGAGGTCAGTGGATCTGACGGTGGAGGCAGGCGATTTCTTTGGCCTGTTGGGCCCCAACGGCGCCGGAAAGACAACGTTGATCAACTTGCTGGCAGGATTGTCGGTTCCCGACGCGGGAACGCTCAAGGTCATGGGTTTTGATGTGGCGCGGGATTATCAGCAGGCGCGTCGAAATCTGGGTGTAGTGCCTCAGGAGCTTGTTTTCGATCCGTTCTTTACGGTCCGCGAAGCATTGGAAATCCAGTCCGGGTACTTTGGCTTGGCGCGTAATGACGACTGGATCGACGACATCCTGCACAACCTGCAACTTGCCGACAAAGCGCACGCCAACATGCGGACCCTTTCGGGTGGCATGAAGCGACGCGTGCTGATTGCGCAGGCACTGGTCCACCGGCCACCGGTCATCGTTCTGGATGAGCCCACTGCCGGTGTGGATGTGGAGCTGCGACAGAGTCTCTGGAAATTCATTCAGCGTCTGAATCGCGAGGGTCATACGATTTTGCTGACGACGCATTATCTGGAGGAGGCCGAGTCACTCTGTCGCCGTGTGGCCATTCTCAAGCAAGGGCAGATCGTTGCACTGGATACCACGCAGCACTTGTTGCAGTCCCGCGCCCTGGGCAGCCTGGAAGACGTGTTCGTGGCCATCATGCGGGATGGCGGAATCAAGGCCAGGGCATAACGAATGCGCGGATTTCTGACCCTGTTCTTCAAGGAAGTACTGCGGTTCTGGAAGGTGTCGCTGCAGACCGTTCTGGCCCCCCTCATCTCCACACTGCTCTACCTCCTGGTGTTTTCTCACGTGATGGCCGACCATGCGGAAGTCTACCCTGGCGTTTCGTATGCGGCTTTCCTCGTTCCGGGGTTGGCCATGATGTCAATGTTGCAGAATGCCTTTGCCAACAGTTCCTCAAGCCTGGTTCAATCCAAGGTGACGGGCAACCTTGTGTTTGTCCTGCTCACGCCACTTTCCCACTGGGAATTTTACTGGGCCTATGTGCTGGCTGCGGTGGTGCGTGGCGTGCTGGTGGGGTCGGTGGTGGTATTGACCGCCTGGTTCTTCTTTCCGATTCCGGGTAAGGCGCCGCTGTGGATCATGGTGTTTGCGCTTTTGGCCACGATTATGTCGGGGTCGCTGGGCGTGCTGGCGGGCATCTGGGCAGAAAAATTCGACCAGATGGCGGCGTGGCAAAACTTCATCGTGCTACCCCTGACCTTTCTGTCCGGGGCGTTCTACAGCATTCATTCGCTGCCCTCTTTCTGGAATGCCCTTTCCCGCTTCAATCCCTTCTTTTACGTGATTGACGGTTTTCGCTACGGGTTTTTGGGCGGCAGTGACGTCTCTCCCTGGGAGTCGCTGTTGATTGTCGGAAGTGCCTGTTTGGCCTTATCATGGACGACCCTGGCGTTATTGCGCAGCGGTTGGCGCTTGCGAACATAAGGTCAGGGTCTTTGACGGAAACCTATCATGGTTCAGCCCCAGGACATCAAAAAGTACATCGAGACCAATTTGCCCTGCGAACGGGTGGAGGTGAGCGGGGATGGGCACCATTTCGAAGCCATCATCGTGAGCCATCAATTTTCAGGCAAAAGCCGTGTTGCCCAGCACCAACTGGTTTATCAGGCTTTGGGCGATCGCATGCGGGCCGAGATTCACGCGCTCTCCATGCGCACCCTGACGCCTGAACAATGGGCGGCCCTGGGCCACTGATCGGTTTTATTTACACGTGGAACAGCTCGTCATAACAGGCGGTTACCCGCTGAAGGGTGAGGTTGGGGTTTCGGGCGCCAAAAATGCTGCCCTCCCCATCCTGTGCGCCTCCTTGTTGACTTCAGGGACCGTGGTTTTTGACAACGTGCCCGAATTGCGTGACGTGGGCACGCTGCTGCGCCTGCTGCGCAGCCTCGGAGTGGCCGTGGAACGCCAGGCAAGCCAGGTGACATTGAATGCCGGCACCCTGAGCGAGCCCGTTGCATCCTACGAGCTGGTCAAAACCATGCGCGCCTCGATCCTGGTACTGGGACCGTTGCTGGCCCGTTTTGGGCATGCAAGGGTCTCCCTCCCGGGAGGATGTGCCATCGGCGAACGACCGGTAGACCTGCACATCAAGGGCTTGCAGGCCATGGGAGCGCACATTGAAATTGAACATGGATATATCGTGGCCGAGGCATCGCGCTTGAAGGGCGCGCGTATCTTCATGGATACGGTCACAGTGACCGGGACGGAAAACCTGATGATGGCTGCGGCTCTGGCTGAAGGCACCACCGTACTGGAAAATGCCGCCCGCGAGCCCGAAGTGTTTGACCTGGGGGAATGCCTGATCCGCATGGGGGCACGCATCAAGGGGCACGGAACCGACGTCGTCACCATCGAAGGGGTGGCCACCCTCCATGGAACGGAATATGGCGTCATGCCGGATCGCATCGAAACCGGAACCTTTCTGGTGGCCGCTGCAGCTACGGGGGGAGACGTGCGTTTGTTGGGGGTGCGCCCAGATACGCTGGATGCGGTATTGGACAAGCTTGCCGAAGCCAACGCTTCGATCGAATGCGCCGCGGACCAGATCAGGATTCGCATGCGCGGGCCCAATCACGGGGTCAGCCTGCGCACGGCTCCCTACCCTGCATTTCCTACGGACATGCAGGCCCAGTTCATGGCCATGAACGCTGTGGCTCAGGGCACCACCGTGGTGACGGAAACCATATTTGAAAACCGTTTCATGCATGTGCAGGAATTGCGACGGCTGGGTGCCAATATCGAGGTGGAAGGCAACGCGGCCATCATTCGCGGCGTTGGCAAACTGGAGGGGGCCACGGTCATGGCAACCGATCTTCGTGCTTCGGCCAGCCTGGTGATTGCGGGACTGATCGCGCACGGGGAGACCGTGGTGGATCGAATTTATCATCTGGATCGCGGTTATGAAAAAATCGAGCAAAAGCTTTCTCGCCTGGGAGCACGGATTGCTCGTCGTTCCGTGGAGGAGGCATGATGAATCCTGAAGCGTCACCGCGCTTTGAAGGGGTGACCATTGCCCTGTCCAAGGGCAGGATTTTTGAGGATACCGCACATTTGCTGAAAGCTGCGGGCATTACACCTCTGGCGGATCCCGAGCATTCCCGCGAATTGATTTTGCCTACCGATCACCCCGATGTTCGATTAGTCATCGTGCGGGCCTCCGACGTGCCCACCTATGTTCAATATGGTGCCGCGGACATCGGCGTGGCGGGAAAGGATGTGTTGATGGAACACGGGGGCCGCGGATTGTATCAGCCCCTGGACCTGCAGATTGCAAAATGCCGGTTGATGGTGGCCGTGCCGCAGGGCTTTGATTATGCAGGCACGATTCGTCGAGGGGCGCGCCTGCGCGTGGCCACCAAATACGAAACCACGGCGCGCAACCACTTTGCCGAAAAGGGGGTGCACGTCGACCTGATCAAGTTGTATGGTTCCATGGAACTGGCCCCTTTGACGGGTCTCGCAGACGTCATCGTGGATCTGGTGAGTAGCGGCAACACCCTGAAAGCCAACCACCTGGAAGCGGTCGAGGAGATTGCGGCGATCAGCGCGCGTCTGATCGTCAACGTGGCGGCGTGGAAGCTCAATCGTTCAAGGATTGCCCCAATTGTGGAAGCCTTTGCCAAGGGAGTGGAATCGTCATGAAACTGCGTCGACTCAACTCCGCTGATCCCGGGTTTGCCGCAGGCCTGGCACATCTGACTGCTTTTGAAAGTGCACAGGATCCAGCAGTGGACGAAGCCGTTGCCGGGATCGTGGCAGAAGTCAGGGAGCGGGGAGACGCCGCGTTGCTGGAATATACCCGGCGTTTTGACCGGTGGCAGGCAGATTCTGCCGCGGCACTGGAGCTTTCCCCGGACCTGTTGCAGCAGACGCTCGAAGGGCTGCCCGCGCAGCAGCGCGCTGCCTTGATGGAGGCGGCGCGACGCATCCGTTTGTTCCACGAGCGACAGAAAAATGAAACCTGGACCTACGCCGAAGCCGATGGCACGGTGCTGGGCCAGCAGGTAACGGCACTGGATCGTGTGGGTCTTTACGTACCCGGAGGCAAGGCTGCCTATCCTTCATCGGTTCTGATGAACGCCATCCCGGCCAATGTGGCAGGCGTGCGGGAAATCATCATGGTCGTGCCCACCCCCGACGGTGTCCGCAACGAACTGGTGCTGGCTGCAGCTGCGCTGGGAGGCGTGACGCGTGTCTTCACCGTGGGTGGTGCCCAGGCCGTGGCTGCGCTGGCCTTTGGCACGGCGACCATCCCTGCCGTGGACAAGATTGTCGGGCCTGGCAATGCCTTCGTGGCTGCGGCAAAACGACGCGTGTTCGGGGTGGTGGGCATCGACATGGTGGCAGGCCCGTCCGAGATTCTGGTGATCGCCGACGGCGCCACTCCCCCGGAATGGGTGGCTATGGACCTGTTTTCCCAGGCGGAGCATGACGAGCTGGCGCAATCCATCCTGCTATGCCCCGATGCAGACTATCTGGATCGGGTCGAGGTGGCCATTTGCCAGTTGATTGAAACCATGCCGCGTCGCGCGGTGATCGAAACCTCCCTGGAAAACCGCGGTGCACTGATTCAGGTACGCGATCTGGAGGAAGCCTGCGCGATTTCAAATCAGATCGCACCCGAGCATCTGGAGCTTTCAGTGGCGGATGCAGAGCGCTGGTTGAAGTCAATCCGGCATGCCGGAGCGGTGTTTGTGGGGCCGTATAGTTCAGAGGCGCTGGGCGATTACTGCGCGGGTCCCAACCACGTCCTGCCCACGGGCCGTACCGCCCGTTTTGCATCCCCGCTGGGAGTCTATGATTTTCAGAAGCGGACCAGCATCATCAAGATGTCGCAAAAGGGAGCGCATACCCTGGGCGAAGTGGCCCAGGTGCTGGCAGAACGGGAAGGGCTTCCGGCCCATGCGCGTTCCGCAGCCTATCGTTGCGGAGAGTGACCGTTGAAGGACTGCATTCGCGATGAAATCAAGGGGCTCTCTGCCTATGCTGTAGCTTCTGCCGAAGGGATGATCAAACTCGACGCGATGGAAAATCCCTATGTGCTGCCCAACGAGCTGCGCAGCGCCATCGCCCGACGCCTGTCGACCCTGGAAGTCAACCGCTACCCCGATGCCAATCCAGAGGCGCTCAAGGCGTTGTTGCGCCAGACCATGGGCATCGATCCCGCGGCAGCCATGGTGCTGGGAAACGGGTCCGACGAGCTGATCCAGATGATTGCGCTGACGGTAGCCAAGCCGGGCGCCGTGATTTTGGGGGTGGAGCCCGCCTTCGTGATGTTCCGCATGATCGCCACTTTTGTGGGAATGCGTTTCGTCGGGGTGCCGCTCAAGGCCGACTTCACGCTCGACGGTGCGGCGCTCTTCTCCGCCATGGAACGCGAAGAGCCCGCCCTGGTCTTTATTGCTTACCCCAATAACCCTACCGGCAACCACTTTGATGCAGAGGTTCTGGAAGAAGTCATTCGCCGTGCCCCTGGGCTCGTCGTGATTGACGAGGCCTATTTTCCGTTTACTGACCAGTCCTTTTTGCCACGCCTCCTGGCCTTCCCCAACCTGTTGGTGATGCGTACCGTATCAAAGCTGGGGCTTGCCGGGATCAGGCTGGGTTTTTTGTCCGGTCCGGTCGAAATTGTGGGGCAAATCGACAAGGTCAGGCTGCCGTACAACATCTCGATGCTGGACCAGGCCGTTGCGCTGGAGGTCCTTTCGCACGAAGCGGTCCTGCAGGCGCAGGCCGACCATATCCGGCAACAACGGGGCATTCTGGCGCGGCAGCTGGCCGCCTTTGCAGGGGTGACGGTGTATCCCAGCGATGCCAATTTTCTGCTGTTCCGCGTAGCACAGGCCCCACGCATCTTTGACGGCCTACGGCATCGTGGTATATTGATCAAGAACTTGAGTGCCGCGCATCCGCTTTTGGCAGACTGTTTGCGGGTGACTGTGGGCACTTCCGACGAAAACCAACGGTTTCTGGATGCGCTTCAGGACACCCTTGAATGAACCTGTTATTGCAACCAGCGGCTTAACCAAATACCTTCAGGCCATCCCATGCGATCGGCGCAGATCACACGCAACACACTCGAAACCCAAATTACCGCAGATATCAACCTTGATGGTTCAGGATTGTCGCGGCTTGATACCGGCATTCCGTTTCTGGATCACATGCTGGACCAGGTTGCGCGACATGGCCTGATCGATCTCGCGGTACATTGCAAGGGCGACTTGCACATTGACGCGCATCACAGCGTGGAAGATATCGGCATCACGCTGGGGCAGGCCTTCGCACAAGCCATCGGGGACAAAAAGGGCGTGCGCCGTTACGGCCACGCAGTCATCCCCCTGGATGAAGCCCTGTCGCGGGTGGCCATCGACCTGTCTGGGCGCCCCGGGTTGTTTTTCGATGTTCCGTTCAGCAGGGCGCGTATTGGCGAATTCGACGTGGACCTGTTCCATGAATTCTTTCAGGGTTTCGTCAATCACGCGCATCTGACGCTCCATGTGGACAACCTCAAGGGTCGCAATGCACATCATCAGGCCGAAACGGTATTCAAGGCGTTTGGCCGGGCGTTGCGCGCTGCCGTCGAAATGGACCCCAGGACTGCCGGCGTGACGCCTTCCACCAAAGGTTTGCTTTGAACGTCAGGGATCTGCCGTGACTCATATCGCAGTGATTGACTACGGAATGGGCAACCTGCGTTCCGTGGCCAAAGCGCTGGAACATGTGGCTCCGGGCGCGACTGTGGAAATCACGGGCGACCCCGATCGCGTGAGGGCGGCGGAGCGGGTTGTGTTTCCTGGCCAAGGTGCAATGCCGGACTGTATGCGCGAGTTGGACCGGCGCCATTTGCGCCAACCCGTTCGGGAGGCAGCCCAGACCAAACCGTTTCTTGGGCTATGCATCGGGCTTCAGATGTTGTTTGAATCGTCTGAAGAAGGACCGACTCCGGGGCTGGGGATACTCTCCGGGCATGTGCGCCGGTTTCCGGACGACCGGATGTTTTCTCCTGCAGGGCAGCGGCTCAAAGTGCCGCATATGGGCTGGAACGAAGTGAACCAATCCGGAAATCACGCCATGTGGTCAGGTATTCCCCAAGGTGCGCGCTTCTACTTCGTGCACAGCTATTATGTGCAGGAACACGATTCCGGCATCGGCGCGGCAAGTACTCGCTATGCCTTTGATTTCACCTGTGCCGTGGCGCGGGACAATATTTTCGCCGTGCAGTTTCACCCGGAAAAGAGTGCCTTGCCCGGACTCGCGCTGCTTGGCAATTTCGTTCACTGGAAGCCCTGAGTTTTACCATGATCCTGATTCCTGCTATTGATCTCAAAGATGGCCGCTGTGTCCGGTTGCGACAAGGCCTGATGGAAGAAGCCACCGTGTTTTCCGAAGAACCCGCACAAATGGCGCGACATTGGCTCGAACAGGGGGCGCAGCGTCTGCATCTGGTGGACCTCAATGGCGCGTTTGCAGGAAAGCCGGTCAACGAGCGGGCCATGCGCGAAATCGTGGATGAGGTCAATGGTGAAATCCCGGTGCAGTTGGGGGGGGGCATCCGCACCCTCGACATCATCGAACGCTATCTGGACAGTGGCGTATCGGAGGTCATCATCGGTACGGCAGCGGTCAAAAACCCGGGGTTTCTCCACGAAGCCTGCGATGCCTTTCCAGGCCACATCATGGTGGGACTCGATGCGCGCGACGGCAAGGTGGCGGTGGATGGCTGGTCCAAACTGACGGGGCATGAGGTGGTGGATCTGGCGCGGCGTTTTCAGGATTACGGCGTTGAAGCCGTCATTTATACCGATATCGGCCGTGATGGCATGCTGAGCGGGGTCAACATTCCGGCCACGGTGGCACTGGCGCGCTCGCTGACAATCCCGGTCATTGCCAGCGGAGGCATTACGGGTCTGGAAGACGTTCGGGCGCTTTGTGAGGTGGAGTTTGAGGGCATCATGGGGGCAATTACCGGGCGGGCCATTTACGAAGGGACCCTTGATTTTGCCGAGGCCAATCAACTCGCCATCAGTTTGTCACGCCCGGTCACAGGCGAGCGCTGACCTATGGGTTTGGCCAAACGCATTATTCCATGTCTGGATGTCAATGCAGGGCGTGTCGTCAAAGGCATCAATTTTGTCGGCCTGAGGGACGCCGGAGATCCGGTGGAGATTGCGCGTCGCTATGACGAGCAGGGTGCGGATGAGGTCACCTTCCTCGACATTACCGCAAGCTCGGACGGACGAGGTCTGATCATCCCCATCATCGAGGCGGTTTCTGCGCAGGTTTTCATTCCGCTCACCGTGGGGGGTGGGGTGCGCGAAGTCGCGGATGTGCGCAGGCTGCTCAATGCCGGTGCGGACAAGGTCAGCATGAACACCTCGGCCATACTGAATCCAGAGTTGATCGCCGAAGCCGCTGGCCGTTTTGGATCGCAATGCATCGTTGTGGCGATTGATGCCAAACGGGCGGATACCGCTTCAGGATGGGGCGTTTTCACGCACGGCGGTAGAAATGCCACGGGGCTGGATGCAGTGGCCTGGGCTGAAGAGTCCGCCAGGCTTGGTGCAGGCGAAATATTGCTGACCAGCATGAACCGTGATGGTACCAAGGAAGGCTTCGACCTTGAGCTGACCCGCGCCGTTGCGGATGCCGTGGGCGTGCCCGTGATCGCCAGCGGTGGTGTGGGCAACCTGCAGCACCTGTGTGACGGAATCCTCAAGGGAGGGGCCGATGCCGTATTGGCGGCCAGCATTTTTCACTACGGCGAATACACGGTGCGCCAAGCCAAGGATTTCATGGCAGCCCAAGGAATCGAGGTGCGCTTGTGACAGAATGGCTGGATACCGTACATTGGGATGCCGGAGGGCTGGTACCGGCGATTGCCCAGGATGCCGTCAGCGGCGATGTGCTGATGCTGGCCTGGATGAATCGCGAGGCGCTTCAGCAAACCGTGTCGTCTGGCGAGGCGGTTTACTGGTCGCGCTCGCGCGGAAAGCTTTGGCATAAGGGTGAGGAATCCGGGCACCTGCAGAGGGTTCGCGAAGTTCGGCTGGACTGCGATGGTGACGTGGTATTGCTCAAGGTGGAACAGGTTGGGGGGATCGCCTGTCACACTGGACGGGTACGCTGCTTTTTCAGACGCCTTGAGCAGGGGGTCTGGGTGGAAACCGACCCCGTTTTGAAAGATCCAACCAGAATTTACAAGCGTTGAGGGCCTTAAGTGGAGAACAATCACGACATTCTCGAACGCCTGAGCGCCATGCTGGAAAGCCGGAAAGGGGCTGATCCGGATGGTTCCTATGTGGCCGCGCTGTATGGCAAGGGCCTGGATGCGATCGCACGCAAGGTGGGAGAGGAAGCCTTGGAAACCATTCTGGCGGCCAAGGACGGTGATAGACTGCATGTCGTTCGGGAAACAGCCGATCTCTGGTTTCACTCGCTGATACTATTGGCCCATCTGGGACTGGCGCCCCGCGATGTGCTCGCGGAACTGGCGCGGCGCGAGGGAATTTCGGGGATCGAGGAAAAGGCCATGCGTAACCGTCAGGATGCCACATCGTGAGCGATTGCATTTTTTGCAGGATCAGCAAGGGAGAACTGCCCAGCAGGAAGGTTTATGAAGATGAGGATGTCTTTGCATTTCATGATATCCATCCAGTGGCCCCGGTTCACTTCATGATCGTTCCAAAAAAGCATGTGGATTCCCTGATCCAGTGTCATTCCGGGGATCAGGCGCTGTTGGGCAAAATTCTGTTGCTGGCTCCAAAACTGGCGACTGAACAGGGTCTTTCCGATGGGTTTCGCACCATGATCAATACCGGTCGGGGCGGAGGCCAGGAGGTGTATCACCTGCATGTTCATGTGATAGGTGGCGGCAAGCCCCATTCCATGACAACGTTACTCAACAAGGAATAACGCCGGAGGCGTTTCGGGAGGTCATTACTATGGGTGATTTATTTACCATTCAGCACTTGTTGCTGATTTTGCTGATTGTGGTGCTGGTGTTTGGTACCAAAAAATTGCGCAACATCGGGGCCGACCTGGGAGGCGCTGTGAAGAGCTTCAAGGAAGGCATGGCCGGTAACGCGGCAGCGGAGGACAAGGGTGAAGAGAAAAAACCGCTGGAAGAAAAATCCATCGCTTCCAATGTCGAGGTAAAGACGCAGGAAAAGACCCACTCCTGACCCGGAGCGGCAGACCTTGCGTTGACCCATGCTGGATTTTAGTGTTTCCGAAATCGGCCTGATCGGGGTCGTGGCCCTGATAGCCATTGGTCCCGAACGGCTTCCCAAAGTAGCCCGGACCGCCGGGATCCTGCTGGGCCGGTTTCGGCGTTATGCACTGACCGTGAAGGCGGAGATCGATCGCGAAATCCAGCAGTCGGAGTTGACCGAACTCCACAAAAAAATGAATGAAGCGGCACGCGAAGCGGAACGGCAGGTAACGACGTCGTCCCAGGAGGCCGAGAAAATGCTCAACAGCCCGGCAGCATTGTCAGACCTGGACCGGGCGCTGGAAACCCCGTCCCCTGCCTCGGCAACAGTACCGGACCCCAACGCGGCACAGATGCCGCTTCCCCTGGAACCCTTGCAGATGCCGATGGGCGGTGATCCCTTCAGCGCGCGCCCAAACGCACCTTTGCGCAGCAGGCCCATGGCGCCCCCTCTGAAGCCCCAGGCCCCTGAGAGCGCCGCCGGGCCGGAGGCGTCGTGACCGAAGAGACAGGAGCAGTCCAGGAATTCATTTCCCATCTGGTGGAATTGCGCAGTCGTCTGGTTCGTGCCGTGGTGGCCGTGTTTGGCGTGTTTCTATGTCTGTTGCCGTTTGCCAATACGCTCTATACCTGGCTTGCCTTGCCCCTCTTGAGCAAGATGCCGGCGGGTGGGCACATGATCGCCACGGAAGTCACGACGCCTTTTTTCGTACCGATGAAGGTGGCGGGCCTGATTGCGTTCCTGCTCGCGCTGCCCTACGTGCTCTATCAGGTGTGGGGATTCGTTGCGCCCGGGTTGTACTCCCATGAAAAGCGCATGGCCCTGCCCTTGATCGTCACCAGCACCGTGCTGTTTTATTGCGGGATGACTTTTGCCTACTTTGCAGTGTTCCCCTTCGTGTTCGGATTCATCACGAGCACGGCACCCCAGGGCGTGGAAATCATGACGGACATCGAGAAGTATCTGGGGTTTGTCATCAACATGTTTCTGGCGTTCGGTCTGGCATTCGAAACCCCCGTGGCGGTGGTGCTGCTGGTCAAGCTGGGGGTGCTCACGGTCAGGCAACTGCGCGATGCACGGCGTTACGTCATCGTGGGCGCATTCATACTCGGTGCGATTTTCACCCCGCCCGATGCGGTTTCACAGACCTTGCTGGCCGTTCCGCTCTGGCTTCTGTACGAGCTTGGCATACTGGTGGCAAGCCGTATGGCTTCGACGACTACTGATCCTCTTCCTCATCCAGATTCTTGATCGTGCCCTTGGGGCGCTTGCCGACGGTGACCGTGAACACCATCGCCTGGTGATTGCGAATCACCTTGAACCGGGCGTTTTGCGCCGGCTTCAGAGCCGCAACGTGATTGAGCATTTCCTGTGAATCCTGGATGGGCTCACCGTTGACCTCCACCAGCACGTCGCCTGGCTTGACCCCTGATTTTTCTGCTGGTCCGCCCTTCAGTACGGACGAGATCAAGGCGCCGGTGGGCTTGTCCAGTCGGAAGGATTCTGCGAGCTCCGGCGTGATGTCCTGAACCTCAACGCCGATCCAGCCGCGTGTGACGCTGCCGGTTTTGATGATTTCTTCCATGACGTTTTTGGCGATGCTGACCGGAATGCTGAATCCGATGCCTTGCGAGCCCCCGGTTTTGGAGTAGATGGCGCTGTTGATGCCGATCAGGTTGCCGGAAACGTCCACCAGCGCACCACCAGAGTTGCCCGGGTTGATGGCGGCATCCGTCTGTATGAAATTCTCAAAGGTGTTGATGCCCAATCGGCTACGGCCCAAGGCGCTGATGATGCCCATGGTGACTGTTTCGCCAACTCCGAAAGGATTGCCGATGGCCAGCGCAATGTCGCCGACCTTGACCTGATCGGATGAGCCAAAAGTGATGGCCGGAAGCCCCTTGAGGTTGACCCGAAGCACTGCAATGTCGGTTTCAGGATCGGCGCCCACCAGTTCGGCCTTGACGGTTCTGCCGTCAGACAGCGCCACCTGGATTTCCTGGGCGCCGTCTATGACGTGATCGTTGGTCAGAATGTAGCCGTCGGCAAGGACGATGACTCCAGATCCCAGGCTCAGTTGCTGATGGGTTTCGGGGGGGAGATTATCACCAAAAAAGCGCCGGAGTTCGGGATTGTCGGGAACGATGGCGGGATGGCGGGAGCGAACTTCCTTGCTTGTGAAAATATTGACGACGGAGGGCATGGCCTTGCGCGCCGCATCCCGGAAGGAGTCGGCGGGGGCGGCACCGTTTTCGCGCACAACTTCGTGCAGGGTGCCCAAATCTGTTCTACCCGGAAGCAGGTCATGTTTGAACAGGGTCGCGACGAACAGAACCCCCAGACAGATGGTGACGGATTGAGCAAAGACGAGCCAAAGCTTTTGCATTAGATCAATAATCCTGGGAAGGCTGAACGGTATGATAGCCGCCGCAATGCAACATGAATACCCCGCGGCAGGGGGCATCCACTGCCGAACTTAAGCTTTAGGGGGCATTCTGTTAGAATACCCCCATTTGAAATCAGCAATATAGCCCAAAACAGGTAAATCATCATGAGTGAAGCGCAATCAGACGCTGGCCGCCGGAGGTTTCTTGTCGGCGCCACTGTCGCAATGGCAGCCGCTGGTGTTGCGGCTGTGGGCACTCCTTTCGTGCTCAGTATGATGCCCAGCGCCCGGGCCAGAGCCGCAGGCGGTCCAGTGGAAGTAGACTTTTCCAAAGTGGAACCGGGCATGATGATTACCCAGGAATGGCGCGGCCAGCCCATATGGGTGGTGAACCGAACCCCCGAAATGATGGCGCAATTGGCTAAAAATGCTGACTTGCTCAGTGACCCCGAATCCGCTGATTCCACGCAGCCCGATTATTGCAAAAACGTCAATCGTGCCACTAACGAACATCCCAACCTGCTCGTGGCTGTTGGAATCTGTACTCACCTGGGCTGCTCACCCGTGGAAAAAATGAAAATGGGCGAAGGTAGTGGCATGGGAAGCGACTGGCCAGGTGGCTTTTTCTGCCCCTGCCATGGCTCCAAATATGACATGTCCGGGCGGGTGTTCAAGGGGATGCCGGCACCGCTCAATCTTCGGATTCCTCCATATACCTTCCTCACCAATGCCCGTTTGTTGGTAGGCGATGACAAGAAAGGGGCTTGAGCATGAATGCAATGTCTCGTTTGCTGGGATGGGTCGATGCAAGATTTCCATTGACGACCGTCTGGAAGGAACACCTGGCTGAGTATTACGCGCCAAAAAATTTCAACTTCTGGTACTACTTCGGCTCACTGGCCATGTTGGTGCTGGTGATTCAGATCGTGACCGGCATTTTTCTCACCATGAACTACAAACCGGATGCGCGGTTTGCGTTTGCTTCCGTTGAGTACATCATGAGAGACGTGGATTACGGCTGGTTGATCCGTTACATGCACTCCACGGGAGCCTCCATGTTTTTTGTGGTGGTCTACCTGCACATGATGCGGGGGTTGATGTACGGATCCTATCGAAAACCGCGTGAACTCATCTGGATTCTGGGGATGGCCATTTACCTGTGTTTGATGGCCGAGGCCTTCTTTGGCTATCTGCTGCCCTGGGGGCAGATGTCCTACTGGGGGGCGCAGGTCATCGTCTCGCTGGTGGACGCGATTAGCCCGCCTGTGGCCTTGTGGATTCGCGGAGATTACGTCATCGCCGATGCCACGCTCAATCGCTTCTTTGCCTTTCATGTCATTGCATTGCCCCTGGTGCTGGTGATTCTGGTTTTCCTGCACATCGTGGCACTTCATGAAGTGGGTTCAAACAACCCGGATGGCATCGAAATCAAGGAGAAAAAGGACCCGGCAACCGGTATCCCGTTGGACGGCATCCCGTTCCACCCGTATTACACGGTGAAGGACATCATGGGGGTGGTGGGTTTTCTGGCCGTGTATTTCGGGATAATTTTCTTTTCCCCGGAGATGGGCGGCTACTTCCTTGAAGACAACAATTTCATTCCCGCTGATCCGCTCAAGACGCCGCCGCATATTTCGCCCGTATGGTATTTCACGCCGTTTTATGCAATTTTGCGCGCCATACCGCAAAAGCAGCTGGGCGTCATCGCCATGGGCGTGGCGGTCGCCATTTTCTTCCTTCTGCCCTGGCTGGATCGCGGACTCGTCAAATCCATCCGATACCGTGGAACCTTGTACAAAGTTGCGCTGGGTCTGTTTGTACTGGCATTTTTGATTCTGGGCTACATGGGTACCCAGGACCCCAATCTGTGGTACGTCAACCCGGTTTCACGCATCTGCGCCCTGGTGTATTTCGGGTTTTTTGTCCTGATGCCAATCTATACCCGGCTGGATAAGACCAAGCCCGTACCTGAACGAGTGACCGGATGATGAAAATCGATTCCTGGAAAAAACGCGCGGCCCAGTGGGGGGTTGCCCTGGTGCTGGCAATGGCGGGGTCCGGTGCATTCGCCAACCCGGCAAGCGTCAAGCTCGATCATGCCCCGATCGATCCATCGGACATGGCCTCGTTGCAGCGTGGCGCACAGCATTTCATGAATTACTGCCTGACCTGTCACAGCGCACAGTTTGCGCGTTATGATCTGCTCACTCGACTGGGCCTCACAGAAGAACAGGTCAAAAAGAACTTGATTTTGACGGATGCCAAGATTGCGGATTACATGACCGTGGTTTTGAATCCCAAGGATGCCAAGGCCTGGTTTGGTGTGCCGCCACCTGACCTATCAGTGGAAGCGCGCGTGCGCGGGGCCGATTGGCTATACACTTATCTGCGTTCTTTCTACCGTGATGACCAAAGAGACTCGGGATGGAATAATCTCGTGTTTCGCCAGGTCGCCATGCCGCACGTGCTGTACGAGTTGCAAGGCGAACAGGTGCTGAAGGCTGAAGAAGGAAAGCCGGGCGAGGGCGAGCACCATGCGGCATCGCTGGTATTGGCCAAGCCAGGCAAGTTGTCACCCAAGGAGTACGACCAGTTCACGGCTGACTTGGTGAATTATCTGGTCTTTATGGCAGAGCCCATGCAGCAAACGCGCATTCGCATCGGTTACGGGGTCATGATTTTTCTTGCCCTGGCTTTTGTGATTACCCGAGCGCTCAAACACGAGTACTGGAAAGATGTTCACTGATTTTTTGGCCACCCACCGAGCGAGTACCGTAGCATGATGACCTTATACTCAGGAACCACCTGCCCATTCAGCCAGCGCTGCCGCATCGTGCTGTTCGAAAAAGGGATGGATTTCCAGATCATTGATATCGACTTGTATAACATGCCGGAAGATATCGGGGTGATGAACCCTTATAATCGCGTCCCCATTTTGGTGGAGCGCGATCTGATCCTGTACGAATCCAATATCATCAACGAATACATCGACGAGCGCTTCCCGCATCCGCAGCTGATGCCAGCTGACCCGGTGATGCGTGCCAGAGCACGACTGTTTTTGTTCCGTTTTGAAGCCGAACTCTTTTCACAGGTTTCGGTGCTGGAAGCGGGCAATGCCAAGCTGGCGGACAAGGCGCGCGCGATGATTCGCGAAAACCTGGTGCAGATTGCGCCGGTTTTTGTAAAGCAAAAGTTCATGCTGGGTGAAGAGTTCTCCATGCTGGACGTGGCGATTGCACCGTTGCTGTGGCGTCTGGATCACTACCAGATCAGCATGCCCAAGCAGGCGGCACCGCTGCTGAAGTATTCAGAGCGCCTTTTTTCGCGCCAGGCCTTCATCGACTCGATGACGCCTTCTGAAAAAGCCATGCGAAAGTAAGTGGCCACTTCATCGACAAAGCCTTACCTGACCCGCGCGTTGTGGGAATGGTGCAACGATAACGGACTGACCCCCCTGATTCAGGTCCAGGTAGAAGGTGGTCAGGCGCGGGTTCCCATGGAGTTTGTGAAGGACGGGCAGATCGTCTTGAACGTCGGGCCGGCAGCGACCCGAAACCTCACCATGAATAACGTGGAGATTCAGTTCAGCGCGCGTTTTGGCGGTGTATCGAGAGAAATATCAGTGCCCTGGAATGCGGTCAAAGGGTTGTACGCGCGCGAGACGGGGGAAGGGATGCTGTTTCCTCCGGAAGAGATTGAAACCGAAGATGTCGAAGGCTTCAAGGATTCCCAGGAGGCCGTAGAATCGGGATCAGACGCGGAAGCTGATCCACAGCAAAAGCAGAAGAAGCCGACTTTGACAGTCGTCAAATAGTCGCTCAAGCAGGTTCACTTCAAAATGCCGGCATAGCTCAGATGGTAGAGCAGCTGATTTGTAATCAGAAGGTCGTGGGTTCGATTCCTACTGTCGGCACCAATAAAATCTACGGCGGGGAACTGGATGAATGATTATTTGAAGAATAATCCATTTGATGGAACTCGCTATACGGGTGTTCGCGAAAACATCGCCCGCTTTTTTTCAGGAAGGCAGGATTGGGAGGGGAAACAGGTTGTTGACCTGTCTTGCGGAGAGGGTGTCACGACCTACATTCTTCGCAGGCTTGGCGCTACCGTGACGCCGTACGAACTGATTCCCGATTGGAGCAAACTGGAGGACAAGCCCCTTTATGCGGATGTGCAAAAAGTGCTGCCCATCGAAGACTCGTCCGTTGACATGGTGGTGCTTCAGGAAGTCATAGAGCATCTCCCGAATCAGCTGTTTACCCTGCAAGAGGCGTACCGAATTTTAAAACCGGGAGGCGAGCTGTTCATCACGACGCCAAGCCGGAGTTCGCTCCAATCAAGATTGAGCTATCTTGTGTTTGAGAGCGAGCACTTGAGATCCACACCATGGAGCTTTATTGATGGCGTGTGGGGAAAAAATGATCAGGGCGAGAAGTACTTTGGCCACCTGTGGCTCATCGGCATTCAGCAACTCAATGCACTGGGCAAGGTTGCGGGATTCGGGCGAACGGAAGCGCACATGACGGAGTGGGGGAAAACCTCCGTTACCTTCATGGTGCTGTTTTACCCATTCATTTTTATGTTGAGTCTGCGCGCGCTCTACAGGGATGTTAGAAAGTCGCCCAAGAATAGTGATTATTACAGGGAAAAAATAGCGCAGTTCAAGTTGAATATCTCACCCAAAGTTCTCCTCAGTAAATATGCCTTTGTAAGTCTCTTCAAATAACGGAAGCCCCCTGCGGCACCGCTTTCCATGGCGCGCAGGTTTTCCTGCGTGCCATGCCACTGCATTACTTGCTTAAGATCTGAAATCTGTTGAGATGAAATATCCCGGAAAAATTCGGACAATCCGGGTGTTCCAACAATTTGAGGATTTGTCGTGAAACGGACTTCCATGGTCATCATGATGTGTGCTGCTACGGCCCTCCCCGCCATTGCAAGCGACAGCGGCTTCTATATTGGTGCCGACGTGGGCAGAGCCGGTACGGATGTTGGCGGGCCGGGGCTCACCAAAAGCGTTGACGCCAGTACGGGGTTGATTGGGGGTTATCAAATTTCCAAGGCGCTGGCCATCGAGGGGCAGTACGACAGGTTGGGAAAGATCGGTGTGGGCAATGATTACCGGCTCAATGCCACCTCGCTGGCGGCGATCGGGATCATTCCGGTAGGGAATACGGATTTCACGCTGCGGGGCAAGTTTGGATTCGCCAGAACAACCATGGACGCCCCAGATACTTCGGGAGAGAACGGGATTGTCGTAGGGATCGGCGGCCAGTACAAATTGACACAAACTGTGGGATTGCGATTTGGCCTGGACCGATATGATGTAGGTAATTCAGCCCTCATTCCCGGAGGGCACACGACTGAGCTCTATGGCGGAGTTGCTTACAAGTTCTGAGGGTAAACTGGTTGGAGGGCGGGCTTTTGGAAAACAGGGGATGGCCAATGAAAATTTGTATGATTGGACTGGGCAAGATGGGTGGCAACATGGCAACGCGGTTATGTCGCGGTGGAGTGTCGGTTGTAGGCTATGATCGTTCACCGGATGTCTTGAGCAGACTGGCGCAGGAGGCAGGAGTCATATCGTGCGGCTCGCCCGCCCAAGCGGTTGCGCAACTCAAGGCGCCACGCATCGTCTGGCTGATGCTGCCCAGTGGCGCCGTGACGGAAAGCCAGATTGCGGAGCTCGTCACCCTGCTGCAGCCGGGTGACATTATCGTCGACGGCGGCAACTCGAATTACCACGACAGCCAGCGTCGTGGCGCAATGCTGGCCAAGGAGGGCATTGGATTCATGGACGCGGGCACTTCAGGAGGCATCTGGGGGCTGAAAAACGGTTATTGCATGATGGTGGGGGCCACACCTGAAGTGGCAGCTACCGTTGCACCATTGCTCAGGATCCTGGCGCCCGCATCCGATCGAGGCTGGGCACACGTGGGGCCAGTCGGCGCCGGGCATTTCGTCAAAATGGTGCATAACGGCATCGAGTACGGAATGATGCAGGCGTTGGCCGAGGGCCTGACCCTGCTGGAGGGCAAGCATGAATTTGCGCTTGATCTCGCCAAAATTACCGCGTTGTGGCAGGAAGGGTCGGTGGTTCGAAGCTGGTTGCTGGACCTGACCGCTGAGGCATTGCATGCTGATGCGGCATTGGCAAGGGTGGCTCCTTATGTGGCCGATTCGGGTGAAGGTCGGTGGACGGCCATCGAAGCGATTGAGCAGGGCGTGGCGACACCCGTACTCAGTCTCGCCCTGCAGATGAGGTTTCAAAGTCAGGACGAGAGCGGCTACGGATTCAAGCTGCTTTCCCTGATGCGCAACGCTTTTGGCGGACACGCCATCAAGGATTCCCGTGAAAAAGCCTGAGCCCTGCACCCTGGTGATTTTCGGAGCGCGCGGCAGTCTTGCGCGGCGCAAACTGATCCCGGCACTTTATCAGTTGGAGCGTTCGGGGCGGCTGTCCAGCGATATGATCCTGGTGGGGTCCAGCCTTGAAGCCATGGATAGGCAGGCATGGCAGGATGAAGTGGTGGGCCTGCTGCAGGCGCGCGACGTCGCCGACGCAGATGCCCCCACCCTGGAGCGCTTCCGCAATCGGCTGCATTACCACCGCATTGATCCGGGGGACCAGGAGTCGTATCGCGCGCTGCAGGAAAAACTGGAAAAAACGGAGGGCTTTCCTGCCAACATGGTTTTTTACATGGCAGTGCGGCCTGCGGATTACCCGGGCATTGTGGAGCACCTGGGGCTAGCAGGACTGCTGGGCGAGAAGGGCGGCTGGCGACGGGTTGTCATCGAAAAGCCTTTCGGCTACGACTTGCTCAGCGCGCAGACCCTGCAGGCCGGGCTATACAAGCACCTGGATGAGCCCCAGATTTACCGCATTGATCATTACCTGGGCAAAGGCACGGTACAGAACGTCATGGTGTTCCGTTTTGCCAACCTGTTGCTGGAGCCGTTGTGGAATCAGCATTATGTGGATCACGTGCAGATCACGCATTCCGAAACGCATGGTATCGAAGGGCGTGCGGATTACTACGAGGGGGCAGGTGCCCTGCGTGACATGATCCAGAGCCATTTGCTGCAGCTCCTGACCCTGGTGGCCATGGAGCCCCCGGTCTCCCTGTCTGCCGAGCACCTGCGCGACGAGAAGGTCAAGGTCCTGAAGGCCATTCGCCCCATTCCCCAAAACGCGGTGCACGCCCATGCGTTCAGGGGGCAGTACGCCAGCGGTATGGTCGATGGGCAGGCAGTGGCAGGCTACCTGGATGAACCTGGCGTGGCGCCCGATAGCGTTACCGAAACCTACGCCGCGCTCAGGGTTTACATCGACAATTGGCGCTGGGCGGGTGTGCCGTTTTATCTGCGAACAGGCAAGCGTATGGCAGAAAATAGCTCTGCCATCTGCATCCGATTCAAGAGCCCGCCACAGGACCTGCTGCGCCAGTCGCGCCATGGTCCGCCGCAACCCAACTGGATCATGCTTGGGATTCAGCCCAACGATAGCCTCAGGATGGAAATGCAGGTCAAAATGCCGGGCCTGGAATTGCAGACCCGCACCATCAGTCTGGATGCCACTTACCGCCAGGGAGAGGATGCGGATTACGATGCTTACGAAGAGTTGCTGCTGGACGTGATGCACGGCGATCATTCGCTGTTTTTGCGCATGGACGAAGTCGAGGCAGCCTGGCGAGTGGTCGATCCTGTCATCAAGGTGTGGTCCATGGAACGCGAATTCATCAACAGTTATCAGGCGGGCAGTTGGGGACCGCGGGGCACCTATCGACTCTTTTCGCGCGATGACCAGTTCTGGCGCCACTCCCTGGATCCTGACGGTGCCGACCTGCAACCCTATTGAGGTGTTTGCAAACCCCGAGGCTTTGGGTGTTGCTGCGGCCGAACGAATTGCCGTGCTAGCCATGCAGGCGCAGGCCGAGCGCGGGGTCTTCCGCCTGGCGCTGTCCGGCGGCAATACGCCGCGCCGCTGCTATGAGCACCTTCGCCACGGGGCACTCGATTGGTCGCGCGTCGAGGTGTACTTCAGCGATGAACGATGCCTGCCGCGCGGGGATTCCGGGCGCAATGACACGCTGGCCCACGAAGCGCTTTTGCAGCACGTTCCGATTCCTCAAGCGCAGGTCCATGAGATTCCCGCAGAACTGGGTCCCACGGAAGCTGCTGCGGAATATGCCCTGATTCTCGATTCAGCGCGACCGCTCGATCTGGTTTTGCTGGGCATGGGTGAGGACGGGCATACGGCAAGCCTGTTTCCAAACCATCCCGCCCTGGGCAGCACGGCGCTTGCCGTTCCGGTCTGCAATGCGCCCAAACCTCCGGCATCGCGGGTGTCGTTGGGATTGGGCGTCTTGAATGCGGCCCGCCACAAGCTGTTTCTAGTCACGGGTGTGGAAAAGCATGAAGCCTTGCAGCGCATGAAGGATGGGGCGCAATTTCCCGCGGCGCGGGTTGCGGGGGCGGCGTGGTATGTGGACCGAGCTGCGCTTTCTGGCGAGGCTGGTTGAGCGTCAGAAAATCTGCAGGGGCCCCAGCGGGTTGACGTGCTCTTCGTTCTTATGGATCGAAGGTTCGCCGCCAGACAGCTTGTAGATGACGATGTTGTCCTTGATCAGCAGGATGCCGTTGAAGCGCCAGCCCTCGATGTTTGTTTGCCGCTTGAAGTTGAGAAAGTCGACAAAAAAGTTTCCGTAACGATTGCTCTCCATGACCGCCTGGTTGATTTCATAGCCTTCGCAGGCCATCTTGGCCTTGATGCATTCCTGCACGCCCAGGTCCAGATCGTGCGCGTTGATGGAGGGGCTGGGAATGAAGCGACGCAGGATGTCGGAATAATTCAGGATGGCAATGTTGGGGTTGGCATGCGGATCCAGCTTCAAGGCCTTGAGATCCTCCACTGTGGTCTTGTGGGGAACGATGCTGTCAAACATCGTTTGCATTTCCTGGTAGCTGGTCCAGGGATTGACGTTGGTGTTTTCCGATTGCGGCAGAATTGAACTGCACCCCGGGAGGGCCGCAATCAGCAACAGGCCGAATGTCGTTTTGAGCCTGATCATCTCAACTCGGCTCGGACGGAGGGGGGCCATAGCATTTTCTGATCAGGTAGACGGGTCGTTGCTTGCTTTCTTCGTACAGGCGGCCCAGGTATTCGCCAATCACGCCGATGGCGACCAGCTGCACGCCGGAGAAAAAAAGGATGGCCACCATGATGGAGGGATAGCCCTTGACGGGGTTACCGTAGACCCAGGTGTCTATGATGATTTTGATGGCATACAGAAATGCGAAGGAAGACACCAGCAACCCGAAGTAGGATGACATCTTGAGCGGAATATGGCTGAATGACGTGATCCCTTCCAGAGCAAAATTCCACAATCGCCAATAATTGAAATTGGTTTGGCCGGCATGTCGAGGCGGGCGCTGGTAGTGCACCTTGGCGGTTTTGAAACCGACCCAGGCAAACAACCCCTTCATGAATCGACGGCGCTCTGGCAATTGCTGAAGCGCATCGACGACCACGCGCGACATCAGGCGGAAGTCGCCGGCGTCAGCGGGAATGGGAACGGTACTCAGGCGATTGATGAAGCGGTAGAACAGACGGGCAGTAGTGCGCTTGATGAAACTGTCGCTGACGCGGCTGGTGCGGATGGCCAGCACCACTTCAAATCCTTCTCGCCAGCGCGCAAGGAGTTCGGGAATGAGTTCGGGCGGGTCCTGCAGATCGGCATCCATGGGGATGATGGCATCGCCCCGCGCGTGGTCCAGTCCTGCAGTCAAGGCCGCTTCCTTGCCAAAATTTCTGGACAAATCGATGATGACGATCCGGGGGTCCTGAGACCGTAGCGATAAAAGCCGGTGTAGCGTGGCATCCTCGCTGCCGTCATTCACGCATACCATCTCCCAGGATTCGTCCAGGGGGTCCAGTACGGACCGGACACGCTCATAGAATGGGCTGATGTTGGCCGCCTCATTGCGCATTGGAACGATCAGGCTGAGCGTGGGTTGCATGATGTCGATGAAAGGCACATGGGTTGGAACAGTGTGTTCAACACCCTGTATTATACCGCTGTTAACTGAAAAATCCTTCAAAATCAAAAGGAATGATGTGCATTCGCGGGTTCGTGAAATCCTTTCGTTTGCGTTGGCTGGCTGCGCTGGGTTTTGCGTGGACGCGGGCGCGGTGGTCTTGCTCACAAGCTGGGCGGGACTGGATCTCGTTAGCGCCAAGGCCGTGGGATTTTCGCTGGCCGTCACAGTAACCTGGGCATTCAATCGACGCTTTACCTTCGCAAAACGGGCGCACCCGCAGTGGTTGCGGGAATGGTTGCGTTACTTCTGGGCCAACGGCCTGGGGGGGGTGATCAACAACGGGGTTTATCTGGTAGCGGTCTTTTCCAGCCAGGGCTTGGCGCAGCAGCCTGCATTGGCCGTGGCGCTGGGTTCGGTGGCTGGAATGTTCTTCAATTACGGGGTTTCGCGTTGGTGGGTATTTCGTAACACATATAAGCATTGACAGCCTATTGACACTGGCCCATAATTACGGGTTCGTTTTGGAGGGGTTCCCGAGCGGTCAAAGGGATCAGACTGTAAATCTGACGGCTCTGCCTTCGAAGGTTCGAATCCTTCCCC
Organism: Pseudomonadota bacterium; assembly: GCA_021805725.1. The sequence continues at coordinate 1 of JAJZEH010000007.1, read as the reverse complement.
C
>JAJZEH010000038.1 GCA_021805725.1 Pseudomonadota bacterium | reverse complement strand
GACCTTTTCTTCCACCGAGCTGGATTTTGCGCTGGAGATCTGCGATGCCGTCACGGCTGCCTGGGGGGCCACACCGGTCGACAAGGTCATTCTGAATTTGCCAGCGACGGTGGAATCCGCCACCCCCAATATCTATGCGGACCAGATCGAGTGGATGCATCGGCATCTGGCGCGGCGCGACAGCGCCATCCTCAGCGTGCATCCGCACAATGACCGCGGAACGGCTGTGGCCGCCGCCGAGCTGGCCATGATGGCCGGAGCGGATCGCGTGGAAGGTTGCCTGTTTGGCAACGGAGAGCGTACGGGTAATGTGGACATCGTGACGCTGGCGCTCAACCTCTATACCCAGGGCGTGGCACCGGGGCTCGATTTCACGGACATCAATGCGGTGGCACGCACCGTAGAGCACTGCAACCAGCTGCCGATTCACCCTCGCCATCCCTATGTGGGCGATCTGGTCTTTACGGCGTTTTCAGGATCCCACCAAGATGCCATAAAGAAGGGTTTTGCGGTGCAGAAGCCCGATGATCCCTGGAATGTGCCCTACCTGCCCATTGACCCCGCCGATGTGGGGCGCAGTTACGACTCGGTGATCCGTGTCAACAGCCAGTCCGGAAAGGGTGGCATTGCTTACTTGCTGGAGACGGAATATGGCGTGGTATTGCCGCGCCGCCTGCAGGTGGAGTTTTCGGGGGAAGTACAGCGCTACACGGACGCTCATGGGGGAGAGATGAGCGCGGCCCAGATATGGCAACTATTCTCGCAGAAATATCTTGTGCCGAAAACGCCACTGCGCTATGTGGAACACCATCTCTACGAACATGGGCGTGGCCAGGGCATCCGTCTGCGCGTGGAGTCCAGAGGGGAGGTGCATCTTTTGGCCGGCGAAGGTAATGGCCCGATTGATGCTGCCGTGCATGCACTGCGTGCCCTGGATATGGAGTTTCAGGTTCGCAGCTATGAAGAGCGTTCCGTGGGCAGGAGCGGAGAGGGAGGCGATGCCCAGGCTTGCGCCTTCATGGAAGTGACACGTCCGGGAAGCAGCATCGAGTGCTTTGGTGTGGGCCTGGACACCAATATCGTGACGGCATCCATCAAGGCGCTGGTGAGCGGCTTTAACCGATTGGAGGCATGCCATGGGCAGGCGGTTTGATGCGTTGTCGCAGCGTCATCGGGAATTCATCGCCCAGCAGAAAATTTTCTTTGTGGGAACCGCAACAACGGACAGTCGTGTCAACTTTCCCCAAAGGGATGGATCCGCTTCGGATTGATGGCATCCCCACAAACATTTAGCGGGGTGTAGACTGTTTGGATGACCACGCAGAAGGGGGCATCATGCCGCGTAGATCAAGATTCGTATTACTGTGGATCCTGCTCGTTGCAATGGCCGAGAGCCAGGCCGAGCCCGTGCAAAGCGTTTCGCGTGGTGAGATGCTGTACTCTACGTATTGCATCGCGTGCCATAACACCCAGATCCATTGGCGTGACAAAAAGCTGGCCAGGAACTGGCCCACCCTTCAGGCAGAAGTACGGCACTGGCAGAAATTCACAAATCTGGGGTGGAGCAGTGAAGACATCACCATAGTGGCTCAATATCTCAATACGCTCTATTACCACTATCCTGAGGAAGAAAAACCAGGAGAGAGTGCAGGGGGCGCTTACTAAAAGACTTCAACTGGAAGCCTCCAAAAAATAGCGCCACGTTTCAGGTGGCGCTATTCACTTCAGGCAAATGCTCTCTTACGCCAGACTGGATGCCCGAGGCAGCGGTGCCATAGGGTGCCTGGCTGTTGTGGCGGGCGTCATGACATTCGTCACGCATGAACGGAGCCCGTGATTTAAATGGCGGCGAGATGTTCGATCCATGCGGAGTGTGGCAATCGTTGCAATCCATCTGGTTTCTTGGCCTTTTCTCCCGAGGTGATGTGTTCAATCAGGGGGCTTCAGCATTGATGTCAGCATCCCAACCGGGCAGACATACAAAATTTCTTAAAAATCAGTTGGATGCTTATAAACAAACAGGACTGCGAGGGGTTTGATTGCGGCTGACGAACAAGATGGAATGAGAATAAAATGCATTATTAAGCGTACAAGCCTTACAAATCCTGATCATTGCTGCGCCACGACATCAAGGGCGCTCAAGCGCTGGGGGCTATGGAATGAAATTGCAGTTCTTGTCCCGTCACACCTGGATGGGCTACGGCATCGTCGCTTTGCTCGTGGGGTTGGGTATCGGCCTGCGAGAATGGCCGTTGCAGTCCCTTGGGGCAGATCTGGAGTGGTTGACGTTTTACCCCGCCGTCATGATTGCAGCCATCTTTGGCGGGATCTATGCGGGTGTTCTGGCAACGGCCCTGTCTTGCATTGCAGTGCCTCTGTTCTGGCCATTTGGCGCAAAGATTCCCGGAGACGGGCTTTTCACCCACTGGTTTGGCCTGAGTGTTTTCTGCTTGAGCGGCCTTGTCGTTTCAGGCGTGGCAGAAACGACAAGGCGAACCCGGGAACACGCCGTCAAGGCAAAAAACCAGAACGAAGCCGCAGTGCAGGAGCGCGTCCTGTTTGAAAATTCTCCTACCGCCATGGTTTCCATCGAACCCTCTCACGGGCGTATCGTCCAGGCCAATCATGTGGCAATGCATCTATTCGGCTACGATGCAGAAGAATTGCTGGAATGTACCGTAGCCGACCTCACCCATCCGGATGACCGGGTGGCATCAAGACGGCATTACGAGATGCTATCCAGCGGCCAGGTCCAGCATTTGCGTTTCGAAAAACGGTATCTCAAAAAAGATGGCACTCTGTTCTGGGCAGAAACGTCCGTATCTGCATTGCGGGATGATCATGGCCAGATCAAGTTGTTCATCGGAAACGCCCTGGACATTACCGAACGCAAACGCACGTCGCAGATCCTGAACCGCGAATCCGAAAAAAACGCGCTCCTGCTGCACAATGCCAGCGACGGCATTCACATCGTGGACGAGAATGGCAATATCATCGAAGTCAGCGATTCATTTTGTGCCATGCTGGGCTATAGTCGTGAAGAGATGATCGGCATGAATGTCTCGCGATGGGATGCCCAATGGAGCGACGTGGAGTTGCCCGATCTCGTCAGGGCGCGGGGCTTGCAGAAAGGCCGTTCCCAGTTCGAGACGAGGCACCGCCGCAAGGATGGCACTATCTTTGATGTCGAGATCAGCGTTTTCCCCCTGGCGCTGGAGGGTAACCCCATCCTGTTTTGTTCTTCACGCGACATCACGGAGCGAAAAAAATCGGAAGCCGAAGTTCAAATCGCTGCGACGGCCTTTGAATCCCAGGAAGGCATGTTGATCACGGACGCAACAGGCACAATTTTGAGAGTCAATCGGGCTTTCATGGAAATCACGGGATATACCAGTGAAGAAGTCATTGGCAGAAATCCGCGCCTGTTGAGCTCAGGCCGACAGGATGCCAGCTTTTACCAGGCCATGTGGAAGAGCATTATCGAAACTGACTCCTGGAGAGGAGAAATCTGGAATCGTCGGAAAAATGGCGAAATCTATCCGGAGTACCTCACCATTACTGCAGTGAAGAATGTGAGGGGCACCGTCACAAATTATGTGGCCACGCTGACGGACATTACCTTACGCAAGAGCTCTGAAGAAGAAATCAGGAATCTGGCGTTTTATGATCATCTCACGCGTTTGCCAAATCGTCGGCTTCTCACGGACAGGCTCAAGCAGGCCATGGCCTCCAGCGCCCGCAACGGTCGACAGGGGGCGTTACTGTTCATCGACCTGGATAATTTCAAAACGCTCAATGACACGCTGGGCCATGGCGTGGGCGATGTGTTGCTGCAACAGGTGGCCGAGCGCCTGATCGCCTGTGTACGCGAAGGCGATTCCGTGGCGCGCATCGGTGGAGACGAGTTTGTGGTGATGCTGGAGGATTTGAGTGAAGCGGATATAGAGGCTGCTACGCAGACCGAGGCTGTTGGTGGAAAAATCCTTGCCTGTCTTTCCCAGACATACCCATTGCCCACCCTGGATTACCATGGCAGCTGCAGTCTTGGCGCAACCTTGTTCAGGGGCCATGAGCAGGGGATCGAGGATTTGCTGAAACAGGCCGATATTGCCATGTACCAGGCCAAGAAGGCGGGGCGAAACACCATGCGTTTCTTTGATCCGCAGATGCAGGAAAGCGTGACTGCCAAGGCTGCTCTTGAAGAAGAATTACGCCAGGCGATCGGGAATCAGCAATTCCGATTGTTTTACCAGATCCAGACTGATGCCTTGGGCAATCCCACAGGTGCTGAAGCCTTGATTCGCTGGGTTCATCCCGTGATGGGCATTATCGCGCCAGAACAGTTCATACCCATGGCGGAAGAGTCCGGCCTGATACTGGCCATCGGAGAGTGGGTGCTGGAAGCCGCCTGTCGCCAGCTACGATTATGGCAGTCTCAGGAAAACACCCGGGATTTTGTGCTTTCCGCCAATATCAGCGCCAGACAATTTCATCAGGAAGGTTTTTCCCGGCAGGTGCAGGCCTGTGTCAAAAATCATGGCATCAATCCCCACCGGCTCAAGTTTGAGCTGACGGAAAGCACGCTGCTGGATAATATCGAAGACACGATCATCACAATGAATGCCCTGAAGCATACCGGCGTGCGCCTGTCGCTGGATGACTTTGGGACGGGCTATTCCTCGTTGCAGTATCTCAAGCGCTTGCCATTGAGCCAGCTCAAGATCGATCAGTCTTTTGTTCGTGATATCACCGAGGACAGTAGTGACAAGGCCATCGTGTGCACCATCATTGCCATGGCGCAGAGTCTTAACCTGGAAGTCATCGCAGAAGGGGTGGAAACAGAAGCACAACGACAGTTTTTATTCAGTGCGGGATGCAAGCATTATCAGGGATATCTATTCGGCAAACCCTTGCCGATCGAGCAGTTTGAAGCACTGCTGAAGCACTCAAAACCGGTATCCTGACCAGACAGATTTCATGTTTCTGGCCTCTGCTTTACGCCAGGGCCGGATCGCAGTACGATGCTAGCGTGATGATTGTGTCCATACAGGGGGCATTATGCCGACGAGTGCCATCAGTACCGTGAGCAGTGCGCTGCAAATGCAGCAAGACCAGCATGCGCAACAGGCCCTGCAACAGGCCCGGCAGCAGGCACGTCAGGCCCAACAGGATCAGCAAAACCAACAGACCCAGCAGACCCAGCAGACCCAGCCAGGCCAATCCGTGGGTTCCAACATCAATATCCTGGCCTGATCAGCGCGTTTGGCGTTGGCCTGAAAAAGGATTATATTTCTACCACCTCGAAGTCACGGACGGCAATCCTGAATCGTGGCCGGGGGGGGACGGCTTCGCCGTAAGGCCTGTATGAACACCAGAAATCAAGCCAAGATGAACATAAATATCGTGACCGGCGTAGCCATAATCACTCTTCATCAAGGAGAATTTCTATGGGAACGATGGCATGGGTGGAATTGATCTCGATTTGGGGGTTGGCGGTATTGATCACCATCATGGATAACGCCATGTGGCGCAGAT
>JAJZEH010000084.1 GCA_021805725.1 Pseudomonadota bacterium | reverse complement strand
CCCGAGCCCCAAAGGCCGGAGCAGCCCCGTTTGAGGCTGGGGCGCCCCCTGTTGTGGTCCCTGGCCGCCCTTTTGTGTGTCATTTTCGGAGTGGCCTATGTGGCGCGTGATGGCTTTCGTGAGCATGACGTCATTCCTGGGCCGACACCCCTGGCCCTGCCGGTTGAGCCCGTGGTTCCGCCATCCAGTGCGCCACCTCCTGCTGCTGCGTTACCCGTGACGGTTCCTCGGGTGGCAGCGCCAGTGGCAGCGCCAGCGCTTGCTGAAAAGCCGGGGCAGGCGGAAATCCAGTTGCGTTTCTCAGCGCCCACCTGGGTGAGCTTCTATCGTCGTGATGGGGGGCACGAACAAAAAGTCTTTGGCCCTGACGAAACCCTGAAACTGGATGCTGGATCCCTGACCGAGCTGATTATCGGCAATGCGCCGGCAACGCGTGCCACCGTGGGAAATAACGAAATCAGTCTGCAGCGCTTTACCAATCCGGATAACAAGGTGGCGCGCCTCGTGGGGCAAAACCTGCGTGAACTGACTGCAAGACGACCTTAACCGGACTTTTTTTCGGAGGAGTTCTCATGCCCCTCACTGACCGCAGATCGGTATTGCGTTTTGCTGCAATGCTTCCTGTCATTGCGGCATCTGCTGCCGAAACAGTCCCTAAACCAATGGCCGTGGACGGCAATAAAAAGCCGGCTCAGGGGACCGGTGCGGCGCCAGGTGAGGTGACGCGCATACTTGCGCGTTATGTGGTGGCAGCCCGTTATGAAGACCTTCCTGAGGATGTGCGCAAAGAGGGCGTGAGAACCCTGCTGAACTGGGTGGGGGTGACGGTAGGCGGCTCACATCATCAAACGGTGGATATTGCGGTGTCGGCACTGCAGCCTTTCTCCGGCCCCCCCCAGGCCTCGATCCTGGGGCGTCACGAACGGTTCGACATCATGAATGCCGCTTTCATCAATGGGGTCTCGAGCCATATTTTCGATTACGATGACACCCACCTCAAAACCATCATCCATCCAGCGGGCCCCGTGGCTTCCGCCATTCTGGCCCTGTCAGAATGGCATCCCGTCTCCGGCATGGATTTTCTCAATGCCATGATCCTTGGTATCGAGGTGGAGTGCAGGATTGGCAACGCGGTCTACCCCAACCATTTTGATACGGGCTGGCACATCACGGGCACCGCTGGTGTTTTTGGAGCAGCGGCGGCAACCGGAAAGCTGCTGGGTCTGAACGAGCAACAGATGGTGTGGGCGCTTGGGCTGGCAGCCTCACAGCCTGTGGGGTTACGAGAATCCTTTGGCTCGATGAACAAGAGCTTCAATCCGGGTCGTGCTGCCAGCAACGGCATCTTTTCCGCCTTGCTGGCAGCGAAAAATTTCACGAGCTCCAATGGCATGATCGAGGCCAAGCGGGGCTGGGCCCATACCATCAGTACAAAACAGGACTTCAGGGAAATCACAGAGGGGCTGGGCCAGCACTTCGAGGCTGCGCTGAATTCATACAAGCCGTTTGCCTGCGGTATCGTGTTGCACCCGGCCATCGATGCCGCCATCCAGTTGCGCAATCAAAACCATCTCAAAGCCGATCAGATCGAGCGCGTGGAGATCAAGGTCAATCCCCTGGTGCTGGAGCTAACCGGCAAAAAGAACCCGCAAGTCGGGCTCGAAGGGAAGTTCAGCGTTTACCATGCCGTTGCAGTGGCCCTGGTGGAAGGAGCTGCCGGCGAAAAACAGTTCAGCGCACGCGCTCTGTCCAACCCCGTCGTCGTGGCATTGCGCAAAAAGATCATCCCGGTGATCACTCCGGGCATCGCCACGTCCCAGGTGGACATGGTGATCATACTCAAGAATGGACAAGTGCTTCAGCGCCATATCGAGCATGCTGTGGGAAGCCTGGAAGTGCCGATGAGTGATCAAGCGCTGGAAGCCAAGTTTACCGATCTGGCCGAAGGGATTTTGCCCGACCCCACCATCCGCCGGGCCATGGATCTTTGCTGGAACGTTGAAAAACTGGGAAATGCAGCAGAAATCGCCAGGATGTGTACGCCCGGCTGATCAGGATCTCAATTTCCCTGGGCTGCCCAGCGGGCCTTCAAGGCATTTCGTGGGATTTCCTCGCCACGCAGGTAAACGCGGGCGATACGACGCGTGTTTGCAATGTCATCCAGGGGGTTGGCGTCGAGCACGATGAAATCCGCGCTTTTTCCCGGTACCACGGTACCCAGCTGGTCCAGCCCCAGGATCGCAGCCGCATTGCGTGTGCCGATCAGCAGGGCCTGCATGGGGGTGAGTCCGGCGCGTTTGACGAGTAGCTCCATTTCAACATGCGTGCCCAGGCCGAAGAACTGGCCACCATTCATGCCGCCGGTATCGGTACCAAGACCGAGTCGCACCCCGGCGGCTTCAAGCAGGGCCGTATTGTGCAGGCTCATCTGCGCCATGGCGCGCGCCCGTGCCAACGCCTGGGGAGTGACAGCCGGGTCGGGTCGGAACTGATCCGCCATTTCCTTCAGATCTGCTGCCGTGTAGACGTCGCGCAGCATGGGGTCTTCAAGCCATGCTGGCGGTGACGTGTAGATGCTGCGTCGCTCCCCCCAAAGTGTCTCGAGGAAGAACACGTTCGGACGCGCCTTCAGGAGTTGCAGCAGTTCATCGTCGACTTCCTGGTCCCGTACCATGTGGGCGAAACCATCTACTCCCGCCCTAAGCAGGTCTTTCACGTCGGCAAGGTTGACGATATGCGCCATCACCTTCAGATGGTGTCGGTGTGCTTCATCGATGATGGCACGGTAGAGCGCAGGCTTGAGCTTTTCCACCCTGCCATTACGGTCATCCACCCAGATCTTCACCATGTCGGGTTTATGCGCTGCGAGCTCGCGTACGTATTGGCGAGCCTGGGCTTCCGTCGTGACACCATAAATCGAATCGCGCATGGGCCCACCAGGGCCGGCATCAGGCATGGCGAAGCCGCTGCCAGTGGTGAGATAGCGCGCGCCCTGCAGGGCTTCTGGGCGGATCGCGAAGGGCAGGTCGCCACGTCCGGTTCCAGTCTCGAGAATGGCTGCCACGCCAAAGAATGCGAAGCGGTCGAGGATATCCAGCAGATTTCCCCGGGTGTAGTTGTCGGCCGAGAAGCTGGAGCCTTTGCGGTATCCCATATGGACATGATCGTCCACCAGTGCGGGCATGACGGTTTTTCCGGTAAGGTCGATGCGCACTGCCCCGGCAGGGATTGCGAGCGCACCTTGCTTGCCGACACCGGTGATCATGCCGTTGGCAACCACAAATACGGCGTTTTCAATCGGCGGGGCGTTTGTCCCGGTGATGAGTCGGGCCCCTTCAAATACCATGACGGTGCCCGGGGGCTCGGTTGAAGCCCAAGCAGTACCGGCCGTCAGCAGGGAGAGCAGGGTGGCAAATAAACGCCACGATATGCGTGTCGGGAGGGCTCGGGTCATTTTCTCATGCATCCTTGGCAGGTGAATGGAGGGAAGGGGTGATGCTATCGGCCACCAGAAACGTCAATGAACGCGCCCGTCGTATAGGAGGACGCTTCAGAAAGAAGCCAAAGGATGGCTCTGGCCACCTCGTCAGGCTGCCCACCGCGCTTCATGGGAATGGCCTCCTTGACGCGCTCCACGCGTTGGGGCTCACCGCCACTGGCGTGGATGTCGGTGTAGATCACGCCTGGACACACGGCATTCACACGAATGCCTTCCGCTGCAACTTCCTTTGCCAGCCCCAGTGTCAGGGTGTCCACTGCCGCCTTGGAAGCGGCATAGTCCACATATTCGCCCGGAGAACCCAGCCGGGATGCGCGGGATGATACGTTGACAATGCCACCGCCGATGCCGCCATGCCGGGTGGACATGCGACGCACTGCCTCACGCGCACACAGGAAGCTGCCGATCACGTTGACGGCCAGAACCCGGCGGATTCGCTCAACATCCATGTCCTCGACACGGGACTGCTTCTCCAGGATTCCAGCGTTATTGACCAGGGCGGTGACGCTGCCCCATGCGGCATCAACCCGTTCAAACAGGGCAACGACCTCGCGCTCTATGGCCACATCAGCCTGCACGGCCATGGCAACGCCGCCCCTTGCAGCAATGGATGAAACGACCGCATCTGCCGCATCCTGGTGGTGCAGGTAATTGACGCATACGGCATATCCCTGTGCGCCAGCCTGGCGCGCTGTGGCTGCGCCGATGCCTCTGGCTCCTCCGGTGACGATCATCACTTTTTTCATGACTTGCCCATCCTCTTGCCAGGTGAAGCCTGATATTGCAACTTGAGCTCACGCCTGGCAACGTGTCAAATTGTATCCTAGCATTCGGCCTGTACTTCCATTCATCATGCAAGCAATGTCATGACAGGCTCCCTGGTCAGCATTTCAGGGGCCACCGGATCGTGCTCGCTCACCAGGCAATAGGTTTGGGCCAGTATTTTTTGTATCCAGGTCTAAGCTTGCCTTCAGAATTCCACGAATTTGCCGTTATCATGGGAATGACGCTTCGATGCATGGTAATGAGAGAGGAATATCCGTAATGAAATCCATTCTGGTTCCGGCCTGCAAGATCGTGGATGGTTTGAGTTTTTCATCAAAGTTTTTTCTGGTTGGCACCTTATTGCTTCTTTCCCCCGCAGCGCTGGTCTACATCCTGTTCTTTGCCAAATTGGATCCAGCACTCCAGGGGTTCGTGCTGGTTGCGTTGGCTGCTGCCGTTCTTGGCGCCTATTTCCTGGCTGGTACGTTCTACACCATGACGGGGACAATTGAGTCCTTTGCATCAGCCATAGAACGCTTCAGTAATGGCGACCTGGCCGCTCATGTGCAAACATCGTCCAAAGATCAGTTGGGCAGCATTGCTGCCAGCTTCAACGACATGAGAAAAAACCTCAAACGGATGATTGCGCGAATCTCTGGTGGTGCTGTGATGGTAGCCGAAGCCGCAGCCAAACTCTCCGATACCTCACGCCAGGTCACAAAACTTTCACAACAGCAAACCGATGCCGCATCCAGTGTGGCAGCGGCCGTGGAGGAGATGAGTACCAGTATTTCAATGGTTGCCGGCCACGCCACTGATGCAGAAGGTCTGTCCATCAAGGCCAGTGATCTGTCCGCCGAAGGGGAGAAAGTGGTACGGGATGCTTCTGCAGGCATGACCCGGATTGCAGATTCCTTTAACCAGGCCACGCAGGAAATCACCTCCCTCAGTCAACGCACCGCAGAAATCAGTTCCATTGTGAAGGTGATCAAGGAGATTGCCGATCAAACCAATTTGCTGGCCCTTAATGCGGCGATCGAGGCTGCGCGTGCTGGAGAGCAGGGTCGCGGTTTTGCCGTGGTTGCCGATGAGGTGCGCAAGCTTGCAGAACGCACGGCAGGCGCCACAGAAGAAATCACCACCATGATCAGCACCATCCAGGCCAGCATGCGCACTGCCGTGGATACCATGGGTTCGGGCTCCTCCCAAGTGGGGCATGGGGTGGCGCTTGCTTCGCGTGCCGGCAATGCCCTGGCTGACATCAACAGCGGTTCGAGGGACGT
>JAJZEH010000113.1 GCA_021805725.1 Pseudomonadota bacterium | reverse complement strand
CACTTCGGTCAATACACGCAGGCGGATGCGGTGAAATTCCAGGTAGTCGGTGAATGTGCGGAATAACTCGATGAGTACAAAGACCGACAGGATGGAAATGACCAGGGTCTGGATGGCCACCTCGTGGCGCAGGTTGCTCAGGGCATCGTACAGGTCGTAGAGCACCCCGACGAAGGCCACGCCCAACGTGAGCAACATGACCAGGATGAGAAACACCACGATCACGTCGATGATTCGTCCGTAGACCCTCAGGATCTGGCCCTTGGCCCCGGTAATGTTGGATAAGTCCACGGTCATACTCCTTCCTGATGGCTAGGTGCAATCGTCATTGAGCCGCATGGCTGAGCAGCGTGTTGATGGATTCCAGGTCGGCCACCGTCAGGATACCAGCAGCGGCCTTGAGGTTGACCCGCGATACCACATGAGCATAGAGCGCCACATTATAGTTCTGTTCGGCACGAATGAAATCCGTGGCCACATTCAACACGTCAATGATGGAACGGGTTCCCACTTCAAAACCCGCGCGCGTACCCTCCAGCGAGACTTTTGCCGAGCTGGCAGCCACCTCGGCCGCCTGTAATTGGGCCACACTGTCCTGCAGGTTGAGGAAGGCGGTCTGGGTGTTGAGCGTCACTTCATCGCGCAGCCCCGCCAGAGCCTGAACGCTGGCCTGGGCCTGGGCCTGGGCCTGGTCCACCGAAGCGGAAATCTGCCCGCCGTCGAATATCGGCATGGAGAGATTCAGGCTTGCCCCCTTCTGGTTGATGTCCAGATTGGGGAAGGGCGATCCCAGGGTATGTTGTGAGACGCCCTGCAGACTGACCACGGGCCAGCGGGCGCGGCGGTTGTATTCCACCTGCTCCTGCGCGATGCGCAATTGCGCCTCGTTTTGATGGAGGAGGGGCTGATTGGCCAGCGCCGTTTCCACCCAGGGCTCGCTCTTGGCCGGTTGTGGCGGCATCGCTTCGAAATGGCCCAGGTCGTCCAGGCGACCCACGGGCTGGTGGGTCAGACGTTGCAGGCTGCGGCGCGCCACCGTGACGGCGTTATGTGCCTTGACGAGATCAGAGCGTGCGGCATCCAGACGGGCCTGGGCTTCATGAACGGCGATGATGTCGCCGGTGCCGACTTCCAGGGTGGCCCTGGTTTGCTGGTTGATATTGTCCAGCAGTTTTTCCTGCTCCACGGCCACCCGTTCCTGGGCCTCGGCCTGCAATACGCCAAAATAAGCAGTGGCCACCTTGAGGGCCAGTTGCTGTTCGGCATAGACGAGGGCGGCTTCGCTGGCCTGGATGCGGCTATCGGCCTGGGCCAGCGCGCTCCAGGCCTGGCCGTTGAACACCGTTTGGGTCAGGTTGACGCTAAAGTTATTGGATGGATAGCTTTGCGAAATGGGATTGCCCAGGCCCGTAATGTTGGCGGTGTTTTCTCCAAAACCGGTGGCCAGTCCCATGTGCGGCAACAGGGCAGAGCGGGCCAGGGGCCGGCTCTGCATCTCGGCGTCGAGGCTCGCCCTGGCCTGGGCAAGCGTGGGGTCTGTGGCAAAGGACTGGCGATAGGTTTCGAGCAGGTTATCTGCCCAGGAGGGTGCCGCGCAGACGGTGGACATTACAAGAATCAGGCAAGAGCGCAAGCCCCGCGGGATACGAACAGACATGACAGGACACCATTTTGAAGATCATTTTAAGAAAACATCCTTGATTCTACCTAAAGAACTCCAGAAATTGATCGATATCAAGATTGAAAGTTCTGGATAATTGCTCGTCGCACGGATACCTGTAATGAAAAACAAAACCATGCCCAGTTCGGTCGAGCGGGTGATGCGGGAGGATGATTTCATTGTTTCCACCACGGACCTGAAGGGTCGACTCACTTACGGCAATCGCACTTTCATCGAGTTTTCAGGGTATGGCGAGCAGGAGTTGCTGGGCGCACAGCACAACATCATACGTCATCCCGACATGCCCCGGGCGCTGTTCAAATTACTCTGGGAACGGATCGAATCCGGCAACGAGTGCTTTGCCTACGTCAAAAACCTGGCCAGGGACGGCAGTTTCTACTGGGTGTTTGCCAATATCACCCCACTGTTCGACCCCAAGGGGGTGATCGAAGGTTATTTCTCGGTGCGTCGCAGGCCGCGTGCTGAAGCCGTACAAACCATCAGCGAACTGTATCGCGCCATGCTGGCTGAAGAACAGCGGGTCGGGGCACGGGATGCCATCGCCGCATCCACCGCGCTTTTGCAAACAACCCTGACCGGGAAAGGCCTGAGTTATGACGAATTCATCCTTTCAATCTAGGATCGTTGCATTGCTGTGGATGAATGCGCTGGCAGCGCTGCTGCTGGTGGGCGCCAGCCTGGTCTGGCTGCCTTTCAATCCACTGCTGCTGTTGTTTCCCCTGCTCGCGGCTGCAGCCGCGCTGGCGGGTCAGGTCATGGTGCGACAGTGGGTGGCACCCTTGCATAAACTTCACGCGCTGATCGAGGAGGTGGCGCAGGGGCGGTTCAACAACCGCATCACTGAAGTCTCGGATCAAGGCGAGTTGGGCCGGGTGTGCTGGAGCCTCAACGATATGCTGGATCAATTGGGGGCTTTCTTTCGCGAGCAGGAAACCACGTTCCGCAGCAATCTTGAAGGAAAATTCTACCGTCAGACCCTGGACTCGGGTTTGCATGGGGGCTTCAAGAAAGGGTTGCAAAACCAGAACGTGCTGCTGGAAAGCATGGCTGCGCAGAAGCGGGCGTCCATGCACAACGGCCTGATCTCGCGTGCCCACCATCTCAATACTTCCAATTTGCTGCATAACCTCGCCTCCACCCAGGAAGATCTCAAGGTCATCACAGACCGGATGCAGGTGGTTACGGATCTCGCCAGCCGCACCTGCGAGGATGCAGAGGCGGGCAAGGTACTCGTCCATGAAGTGGTGGATCGTCTCACGGGCATCGGGGAGCGCATCGTACGTGCCAATGAAATTATCACCCAACTCAATTCGCGCGGTGCGGAAATCAGCAGCGCCGTGGAATTGATCAATACCATTGCGGATCAAACCAATCTCCTGGCACTGAATGCCGCTATCGAGGCTGCGCGGGCGGGCGAAGCCGGACGCGGCTTTGCCGTCGTTGCTGACGAAGTGCGCAAGCTGGCCGAGAATACCAAGCTGGCGTCCAAGTCCATCGGCAAGATCATGGAAACGCTGCAGACCGAAGCGTCGCAAATGCAGGTGGAGTCTGAAGAAATGCGCACCAGCGCCGCAGCGTCGCAAACGGTGATTGCGCAGATGGAAACGCGCTTCAACGAATTCCATCGCTCCTCCTCCCAAACAAGGGCCAACGCGGACTATGCACATGACTTGAGCTTCTCGTCGTTGGTCAAGGTGGATCATGTCGTCTACAAGCAGCGTGCGTATGTCACGCTCAACGAACCCAGCGCGGAGTGTCTGCAGGCGGTTGGGGTGGATCACCACAGCTGTCGCCTGGGCAAGTGGTATGAAGGGCCCGGGAAGGACCTGTTCGGTCACCTCGGTTCCTACAAGACCATCGCAGCCCCCCATCGCAAGGTCCATGACAGCGTGCACCAGATGGTGCAATTGATGGACGGTGCATGGCAGTCCAACCAGAGCCTGCAAGACCAGATCATGACGGTTCTGGAAGAGACAGAAGCCAGCAGCCTGGAGGTCATGCGGCTGATCGGCGAGATCGTGCGCGAAAAACACCCTGACATTGCCAGCGAATCAAATAGATAGATCACACAGATTCTGGATTACAATGCGCCAGACGGCTCATTGAGACCATTTAGATGACGGGCAGCGACAAATTCAGGGTTTTTCTGGAACAGGCACCAGACGCATTTTTTGCTCATGATCTGCAGGGAAGGATCACCGATGCCAACCGTAACGCCGCCGCCAGTTTGGGCTATGCCGCCCACGAGCTGGTGGGCATGTCGGTGCTGGACATCGAACAGGATTTCGATCTGCCTTCCGCAATGCATCTTTGGTCCGGAATCGAGCCTGGCAAGACCGTCCAGATTGCCGGTACGCATCGGCGCAAGGACGGCACCACCTTTCACGTCGAGATTCACGCCACTGGCGTCATGCAGGAAGGCGAAAAAACCATCTTTGCGCTGGTGCGCGATGTCAGTGCGCGCTGGCTTGCAGAGGCGCGACTGGAACGACAATCCAGAATCTACAAGGCGTTGAGCGAAGTCAACCAGGCCATCGTGCGCATGGAGGATGAAAAGGCGCTATTTCCAATGGTGTGCCGGATGGCAGTGGATTTGGGCGGAATGAAGCTGGCCTGGGTGGGGCGAGAGCGCAGCAGCAGGCAGCTCATCCCGGTTGCCGCCCATGGTTTGGGGCAGGAAGCCCTTGCAGGCATGCTCATTTCCACAGCGGTTGCATCGTCTGGCGCCAGCCATCCCGCTGCAGCTGCCTGGCAGTCGCAGAAAGCCGTCACCGTCAACGCGCTGGGCCAGGAAGCAGCACCCTGGCGTTCCATGGGGTCCTTTCCCATCCTGCGCAAGGGCAAACCCTATGCTGTCCTGACGGTGTATCACGATGAGGCCGAAGCCTTCGACGACACCATCGTCCGCCTGCTCGAAGAAATGGCACGCGATATGTCCTACGCGCTGGATGTTTTTGATCGTGAGGCTTCACGCAAGCGTGCCTCCGAGACCATCAAGGCCCAAAACGACTTTCTCAAGGCCATCCTGGAGGCCGAGCCCGAATGCGTGAAAGTGGTCTCGCCTTCAGGCAAGCTGATTCATATCAACCCTGCCGGATTGGCCATGCTGGAGGTGGACAGCCTGCGCGAAGCGCAGCAGTCCGGCTTTGAAGAATTCGTCGATCCCGGACATCTGGGGGCCTTCCGCGAATTTCACCGAAGTGTTTGTGCCGGGGACAGCGGTACCATCGAGTTTCCCATGGTGGGCAAAAAGGGCGCTCAGCGCTGGCTGGAAACCCATGCAACCCCGTTGCGCAACGCCAGGGGGGAAGTGACGGCGCTGCTGGGGGTGACCCGCGACATCACTGAAAAGAAGCGGACCAATGAATTGATCTGGCGCCAGGCCAACTTTGACCAGTTGACTGAATTGCCCAACCGCAACATGTTCTATGACCTGCTCAGTCACGAAATCAAGCGCGCCGAACGTGATGGTTCCATCGTCTGTGTCCTGTTCATCGACCTTGACCGGTTCAAGGAGGTCAACGACACCTTGGGGCACCAGACTGGAGACTTTCTGTTGATGGAGGCCGCAAGCCGCATTGTCTCCTGTGTGCGTAAATCAGACACCGTGGCGCGTCTGGGGGGTGATGAATTTACCGTCATCCTGCCCCAGTTGCATAGTACGGACCATGTGGAAAAGATTGCCCAGGTCATTCTGGATCGCCTGGCCGAGCCCTTTCAGATTTCTGAAGTCAAGGGCCAGGTCTATATTTCTGCCAGTATTGGAATCACAGTGTATCCCGTCGATGCCAGTGACATCGAACCCCTGATCAGCAATGCCGATCAGGCCATGTATGCCGCCAAGAACAGCGGCCGCAACCGTTACAGTTTCTTCACCCATTCGCTGCAGGAAAGGGCCCAGTCCCGGCTGAAGCTGCTCAATGATTTGCGCCGGGCGCTCAAGAAAAACCAGCTCGTCATGCATTTTCAACCCGTCGTGGATCTGGCCACAGGGCGCATCAACAAGGCCGAGTCCCTGATGCGCTGGGAGCACCCGGAACGCGGCATGATCAGTCCGGCCGAGTTCATTCCCCTGGCCGAAGAAACCGGCCTGATCCTGGAGATTGGGGACTGGGCTTTCAGGGAGGCCTCGCGCTGGGCGAGCCGCTGGGAGAACAGGTGTCCAGGATTCAAGGTCAGCGTCAACATGTCCCCGGTACAGTTCCGCGACAAGGTCAGCGGGTTGGGCGCTTGGCTTGATTACATGCGCTCGTTGAACCTGTCCGGAAAAAACATCGTCATCGAAATCACCGAGAGCCTGCTGCTGGACGCCGATTCCTCAGTCAATCTGCAGCTCAATGGGTTTCGCGATGCCGAGATCGAGGTGGCCATCGACGATTTTGGTACGGGTTACTCCTCGTTATCCTACATCAACCGTTTTCCCATCGATTATCTCAAGATCGACCAGTCCTTCGTGCAAGACCTGGTGTCGGGTTCGCAACATCATGCCCTGTCCAAGGCCATTATCGTGATGGGACACGAGTTGGGGCTCAAGGTCATTGCTGAAGGCATCGAAACGGACAGCCAGCGCGATCTGCTGCGGCGTGCCGGCTGCGATTTTGGTCAGGGTTATCTCTTCGCCCATCCCGTTCCTCCTGTGACATTCGAAAGCAGGGTGTTTGGGTAGGGGGCTGCCACTAGCGGCTTCCTGTCATGAATTTGTCAATTTTCAGGGTTAGGGTGGGGCGGGCTTTTAATAGTCCCGCGCAGAAGGAGGTTTTTCAGGATGTGGCATTTGGAACTGGATGATTATGACCTGGTCAGGGAAATCATCAACACCGAACAGCTGACGGCCTTGTATCAGCCCATTGTCGATCTCCATAGCGCTGAAATCTTTGGCTATGAAGGGCTGATCCGTGGTCCCTCCGACAGCCCCCTGCATTCGCCCATCAGTCTGCTCAAGGCGGCCACCGAGTGTGGCCTGCAATATGAGACCGAGCGTCTCTGCCATAAGGTGCTCATGGCGTCTTTCCAGCAGATGCGCCTGCCTGGCCGTTTGTTTCTCAACATCAGTCCCGACACCCTGGTGCGGCACAGCCTCACGGCACGCGCCGGGGGCATGGGGCTGTATCAGGGGGATATTGCCGCCTCGAAGATCGTGATCGAGCTGACCGAAGGTGAGCGGATCGTCGATTACGGTCTTGAAAAGCTGAGTCAGGCTGTTGCGCAATGTTGCAGTGAAGGGTTTTCAGTGGCCATCGATGATCTGGGCGAGGGGTTTTCCAGTCTTCGTCTGTGGTCTGAATTGAGGCCTGCCTTCGTCAAGATTGACCGGCATTTCGTGCAGAACATCGAGAACGATCCCGTCAAGGCGCAGTTCGTTCGCTCCATTCAGGAAATTGCCCGACGCGCGAAGTGTGAAGTCATTGCCGAAGGCATCGAGACGCATGCCGAACTCATGTTGATCAAAAGCCTGGGCGTGCCGTATGGACAGGGCTACTTTTTTGCGCGACCCCATGCCAACCCGGGGCTCATGGTTTCGGACAATGTGGCGCGCACCATCAAAAGCGTCACCGCCTCGCCCATGCATGGGGAGACGACATGGGGCAGGGATTCCATCGTGGCGCGTGATGTGATTCACCGAATCACGCCAGCCACGACGTTGCAGACCAACGATGAGGTGTTTCACCTTTTTGAGGAAAATCCGCAAATCGAGTCCATTCCGGTGGTCAGGGAGGACGAAGTGCCCGTGGGCCTGATCACACGCTCTGCACTGTTTGGCAGTTTTGCCCAAAAGTATCATCACGAACTGTTCGGTAAAAAATCCTGTACCCAGTACATGGACCCCAAACCTCTGCTGGTAGACAAAGCGGCTACGGTGCAGGAGATCAGCAAGCTGCTGGGGAGTGCAGAGCGACGCCATCTGGTGCAGGGCTTCATCGTCACCGACAATGGACGCTATTACGGCGTGGCCCATGGACAGGATCTGATTCGGGTGATTACCGAGATGCAGATCCAGGCGGCAAAATACGCCAACCCGCTGACCCAGTTGCCAGGCAACGTGCCCATTCACGAACATGTGGACGGCCTGTTGCGCAGCAAGGCTTCGTTCTGTGCGTGCTACTGTGATCTGGACCATTTCAAGCCGTACAATGATGTCTATGGCTTCAGTGCAGGAGATGCCGTCATCCAGCTGACGGCCAACATCCTTGCCAGCGTGTGCGATCGTGACCTGGATTTTCTGGGTCATATCGGCGGCGATGATTTCATCATCCTGTTCCGAAGCCAGGACTGGGAGGAACGTTGCCAGAAAGCACTGGAAGAATTTTCCCGTACCGTCCGTGCCTACTTCAGCCAGGAAGATCTGGACCGCGGGGGCTACTTCACCGAAAATCGTCAAATGAAAAAAGAGTTCCACGAGATCACGTCACTTTCCATTGGCGCAGTGGTGGTTCCCCCCGGGTTGTTCACCTCGTACATGGAGGTATCCCGCGTGGCTTCCGGGGCCAAAAAACAGGCCAAGCTCATGCCCGGCAACTCGCTGTTCACCAATCGTCGTTATGAAAGCTGAATGCCTGCTCGGCGTCGCGCTCTTTTTTTGCTGTGTCGGCGCCCAGGCCGTGGACCTGGTGGTATCTGCCGCAGCCAGCCTGGCCGCGCCACTGAACGAGGCGAGGCCGGTATTTGAGCAAGGGCATCCTGGTACGCACCTGTTCTACAACTTTGCAGCTTCCGGCATGCTGGCGCGCCAGATTGAAGGTGGAGCGCCCGCAGACGTCTTCATCAGCGCTGCACCCCAGCCCATGGACCAGTTACAGGCGCACCAGCTGGTTTTGGAGGGGACCCGCGTGGTGCTGCTGTCCAACGAACTGGTGCTGGTGGTGCCGAGGCATGATCCGGGGCGCATCAAGGGGTTTTCAGATCTTTCTGGCGCCGGGCGGGTGGCCATCGGTGATCCGGGCTTCGTGCCAGCGGGCCAATATGCCATGGAGGTGTTGCGCCACCTGGGATTATGGGACTCCGTCCGGCCCAAACTGGTTTATGGGCAGGATGTGCGCCAGGTCCTCGACTACGTGGCGCGTGGCGAGGTGGATGCGGGCATCGTATTTTCCACGGATGCGGCGCTATTGCCCGGGAAGGTGGTGCGCGTGGCGCTTGCCCCGGCGGGCTCCCATCAACAGGTACGCTACCCGGCAGCCGTCATGGCGCACAGCAAAAACCCCGAACAGGCCCGGGCATTCCTCGATTTCCTGACACGTCCAGAGGCTCGGACACTTTTCGAGAAACATGGCTTCGATTGGGCGCTAAAATAGCGTTTGTCGACCAGAGGAGTGCTTCAGTGAAAATCAGCGGACAGAACAAACTGGCTGGGGAAGTTATTGCCATCAAAAAAGGCGATGTGGAGTGCCAGGTCACCATGAAGTCGGGCGAGCACCGGATCGTGTCCATCATCACACGCGACAGCGCCGAAGAGATGGCGCTGGAGGTGGGTGACCAGGTGGTGGCCCTCATCAAGTCCACCGAAGTCATGATCATGAAGTAATGGAAACCATCCTGACGGCCGCAAAGCTCTCGCTGTGGGTGTCGCTCAGCGCCACGCTGCTGATCGCGCTGGTGGGCATCGTCCTGGCCTATTTTCTGGCGCGCCACAATTTTCGTGGCAAGCACCTGCTCGATGTACTGATCTCCATCCCGCTGGTATTGCCTCCCACCGTGGTGGGCTACGCCCTGGTGCTGCTCCTGGGGCGCGAGGGCTGGATTGGCGCGCCGTTGTACCGGCTGACCGGCTGGTCTTTCGTCTTCACCTGGCAGGGGGCAGCCCTGGCAGCATTCGTGGTGGCATTGCCCCTCATGGTGCGCGTGTCGCGCGCGGCCATCGAGGCGGTGGATCAGGACCTGATCCATGCCAGTACCGTGCTTGGAAAGTCCGAATGGGAAACGGTGATCAAGGTGGTATTGCCGCTCGCCAGGGGCGGCATCATGGCTGGAATTCTGCTGGCCTTTGCGCGGGCTTTGGGCGAGTTTGGCGCCACCCTGATGATTGCCGGCAACATTCCCGGCAAGACCAGCACCCTGCCGCTCTCCATTTACTCGGCGTTTCAGAGTGGCGACGATGCGCTGGCGCAGACGCTGGCCATCCTGCTCACGATCATCTCCGGAACCGTCATCTACCTTGCGGGAAAATGGACCTCGAGCCGATGGATATAGCGCTTTCCGTTTGCTTCAGGAAGGCCTTCGCCAGTGGCTTTTCCATGGATGTGTCCTGGCAGGCTGGGCGTGAAATCGTGGTGTTGTTTGGCCCCTCCGGCGCTGGCAAGTCGCTGACTTTCCAGACCATCGCTGGACTGGTGAAGCCCGATGAAGGGCATATCCAGCTGGGGGACAGGGTTTTCCACGATACGCGCGCAGGCATCGACTTGCCGCCCCAGTCGCGTGAAATCGGCTACCTGTTTCAGCACCATGCGTTGTTTCCGCACATGACGACCCGTGAAAATGTGCTGTATGGGCATCTCCAGCCGCGCAGCAGTGAGGCGGCAGCAGCGTGTGCGGCGATGCTGGCGCGCTTTCATCTGGAGGGGCTGGAGCAGCGCCATCCCGGCGCGCTCTCGGGCGGTCAGCGCCAACGGGTGGCCCTGGCGCGCGCCCTGATGCGCAAACCCAGGGTGTTGTTGCTGGATGAGCCCCTGTCGGCAGTGGATCTGGCGGTCCGGCGCAGCATTCGCAACGAACTGAAAGCCCTGCAGCGTACATTGGGCATCCCCATGGTGATCATCACGCATGATCTGGGCGAGGCGCTGGCACTGGCCGACCGCCTGGTCATTTATGATCATGGACGCGTGCTTCAGGCCGGCACACCTGAGGCAGTCCTGCAGAATCCGCAAAATGAGCTCATCACGGCATGGGCAGGCCACGCACCGCTGCAGGGCGAGCGGATTTTTTCGTTTTAACGGACCATGGGGCACGCGTGAAAAAGGTTTCCGGGCTGAAGGGCAGACTGCTGCTGGAAAAGGACGGCGCCTCATTTCTGGGGGGGCGGCGGGTAGACCTGCTCGAGGCCATCGCCGAAACCGGGTCGATTTCGGCAGCCGCGCGCACCGTGGGCATGAGCTACAAGGGCGCCTGGGATGCCGTAGACGCCATCAACAACCAGTCCGAGCAACCGCTGGTGATCTGCTCCGTAGGGGGCAAAGACGGGGGCGGAACCCGTCTTACCGAACAGGGGCAGCAGATCATTCGCCTGTTCCGGGCAGGTGAAGCCGAGTATCAGCGCATTCTGGATGCGTTGATGAAGGGCGTGGATCACTTCGATGCCTTTCAGCACTTGCTGCGACGCTTTTCCATGCGCACCAGTGCGCGCAACCAGTTTGTCGGCAAAATCACGAGGCTGACGCAGGGACCGGTCAACACGGGGGTGCATCTCAAGCTCGACAGGAAAAACGCGCTTATGGCTGTGGTCACCAGCGAGAGTGCTGCCACCCTGGATCTCAAGGTGGGGCTGGAAGTCTACGCCCTGATCAAGGCGCCCTCGATCATCCTGACCACGGACACTACCGGCAGGTTCAGCGCTGAAAACCGCCTGTGCGGTCGCGTGGCACGCATCCACCAGGATGAAGTGAATGCAGAGGTGCGGCTGGCGCTGGACCAGGAAAAGACGGTGATTGCCACGGTCACCCATGAGACGGTGGACAGGTTGCAGCTTGCCGAAGGTACTCGGGCCTGCGCGCTGTTTGCCGCTTCCAGCGTCATCCTGGCCCTGGTCCAGTAGGGCAGCCTCCCTAGAATGGCGTTCTCGCTGTCATCTGCCAGCCGTTGTTGAAGGTCTGAAAGCCGCCTACGGCTTTCTGGTATCCAAGACCGATGACAAATTTCATGCGCTCCACGAGTTCATAGCGACCCAGGATGAGCCCAGGGGTAAGCACCGTCTGGTTTTTGCCATCATTCGGACCGCCGGAAAAGTGGGTGTACTGGGTTTCGAGTTCAGGCCACCAGTATGTTGAAAAATGACCCTGAAACGCGGTATTCCAGACAATGGGCTCCCCCAGGCGCGCCATATCCTTGTCAGGAACGGTCATGGCAAGCGTGCTCTGGATGTCAAAGCCGGATTCGCGCGTGCCCCAGCCTTTTCCTACGGCGATGGTCGGCGTGTACGCATAGTGCCCGGTGGTCATGTTGGGGTCGCCGGTAGGCAGGCTCAAGCCCATGAAGCCCGTCACGATATAGTTGCCCTGTTCCTCGTTGGCAGAGAGCATGCGGTATTTGAACAGCAGCGTTTCATCCGCCCAGCCGCGGGTACTGGTGCCATTGGGATGGCTGGTCACCTGGTATCCCGGCACCCCGATGATGATTTCGGAATTGGCCGTGGGGATCAATTCAAGTCCCTTGTTCAATCCGTAATTATTGATACCCACGCCGCCCGATTTGGCCTGCGACAGCTGGTCGTAACGAAACTCCTGCTCCAGTCGGGGTGTGACGGTGACGATGGGCGTCATCCAGTGCGGCTGAGATTCCTTCGCGGCGTCAGAGATGGCAAACCAGGTATTCTGGGAATCGTCCGCATGGGCCATGGCCGACAGGGTACTCAAAACGGTGATTGCCAGCAGTGTCTTATTCATGTGTTTTCCTTTTCTTCGGATAATTAAACGCTATATACAAAACAACATATCGAATTGTACAAAAGTATATAACGAAAAACGCTTGATCCGAATCATCCCGCAATGAAATCAAGGCAGCTTGATATCGCCACCCACCCCGTTAGAATGAGAGTTTCATCGTGAGAGGGCGTGGATATGAATGCTACAAACCGGCACTGGCGATTTTTCAGGGCAGGCGGCTTCGATCAGGTTCGGCTGGACGAAGCCGAAGACCTGCTGGCGATCGATGAACTCGACCAGAAGCTGTGGGTGGCCTTGTCCTGCCCCGTCAAGGGCATCCAGTTTGACGAGCGCACCCTGGCATTGGTGGATGCCGATGCTGACGGGCATGTACGGGCCTATGAACTGATCGCAGCGGTGCGCTGGGCTGCCGCGCGCCTGGCGGACCCGCAGTTGCTGGGGCTGGCGCAGGATGGGTTGGCCGTTGACGACATCAGTCATGACACGGAAGAGGGGCAGCGTCTGGTGGCTGCCGCACGCGTGCTGGCCGATGAATTGGGAAAAGCTGCAAACGAGCGGCTGAGTGTGGCGGAAGTCAGCACGGCCCAGGCCCGGCATGCGGCCCGCATGCTGGCGGCGTGGGAGGCCGAGGGTACGGCAAGTGCACCATTGGGCGGGGATAGCGAAGCAGCCTGTGAGGCATTGCTGGCGGTGACCGAGAAAGTCGATGATTTTTTTCTGCGCTGCCGCCTCGCAGCTTTTGATGCCCGTGCCAGTGAGGCGCTGGATGCGTCGGAGGACACCTACAAGGCCCTGGCGGCGGATGCCTTGTTGCAGGAGGCAAGACTCACTCGCCTGCCGCTGGCACGCATTACGGCAGAGGGCGCGCTACCCCTGCGCTCCACCCTTAACCCGGCGTGGGTCTCAGCCATGGCGGCCTTTCGCAGCCGGGTCGTCCAGCCGCTGGTGGGCGATCTTGAAACATTGACCGAGAATCAGTGGCGGGACATTCAGGACCGGTTTTCCGGTTATTTGGCCTGGCGTGCCTCCCGGCCCGACCAGAAAGACGACGATGCCGTGCGCGACCTGGAACAGTTGGTGCGCTATGTGCGCGACCTGTTGAAGCTTGCCAACAATTTCGTGGCCTTCAAGGATTTTTACACGCGCCAGGGCAAGGCCACGTTTCAGGCGGGAACCCTCTATCTGGACGGGCGTTCCTGCGAGTTGTGCGTGGCCGTGGCCGACCCTGCCAAACACGCGGTGCTCGCTACCCTCTCACGCATCTGCCTCGTGTATTGTGATTGCGTTCGGGGCAGCGAGAAAATGACGATTGCCGCAGCCTTCACGGCGGGCGATTCAGACCAGTTGATGGTGGGTCGTAACGGCGTGTTCTACGACCGTCACGGCGAAGATTGGGACGCCACCATCGTCAAGATCATCGACCACCCCATCAGCCTGCGCCAGGCCTTCTGGTCGCCCTACAAGCGGCTGGCCCGAATGGCCGGCGAGCAATTACAGAAGCTCGCAGCCAGCAAGGCCAAGGAAAATGACGACCGGATGGCACTGGCTGCCACCAAAGGCGTGGCCGTGGCAGGCGCCAGGACGGCCGCGGCGCCTGCCGCCCAACAGGCGTTTGACGTGGGCAAGTTTGCCGGGATCTTTGCGGCGATCGGGCTGGCCGTGGGGGCCATTGGCACCGCCCTGGCCTCCGTCATCATGGGCGTGCTGGCCCTGAAATGGTGGCAGATCCCGCTGGCCCTGACCGGTTTCATGCTGATCATCTCGGGGCCTGCCGTGTTGCTGGCCTGGTTCAAGCTGCGTACCCGCAATCTGGGCCCCATCCTGGACGCCAACGGCTGGGCCATCAACGCGCGGGCCTGCATCAACATCCCCTTCGGTACGTCCCTGACGCAGATTGCCGCGCTCCCGCCCAATGCCGAGCGCTCACTGAACGATCCTTATGCAGAAAAAAAGCCTCCGCGCTGGTTCTATCCGGTGCTGGCAGCGCTCGTCGTGGCCGTCGGGGCCATCTGGTGGGGGGTGCGCGTCCTGCTCTCGTAACGACGAGTGTCTGCGTTATTGCTTGATGGCTTCGACGGAAACCGTGACGGTGACGTCGTCGCCCACATAAGGTGCATATTTGCCCATGTTGAAATCGGTCCGCTTGAGGTGAACCACGGCATCGGCACCGCAGGCGTCTTTCTTGACCATGGGGTGGGGCATGCACTTGTAGGAAGTCACCTTCAGTATCACGGGCTTGGTGATGCCTTTCAGGGTCAAATTGCCCACCAATTCATCCGGGGTATCCCCATTGAACTTGATGGTGTCGGCCTTGAAAGTGGCAGTGGGGTAGGTGGCCGTGTCCAGAAACTCAGGGCCCTGGATATGTTCGTTGAACTGCGCCGAACCGGTACTGACCGAACGGGTATCGATGGTGATGTCAGCCGAACCGGTTTTGGCGATGGGGTCGATGATGATTTTTCCGGAGACCTTGTCGAAACGGCTCAACTGGGTACTGTAGCCCAGGTGGCTGTATGAAAACCGCGCAAAGGTGTGGTTGGGGTCGGTCACGTAAGTATCTGCGGCCAGGGCATGTCCGGCCAGGACTGCGGTCAGGGCGATTGCGAATAACGAGCGTTGCATGAAAGTCTCCTTATGGTTTTGGTGGACGGAAAAATAGTACGCACACGAACAATATAGCCCCAAGCGAGGCGAAATGCAAGTCGTCTTTAAAATGGGTCCGACCGACTTTGATGGCGATCAAATTTACCGAAATGCTCCCATGGTAGATTGGAGATCGATGCAGGCGGGCGCCGTCTTTCGGCGCACAATCTTGCAAACGGGACATCCGGCGTGACAGGAATTCTGAAAGTGGCGTTCAAACTCCTTGTCAACGACAAGGGGAAGTTCTTTGCCCTCCTCATCGGAATCACTTTTTCGGTTTTTCTCATGGTCATGATGACCTCCATGTTCGCCGGTATCCTCAAGCGTGCTTCCGCCACTGTTCTCAATGTGGGGGCAAAGGTGTGGGTGATGGACCCTGCCGTCAATAACGTGGCCAGCAGCATTCCCTTGCCGGATTATGTCCTCGATGCAGCCCGCAGCATCCAGGGCGTCAAGTACGCGGTGCCCCTTTATTCCGGGGCCGCCCTCGTCAAGCTTCGCAACGGTACCTATCAGGCCGTGACCATCCTGGGGCTGGATGATGCCAGCCTGTTTGGCCGGCCCGAACTGCTGGAAGGCAACATCGCGGACATTTATGCCGAAAATGCCTTTGTCGTCGTCAAGGACTCCGAGTTTTCGAAGCTGGACAACCCCAAGATCGGCACAGAGTTCGAAATCAACGACCATCGCGGCATGATCGTCGGTATTGCCAAGGTCAACACTTCCGGGCTGTTTGGCATACCCACGCTGTATACCACCTACAACCGCGCCATTACCTATATCCCCTCCACACGGTTTACGGCAGGATATGTGCTGGTTGAACCCAAGACAGAGGCTGCGCTGCCTTTCATCAAGGCTGAAGTGACAAAGCTGGGTTACGAAGCCCTGACCAAGGATGAGTTCATCAAGAAAATCTCCGATTTCTACACTTATCATACCGGTTTGGGAACCAACGTCATGCTCATGACGGTCATCAGCTTTCTGGTGGGTCTCTCCATTTCCGGGCAGACGTTCTATACCTTCATTCTCGAAAACCTGGAAAAATTTGGCGCCTTGAAGGCAATCGGGGCCAAGGGCAGTGAGCTGATTGCCATGATCCTGTTCCAGGCCGTTTTCACGGCGTTGACGGCCTATGGCCTGGGCGTGGGGCTTGCCACCCTGATGATCACGGTGGCACGGCTCAGGCTGCCTGACTATGCCGCAGAAATCACCTATTTCAACCTGGGCCTGGCTTTCGTCATGGTGCTCGTCATCGCCGCCATTTCCAGTTATATCGGTATCCGGAAGGTCATCAGGATCGAACCTTTCGACATTTTCAGGGGGTAGCGTGGCGACGGTAGCCCTCCAGGCAGTAGCACTGATCAAGTGGTTTGGCGATGGAGAAGCCAAAACCTTTGCGGTCAGGGACGTCAGCTTTGAGGCTTATTTCGGCGAGGTCCTCTACATTGTGGGCCCTTCCGGCAGCGGCAAGACCACCCTGCTCAGCATCATTTCCGGCATCCTGCGGCCCAACGCCGGGCAGGTAATGGTCGAGGGCCAGGATTTATGGAGCCTGTCCGACGACGCGATCGCCAATTTCCGGCTGGACAAGGTGGGGTTCGTGTTTCAGGACTACCACCTTTTTCCCCGGCTCACGACCGCAGAGAATGTGGCCATTCCGTTGATTCTCAAGAAGGTCAACTGGAGCGAGGCCCTTCGGGAAGCCGCGGCCTACCTGGAGATCGTGGGCCTTGGGGATAAAACGAACTTGCCCCCGGTCAAGCTCAGTGGAGGCGAGCAGCAGCGGGTGGCCATTGCCCGCGCGATGGTAAGCCACCCGGACATCCTGATCTTCGATGAGCCCACGGCCTCATTGGACGGAGATACCGGAAAGCGCATCGTGTCCTTCATCAAGGAGAAGATCCTGAACGACAAGCGCTGCATCATCATCGTGACTCACGACAGCCGCATATTTGAGTACGCTGACCGGATCATGAACATGGAAGACGGAGAGATCAGCGCGTTGCGCAATGGAGGCGGTCATGAGGGTTAAAGTCATTTTTGCGTTGGCGGTGCTGGGCATTCTGGCTGGCCTTGTGGCTGCGTATGTATTCGGCATTCAGCACAAGCCACAGTCTCCCGCATTCACGCCGGCCTCAAACCCCTACGAAAAGGGAATATATGCCAACGGGTTGATCGAGAGCATCCAGGCCAGCGGTGAAAACATCAACCTCTATCCGGAAGTGTCTGGCACCGTGTTGGAAATTCCGGTGGCGGAGGGCACGAAAGTCAAGGCCGGTACGCCACTGCTGATGTTGGATGCCCGCCTGCAGCAGGCCACGACGGAGCAACTCAAGGCCCAGGCCGACGCAGCTGCAGCGCAATCCGTACTGGCCCAGGCCAACCTCAGGAACGTGCAGGACCAGTACGACAAACAGCACACATCACGCGAGCTCGACCCGCGCTCGGTCAGTCGCGATGCATTTGATTCGGCCCGGCATGCCGTGGAAGTGGCAGCCGCAGGGCTTGATGCCGCACAGAAACAGGCAGTGGCTGCAGTGAAAGCCTATGAGGCAGGCAAGGTATTGCTTTCCAAATACACGCTCACGGCCCCGGTGGACGGCACTGTACTCGCAGTCAATGCGGCGGTGGGAGGGTACCTCTCGTCCCAGGGGGCTTTCGACAGTTACACCGGCGGGATGCTGCCCGCCCTGGTGGTGGGTAATGCGCAGCAGTCTCTGGCGGTGCGCTGCTATGTGGATGAAATCCTGATTTCCCGCATTCCCGATGCGGCGCACATGAAGGCCCGCATGTTCATTCGGGGAACGGACGTCAATATTCCGCTGGAATTCGTCCGTATCCAGCATTATGTTTCACCCAAAATCGAGCTCTCCAACCAGCGCACGGAACGGGTGGATGTGCGCGTGCTGCCGCTGATTTTCAGGTTTACAAGACCAGAAGGCCTGGTGCTCTACCCCGGGCAGCTGGTGGATGTGTACATTGGGGAGAAATGAATGAGCCCCGCACGCAATTTCCTTGGGCCTTGCTATGGGGCACTTCTGGTGCTGTTTGCCGGGTGCGCCCTGGGTCCGGACTTCAAGGCGCCCCAGGCCCCCGCGACTGGCCACTACAACCAGGGAGGTGACCCCGCGTCCACCGCCGATGCCGATGGACAGGCGCAGCATTTCGAAGCTGGGGTAGGGGCCACGGCGCGTTGGTGGCAACTGTTCCACTCGGCCACCCTCGATGCCCTGGTGGACCAGGGGTTGGCCCATAACCCGGGCGTGGCGGCGGCACAAGCCAGTTTGCGCCAAAGCCAGAGCGCCCTGCAGGCGGGCTATGGTGTGTTCTATCCGCAGGTGAATGCCGGTGTAGGCGCCACGCGCGAAAAATTTTCCCCGGCACTGTTTGGCGGGACAACACCCGGCCCGACCTTTAACCTGTTCACCCTGTCGGCTTCCGTCGGATATGCCCTGGACGTATTTGGTGGCCAACGACGCACGGTGGAAGGGCTGGCGGCCCAGGTGGACCTGCAACAGGCCCTGCTCTTGGGCAACTATCTGGCGCTGTCGGGCAACATCGTCAACACAGCCATTGCGCGTGCTGCCTATGAGTCGGAAGCAGTTGACACGCGCGCCTTGATCGACCTGCAGCGCGCACAGGTCACCCTCGCAGAAAAACAGTTTCAGGCCGGCACCACGGCTTACGGTACCGTATTTGCCCTGCGTAACCAGTTGGCCCAGTTCGAGGCAGCGCTCCCGCCGTTGCAGCAGAAGGCTGATCAGGCGGCGCATCTGCTGGCCACGCTGGGCGGCAGGCTGCCCTCGGAGTGGCAGCCTCCGGCCGTGACGCTATCAGAGCTGGCCCTGCCCGGTCGCCTGCCGCTCTCACTGCCCTCCGAGCTGGTACGGCGCCGTCCCGACATCGTCGCTGCCGAAGCGACGCTGCATGCCGCCAGCGCCAATATTGGCGTGGCCACGGCAGCCCTGTTTCCAGCCTTCACGCTCAACGGGGGTTACGGGCAGTACGGCACGTCCACCGGCACCTTGTTCGCCAGCAATGGCAACTTCTGGAGTCTGGGCGTTGACGTGGCGGCGCCGATTTTTGACGGCGGCACCTTGCGTGCGCGCAGGCAGGCCGCAGAGGAGGCCTATCAACAAAATCTCGCGCTTTACCGACAAACCGTCCTGGGCGCCTTTGGCCAGGTGGCGGATACCATTCGCGCCTTGCAGCACGATGCCGAAGCCTTGCAGTCGGCCACCGAATCCCTCGCTGCAGCAGAGGGGGCCTGGCACCTGCTCGAGGCCAATGAGCGGGCAGGGCTTGCCAATGGCCTGGCGGTTCTGGCCGCCGAGGTCCAGTATCGCCAGGCCAGGATTACCTATGTCCAGGCGCAGGCACTGCGCTTCCAGGACACCACAGCCCTGTTCGTCGCCCTGGGGGGGGGTTGGGAAAACCCTGCAGCAACCGGAAATTGATGCGGTTTTTGCCATGAACCTACCCATTTACGCGTAGAATGGGCAGCGTTTGAGTCGGTTAGACTCCCTTTAAACCCTCTATCTGGCTGTTGATATGGATTTCTCTGAACTGAAATCTGTTTGTGGTGGTTGTACCATCCGGGAACTGTGCCTGCCTGCCGGCTTGTCTGACGAGGAGGTCCTGTTGCTGGACCAGCACATGGCACACCGCCAGGTGGTGAAGAAAGGAGAGTCGCTCTATCGCACGGGTGATGCGTTTCGCTCACTGTTTGCGGTCAGCACGGGTTTTTTCAAGACCAGCATCCTGCATGAGGATGGCCGTGCCCAGGTGACCGGATTCCAGATGGCAGGCGAGATTCTGGGGTTGGATGCTATCAGCACCGACCAGCACATCTGTGACGCCGTGGCCCTGGAGGACAGCGCCGTGTGCGAGATCACTTTTGACCGCTTTGAAGAGTTGGGCCAATTGATGTCCAACCTGCAGCATCGCTTCAATAAAACCCTCTCGCGTGAAATCGTGCGGGATCAGGGGGTGATGCTCCTGCTGGGCAGCATGCGTTCTGAAGAGCGCCTGGCAGCATTTCTGGTCAACCTTGCCAAGCGTTTTGCAGCGCGCAAGCAGTCCGGTTCTGAACTGGTGCTGCGCATGACGCGCGAGGACATCGGCAGTTATCTGGGACTCAAACTTGAAACCGTCAGCCGTATCCTGTCCCGTTTTCACGATCAGCACCTGCTCGAAGTCAGGGGGCGCAACGTGCGTATTCTCGACCAGCAGGGCCTGAACAAGCTCATCGAAGGCAGCTGACCATTCTTGAGTTTTTTTGATCTATATCAAAATATAGATCGCTGCCAGTTCATACGATGTACGCCAAGGGGAGTAGCGGCGTAGATCGCATGGTTCCCCTTATACCATTCAAATCTTCAGGGGGAATCATGAAAACAGCAATTCAAAAAACGGGTTTATGGGCTGTGGGGCTGTGGGCTGCCGTGGCCTGGCTCGTTGTTTCGGGAACGGCCGTTGCCGAGGAGTTAAGTCCCTGGCTGGTGCGCGTGCGTCTGCTGGATGTGGTCACCGAACGCAACAATTCGGCAGGAGGGGGGGTAGGTACGGATACCCTCAAAGTGTCTGATCAGGTTCAACCTGAAGTGGACGTCACCTACTTTTTCACACGAAACCTCGCCGCTGAACTCGTGGCCACCTACCCGGTGAGTCACAGCATCAACCTGTCCGGCTCCGATATTGGCGGCCTCAAAGAGCTGCCACCCACCCTCAACCTGCAGTACCACTTTGATCCGATGGGCAGTTTCACGCCCTATGTGGGCGCTGGTGTCACCTACATGCGCACCTGGGATTCCCGTGCGGCGGCAGGGGCGCTCACCACCTCTCAAAGCAATTGGGGTGGGGATCTGCAGGTGGGGATGGATTACGCCATCAACACGCACTGGTCTTTCAACGTGGACATCAAAAAAGTCTGGGTCAGTGCCGATGTTCAGGCCGTGGGCGGAGCTTCGGTGTTGACTGCCAACATCAATCCGTTGTTGGCTGGGGTCGGTGTAGGCTACCGCTTTTAAGCGATCGTCTTTTCCGTCGGCACCCCTTCGCCGACGAAACAACGCCACCGCATGCCATTTCGCGGTGGCGTTTTCATGAGGGCATGCGCTAAAAAATGGTATTCAGAAACCGAAAATTTGATCTTAATCAAATTAACAGGTTCAGGAATGGGCCATATTGACGACAACACACATGAGTCCCCGCAAGATATGGAACTGATTACCCCCGATTTGATGCGCCGGTTTGACATTCCGGGCCCGCGTTACACATCCTATCCCACTGCGGACCGGTTCGTTCCTGACCAGCAGGGCCAGGCCCTGATCGGCGCCCTGCAGGCGCGTGCCTCGGGCGCCGCCCTGCCCATGTCCTTATATATCCACGTGCCGTTTTGCGAGTCGGTATGTTACTACTGTGCCTGCAACAAAGTCATTACCAAGGACCATGGCAAGGTGCAGGATTACCTGCGCTATCTGGAAGTGGAAATCGACCGCGTCTCTCAGCATCTGGCCGGCCCTGAGGGAGAGTTGTCC
>JAJZEH010000019.1 GCA_021805725.1 Pseudomonadota bacterium | reverse complement strand
ATGATCAGGATTTGTAAGGCTTGTACGCTTAATAATGCATTTTATTCTCATTCCATCTTGTTCGTCAGCCGCAATCAAACCCCTCGCAGTCCTGTTTGATTCCAAGCATCCAATTGATTTTTAAGGCATTTGGCATGCCTGCCCGGTTGGGATGCTGATATCAGAGTCAGGATTTCAATATTTACAAACAAATTGTTACTTGTTGTTACATTTTTGACGTGAGTCAAAAAATGACGCGTCGCAGAAGAATAATATCTCCCCAAAGTATTCAAGCCATTTGTTCCAAATACAGCTTTTTTGATTCGTCTATTTATTGATTGGGGACTGAAATGAAACGTCACACTGCCCGTTCTACCACGCTTGTCGCTGCCACCGCCATTTTCATGGCCTCACCTTTAGCCCATGCCGTGGATGCCGAAGCAGCCAAGGCCCTTGCCAAGCAGAACAACTGTTTCAAGTGCCACGCCATCGAGAAAGAAAAGGATGGTCCCGCCTACAAAAAGGTGGCTGAAAAGTACAAAGGCAAAGCCAATGCTGAGGCCCGCCTGATCGAACACATCACCTCGGGAGAAAAGGCCAAGTTCCCCGATGGACACGAAGAAGAACACAAGATCGTCAAGACATCTCCGCCCAAGGATATGGACCAGATCAAAAACCTCGTGCAGTGGATTCTTTCCCTCTAAGCCTCGAAACCCCATCGTGCCGGAAAGTTCCTGGATCCCCGTGACCAATAACCATGACAACCTATTGAGGATCATCAAAATGAAACTCGCGCTGCGATTAATGGCTTATATCGTGATGCTGGCTGGGGCATGTTGGCTGACTGCTGCACAGGCTGCCGATGCTCCCACCAAACCCAAGCTGGATCAGGCCCAATCCGGCATTGCCAGGAATGCACTGATTCAGGATGCAATCTGCACACGTTGTCATGACGAAAGCGAGCAAACACCCATTTTGTCGATTTATCAGACCAAGCATGGTGTCAAGGGCGATCCGCGGGCGCCCACGTGCCAGTCCTGTCACGGTGAAAGCGACAAGCACATCAAGGGCGACCCCAGCGTCAAGGGGCGCGCGGCTCCTGACATCGTTTTCAAGAAAGGTGCCTACGGTGTTTCTAATGACAAGCAACGCTCAGAACAATGCCTGACCTGTCACAAGGGCACTGAGAGGACCAACTGGGACGGAGGCCTGCATCAAAGAAACCAGCTGGCTTGCAACGATTGCCACAAAACGCACCAGCCTGCGGATCAGGTCCTGAACAAAAAAACCCAGACCGCGGTGTGCTTTACCTGCCACAAGGAGCAGCGTGCGGACAGCCACAAGATTTCCAGTCACCCCATCGATATCGGCAAGGTAGTGTGCTCGGATTGCCATAATCCGCACGGTTCGGCCGGGCCACGTATGCTCAAGAAGAACACGGTGACTGAAACCTGCTTTACCTGCCATGCCGAAAAGCGCGGCCCATTCCTCTGGGAACACCAGCCTGTCACCGAAGACTGCACCAATTGCCACACTCCGCATGGATCAAACATCTCGCCACTACTTAAATCACGGGCTCCGTTCCTATGTGACGAATGTCATGACGGCCCCCATAACAGCCAGGCGCCCTATGGCACCGCTGCCTCTGGCATCCAGTCTGGCGGTGGCTTCGTCGCCAACGGGACCAATCCCAAAGCCCCGAACTCCAATGCCGTTGGCCGCGCCTGCATGAACTGCCACGTCATGGTTCACGGCTCAAACAGCCCGGCTGGCGCCTTTTTGCATAGATAGAGTCCAGGGAGATTACGACCATGAAAGCAACCAAAAGGAATCTTGCCGTCAGCTTGATCGCCCTTGCAGTGCAAGGCGCCCTGGCGGCAATGACGGTGATGCCCGTGTTGGCCTTTGCAGAAGGTCAGGAAGATGTGGATGCCCTGACCAAACCCATCAATTTCGTTGAAATTGGTGCTGCCAATACGGCGCGTGGCTCCTACAAGTACGGCGAATATAGCGGCCTGGGGTTGCATCCCTCTGGCGCCGACATCCTCGGAAATTTCAGTGTCCGGGGAGGCAATTCCTACGGCATGGATAGCGGGTTGATGCGTTGGGGCATTGAAGGCACCGACCTCGGCCTCACCTCCCGCGCTTTGGGCGCTACGGTCAGCGAGCAGGGAAAGTGGAGTATTGGCGTCAATTACGACGAGCTGCGGCATTACATCACGGACAGTTACCAAACTCCATTTCAGGGTTCCATGGGAGGTAACGCCTTTGTCCTGCCACGGCCCTTTGGCGTAATCAACACACAAACCAAACCTGCTGCGGTGGGCGGAGTGGTCCCCCCCTACGGCACCCAGGCGTTGACGCCCAACCAGCAATCCTACTTCAACACCACCGATGTCTCTGCAGGACGCCAGAACACGGGTATCACCGCCACGCGCAACCTTGACCGGGAATGGAGCTTCCGCTTCGATTTCAACCATCTGGACCAGGATGGCGCCAAGCTGATCGCTGCTGGCAGCGACGTCAACGTCAAAATGGCGGGCTATAACGTCCGTGGCGAAAACATCCTGATGTTGATGAACCCCACGAACTACACCACAGACACCGTCAACATGGCGCTGAACTGGGTCGGTGAAAAGGGCCACTTCACAGGAAGCTACAACGGCTCGATATTCCAGAACGCCAACAACGGCATCGCTTTTTCGAACCCTTACGTCGGCAATGCCACTGCTCCTGCTACCACGCCAGCCACGGGCAGCATCCCCGGAGTGGCATTTCCAGTGGACACGCTCAGCACCCCTCCGGACAACCAGTTTCACCAGTTGAACCTGACGGGCGGATACAACTTTTCGTCCACCACCAAACTGGTGGGCGGGTTTTCCTATGGCCGTAACACGCAAAACGACAGTTACGTCAATACCAATCAGATGCAGGCGGGTGGATTGCCCCAGTCGTCGCTCAATGGACTGGTCATCATCACTCATGGCGATCTCAAACTCACCAATCAGACCACCAAGGATCTGACGCTGAATGTAGGGCTCAAATACAATGAGCGCGACAACCAGACCGCGGCCAACATCTACAAATTCAATGATCTTGGAGGCGGTGCTGAAACAGCCGTGAGCACCCCCATGAGCAACAGCAAGTTGCAGTTTGATGTGGCGGGTGATTACCGGATTGACCGTCGGCAAAACCTCAACCTGGGCTACGAATTTGAACGCGTGCGCCGCTGGTGCGACAGCGCGCTGTCCAACAACGCGCAAGGCCCCGGTCCGGGAGGCCCATCTGCCGCAGCTTCGGCCTATTACACCGCGGCTTCCTGCGCGCAGGTGCCAGAAACCCAGGAAAACAAGTTGCTTGGCAATTACAAGTTCAAGGCCACGGACAACATCAGCATGAATCTGGGTTACGCCTATGCCAATCGCACGGCCACCGTCAACAGCTCGTTCTATAACCCGATGCAGGCAAAGAACGAGGGGTATGAGCTTCCCGGCTATATCGCCTACTTTGATGCTGCCCGTACCGAACAGATGGTCAAGGCAGGACTTAACTGGCAAGCCACCGAAAAGTTGAATGTCAGCTTCAGCGGGCGCTACACCTACGACAACTATGATGACTCAACCCTGGGTGTACAAAATGGCACTACCTGGAGCGCCAATCTTGATGGCACCTACAGCATGGCGGAAAAAAGCTCGGTGTCAGCTTACCTGAGCATCCAGAGGAGACAGCGGGATTTGCTCAACGCCGCATGGAACCATTCAACTTCAACCTATTTTGCTCCGCTAACCCAGACCTGGTCCAACAACCTGAATAATGACGACTATACCGCGGGCTTGAACATCAAGCAGGGTGGCTTGATGGGCGGCAAACTCAACCTTGCTGGCGACCTCACCTACTCCCTCGGTCAATCCACTTATTCCACTGCGCTGAACTATACCAGCGCCTCGTGCACCACACCCAGCAACAGCGGCTATTCCTGCGGCACACTTCCAGACATCTCCAGCAGGCTGCTGCAGCTCAAGCTAACGGGTGACTATGCGCTCGATAAGGTCAGCAAGATCGTAATGGGGTTCATCTACCAGCGCCTGGATTCCAACGACTATTACTACAACGCCTACCAGATGGGGTATACCGCGCTGTCCATGATGCCGACTAACCAGCAACCACCCAGCTACAGTGCCAGTACAGTGTTTGCAGTCTATAACTACAGCTTCAAATAGCCCAACCGCATCGTTTCCTGAATGAGGAATGCAGCATGCAAGACGAAAAACCTAATGCTCTCAAACGCTTCTGGATCGCTCTACGAAAACCCAGCGCAAAGTATTCAGCATTGACGTTGCTGATCGTGGGCGTCTTCTGGGGCATCATTTTCTGGGGTGGCTTCAATACGGGGATGGAAGCCACCAATACCCTGTCGTTCTGTATCAGCTGCCATGAAATGCGCGACAACGTCTACCAGGAATACAAGGAAACGATCCATTACAGCAACCGTACCGGGGTTCGGGCCGTGTGCTCGGACTGCCATGTGCCCAAGGACTGGACGCATAAGTTGATTCGAAAAGCCAAGGCCTCTTTTGAAATCTGGGGCAAGCTCACGGGCGTCATCGACACCCGGGAAAAATTCGAAGCCAATCGCATGCGCCTGGCCTCGGATGAGTGGGCTCGGATGAAAGCCTCCGGGTCACGCGAGTGCCGCAATTGCCACAACTTCGATGCCATGAGCAGCGAACTGCAAAAGCAGACGCCCTATAAAAAGCACATGAAGGCCAAGGAAGAGGGAA
Source organism: Pseudomonadota bacterium (assembly GCA_021805725.1). The sequence continues at coordinate 1,035 of JAJZEH010000019.1, read as the reverse complement.
AGACCTGCATTGACTGCCACAAGGGTATTGCCCACCACTTACCCAAGGAATACGAAGAGCCGGACGAGTGAGTCTTTCTTTCTAGTAGGAACTATGGGCCCCCTCACCGGGGCCTTCTTCCATGGGGAAGCGGTAGTAGAGGGTGTTGAGGTACTTCGCCACGACAACAACGTCGTCGTGCTCCCACCCCAGCCCGGCGAATTTCTGCCAGCGCTGGACCTCGGCCTGGAGGGTTGTCCAGTCCCGGGCAAGCCTTTTGTCGCGCCAATGCACTTGGGCATTGTGGCAGGCGATGCAATGCGTGGTGTACAGCATCTCGCCCCGCGAAGCGCTTTGAACCGGGTCGGCGTGGGCTTCAGCAAGGGCGGCAAGCAAGACCCACAGTACGATGCGCTTTGATTTACGAAGCATGATGCACCCCCATGACGTGGCCATCAGTCCAGTCTACACCTCGTCAAATGGTTGTGGGAATACGGTCAATGCTGAATCTGTTTTTCTCTTCCCAGTACTGACGCAACCCTTCATCGCCTTTTCTGGCGGCCCATTCGTTGAGCTGCTGCCGATCTTCCACATAGGCGTAACGGGGCACGGCCGTGCCGCAAGAGGTTTGCACCAGGTCAATGGCGAGATCGAAGACCTGACGCGCTCCTGGAAGCGGTGCAAAGCCGGCACAGGTCTCCGCCCATGCCGGGTCGTTCCTGTGGATGACCCGGGCGTTGCCGTAGAGCCGCAGGATCATCGGCGGACCGTCGAAGGCACAGAACATGAGCGTCATGCGCGGTTGCCTCTGGACATGGGCCGAGGTCTCATTGCCACTGCCCGTGACGTTGAGCCACAGGACGCGGTTGTCGCCCACCACCCGAAGCGAATCCATCCCTTTTGGAGAAATGTTGACGCGACTGTCCGTTGTTGCGGTTCCCACAAAGAAAATTTTCTGCTGGGCGATGAATTCCCGATGACGCAGCGACAACGCATCAAACCGCCTGCCCATGGCATGCCTCCAATCGGTTAAACCCGCTCACCAGCGCCTTGATG
>JAJZEH010000014.1 GCA_021805725.1 Pseudomonadota bacterium | reverse complement strand
CCGTGGTCGACTATGTCCTGCACCTGCGCGCCTTGGAAAGGGTTGATTTGCTCGCCTGGTCATGGGGAACCCAATATGGCGGCATGTTCGTGATGGCCCACCCGGAAAAAGTCAGGAAATACATCTCCTATGCCCAAATGCACCTGGACAGCCCGGACCTGGCAAAGCGCCGCCAGAAAATCAGCGATTACAAAGTCCATGTCTATGTAGAGATTGCTGAAGCAGGATGGAAGCCGCGCTTCTATTCCATGACCCCCGCATCGGACAACATTCCGGCCATTGTTGATGCCTACGCCAGGACGGCCGCAGCGACAGAGAAAAAAACGCCAACAGGCCCGCAGCTGGATATGGTTTCCATCATGCCCATGCTCAATCCGCGCCTCATGAACGTCTCCATCATGTTGATCCATGGGGAGCATGATGACGTTGCCGACACCGTGGGGCTGCTTCCCTTCTTCCAGGCCCTGCCCAACCCTGACAAGCGTTATGTCATCATTCCACAAGCCGGTCACATGATGATGTTTCAGAAGGGGCGTCAGCAATTTCAGCACGCTGTCATTGACTTCCTCGACGAATGAAAACGCCCTGCACAAGGCAGGGCGTTTTCATTGCAGCGTGTTTCCGTTATTGAAGGGACTGCAGGTATGCCGCAACCTGAAGCTGTTGCTCGTCGGATAACCCATGCGAAATGGCATCCATGACGACGGCATGAGGCCGTTCCAGAGCCTCGGGATGTGTTTCTCGTCCCGCATCGGAATTGAAGCTCACCATTTGCTTGTAAAGGTAGTCGGCATGTTGGCCGGCAAGACGCGGAATGGGCCCGTTGCCTTCAGCACTGGCGCCATGACAAGAGGCGCAAGCAGGAACGGATTTCTCAGGTATGCCTGCAACGAAAAGCTTTTGCCCCGCGGTCACCATCGCCGGATCGCTTTGAGCTGGATTGGGCATTGGCTTCTGGTGCGCGTAAAACTCCGATAACCCCTTGATCTGTTCGGGTGTGAGCTGACTGGCAAGTCCCCACATCATGTCCCGCGCTGCAGGGTCCTTGCGGGTATGGTCATGAAATTCTTGCAGCTCGGTTTCCAGGTAAATGGCCTGTTGTCCGGCAAGGTTGGGATAAGAGGGGTTGATAGACGTACCATTGGCGGTAATGCCATTACCCCCGTGACAGGTGGAGCACACCTGTTGCGCCAGGGTATAGCCTGAAACTTGCGGATTTCCCAGATTCCGGCTGCGCTCGATGTTGGAGCATGCAGCTAACGCCAAAGCCAGCGCGGAAAGGGTCAGAATTTTTGTCATACGTGTCATGTTCGTCCCCTATGATTAGTAAATAAAGCTGGCATACAGCATGGAGGTATTGAAGTCATGCGGACTGAGTGCCTGCCCGGGAATGGTCCCGGTGGCACCTGCCATCTGCGTATAAATGACGTATTGGTAGCCTACCCTCACGTTGGACCAGGGCGTCCAGAAAATTTCAGGGGTCCACGATTTCCAGTCAGGGCTTCCCGAGGCCGTGTTTGTCGCATAAAGCGTTGCATCCGCGCTGCCTGTGGTTGCCCTATAGATCAGCATGGCGCCATATTTGGCCCGGTAGACATAAGAGGCATCGAGATAGGTTTCATTGAGCGTATTGCTGGGGTTGGTTGTCAGCACGCCAATCTGATCTCCTGCAAAGCTGGCACTTTCATGCACGAATCGTCCGTGGACGGAAAAGTAGTGGGGGTCGAGGTTGTACTGGTATTGACCGTCAATGCCGACGTCACGATAGGTGTTGATCGTACCGCCCCAGTCAGAGACCCCTCCGGATGCCGCAGTGGCGTTGTGGGCGTAACTCACCATGCCGTGCAGGCCCAGTTCAAAACTATGCGGTCCCAGATCTTTCGTATAAGCCAGGCGATAATAGGGCGAGGGATCAATCAGCGTCGTGCCGGAAGTGCCCGAGGTCAGATAGACCGAACCGGCACCATGGGTGATGGATTTATACACACCAGCTTCCGCGTACCAGGTGTTGTCCTTATAGAGGTAGGCACCCGCACCGACGGAACTGCCAGGAGAATAGCTGTCGATGAATGGGGACTGTACCGGCGCCGTGCCGCCATTGAAAAACCCCATGAAATTACCGGACCAGTTGACGGTGGAGTTCCATACGTCAGATACGGTGGGGTGGTTGTTGATATAGAAACCGTAGATGAGATCACTGTCTGCCTGCATGATACGGTCGGCGTAGCGGATCTCCGAGTTGTCGACGCTGGAATTGAAAGCGCCAGAAGCGTTGGCTCCCGTCCACTGCAGGAATGCACCGATATTGTCCGTAATTTTACCACCCGCAAACAGGCTGACGGCCTGGACGTTCATGGACGATCCCGGAGCAGGGCCGCTGCCGTTGGGCACATTGGTGTAATACTGCCTTGCACTCTGAAGCCAGATACTGATGGGCGGCGCATCCTTTTGCACCTCAAGCTCGCTCAAGTCCGGACGGGCGCCCATGGTGTATCCGGTAAGCTTGAACAGTCTTCCGTAGGTAGTCAGCTGCGGGTACATTCCACCTAAATGGCAGGAAATGCAGCCCTGGCCGGTTTGCCGTGCATAAAGGGGTATGGCAGAAGCACTGGTGGGAAAGAGGGCCAGCAGCACGGCAAGCATGGCAGACCCCGCATAAAATTTCATGATAATCCGGTGTAATGGCATGACAAAACTCCTTGAGTTTTATAGTTGAGGCAAATCCACCGGAGAATCTAACCGGTCAAGGAATCTTCGTGTTTGATATGCATCAAAGTGTTACGAGAATCAGGCCGGACATCCTGTAATAAAATGTTTCTCGTGCTTTTTGCAACACCTTGTAATTGCGGACTGAATCCCCATCTACTGGGGGTGTGGCATCATGGAGGCTCTTCAGGGATTGGTGTTTTGATTTTTCATTTTTGATTGTGTTGGAGGACAGCATGAAATTCTGGTTACGACTTTGTTTTGCGCTCCTGGTTATCGGCCAGGTATCGCTGGCTGCCACAGCCGCCGAACCGACCATGGACGAGGTTTATGCCGCAGCCCGCAACGGTCGTCTCGCTGAAGCGCGCAGCATGATGCAGGAAGTGGTCAGCCAGCATCCCAATAGCGCCAAGGCGCATTATGTGAATTCCGAAGTGCTGGCGCGTTCCGGGGAAATCGAGGCTGCTCGCAACGAATTGGCCGTGGCCGAAAAACTCGAGCCTGGTTTGCCCTTTGCCAAACCCCAGGCAGTGCAGGAGTTGCGCCAGCAGCTGGCCGGCGGCCGCTCAGGAGGCGCGCCGATGAGTCATGAATCGGGTGGCACCATTCCCTGGGGCTGGATCATTGGCCTGGGAGGTTTGGCGCTGTTATTGGTCATTATGTTGGCGCGGCGCCAGTCCCAGCAAAATGCGGCCATGCTGTATGGCCAGCCCCCTGGCAATTACCCGCAGGCAGGCATGCCGATGGGGGGGCAACCCATGGCGCCGATGGGTGGTGGCGGATCAGGGTTGATGGGGACGCTCGCCACAGGTGCCGCATTGGGTGCCGGCATGGTGGCGGGTGAAGCGCTGGCGCATCGGCTGGTGGATGGTCCTGAGCGCGGCGCCATGGATCGCCCGCAAGGCCCCATGGGCAGCAACGACATGGGCAACAGCGACATGGGCGGCCAGGATTTTGGGGTTTCCGACTCAGGCTCCTGGGATTCGGGAGGCGGAGATTCGGGCTCGGACTGGACCTAAACCACGCAGGAGGCTGATATCATGGCTAAAAAAACAAAGCTGCTCCAGATCGGCATTTCTGAGGCAGATCGCAAGGCCATTTCGCAGGGATTGAGCCGCTTGCTGGCCGATACTTATACCTTATATCTCACCACCCACAATTTTCACTGGAATGTGACAGGTCCCCAGTTCAATACCCTGCATACCATGTTCATGGGGCAATACACCGAACTCTGGAATGCCGTGGACCCGATTGCGGAACGGATTCGTGCCCTTGGTTTTCCGTCCCCTGGTTCTTACGCGGCTTTTGGCAAGCTGAGCGTGCTTCCTGACGCACCGGCAACACCCCCCAAGGCCCAGCGCATGGTGGAAATGCTGGCCACTGGCCATGAGCGGGTCGCGGCAACCGCACGCGAAGTTTTCAAGCTGGCCGATGCTGCTGATGACCAGCCTACGGCCGATTTGCTGACGCAGCGCATGGATATTCACGAAAAAACGGCCTGGATGTTGCGAGCCCTGTTGGAGACATGATCCCGGGGCTGGTTCTGATCCTGTTATGGCAGGGAGCAGGGGAGCTGGTTTCCCACTTTTTCCTGCCGCATATTCCAGGGCCGGTGGTTGGGCTCGTTTTATTACTGTGTTTTCTTTCAGTACGCGACAGGGTGCCGGATTCCATGGCCCTGGTATCGGACGCCTTCAGCCAGCATCTGGGCCTCTTGTTCGTGCCCGCCGCCACCGGCGTCATCCTGTTTCTTCCCCAGTTAAGGCAACATGCCCTGGCCGTGATCGTGGCCCTGTTGGCCAGTGTACTGCTGACCGTGGCCGTCACTGCACTGGTGTTGAAGCTGGTCGGCCCTGGAGGAGAAGGTGAATAAAAGGCTGCCGATCCAGGAAATCTGGGTTTACCTGTCGGGTAGCCCGTTATTGGCGCTGATCCTGACCTTGGCAGCCTACCAGATCGGCTATGCCCTATACATGCGCAGCCAGCGCAATCCCCTCGTCAATCCGGTGGCCATTGCGGTGCTGCTCGTCGCGGTCTGTCTGGAGGTATTGGACATGCCCTATGCCAAATATTTCGAGGGGGCCCAGTTCGTGCACTTCCTGCTGGGTACGGCCACGGTATCGCTTGCCATTCCCATTTACCGCGGCTTGAGTGGACTCCGTGGGCGGGTGTTTCCACTCTTGCTGGCCCTGGTGGCCGGAGGACTCACCTCCATTCTCAGCGCGGTGGGCATTGCGCATTGGCTAGGCGCAGACCATGCCATCGTGGGTGCCATGGTCTCCAAGTCGGTGACGGCCCCCATTGCCATGGGCATTGCCGAGCGCCTGGGGTACTCACCCACCCTGACCGCAGTATTTGCGGTCATCACCGGAATCCTTGGCGCCATCCTGGCGCGCTTCGTGCTGGACGGGTTGGGGCTGAAAGTCTGGTGGCAACGCGGTTTTGCCATTGGGGTTGCGGCCCATGGCCTGGGCACCTCCCGCGCCTTCAGCGTGCATCCCGAAGCCGGAACCTATGCCAGCCTCGCCATGGGGTTGCATGGCATTCTGGGTGCCGTAGCCATCCCGTTGCTGGCGGGTTATATTCCCACTTTCTGATTTTTCCCTGTGACCATGGATACCTCTTTGCTGACCCAGGGCATCCAGCTTGCGCTGGCTCCTGTGTTTCTGTTGACCGCCGTGGCCAATCTGGTGTCTGCCCTGACGCAACGCCTGTCGCGCGTGGTGGATCGCTCGCGCTTTCTACAGGATAGACTGCAAGAGGTGGATGGCCATACGGTCTCCCAGCTGGCTGCTTTTGAGACCGAGTTGCGGCAACTCGCCACGCGGGGCTGGCTGATCAACATTTCCATGGCCTTCGTGGTGATCTGCGGGGTCATGATTGGACTGACCGTGCTGGAGATTTTTCTGGCCGAAACCAGTTCCGGCAAATTGCAACTCAACCATGTGGTGCTCAGCACCTTCGTGAGCGGTATTGGTTCGTTCCTGCTGGCGTTGGTGTTGCTGCTGACGGAAGTGATGGTGGCTTCCTACTCCATTCGCTGGAAGCACATCAGTCGCTGATCCGTCAGCCGTCTTCTCCCTGCTCAGTGGCTCAAGCTTGCCACGCCAGCTGCGCAAGCCACTTCATCCTGAGAGCCCGTTCCACCCGAACAGCCGATGGCACCAATCAGTTTTCCGTCTTTCACAATGGGAATACCTCCACGTGAAGCAATGACGCCGTCCAGGGTGGCAACATAGGCGCTGCCGTTGAG
>JAJZEH010000098.1 GCA_021805725.1 Pseudomonadota bacterium | reverse complement strand
GCAGCCATCCCGTCTTTATCCCCTGGTTTGCCATCCAGGCAATGGGCAGCGCAAGCCAGGCCAGATCGTATTCCAGCAAATAGGGGCTCACCAGGAGCGTCCCCGTAATCAGTGCCGAATATTTCAACGGTGACGAAACAGATCTGTGCCAGATGGCCCCTACCGAGAACAGGGCAATCACGGCAACGACTGCCTGCCCCACGTAAGCTGCCATCACGGAGGTTCCGGACAATCGCATGAACGCAAATACCGTAGGCATCATACGAACAATTTCCGTCCGCTCCAGAAGCGCACGCGCAATTCCCAGGCTTTCCAACCACCCATTCAGCATGCTCGTGCCCAGTATCAGTGCGCCGGCGGCCATCCAGGCAAGAGCAACCCCTGTCGCCACAAGGAATGCACGCCAGGCGCCTGCGGCAATCAGCGCCACTGGAAACAAAAGCGCCAGGTGCGGCTTGATCGAAAGCATGCCGATGAACACACCGGCCAGCGCCGGCCTGCGCTCCAGATTGAGCAGTGCGGCTCCCGCCAACGCGGCGGTCAAACATCCATTCTGCCCAGACAACACATTGATCCAGAGTCCAGGAAAAGCAGCCAGGCACCACAGGGCAATCTCCCCACGAACCAGTCTTCGCATCATGACTCCAAAGGCCACTACGCTTCCCCCGATGAACCCCACGTAGGCCGCCCAGTAAGGCATCAACGCCAATGGAAGAATGAGGAGATAAAACGTGGGGGGGTACAACCATGGATAACCGCAGGGCGATGCGGGTACGGGCGCCTGAAAGTTGCCACAAAAACTGGCTGGGTCGAATACGCCCAGCGCCTGTCCATGCAGGGCGAGGTAGGAGGCAACCCAGTAAACGCTGAAATCCGTAAAAGTAAGCCGGGCATTGGGGTCGGCCATGGCCCATCGCACAAAAATTACGACCGTGATTGCGGCGAACAAAATCGCCGTGGTCCTTGCGTAGACCTTGAGCCGCGTCTGGTTCAACCAGTGCCACTCATGCGGATACATCGAATTTTCCTTGTGCGCCTGCCATCCGCGCGCGACGCAGAATCATAACCAGCAATGCCAGGGAGACCCAAGGTCCGATCTGGACTGGGACAGCTCTCGCCATGATCATCATGAGGAAGGGCAGCAACCAGACAAGCACCAGGATCTCACGTTCCCAGGGCAACCACCCCTGCTCCAGCCCAACTTTTGTCATCCATGCCATCGGCAGCGCAAGCCAGGCCAGATCGTACTCAAAGAGGTAGGGGCTGACCAGAAAAGTGCCCGTGATGAGGGCTGCGTTACGCAAGTAGGCGTCAGTGGAATTCCTCCATATTTTCCAGACCACTCCTACAGTCCCGGCTGCGACCAGGGAATGCCCCAGATAGGACAAGCCAATCGGGACGCCAAGCAGATGCAGGAAAGCGAACACCGTTGGCATTTTCATCCAGTATGCCGTGCCGCCAACCTCCAGGAAGGTCGTTGCGAGCCCCAGGCTGTTCCACCAGGAGGTCAGGGTATCCACCCCAAAAGCCCCCGCAGCCGTCAGCATGAGGAGAAGAGCGACAAAAGCTGCGGATAAAAGCGTGCGCCACGCGCCAACCGCAATGAGCGCCACCGGAAACAGCAGGGCCAATTGGGGCTTGATGGACAGAAACCCGATGAGTACGCCGGAGAGTAAGGGACGCCGGTCCAGCTGCATCAAGGCAGCGCCTGCCAGGGCAGCCGTCAAAAAGGCATTCTGGCCCAAAAGCAGATTGACCCAGACACCAGAGAATCCGGCAAGGCACCACAGTGCATCACGCCCAGGAATGATGCGTTGAACGACGCGCCCATAGGCCAGAAGGGTCAAGACCATAAAGACGAGATATGCCCACAGATAGGGAAGGAGTGCCAGCGGCGTCACGATCAGGAAGAAAGATGGCGGGTAGAACCACCCATAAGATCCTTCCTTGACCACCGGAATGATGGTTTGCACGACTGCTTGGAGATGGGCGACCTGATAGGCATCGGCAGGATGTCCCTGCAACGCCAGATGCGCCGCCCCCCAGAAAACCCCAAAGTCGAATACCAGTGGAAAGCCGTTTGGATCAATGATGTTTGAATGAAACACGAGGCCCAGGGCAAGAATCAGGAACACGGCTACCGCAGTGCGCGAGTACAGGCGCAGCCGCTTGAGGTTGAGCCAGTGGCTGTCCTGGTTTGTCGGCATGGGGCGCGCCTTACGGAGACTGCTCGTTCTCGGTGCTGGGGGATGGCTCGCCTTTCATGGCGTGCTGGATGTTCGCCACGGCAGGACTCAGAATCAATATGAACAGCAGGGGGAAAATGCAAATGATGAGCGGCAGCAAAATCTTTGTGGGAATCTTGGCGGCCTGCTCCTCGGCGCGCAGGCGGCGGCCCAGTCTCAGGTTTTCAGAATGGACCCTGAGCGAGTCGGCGATACTGGTCCCGAACTTGTCGGCCTGAATCAGGGTGGCCACAAGTGCATCAATGTCCTTGAGACCCACGCGCACTGCCAGGTTAGTGAGGGCCATATTGCGGGCTGAACCTGCGCGCTGCTCAAGTACAACCAGCCTGAACTCATCGGACAATGCCTTGCTGCGCATCCGCATTTCCTCCCCGACCCGCGCGATGGCCACGTCAAGCGCCAAACCGGCTTCGACACAGATTCGCATCAGGTCCAGGGCATCCGGAAAATTTTCGTACAGTTCCTGGCGCCGCTTCGATACCAGAAACGAGAGGGCAAAGTTGGGCAACATGTAGCCGAACGCTGCACAGACCAGAATGAACAGCGCCATCTGCCTCGTATCCAGAGACAGGCTGAGGACCGCCGACAGAATCAGAAAAAGCAGCGGAAAAAGGAAGGTCAAAAAGGTCTTCAACCCCAGGTAGGCCATGCCCGCAGAGGGACTGCGGTAACCGGCAGCCATTAATTCCCTGCGCAAGGGTGAGGCATCCCATGGTCCCTCCGGAGCCGAAAAACGCGCCAAGGGTGTCAATTTCCCCGTGATGAACTGCCCAGCCTGAGCCAGTGAGGAGCTTCCGTCACCGTAGTTGCGACGATCCTCCTCGACCATTTTTTTCAACCGGCGCGCTGCCGACGGTTTGAAAATACTGCCCAGCGACGTGGTAAGGAGGCCCACGACGAGGAGCACGCCGACCACCAGCAGCAGAAAAAGAGAAGTTGCAGTCATACCCCTATCGATTCCCTTACACCCGAATATTGGTGATACTTCTAATCCAGATAACGCCAACGACCAGCAATACGGCCATCAGTTTGACGATGGGCCAGCCTCCAGGATCCGTCCAGAAAAAACTGAGATACCCCGGATTGATGATGGACATCAACCCGGCAAATCCAAATGGCAGCAGACCCAGAATCCAGCCGGATAAGCGACCTTCTGCAGCAAGCACTTTGACGGTGCGGCGCAGCTTTAATCGTTCCCGGATCAATTTGGCGAGATCGAGCATCAGGTTGCTGAGATTGCCCCCGGTTTCGCTCTGAATCAGGACGGCCAGGGCGAAATAGCGCATATCCATGCTGTCCACGCGATTGGCCAGGTTCAGTATCCCCTCACGGATGGAAGAACCAAAACTGATCTCGTCGGAGGTCATGCGAAACTCGGTGGAGATGGGCTCCGGGCCTTCGGCACCGACGGTTTTCAAGGCGCTCGAGAAAGCGTGACCAGCGCGCATGGATTGGCCCAGCAGATCAAGAGCGTCGGGCAACTGGATTTCAATCTGGTTCATGCGCGATCGCCGGAGCATCCGCAACACCATCAGCGGTGCCACGCCCGCGATGAAAGTGGCAAGAAGCACGGTCACAATGCCCGAGCCTGCAATCAATGTTGAAAACATGAACACAACACCTAAACCCGTCATGGTTGCTAACACCTGGGCCACTGAATAGGGTTGATTGGCCTGGCGCAACAACGTGTCGAGCACATCCAGCCGTCGAAACTGCTTGAGGAAGCGGTCCAGGGTTGCATTGGCGCTGAATGCGCCCCGCTTGAGGCGTTGCGTCGTCCCTTCAGGGATTTCGCCAGAAATGATCTGCAGACGCTGCTTGAGCCGCTTGGACTCGGACCGGTTCCGGCCGCTCCAGAACATGATGAGGGACTCGATCAGGCCAAACAGGCCCAAAAAGGCAAGAACCAGAATCAGATAGGGCAGATAGTCCATGATGGCGATCAGCTGTGACGATCAGGGTCGAACAGGTATTCCGGCAGGGGTGTGCCCCGGGCGGCCAGTTTTTCAGCAAATTTCGGACGAATGCCTGTCGCCCTGAAACGTCCCTGGACAGTGCCGTCCGGCGCAACACCGGTCTGTTGAAATTGAAAAATTTCCTGGGTTGAAATCATGTCCCCTTCCATCCCGGTAATCTCGAGAATGCTGACCACCTTGCGCTTGCCGTCGCTCAGGCGGGATACCTGAATGATGGCCGTCAACGCCGAAACGATTTGTTGCCGTAGGGGGCGCACGGGCAGATTCAATCCGGAAATGCCCACCATGTTTTCCAGTCGGGTCAGAGCGTCGCGGGCCGTATTGGCGTGAATTGTGGCCATGGAGCCTTCGTGACCCGTATTCATGGCCTGCAGCATATCCAGTACCTCTGCGCCACGGACTTCTCCGACGATCACGCGGTCCGGGCGCATCCGCAGGCTGTTCTTGATCAGGGCACGCTGGTTGATTTCCCCTTCCCCTTCTATGTTGGGGGGGCGTGTTTCCAGGCGAACCACATGAGGTTGCTGCAAACGCAATTCGGCAGCATCTTCGATGGTCACAATCCGCTCATCGTCGGGAATGAAACCCGACATGAGATTGAGCATCGTCGTTTTACCGCTTCCCGTTCCGCCCGAGACGATCAGGTTGGTCTTGGTTTTGACCATGGCTGCAATCATCATGGCCATGTCCCGCGTCATGGAGCCGTATTCCACCAGCTGTTCCACGCCCAGAGGTGTGGCCGAAAACCGCCGGATGGACAAGGAAGGGCCATCCAGGGCCAGCGGTGGAATGATGGCGTTGACGCGCGAGCCGTCCGGCAGGCGCGCATCCACCATGGGGCTGGACTCGTCAACGCGCCGACCGATGCGTGAGACGATTTTCTCGATGATGCGCAGTAGATGCTCATCATCCGTGAAGCGAATGTTGGTCAGTTCCAGCTTTCCCCGCCGTTCCACATAGACCACATGAGGTCCATTGACGAGAATATCGGAAACCGTATTGTCAGCTAGCAATGGCTCCAGGGGCCCCAGCCCCATGACTTCGTTCTGGATGGAGGTGATGAGGGATTTGCGCTGGTCTTCGTTGAGTGAGAGCTTTTTCTCAATGATGGTTTCGCCCACGAACACCGCGAGACGCTGTCGCAGTTCCTCCACGGTAATCTTTTCCATGACGGAAAGATCAAATTTCTTGAGAAGTTCGAGATGGATTTCTGACTTGAGTCGTATGGCATCAGTATCAATGCGGTGTGTATCAGCAATCAGTGCCTCGCCCTGCTCTGCCGCTGACTGCGTATTGGATGTATTCAACAACTCACGCAACGACATGGTGCCCTCGCAGGTTATTGGTATTGGAGATTACTTTAAAAGAGTCGAAAAACGTTGCCATAGCGAGCCTGCAGAGGCCTGGCCGGATTTCGATGCGCCTACCAGCTGATCTGCCCAACGGATCAAGGCGGCCGTCAGCACGCCGCCTGGGGCAATTTCGTACAACGGCTTTCCCGCATTAATGGAGGCGTTGGCGTTGGGGAAGTCATTGGGCAGTTGCATATAAAACTTGGTTTGAAGCGCATCTTCAATTTTCGAGATTGACAGGTCATCGGCTTTTCCCTGACGATTGGCCACCAGCCGAATTTTTGTCTCAGGGTAATGCAACGCCCGGAAAGTGCGTTGCAGGCGTTGTGTACCCCGCACATAAGGCAGCACGGTCTGCATGATGGGAAAAATGACGTCGGAACGATCCATGGCGCGCAAGGAAAGTGGGTCCAGCGTTCTTTCGAGGTCAACGCAGACGAAATCGAAATGACGCGAGGCCACCGTCAGGATATTGTCCACCTGATCTGGCGTGATCCCAACAGACTGTTCCGGGTTATACGGCGCGCGCAGCAGCCAGGTGTTCTTTCCAACGGGCACGCAGGCCGACTCCAGCATCTGACCATCCAGGTCGGTCTGGCGCACAACATCACCCAGG
>JAJZEH010000116.1 GCA_021805725.1 Pseudomonadota bacterium | reverse complement strand
TCCCTGACGGGCCCGTTCCTCGGCATTGGTGGGGAGTTGGGAAAATTTCTTTCGCCAGACGCTACGCGCCGATTCCAGTTCGCCATCTCGGGCCGACGCCAGCGCATGGCTTGCCACTTCGGCAGGGACACCGCGCTGCTGGAATTCCTGGCGGATTTTGAGGAGCCCATGGCGCCCGGTTCGCGAACGCAGGATGGCTTCGGCCGCCCGGACATCGGACAACAAGCCCTCTTCGGTCAGGGCATCGAGCAATGCCTCGAGCGCCCCTTCATCGTCGCAATGGGCTGCCAGTTTTTTGGAGAGTTCCCGCCGGGTGTGCTCCCGGCGGGATAACAGGTGAAGCGCGCGTGACCGCAGGTCGATGCCGGCCATCAATGCGCTCAGTCTTCGTGGGCGTCGGCCAGTTCGGCCTCGACCGTCTTGTCGGCCACCTTGATGCCGCTGATGGCGCGGATCTTGGCCTCGATTTCCTGGGCCACCTCGGGATGCTCGCGCAGGTACTCCCGTGCGTTGTCCTTGCCCTGGCCGATTTTTTCACCCTTGTAGGCATACCAGGCGCCCGACTTGTCGATCAGCTTGGCGGTAACGCCCATTTCGATGATTTCCCCAAGGCGGGAAATGCCCTCGCCATACAGGATGTCGAAGTCGGCCACCCGGAACGGGGGCGCGACTTTGTTCTTGACCACCTTGACCCGGGTTTCGCTGCCGATGACTTCATCGCCACGCTTGATGGCGCCCACCCGCCGGATGTCCAGACGCACGGACGCGTAGAACTTGAGCGCATTGCCACCGGTGGTGGTTTCGGGGTTGCCGAACATGACACCGATCTTGAGGCGGATCTGGTTGATGAAGACCACCAGCGCGTTGGAACGCTTGATGTTGCCGGTGAGTTTGCGCAGGGCCTGGGACATCAGGCGCGCGTGCAGGCCCACGTGGGAATCGCCCATCTCGCCCTCGATTTCAGCGCGCGGGGTCAATGCGGCCACCGAGTCCACCACCACGATGTCCACCGAACCCGAACGCACCAGCATGTCAGCAATCTCCAGCGCCTGCTCGCCGGTATCGGGCTGTGAAATGAGCAGATCGGACACGTTGACCCCCAGCTTCTGGGCATAGGCGGGGTCGAGCGCATGCTCGGCATCGATGAAGGCGGCCACACCGCCCTTCTTCTGCATTTCGGCAATCACCTGCAGGGTCAGCGTGGTTTTTCCCGAGGACTCGGGACCGTAGATTTCGACGATGCGCCCGCGCGGCAGTCCGCCCACGCCCAATGCCAGATCGAGCCCCAGGGAACCGGTGGAGACGACGTCAAAATCGCGCACCACCTCGGTTTCGCCCAGCCGCATGACGGCCCCCTTGCCAAACTGTTTTTCGATCTGCGACAGGGCCGCAGACAATGCCTTGCTTTTATGGTCATCCATGACGTTCGTCCTTCAAAATTCGATTCGGGATTATGATAGCGCCACCGAAATGCTGCTGTTGGAGAACAGTGACGGACCCGGCCTGTTTGAACCGTGTACTGTAATTATATACAGTATCCGGAAATTTACAACATCAGGCGTGCAACAGCCGCAACACGCCTTCCAGGGCCCGGCGCACCGTGGCCGCCCGAACTTCATCCCGGTTGCCGTGAAACAGCATGGTCTCTGCCTGGGGCGCCTGCCCACGACGCTGCCAGGCCAGGCACACCGTCCCCACGGGTTTTTCGGGTGAACCTCCCCCCGGCCCCGCAATCCCGCTGACTGCCACCGCAAGCTGCGCCGGGCTGCGCGCCAGCGCCCCTGCAACCATGGCCCGCACCACCGGCTCGCTGACCGCACCCTCGGTGCGCAGCAGCCCGGCATCCACCCCCAGCATCTCCACCTTGCTGTCGTTGCTGTATACCACGAAGCCCCGGTCAAACCAGCTGGAGCTGCCGGAGACGTCCGTCACGGCGGCGGCAATGCCGCCCCCGGTGCAGGATTCGGCCGTAACGAGAACGAGCCCCTGGCGCTGCAGGGCTTCGCCCGCGCGCTGCGCAAGTGCGCGCAGCGACTCACACATGAAACATCCCGCGCAGGTGCCACACCGCCAGCATGGCATAGCCTGCCGCCAGGAGGTCGTCAAGCATGATGCCAAAGCCCCCCTGCACGTGCCGGTCTACCCAGTTGATGGGAAAGGGCTTCCAGATGTCAAACAGGCGAAACACCGCAAAGGCGCCCACATAACCCAGCGGCGAATGGGGCGCCACCATCAGCACCAGGGCAAAGGCCACCACCTCGTCCCACACGATGGCGCCTGGGTCCCCGCCGCCCAGTGCGGGAGCAGTGCATTCGCATACCCACACTCCCAGCGCAAAGAGGGCCAGCAGCACGGCAAGCTGAAACCAGAGGGGCCCGAAGGAGATCAGCCAGAACAGGGGAAACCCCAGCAGCGTTCCCACGGTGCCGGGGGCGATGGGGGAAAGCCCGGTCCCGAAGCCCAGGGCCACCCAGCGCGTCCAGTGGCCGCGCATGAAATCGGAATTGGGCATGGGGCTCATGGCGACCTGAAGTGATCGAAACCTTGCCAGGCAAAGGGCATGGGGGTGCCATGGGCATCGCGCAGCACGCGCTCGCGCGTGGTGGTGACGGTACCGACCGCAGTGACTGCCACGCCCGCCCGGGCCGCCGCCTGCTGAATGAGGGAGGCGCTCCCCGGTGCCGCAGTAAAGCAGAGTTCGTAATCGTCGCCACCGGACAGCATCAGGGGGAATGCGTCCGGAGAAGCCAGGCGTCGTTGCATCGCCGCCGAGCGGGGCAGGCGTTCGAAGTCGAGGCAGGCCCCGACCCCGGAGGCGTCAAGGATATGCCCCAGATCGGCCAGCAGCCCGTCCGAAACGTCGATGGCGGCATGGGCGAGGCCACGCAAGGCCTGCCCCAGCGCCACCCGCGGCGTGGGCGTTTCAAGCCGGTCGAGGCAGAACTGTCGCGCATCGGAAGCCAGCGCATCGTCCCCACCCAACAGGCATTGCAGGCCCAGCGCAGCATCGCCCAGCGTGCCCGACACCCACACGTCGTCCCCGGCCTGCGCCCCCGAACGACGCAGGGCCTGCAGAGGCGGGACTTCGCCCAGGATGGTCACGGAAATCGTCAAGGGCCCCGCCGTGGTGTCGCCCCCCACCCAGTCCACGCCGTGCGCTGCAAGCAGGCCATGAAACCCGGCGGAAAATTCACCCACCCAATGCCCATCGGGCTGGGGCAGTGCGAGCCCGAGGGTGGCCCAACGCGGCGTGGCCCCCATGGCAGCGATGTCCGACAGGTTGACGGCGGCCGACTTATGCCCCAGGCGGCGGGGGTCTGTCCCCTTCAAGAAATGGCGGCCTTCCACCAGCATGTCGGTGGATACGGCAAGTTCCTGTCCCGGCGTGCATGCCATCAGAGCACAATCGTCCCCCACCCCCAGCACCGTGCGCGGCGTGGGTGTCGCGAAATAGTGGCGGATGAGGTCGAATTCGCCGGGCATGCTAGCCCCTGCTGCGCGCGCGCGCAGCGATCTCCTCGGGGCGCTCCTGGGCGGCCAGGTGGTCGAGGACACCGTTGACGTATTTATGCCCGTCGGTACCGCCAAACAGCTTGGCCAGCTCGACGGCCTCATTGATGATGACGCGAAAGGGTGTTTCGGGATGATGCCGCAGCTCGTACGCGGCAATCCACAGGATGGCGCGCTCGATGGGGCTTACGGCTCCGGGGTCGCGGTCCAGGAAGGGGCGCAGGCTCTCGTCCAGGGCTGCCGATTCGGCGATCACGGCGGGCAGGAGCCTGGCAAAATAGGCCTGGTCCGCCCGCGCAAAATGTTCCTGGGTCACGATGTGTCCCTGGATGGCCGAGGCTTCATGTCCCGTCAGCTGCCACTGGTACAGCCCCTGGACCAGTCCTTCGCGGGCACGGCGACGCGCGGACTTCACAGCACCCCGCTCTTGATTTCGCGCAGCAGGCGGGCCATCTCGATGGCCGCCAGGGCGCAATCCTGCCCCTTGCTCTGGGCACGCGCAAAGGCCTGCGCATCGTTTTCCGTGGTCAGCACGCCGTTGGCGATGGGCACGCCGGTGGCCAGTTGGACGGCGGCGATGCCGGCCGCAGATTCGTTGGAGACCACCTCGAAGTGATAAGTGTCGCCACGCACCACGCAACCCAGGGCAATGAGGGCATCAAACTGTCCGGTCAGGGCCAGGGCCTGCAACGCCAGGGGCAACTCCAGCGCTCCGGGCACGCGGATCACGGGCATGTGGGCCTCTTCCACTCCGCGCGCCATCAGCATCTTGCCGGTGGCCGCCAACAGCTGTTCACCGATGGCTTCGTTGAAACGCGCCAGGGCAATGGCAATCCTGAGCCCCTTGCCGTCACTGGAAATATCGGCCATGCCGGTATCCCAGTTTCTACTCGTCGGGTGTGACATAACCAGTAACCTCCAGTCCAAAGCCCGCCATGCTGGGTATCTTGCGCAGGCGCGATAAAATTTTCATTTTTCCCACCCCGACGTCGTGCAGGATCTGGGCCCCCACACCGTACAGCCGGGGATCCCATTTGCGTTCGGGAGGGTGTTCGTCAATCGAGGCATCCGCCCAGGCAATGAGGTCCTGCGCCGTTTCGGCGCCATGCAACAGCACCAGTACGCCGGAGCCTGCGGCAGCGATTTTTTTCAGTGCCGTCTGGATGCGGAAGGAATGCCGCCCCGCCCCATCGTCAAAAATATCCACCACCGAGAAAGGCTCGTGCACCCGCACCAGGGTTTCCCGGCCAGGGTCGATCTGTCCGTACACCAGGGCAAGGTGGGTGCGGTTGGCCACCGCGTCGAAATACGCCACCACCTGGAACTCGCCAAAGGGTGTGGTGAGCTGGCGCGTGGCAGCGCGCTCGATGAGTCTTTCGTTCTGGCTGCGATAGTGGATGAGGTCGGCGATGGTGCCCAGCTTCAAACCGTGTTCCTGGGCAAAGACCTTGAGGTCGGGCAGGCGGGCCATCTCACCGTTGTCCTTGAGGATTTCGCAAATCACGGCGGCGGGCTCGAGCCCTGCCAGATGGGCCAGGTCGCAACCGGCCTCGGTATGCCCGGCGCGGATCAGCACGCCGCCGCGGCGCGCCATCAGCGGAAAAATGTGGCCCGGTTGCACCAGATCTTCGGGCCGCGCAAAACGGGCCACCGCAGCCTCGATGGTGCGCGCCCGGTCCGCAGCCGAAATGCCCGTGGTGACGCCGTGGGCCGCTTCGATGGAAACGGTGAAATTGGTGGTCAGGGGCGAGCGGTTGTCCGACACCATCAGCGGCAGGTTAAGCTGACGGCAGCGGGCTTCGGTGAGGGTGAGGCAAATCAGCCCGCGCCCAAAACGGGCCATGAAGTTGATGGCTTCGGCATTGACGTGCTCGGCAGCCAACACGAGATCGCCTTCGTTCTCGCGGTCTTCATCGTCCACCAGCACCACCATCCTGCCGGCCTTGAGGTCGGCAACGATGGCCTCGGTGGAGGAAATGCCTTCGGCGAGCGAGCGTGCGGAGGGGGTGGCCATGTTTGCAACCTAAAGAGCGCAAAAATCAAAGCGCCATTCTACAGGAAATCAGTCTCCGCCCCACGCTCTTGCGCGTTCCGCGTAACGCGCCAGGAGGTCCACCTCGAGGTTGACCGGGTCGCCCGCCCCAAGCTGGGCAAAAGTGGTGACGGCTCGCGTGTGCGGAATGATGTTGACGTCGAACACGTCGCCCTCCACCGCATTGACGGTCAGGCTGACCCCGTTGACCGTGATGGAGCCCTTGCGCGCAATGTAGCGCGGCAGGTCACCGGGGGCGCAGACACGCAGAAACCAGCTCTCGCCGCGGGGCTCGAAGACCATCACGGCGCCCACCCCGTCCACGTGGCCACTGACGAGGTGCCCGCCCAGGCGATCCGACAGGCGCAGGGCCTTTTCCAGGTTGACGAACCCGCCTTCCGTGAGGCCGCAGGTCACCTCGAGCGTTGCGGCAGAGACATCCACCTCGAACTGCGGCGCGTGGCAGGCCACCACCGTCAGGCAGACGCCATTGACGGCAATGGAGTCGCCCAGGGCCACATCCGCAAGATCCAGCGCCCCCGCGTCAATGACGAGACGCACGCCTTCGGCGAGCGGCTTCACCGACTCGATCCTGCCCACCGCGCTCACGATGCCTGTAAACATGAATCACCCCGCCTGTCCATGGATGCGTTTTTGCCGG
>JAJZEH010000107.1 GCA_021805725.1 Pseudomonadota bacterium | reverse complement strand
GTTGTCTCGGTAATCATGGCGAACAATTATACTTGAGGGCATGAACGATACGCTCGAACTCGTCCTGATTTTGCTGTTGGCCGCCATTTTGGCGGTATCCCTGTTCAGGCGCATGGGGCTTCCAGCCCTGTTGGGATACTTGCTGGCGGGCATTGTGATCGGGCCTCACGCCACCGGTTTGATTCCTCCGGATGAAGCCACGCGCGGTCTTGCAGAGTTTGGGGTGATCTTCCTGATGTTTACCGTCGGGCTTGAATTCAGCCTGGCCCAGCTATATGCCATGCGACGCACGGTTTTCGGGCTGGGCGGAGCACAGATGGCTGTCACCTTGACGGCCTGCTTCGGTCTTTCCTATGTGTCCGGTCTCAACTGGCAGAGCAGTATCGCGCTGGCCGGGGCGCTGTCCCTGTCTTCGACAGCCATCATGTCGCGTCTGCTGACCGAGCGCCTCGAGCTCAAATCGCTCCATGGTCAACGCATCATGGGTGTGTTGCTGTTTCAGGACCTGGCAGTGGTCCCCCTGCTGATCCTGATTCCTGCTTTGGCCGAAAACCAGGGAGCGCTGGTCAATACCCTGATGATAGGCGCACTCAAAGCGGCTCTGGTCCTTGCTTTGCTGCTGGGCTTTGGGAAGAAGTGGATGGACAGGTGGTTTGGCTGGGTGGCGCGCCAGAAATCGTCAGAAGTTTTCGTGCTCAATGTGCTTCTGGTGACCCTGGCCATGGCGTGGCTGACGCAGCGGGCCGGCCTGTCCTTGGCATTGGGCGCATTTATTTCCGGGGTGCTGATTTCAGAAACCGATTATCGCTACCAGGTCGAGGATTACATCAAACCCTTCAGGGACGTACTGATCGGGTTGTTTTTCATTACCATCGGCACGCTGCTCGACCTATCGGTGGTGTGGACAAAGTTGCCCTGGGTGTTGGCCATCCTTGTAGGGTTATTGGCGCTCAAACTCGTCATCGCCTACGGACTGGGGCGGATTTTTGGCGATCTGGATTCAGTGGCATTGCGTACGGCGCTGGCCATTGCGCCTGCCGGTGAGTTTGGGTTCGTGTTGCTGGCACAGGCCGATGGCTTGCACTTGTTGCCGGGCGCATCCTTGCAGATCGTCCTGGCGGCAATGGTCATCTCCATGTTGCTGTCTCCGCTCATCATCATGATGAGCGACCGGATCGTGATGTATTGTTGCGAAAGCGAATGGACCCTGCGCTCGCTCGCGCTGCACGAACTTTCTGCCCGCAGCTACGGGGTACAACGCCATGTCATCGTGTGCGGTTATGGGCGCAGTGGCCAAAACCTGTCCCGGTTTCTGGAACAGGAAGGCCTGCCCGTGATTGCACTGGACATGGATCCGCAACGCGTTCGCGCCGCGGCCACCGCCGGTGAATCGGTGGTATTTGGAGATGCGGGTCGGCGCGAAGTGTTGATTGCCGCAGGACTTCATCGTGCCGCGGCGATCGTCGTGACTTTTGCCGACACCCCCGTTTCTCTGGCCATCATCAATCATGCTCGGGAACTGGAACCAGGTTTGCCCGTCATCGTGCGGACCTTTGACGATACCGACCTCGATCGGCTGAAGGATGCCGGCGCAGCCGAGGTCGTGCCGGAAATACTCGAGGGATCATTGATGCTGGCGTCCCACGCCATGCTCGAGCTTGGCGTGCCGCTGGCGCGCGTGCTCAAGCGCATCCGCCAGGTGCGCTCCGAGAGATATCACCTGATGCGGGGGTTTTTTCGGGGCATTACCGACGAGCCAGAGGAGAATGCCGAGCATTCGCAGCCCAGAATGCATTCCGTTGTTGTTGGGGATGGCGCCTATGCCAATGGCAAATTACTGGAAGAATTGATGCTCGAAAGACTGGGGGTCGAGGTCACGGCTATTCGCCGCCATGGCATACGAGGCCTGCGTCCCAGCGCGAACACCCGGATCATTCCGATGGACGTGGTGGTCCTGCTGGGTACGCCAGAATCGCTGGCTCAGGCCGAGACGCGATTGTTGCAGGGTTAACCGGATTCGCCAGCAAGCCGTCTGTGGTTTAACATACGCGGTTTGAACCTGGGGCACGTTGTGTCATCTTTGTGACAAATCTGGTTGAAATCTCCAATCTGAATTTTGGCTATGGCAGTCGCCTGGTCCTCAAGGGCATCAACCTGACGGTCCCGAAAGGAAGCCTCGTGGCCATCATGGGGTTGAGCGGTTGTGGAAAGACCACGCTGCTGCGACTCATTGGGGGGCAGTTGCAGGCGCGCGATGGCTCGGTTACGGTGGCAGGACAACGCCTCAACGACATGAATCAGAACGAGCTGTACGCGCTGCGTCGACGCCTGGGCATGCTGTTTCAGTTTGGGGCCCTCTTTACGGACCTTTCGGTCTATGACAACGTGGCTTTTCAGATGCGTGAACATACGCGTTTGCCTGAAAGCGTCATCCACGACCTCACGCTGATGAAACTCAACGCGGTGGGCCTGCGCGGGGTGCAGTCCCTGATGCCTTCCGAAATGTCGGGGGGGATGGCGCGCAGGGTGGCGTTGGCACGAGCCACGGCACTCGATCCCGAGCTGATCCTGTACGACGAACCCTTTGCGGGGCTCGACCCCATTTCCCTGGGGGTCATCGGTCAGTTGATACGACGGCTCAATGACGCGCTCGGCGCCACTTCGGTGCTGGTCACCCACGATGTCCAGGAGTCCCTGAAAATTGTTGATTATGTTTATTTTGTGTCGGAAGGGGTCATTGTTGCGCAAGGCACGCCCGATCAGATTCGTGCCTCCACCCTGCCGTTTGTCCATCAGTTCATATGGGGCGAGGCCGATGGCCCAATGCCTTTTCACTACCCCTCGCGGACCATGTCCGACGATCTTGGGTTGAAGGAGGTCTGACAACATGGCACTGGAAGCAACCTTGCGTGGCATCAGGCTGGTTGGAGACAAAACGCTGCGGATCGTCGAGCGGGTTGGGGCCGCGGCGCTTTTCCTGGGACTGACGGTGATGCATTCGGCCACCAGTTTCCGGCGCTTTGATCTCGTCATTCGCGAAATTTTCTATGCCGGCGTCCAGTCCCTTATCATCATCCTGGTTTCAGGATTGTTCGTCGGGATGGTTTTGGGACTGCAGGGACATGAAACGCTGCAAAACTATGGTTCCGAGCAGAGCGTGGGCGTCCTGGTGGCCTTGTCCCTGGTGCGTGAGCTGGGCCCCGTGGTGGCAGCACTGCTGTTTGCCAGTCGGGCCGGTTCTGCCATTACAGCAGAAATCGGCCTGATGAAGGCTACGGAGCAGCTGTCGGCCATGGAAATGATGGCCATCAACCCGATTGCCCGGGTCGTTGCCCCGCGCTTTTGGGGCGGGGTGATCTCCATGCCCCTGTTGGCAATGCTATTTAGTGCCATGGGGATCATAGGCGGGTATCTGGTTGCGGTGGTGCTGATTGGCGTGGATGATGGGGCCTTCTGGTCGCAGATGCAGGCTGCGGTGGACTTTCGTCACGACATCGTCAACGGGATCATCAAAAGCCTGGTGTTTGGGATCGCTGTTTCTGCCATCGCCACATTTGAAGGGTTTGAGGCCCCGCCTACGGCTGAGGGCGTTTCTGGGGCAACAACCCGGACCGTGGTGAGCTCGTCGCTGGCGATTCTGGCGTTGGATCTGGTATTGACTGCATTTATGCTGAAAGGATGGAACTGATGGCGCGCAGCACATTGAATTTATGGGTGGGTATTTTCGTTCTGCTGGGATTTTTTTCCTTCCTGATGCTGGGGTTCAAGGTGGGGAATCTGAGTGCGGGAGGGAGTGGCAGCACATATACCGTGATTGCACATTTTGACAACATTGGACAACTCAAGGAACGCGCACCCGTTCGCAGCGCGGGGGTGCTGGTGGGGCGGGTGACTTCTGTCAGCTTTGATCCGGTGCACTACAATGCCGAAGTCAAGATGGCCATCGACTCGAAGTACCACTTCCCCAAAGACACATCCGCTTCGGTCCTGACCTCCGGCATTCTGGGTGAGCAGTACATTGGCCTGGATGCTGGTGGCGATGACAAGATGCTGAAAGACGGCGATGAGATCAAGCTGGTTCAGGGCGCGGTGGTTTTGGAGCGACTGATCGGACAGTTTTTGTTCAACAAGGCCCAGGATGGCGGGGCTGACAAGGGGGCACAGAAGTGAACGCGATTTGGAAAGGCGCTGGCATTGCAGGACTGGTGCTGCTGACGGGTTTGAATGCATTGGGTGCCGACGTTGCACCGGACGAGGTTATTCGCAAGACTGCCGATGAGGTCATCGCCTCTATCAAGGCCGACAAGAGTATCCAGTCTGGGGATCGCAGCAAGGCGTATGCACTGATCGATCAGAAGGTGTTGCCGCATTTTGATTTCACCCGCATGACCCGACTGGCCGTGGGAAGAAACTGGAATCAGGCCTCGGCGGAGCAACAAAAACAGTTGGTGGATGAATTCAGGGATTTGCTGGTTCGAACCTACGCCACTTCCCTGTCGCAATACAAGGACCAGGTTGTGCAGGTCAAGGGCACCGATAATCAAAACGGCGGAACAGAGGCCGTGGTACACACGGCCATTGTGCCCTCCGGAGGGCAGACCGTTCCCATCGATTACAGCATGGAAAAAACGGGCGATGGCTGGAAGGTTTACGACATCCGGGTGGATGGCGTGAGTCTCGTCACCAATTACCGCAGCGAATTCTCCGATGTCGTGCGGCGCAACGGGATCGATGGGCTCATCAAGGCCCTGGATGACAAGCGCAAGCTGGCAGACAAGCGATGATCAAGCTGGAGGGGCGCAGGCTTGTGTTGTCAGGGCCGCTCGTCATGGACTCTGCTACCACTGTGCTCAATGAGGCCAAATCCGGCGTTGCCAGCGGGGATGTCACCGTGGATTTTTCGGGGATAACCGATATCGATTCATCGGCGCTTGCGCTCATGCTGCAATGGCGGCGCGATGCCGAGGCCGCAGGGCGCACGGTCATTTTTGAGGGCATTCCTGATAATTTGCGCGTTCTGGCTGAACTCTATGGCGTCTCTTTTCTGCTCGATAACCATGCGATTCCCGACTGAAGCATTCTGATGTCCCCGGTATGACTGCTGCCATCGAAATTCATGGCGCTGACAAGCGTTTTGGAACTGTACATGCCCTGAAGTCAGTGGACCTGACCGTGGAGGCGGGCGATTTCTTTGCCCTGCTGGGCCCCAACGGCGCCGGAAAAACCACGCTCATCAATCTGCTGGCCGGATTGTCGGTGGCAGACGCGGGCACGCTCAAGGTCATGGGCTTTGACGTGGTTCGCGATTACCAGCAGGCGCGCCGAAATCTGGGCGTCGTACCCCAGGAGCTGGTGTTTGATCCCTTCTTTACCGTGCGCGAAACCCTGGAAATTCAATCGGGTTACTTTGGCCTGAAGCACAACGACGACTGGATCGATGACATCCTGTGCAACCTGCAACTTGCCGACAAGGCCCATGCCAACATGCGCACCCTTTCGGGGGGCATGAAGCGGCGGGTGCTCATCGCCCAGGCGCTGGTGCACAGGCCCCCGGTCATCGTGCTGGACGAACCCACGGCCGGGGTGGATGTGGAATTGCGGCAAAGTCTCTGGAAATTCATCCAGCGCCTGAATCGCGAAGGCCATACGATTTTGCTGACGACGCACTATCTGGAAGAAGCCGAGTCACTCTGTCGGCGCGTAGCCATTCTCAAGCAGGGCCAGGTGGTGGCACTGGATACCACGCAGCACCTGTTGCAGTCGCGCGCCCTGGGTAGCCTGGAAGACGTCTTCGTGGCGATCATGCAGGACAGCGAACGCAAGGTCGGGGCTTAGTCCATGCGCGGATTCCTGACATTATTTTTCAAGGAAGTGTTGCGCTTCTGGAAGGTGTCATTGCAGACCGTTCTGGCCCCCCTCATCTCCACCCTGCTCTATCTCCTGGTGTTTTCCCATGTGATGGCCGACCATGCGGAGATCTATCCGGGTGTTTCGTATGCGGCATTCCTCGTCCCGGGGTTGGCCATGATGTCGATGCTGCAGAATGCCTTTGCCAACAGTTCCTCCAGCCTGGTCCAGTCCAAGGTGACGGGCAACCTCGTGTTTGTTTTGCTCACCCCGCTATCCCACTGGGAATTCTACTGGGCCTACGTGCTGGCCGCGGTGGTGCGCGGCGTGCTGGTAGGGTCGGTGGTGGTGCTGACCGCCTGGTTTTTTTTCCCGATTCCGGGAAGGGAGCCGTGGTGGATTTTCGTGTTTGCGATCCTGGCCACGATCCT
>JAJZEH010000040.1 GCA_021805725.1 Pseudomonadota bacterium | reverse complement strand
ATACTTGGCCACAAACTCGGGCAACACACGCCAGAGCGGCTGGTTTTTGTCGTAATCGTCCTTGAACTGTTGCAGTTCGGTCACCAGCGTGTTCCATCGGCCCTTGGTAATGCCGATGGTGAACATGATGAAGAAGGAGTAGAGCCCGGTCTTTTCAACCACCACGCCGTGTTCTGCCAGGTACTTGGTCACCACGGCTGCAGGAATGCCCATGTCGTGAAAGTCGCCATCCACATCCAGTCCCGGGGTGATGACCGTTGCCTTGATGGGATCGAGCATGTTGAAACCCGAAGCAAGGTCGCCAAAACCGTGCCAACGCTCGCCTGGCTTGAGCATCCAGTCCTCGCGACTGCCAATGCCTTCCTCGGCAAGGTATTCGGGGCCCCAGACCTTGAACCACCAGTCTGCCCCCCATTCCTCGTCTACCTTGCGCATGGCGCGCCTGAAATCCAGCGCCTCGTTAATGGACTCTTCCACGAGCGCCGTACCGCCCGGTGGTTCCATCATGGCGGCGGCCACGTCGCAGGACGCAATGATGGCGTATTGTGGGCTTGTGGAAGTGTGCATCAGGTAGGCTTCATTGAAGCAGTCCCGATCCAGCTTGCGGGTCTTGCTGTCCTGAATCAGGATTTGCGAAGCCTGGCTCAACCCCGCCAGCAGCTTGTGCGTGGACTGGGTGGACATGACCATGCTTGCCTGGCAAATCGGACGGTCGCGTCCAATGGCATGCATGTCCTTGTAAAAGTCGCTGAATGTGGCATGGGGCAGCCAGGCCTCATCGAAATGCAGCGTGTCGATCTCTCCGTCCAGCATCCCCTTGATGGTTTCCACGTTATACAGGATGCCGTCATAGGTACTCTGGGTGATGGTCAACACGCGCGGCTGCAAGGTACTGCCCTGGGCAAAGGGGTTGGCCGCAATCTTGCGCCGAATGTTTTCCGGTTTGAATTCGCTCAGGGGAATGGGGCCAATGATGCCGTAATGATTTCGCGTGGGCATCATGAATACTGGAATGGCTCCGGTCATCATGATGGCATGCAGCACCGACTTGTGACAGTTTCGATCCACCACCACCACATCACCCGAGGCCACGGTGGAGTGCCAAACGATCTTGTTGGAGGTGGAAGTGCCGTTGGTGACAAAAAACAGGTGATCCGCGTTAAAAATCCGCGCCGCATTCCGTTCAGAAGCCGCCACCGGGCCCGTGTGATCCAGCAACTGCCCAAGCTCGTCCACTGCATTGCACACGTCGGCGCGCAGCATGTTCTCGCCGAAAAACTGGTGAAACATCTGCCCCACCGGGCTTTTTAGAAATGCCACCCCGCCCGAGTGACCAGGGCAATGCCAGGAATACGAACCATCCGAGGCGTAATGGGTCAGTGCACGGAAAAAAGGCGGCGCCAGTGAATCCAGATATACCCGTGCTTCGCGCGCAATGTGGCGTGCCACAAACTCGGGCGTATCCTCAAACATGTGGATGAAGCCGTGCAGTTCTTTCAGTACGTCATTGGGGATATGGCGTGAAGTGCGGGTTTCCCCATACAGAAAGATGGGGATGTCGGCATTCCGCCAACGAATTTCCTGCACAAAAGCCCGCAGGTGCTTGAGTGCAGAATCCATTTCGCTGTGTGAGCCCCCGCCGAATTCCTCGTCGTCGATGGACAGGATGAAGGTGGAAGCTCGGCTTTGCTGCTGGGCGAAAGAGGCCATGTCGCCAAAACTCGTCACCCCCAATACTTCCAGCCCTTCCTTTTCGATGGCGTCGGCCAGCGCACGAACCCCCAGGCCACTGGTGTTTTCAGAGCGGAAATCCTCGTCAATGATGACGACCGGAAAGCGGAATTTCATGGGGTTCTCCCTGCAAGAAGGGCGGAATTATAGACCCCTTTGGGCCCGCAGCGCGGCTTTATTCAATTTGCCCGTGGCGGTATGAGGCAAGCCATCCACAAACTCGATCTGCTCCGGAATCCACCATTTGGCGATGCGCTGCTCCAGATAACCGCGCAAATCCTCGGCTGTCAGCACCTGACCCGGCTTTTTCACGGCCAGAAGAAGCGGACGCTCGCCCCAATGCGGGTGGTGGATTCCGATGACGGCAGCCTCCTGAATGGCCGGATGGCCAACGGCCACTTGTTCAAGCTCTATGGAGCTGATCCATTCCCCGCCACTCTTGATCATGTCTTTGGCCCGGTCGGTAATCTGCATGAAGCCTTCTTCATCGATCACGGCCACGTCGCCCGTGGGAAACCAGCCCTGCTGCAGGGGCTCCGAGGGGTCCTTGTAGTAACCGTTGCAAACCCAGTGCCCTTGCACCATCAGGTGTCCGAAAGTATGGCCGTCATGGGGCAAAGGCCACCCTTCATCGTCTACCACTTCCATATCTACCCCGAACAATGGGCGTCCCGAGCGGGCTAACCAATCACGTCTGGCCTGGCCCACCAGCCCCACCTGATTGGCTTTGGGCAGGGTCAGGGCCGCCACCGGGCTGGTTTCTGTCATGCCCCACCCCGGTAGCACACTCACTTTCTGCACATCTTCAAAGTAGCTCACGATAGTCCTGGGGCAAGCCGCACCGCCCACGCCCAGGCGTTTGAGATAATGCAACTGGCACCCCTCGGCCTGGAGGTATTGCATCAGGTTATTCCAGACCGTGGGCACCCCAGCGGTCAACGTGACCTTTTCGGACTCCAGCAGTTGGTACAGGTTGGGTCCATCCAGCAGTGGTCCGGGAAGCACCATTTTGGCACCCACCAGTGCGGCAGCATAGGGAAAACCCCAGGCATTGGCGTGAAACAGTGGGACCACGGGCAATACTGAATCACACGCTGAAAAGGACAGCGAATCCGGCAAGGACACGGCCCAGGCATGCAGTAGCGTAGAGCGATGGCTGTAGAGCACGCCCTTGGGCTTGCCGGTTGTGCCGGAGGTATAGCATAGGGCCGCGGCCGTCCTCTCATCCATTTCTGGCCATTCATAGTCGCTGGAAGCCTGTTGCAGAAGCGCTTCATAACCCAGGAGGGGCAACACTGAAGGCGGCAGATGAGCACCCGGTTCGTCCATCACGATGACCTGGGCCACGCAGGTCAGTTGGCTTGCCAGGGATTCCAGCAGCGGCAGAAACATGGGGTCGACCAGCAGGATCTTGTCTTCGGCATGCAGGATGATGCCCGCAATCTGCTCGGGAAACAGACGCGGATTAATGGTATGACAGATGGCTCCCATGCCTGAAATGGCGTAATACGCCTCCAGATGCCGATGGTGGTTCCAGCCCAGGGTGCCTACCCGGTCTCCGGTAGCCACCCCCAGTGCCTGCAAGACATTGGCGAGTTTGCGACAACGGTTGTGCGTGCTGCGCCAGGAACCGCGATAGACGGTGCCATCCGCGTTGCGGGAAACAATCGGCGTATGACCATGGTGCCGGTCCGCGTGCTCGATCAGGGACGAAACCAGCAGCGGACGATGCATCATCAAACCCAGCATGGGAAACTTCTCCGTGAAATATTCCTGATCGTATCGTAATCGAAATGTGACAGGACAGTTATAATGTCAGACCAGCTACCATGAAAACCACTCACCCCCACCTTCAAGACGCTCTGGGCCGCCCCCTTCAGGATCTCAGGATCTCGGTGACGGATCGGTGCAATTTTCGGTGTACTTACTGCATGCCAAGGGAAATTTTTGGCCCGGACCATGCCTTTCTGCCTCGACCCGCGTTGCTCACCTTCGAGGAAATCACGCGCGTGGCGCGCCTTTTTGCGTCTCTTGGTGTGCACAAGATCCGTCTCACCGGCGGCGAACCGCTGCTGCGCAAACAGGTGGAAGCCCTGGTCGCGCAGCTTTCCAGCATTTCTGGGACAGACCTCACCCTTACCACCAATGGCGCCATTCTTGCCAAAAAAGCGCAGGCCCTACGAGACGCCGGCCTGAAACGCATTACCGTGAGCCTTGATGCCCTGGACGATGCCACCTTCAAGCGCATGAACGACGCCGATTTTACGGTAAAGCAGGTGCTGGAAGGTATCGAAGCTGCTCAACTGGCGGGCTTGCAACCCATCAAGGTCAATGCCGTCATCCAGCGCGGGGTCAACGAACACGCCATCGTGGACCTGGCCCGGCATTTTCGTGGCAGTGGCATCATCCTGCGTTTCATTGAGTTCATGGATGTGGGGGCAACCAATGGTTGGCGCCTCGACGACGTGGTGAGTGCCACCGAAATCCAGCAACGCATTGCCGCCCACTGGCCTGTAGAACCTTTGGAACCCACGGCCCCGGGCGAGGTGGCGGAACGCTACCGTTACTGCGACGGAACCGGGGAGATTGGCATCATTGCTTCAGTCACCAGGCCATTTTGTCGCGACTGTTCCCGCATTCGGCTTTCCACCGACGGCAGCCTGTTTACCTGCCTGTTTGCCAGCCATGGTTTTGATCTTAAAACCCCGCTACGGGCTGGCGCGGATGACGCTACGTTATTACAGTCCATCTCCAGCTTGTGGCAACACCGGACAGATCGCTATTCCGAAATTCGTTCTGAAGCCACACAGGGTCGGCGCAAAATCGAAATGTCCTACATCGGAGGATAATGATGGCCATTACAGGTTGCATTCTGGCAGGCGGGGCCAGTACCCGCATGGGAGGGCAGGACAAGGGGCTGTTGCCTTGGCATGGCCGTCCGCTCATCGAAGCCGTCATGGCGCGTTTCTCTCCCCAGGTGGAGAGCCTGGTCATCAGCGCCAATCGCCACCTTGAACAATACGGCCGCTATGGCCATGCCGTGCTTCCCGATGACGAACAAGGCTACGCCGGGCCCCTGGCAGGCATCGAACGGGCCCTGACGCACGCCCATGGCTCGCATGAAATGGTGGCCGTAGTTCCCTGCGACGCCCCCCTCCTGCCGCTTGATCTCGTCGGGCGGCTGCAGGCTGCGTTGCGCACAGATGATGCCGACATCGCCTATGCTGTCACGGTGGGTGGAGACCAGCCCGTGTTTGCCCTCATCAAAACCGCCCTGCTACCCAGCCTCTCCGAATATTTGCGTGAAGGGGAGCGCAAGGTCCAGCGCTGGTACGCACGTTGCGCCACGGTTACCGTGCCCTTCGATGACTTGCCGCAAGCCTTTACCAACATCAATACACCGGAGATGCTGCACAGCGTCACGCCAGGGCCCCAATGAACACGATAAACAACGACTATGATCCACAGTCCATGACTGTGGATCAGGCACGGGCGGTGATCTCCCGCCACCTCAAACCTGTGGACAGCACCATGCGTGTGCCCGTACGCACCGCCCTGAACCGCTTTCTCGCAGAAGATGTGCTTTCTCCCATCGACGTACCAGCGCACGTCAATTCAGCCATGGATGGCTATGCCGTTCGTTTTGCCGATCTGGCTGCCGTTGGCGAAACGGAGCTCACCACCAGCGCCACGGTCCTTGCCGGAGATGCCCCGCCGCCACCGCTGGCACCCGGACAGGCGGTACGTATCATGACCGGTGCCGCAATACCTGAAAACGCCGACACGGTGGTGATGCAGGAGCAAACTCGACGGGAGGGAGATCGCGTATGGATTCAGCCAGGCCAGCACAATGGGCAGCATGTGCGTCAGGCAGGAGAAGACCTGCATAAGGGCGCTACTGCTTTGCGCCGGGGAAAACGGCTGCGTGCCGCTGAGTTGGGACTGATTGCCTCTCTGGGCATTGGAGAAGTCAGCGTATTCCGTCCCTTGCGCGTGGCTTTCTTTTCCACGGGAGACGAACTTGCTTCTATCGGCCAGCCTCTGGCTGAAGGGCAGATCTATGACAGCAATCGTTACACCCTTCATGGCATGCTCACCGCACTGGGATTTGATTGTTTTGATCTGGGTGTGGTCCGTGACCATCCCGTGGCCATCGAAAACGCTTTCGAGGAAGCCTCCAGGATGGCCGACGTAGTCATCACCAGTGGGGGTGTTTCAGTGGGTGAAGCAGATTTCATCAAGCCCTTGCTGGCACGGATGGGCGAAGTGGTGTTCTGGAAAATCGCCATTAAACCTGGTCGCCCACTGGCCTACGGGCATTTGGGCCCCTGTCACTTCTTTGGCCTGCCGGGCAACCCTGTGGCTGTCATGGTGACCTTTTACGCCTTCGTGCGCGACGCCTTGCTGACCCTGGCAGGCGCCAACCCCCTTCCCATCTCGCCCCGATGGGTCTTGCGCACCACCACACCGCTCAAAAAGGCACCCGGTCGCACCGAATTTCAACGCGGCATCGTCAGCCAAGACGCCCAGGGCGAATGGACGGTACGGTCCACCGGAAATCAGGGATCGGGTATTCTGCGATCCATGACTGAAGCCAACTGTTTTATCGTGCTTCCCCAGGACAGAGGGTCTGTGG
>JAJZEH010000103.1 GCA_021805725.1 Pseudomonadota bacterium | reverse complement strand
GCACCAACAATTCATCGCGAGGAACGGGATGAATGATTATTTGAAAAATAATCCATTTGATGGAACTCGCTATACAGGAGTTCGTGAAAACATTGCCCGGTTTTTTTCAGGAAGGAAGGATTGGGAAGGGAAGTGCGTCATTGACCTGTCTTGCGGTGAAGGGGTCACGACCTTCATCCTTCGCCAACTGGGTGCCACCGTAACGCCCTACGAACTGATTCCCGATTGGAGCAAACTGGAGGACAAGCCGCTTTATGCGGATGTGCAAAAAGTGCTGCCCATCGAAGACGAGTCCGTGGATATGGTGGTGCTTCAGGAAGTCATCGAGCATCTCCCCAACCAGTTGCTGACCTTGCAAGAGGCCTATCGCATCCTGAAGCCTGGAGGCGAGCTGTTCATCACCACCCCCAGCAGAAGTTCGCTGCAATCAAGATTGAGTTATCTTGTGTTTGAAAGCGAGCATTTGAGATCCACTCCCTGGAGCTTCATTGATGGCGTGTGGGGGAAAAATGATCAGGGTGAAAAGTATTTTGGGCACCTTTGGCTCATTGGAATTCAGCAACTCAACACGCTGGGCAAGGTTGCCGGATTTACACGAACCGAGGCGCACATGACGGAGTGGGGAAAAACATCCGCTGTATTCATGGTGCTTTTTTATCCGTTCATTTTTCTTTTGAGTCTGCGGGCGTTTTACCGGGATGTCAGAAAGTCCCCCAGAGAAGGGGATTACTACAAGGAAAAAGTGGCTCAGTTCAGGCTGAATGTGTCGCCCAGAGTTCTTCTCAGCAAATATGCGTTTGTCAGCCTCTTCAAATAACGACTGCGTCTGCGCCATTGCGTTCGTTCACATGTACGGTTTTTGTCGCCGCATCACCGCATTACTTGCTTAAGATCTGAAATTTGTTGAAATGACATATCCCGGAAAAGTTTGGACAATCCGGGTGTTCCAACAACGCGAGGATATTCCATGAACAGGATTGTCATCCCCATCGGGCTGATGCTGGCCACAGCCTTCCCCGCTTTTGCTAACGACAGCGGTTTTTACATCGGCGCCGATGTGGGCAGGGTCAGTACGGATGTGAGCGGCCCAGAGCTTACCAAAAGCGTGGACGCCAGCCTGGGCCTGATCGGGGGGTATCAGCTCTCCAGGGCGCTGGCCGTCGAGGCACAGTACGACCGGATGGGAAAAATTGGCCTGGGCAATGATTATCGACTCAATGCCGCCTCTCTGGCTGCGATCGGGATCATTCCGGTAGGAAATACGAATTTCACCCTGAGGGGTAAATTCGGGTTTGCCAGAACGAGCCTGGACGCGCCAAACACTTCGAGCGAAAACGGAATCGTCGTGGGGATAGGCGGTCAGTACAAATTGACACAAACCGTAGGATTGCGTTTCGGTCTGGACCGATATGATGTGGGTAATTCAGCACTCATTCCCGGCGGGCATACCACAGAGCTTTATGGCGGAGTGGCCTACCGGTTCTGAGCGTAAACGCGCTGGCAGGAAGCGGTATTCGGACATAACTAGGGGATGGTCAATGAAAATCTGCATGATCGGACTGGGCAAGATGGGAGGCAACATGGCAACGCGGTTATGCCGCGGTGGTGTCTCGGTCGTTGGATATGATCGTTCTCCGGAGGTCCTGAACAGACTGGCGCAAGAGGCGGGTGTGATCCCGAGCGCCTCTCCTGCCCAGGCGGTGGCGCAGCTTGTATCACCGCGTATCGTCTGGCTGATGTTGCCCAGTGGCGCCGTGACGGAAAACCAGATCGCAGCGCTCACGCCCCTGCTGCAGCCAGGGGACGTCATCGTGGATGGCGGCAACTCAAACTACCACGACAGCCAGCGACGCGGTGAGTTGCTGGCCACAAAAGGCATTGGCTTCATGGACGCGGGCACTTCGGGAGGCATCTGGGGGCTGCAGAACGGCTACTGCCTGATGGTGGGGGCCGCACCCGAAGTGGCGGCGATCGTAGCACCAGTGCTCAGGATCCTGGCACCCGCACCTGACCGCGGATGGGCGCATGTGGGACCTGTGGGCGCCGGACATTTTGTCAAGATGGTCCATAACGGTATCGAGTACGGCATGATGCAGGCCCTGGCCGAAGGCCTGACACTGCTGGAGGGCAAGCGTGAGTTTGCGCTTGACCTCGCAAGGATTACTGCGCTGTGGCAGGAAGGATCAGTGGTTCGAAGCTGGTTGCTGGACCTGACCGCTGAAGCATTGCAGTCTGATGCAACACTGGCCGCTGTGGCCCCATATGTGGCTGACTCCGGAGAAGGTCGCTGGACGGCCATCGAAGCCATCGAGCAGGGGGTGGCAACCCCCGTGCTCAGCCTTGCCTTGCAGATGCGGTTTCAAAGTCAGGATGAGAGCGGTTACGGATTCAGGCTGCTTTCCCTGATGCGCAATGCCTTTGGCGGACACGCCATCAAGGATTCCCGTGAAAAATCCTGAACCCTGCACATTGGTTATTTTCGGTGCGCGTGGCAGTCTTTCACGACGCAAATTGATCCCGGCGCTCTACCAGCTGGAGCGCTCGGGGCGGCTGTCCGCCGACATGATCCTGGTGGGCTCCAGCCTTGAAGCCATGGACCGGCAGGCCTGGCAGGATGAGGTGGTGAGCCTGCTGCAGGCCCGCGATCCGGTTGGGGCGAACACCCCCACGCTGGAGCGCTTCCGCAATCGGTTGCACTACCATCGCATCGATCCGGAGCAACAGGAGTCGTATCACGCGCTGCAGGAAAAACTGGAACACACCCAGGGTTTTCCCGCCAACATGGTTTTCTACATGGCAGTGCGACCCGCGGATTATCCGGGCATCGTGGAGCATCTGGGGCAGTCGGGGTTGCTCAACGAGAAGGGCGGCTGGCGGAGGGTGGTCATCGAAAAGCCTTTCGGCTATGACCTGCTCAGCGCGCAGACCCTGCAGGCAGGGTTATACCGGCACCTGGACGAGCCTCAGATTTACCGCATCGATCATTATCTGGGCAAAGGCACGGTACAGAACGTCATGGTCTTCCGCTTTGCCAACTTGCTGCTGGAGCCGTTGTGGAACCAGCATTACGTGGATCACGTGCAGATCACGCACTCCGAAATGCACGGCATCGAAGGGCGTGCAGATTACTACGAGGGTGCGGGTGCCCTGCGGGACATGATCCAGAGCCATTTGCTGCAGCTTCTGACGCTGGTGGCCATGGAACCCCCGGTCTCGCTGTCTGCCGAACACCTGCGCGACGAGAAGGTCAAGGTCCTGAAGGCCATCAGACCCATACCCCAAAACGCGGTGCATGCCCATGCGTTTCGGGGGCAGTACGCCAGCGGCGTGATCGGGGGTGAGTCCGTGCCTGGCTATCTGGAAGAACCAGGCGTGGCCCCGGACAGCGTGACCGAAACCTATGCGGCACTGAGGGTCTATATTGACAATTGGCGTTGGGCTGGCGTGCCTTTTTATCTGAGGACCGGCAAGCGCATGGCAGAAAACAGTTCAGCCATCTGCATCCGCTTCAAGAGTCCGCCACAGGATCTGTTGCGCCAGTCTCGCCACGGTCCACCGCAACCCAACTGGATCATGCTGGGAATCCAGCCCAACGACAGCCTCAGAATGGAAATGCAGGTCAAGATGCCCGGACTGGATTTGCAGACCCGCACCATCAGCCTGGATGCTACTTATCGCCAGGGTGAGGATGCAGACTACGATGCCTACGAGGAGTTGTTGCTGGACGTCATGCACGGCGATCACTCGCTGTTTTTGCGCATGGATGAAGTCGAGGCCGCCTGGCGTGTCGTCGATCCGGTCATCAAGGTATGGTCCATGGAACGCGACTTCATCAACAGCTATCAGGCGGGCAGTTGGGGGCCGCGCGGTACCTATCGCCTCTTTTCGCGCGATGACCAGTTCTGGCGCCATTCCCTGGACCCTGATGGTGCCGACCTGCAACCCTATTGAGGTGTTTGCAAATTCCGAAGACCTGGCCGTTGCTGCAGCCGGACGCATAGCCGCACTTGCGGCACGTGCACAGGCCGAGCGCGGGGTCTTCCGCCTCGCGCTCTCGGGGGGCCGTACGCCGCACCGCTGTTACGAGCACCTGCGTCACGGCGCAATCAATTGGCTGCACACTGAAGTGTATTTCAGCGATGAGCGTTGCCTGCCGCGGGGAGATCCTGAACGCAACGATACAATGGCCC
This sequence comes from Pseudomonadota bacterium, assembly GCA_021805725.1. The sequence goes on along the minus strand of JAJZEH010000103.1, from coordinate 2,545 downwards.
TCGAAACCCTGCTGCGCCACGTTCCGGTTCCCCCATCGCATATCCATTTCATTCCTGCAGAACTGGGGCCCACTGAGGCTGCTGCGGCGTATATCCGGGTGCTCGCTTCGGTGCAACCGCTCGACCTGGTTTTGCTGGGCATGGGGGAGGACGGGCATACCGCCAGCCTGTTTCCGGATGATTGCGTGTGGCGCAGCAAGGCGCTTGCCGTGCCGGTTGTGGATGCTCCAAAACCCCCGGCATTGCGGGTGTCGCTAGGACTCGATGTGTTGAACGCTTCGCGCCATAAGCTGTTTCTGGTCGCGGGGGCTGAAAAACACCAGGCCTTGCAGCGCATGAAAGAAGGGGCGCAATTTCCCGCTGCGCTGGTTGTGGGGGCCGAATGGTACGTGGACCAGGCTGCGTTGTCCGGCGAGGTTGGCTGACTTTCAGAAAATCTGCAGGGGCCCCAGTGGGTTGAGGTGTTCTTCGTTTTTATGGATGGCGGGTTCGCCGCCAGTCAGCTTGTAGATGACGATGTTGTCCTTGATCAGCAGGATGCCGTTGAAGCGCCAGCCCTCGATGTTCGTCTGTCGTTTGAAGTTGAAGAAATCAACAAAAAAGTTTCCATAACGGTTGCTTTCCATGACCGCCTGGTTGATCTCATAACCTTCGCATTCCATCTTGGCCTTGATGCATTCCTGAACGCCCAGGTCCAGGTCATGCGCGTTGATGGAGGGGCTGGGAATGAAACGACGCAGAATGTCGGAATAGTTCAGGATGGCAATGTTGGGGTTGATGTGCGGATCCAGCTTTAGGGCCTTGAGGTCCTCCACCGTGGTTTTGTGGGGGATGATGCTGTCGAACATCGTTTGCATTTCCTGGTAGCTGGTCCAGGGGTTGACGTCAGTGTTTTCCGATTGCGGCAGAATGGAACTGCAACCTGCGAGAGCTGCGATCAGCAACAGAATCCACGTCGTTTTTGGCATCATCATTTCAGCTCGGTTCGGATGGCGGAGGGCCATAGCATTTTCTGATCAGATAAACGGGTCGTTGTTTGCTTTCCTCATACAGGCGACCAAGGTATTCACCAATCACGCCGATGGCGACTAGCTGCACACCGGAGAAGAAAAGGATGGCCACCATGATGGAGGGATAACCCTTGACGGGGTTACCGTAGACCCAAGTGTCTATGATGATTTTGACAGCGTACAGAAACGCAAAGAAAGATACCAGCAGTCCGAAGTAGGATGACATCTTGAGTGGAATGTGGCTGAAGGAAGTGATTCCCTCCAGGGCAAAATTCCACAAGCGCCAATAATTGAAATTGGTTTGGCCTGCGTGTCGGGGCGGACGCTGGTACTGCACCTCGGCGGTTTTGAAGCCGACCCAGGCAAACAACCCTTTCATGAAGCGCCGCCGCTCTGGCAGTTGCTGGATGGCTTCGACGACGGCGCGTGACATCAGGCGGAAATCGCCGGCATTGGCGGGAATGGGAACGGTGCTCAGGCGATTGATGAAACTGTAGAACAGGTGCGCCGTGATGCGCTTGAAAAGACTGTCGCTGGCGCGGCTGGTGCGAATCGCCAGTACCACCTCGAAGCCTTCCCGCCAGCGTGCCAGAAGCTCAGGGATGAGCTCTGGCGGATCCTGCAGGTCTGCATCCATGGGGATGACCGCATCGCCCCGTGCGTGGTCCAGTCCCGCGGTCAAAGCCGCTTCCTTGCCAAAATTTCGAGACAAATCGATGACGACGATGCGCGGATCCTGCGAGCGCAGCGTCAAAAGCCGATGCAACGTGGCGTCTTCGCTGCCGTCATTGACGCACACCATTTCCCAGTATTCGCCCAGGGGATCCAGCGCGGACCGGATGCGCTCGTAGAAGGGGCCGATGTTGGCGGCCTCATTGCGCATCGGAACGATCAGGCTGAGCGTGGGTTGCATGGTGTCGATGATTGACGCGTGAATTGGAACGGTAAGTTCAACACCCTGTATTATACCGCTGTTGTCAGAAAAAACCTTCAAAATCAAAAGGAATGCTGTGCATTTGCGGGCTCGTGAAATCCTTTCGTTTGCGTTGGTGGGTTGTGTCGGGTTCTGTGTGGACGCCGGAACGGTAGTCCTGCTCACAAGACGGACAGGGCTGGATCTCGTCAGCGCCAAGGCCGTGGGGTTTTCGCTGGCCGTGAGCGCAACCTGGGCGCTCAATCGACGCTTTACCTTTGCAAAACGGGCGCATCCCCGGTGGTTGTGTGAGTGGCTGCGTTATGTCTGGGCCAATGGTCTGGGCGGGGTGGTCAACAACGGGGTTTACCTGGTCGCGATCTTTGCCAGCCAGGGATTGGCGCAGCAACCGGCCCTGGCCGTGGCATTGGGGTCGGTGGCTGGAATGTCCTTCAATTACGGGGTTTCGCGCTGGTGGGTATTTCGGAATCGATTTAAGCATTGACAGCCTATTGACACTGGCCCATAATTACGGGTTCGTTTTGGAGGGGTTCCCGAGCGGTCAAAGGGATCAGACTGTAAATCTGACGGCTCTGCCTTCGAAGGTTCGAATCCTTCCCCC
>JAJZEH010000108.1:4723-7005 GCA_021805725.1 Pseudomonadota bacterium | reverse complement strand
GTTTATGTTTGCATTTATACACCTCAACCACAGCCAGGATTTCTGGCGCACGGTGGGAGAGATCTATCCCGACTTCGAGACGGCAAGCGCCCTGCTCGACCGCAACGATCCACTGTACCGGCGATTCTGAAAATTCTGGGGACAGGCAATTGGGGACAGACCCCAATTGCCACCACCCCGGTTTTTCTAGCGCGGACCCAGGGCCCGTTCCAGGTCGGCCTGCGGCATCACGCCCGGCACCACCTCGCCATCTGCAAAGATCAGCGTGGGCGTGCCGTTGATGCGGTACTTGGTGCCCAGCGCCTGGATGGTGTCCAGCGGGTTGGCGCAGTCCTTCTGCGCCGGCAGGACGTTGTGCAGCAGATAGTTGTCCCAGGATTTCTGGCGGTCCGCCGAACACCAGATCCAGCGCGCATGATCAGGCGCCTGCGGATGCAGCGACGCGATGGGAAAGACAAAGGTGTAAATGGTCACATCCGTGATGCCACTGAGTTCTTTTTCCAGCTTGCGGCAGTAAGGACAGTCGGGATCGGAAAACACCACGAGCGTGCGCTTGCCGTTGCCCTTGACCTTTTTCATGGCAAGGTTGAGCGGCAGGCTCTCGGGCTTGATGGCCCCCAGCACCCGCATGCGCGCCTCGGTAAGGTTCTGCAGGGTCTTGGCGTCCAGGATGTCGCCCGCAATCAGCACGGTGACGGCCTCGTCGGTGTAGAGAATCTGCCGGTCGTCCGTATAGATTTCGTACAGCCCCAACACATGCGCCGGTGCCACGCTCTGCACATGGCCCACAAGGCGCGGCACCCGCGTCTCCAGCTGCTTGCGCACGGCATCGGCGTCAGCGTGTGCAAACGGTGACAGGAGTACGGCGGTGCAAAGCATCATCCACTTCAAGGTTTTCATTGGTTTGCGTGTTCCATCAAAAGTTGTTTCAGCCAACCCTGTCTGTTGACCGCGTTCATGCCCCAATTGCGCAATAGGGACAGACCCCAGCGATCGGTGCTGAACAGGCGGAACAGGCCGTCGGTGAGGGCCTGCATGGCAAGAATGGGCTCGCGCCGGGCCCGCGCATAACGGCGCAACAGCGACACGTCGCCGCAATCGGGTCCGGGGCCGCGGTGAATCAAGATCTCCGCCAGTACGGCCGCTGCATCCTGCAGCCCCAGGTTCAAGCCCTGGCCGGCCATGGGATGCACGCCATGGGCCGCATCCCCCACCAGCGCAAAACGCGCGGCAACGAGCGCATCCACCTGCATCAGGCGCAGGTCGAAACCTGCCGGGGGCGAGACTTCCTGCAAATGGCCCACCCCGTAGCCCACCACCATCTGCAATGCCGCTGCCCGTGCCGCGGGCGTCATGGCCAGCAGCTGTTCGGCATGTGCACTCTGAGCAGACCAGACCAGCGACACATGGTTCCCCGGCAGGGGCAACAGGGCCACCACCTCCTGGGGCAAAAACCATTGGCGCGCCGTGCCCTGATGGGGGATGTCCGTGGCGTAATTGGCCACCACGGCCTTCTGTCCATAGCTTTTGAAATGGGCCGTCAGCCCCATGCGCCCACGCAGGCTGGAGTGCAGGCCATCCGCTGCCACCAGCAGGCGCGTGCGCAGCGCCGCGCCGCGTGCCAACGTGACGGCCACATGGTCGGCCTGCGTCGTCACGGCCTCCAGGGTCACGGGCGCCTCGATGAGGTCCGGTGCGCGCTCGCGCACGGTGAGGAGCAGGCCCTCCAGCATGGCGCCGGATTCGGCGATATAGCCCAGCGGGGCAGCCCCCCCTGCGGGTGGCGTAAACTGCAACCGCCCCTGGGTGTCGCCCTGCACCGCCATGGCCTCGATGGGTGCGATGCGTGCAGGGTCCATGCGCCCCCAGCCGCCCACCGCATCCAGCAGCTTGTGGCTGGCGCGGCTCATGGCATAGATGCGCTGATCGAAACCGGTAACCGGTTGAAAGCGCGGCAGTGGTGCGTGGTCCAGCACGCGCACACGCAGGCCCGCCTGGCGCAGCGCCAACCCCAGGGCCACACCGGTGATGCCGGCCCCGACGATCAACACATCCAGGATGTCATCCGCGCGCACCATGGCTAACCGCCCGCACCTACGCCAAACATCATCACCCGCGCCAAGGCCCGCCGCGTCACCGGCAACAGGCTCATGGCCGTAAGGGCCTGACCGCGCAACAGTGGCAACAGCGGCAGGCGGTTTGAAAAACCCGTCACCAGCGCATGGGTGAGATGGATGCCGGCACGGCGGTCGCGCGCGCGCGTCACAACGTAACGGGCCAAC
>JAJZEH010000108.1:0-4713 GCA_021805725.1 Pseudomonadota bacterium | reverse complement strand
GCCCTGCGCCACCCGGGTGAGCCCCGCGGCATCGCGCAGCCCCAGGTTGAAGCCCTGGCCAGCGACGGGATGCATGGTCTGGGCGGCGTTGCCGATGCACACCGCATGCGGGCGCGTCACCTGCTTCACCACCTTCAGCGTGAGCGGAAACCAGCTGCGTCCGCTCACTTCCAGAAACTGCCCTGCGCGGTCACCAAAGTAGTCCTGCAGCCGTGCCAGGAAGGCGTCCTCGGGAAGCGCAATCAACGCCTCCACGGCCTCCTGGGTACCGGTCCACACCAGCGCATAGTGGCGCGCAAAGGGCAGCAGGGCCACCGGCCCGGAAGGCGTGAAGCGCTCGTAGGCCCGTCCGTGATGGGGCTGGTTGGTATGCACCTGGCCCACCAGCGCCACCTGGGTGTAGCGCGATTCCTCGGGAGTGCCGAAGGTGGCGGCAGTGAGTTCGCGCCCGCCATCGGCCAGCACCGCAAGGCGCGCGCGGCACGAGGCGGCACCCTGGTTCCAGTGGATTTCGGCATCGTGATCGCGCGATACCACACGCGCCACCACGGCTCCCGTCACCACCTCGATGGCGGCCGTGGCGAGCGCGCGTGCAAGCGCCTCCACCAGCGCGTTGTAGCGCATCACATAACCCAGTGCCGGCACACCGGCATCTTCCGCCGTGATGATGGTCTGACCAAAATGGCCGCGCTGGGTGACGTGGATGTTGGTGATGGGCGTCACCTCGTGGGCTTCCGGCCAGGCGCCGAGACCTTCCAGGATGACCTTGCTGCCGTAGGCGATGGCCAGCGTGCGCCGGTCGTCTGCCAGCATGGAGGCGCGCGCTTCCAGCACGGTGACGCCATGCCCCGCACGCGCCAGTCCCAGCGCTGCCGCGGCACCCACCGGCCCGCCGCCGACGATGACAATGTCTTTGGCGACGTCTTTGGGGACAGACCCCGATGTTTCCATGGTCGTCATCGCTGCGCCATCAGCGCTTCGATGTCGGCTACGGTCTTGGGTGCGCCCGCGGTCAACACGGTGTGACCCTTGGCTGTCACCACCACGTCGTCCTCGATGCGGATGCCGATGTGGTGAAAGACCTTGGGCACCCTGGTGTCAGGGCGAACATACAGGCCCGGTTCCACGGTCAGCACCATGCCCGGCAAGAGGCGGCGCGAGCGCCCGGCAACGGTATACTCGCCCACGTCATGCACATCGCGCCCCAGCCAGTGCCCGGTGCGGTGCATGTAAAAGCGCCGGTAGTCGCCCGATTCGATGACGCCATCCACACTGCCGCGACACAGTTTGAGGTCGATCAGACCGCGCACCAGCACTTTCACGGCCGCCTCATGGTAGGCCACGAAAGGGGCTCCCGGCTTGATCGCCTTCAAGGCGGCCATCTGCGCCGCCAGCACGATTTCGTAGAGGTCGCGCTGCGCCCCGGAAAACCTGCCGTTGACGGGGAAGGTGCGGGTGATATCCGAGGCATAGCCCTGCCACTCGCATCCCGCATCGATCAGCAACAGGTCGCCGTCCTTGAGCGGCGCATTGTTCTCCACATAATGCAGCACGCAGGCGTTGGCTCCGCCGGCCACGATGGAAGGATAGGCTGGCGCTTCCGACCCGTGACGACGAAACTCATGCAACAGTTCGGCTTCCACATGAAATTCGCTATGCCCCGGCTGGGTAAACAGCATGGCGCGCCGGTGCGCCGACACCGAAATGGCGGCCGCTTGCTTCATCAACCGGATCTCGCCTGCATCCTTGATGAGGCGCATCTCGTCCAGGGCATGGCGCACCTCGCACACGGCAGCGGGGGCGGTGACGCCGCTGCGCACCCGGCCGCGCACGGCATTGAGCCAACCCGTCACGCGCCGATCCCAGGCGTCATCCAGTCCGATCGGGGTATGCAGGGTGGGGCAATTGGCCAGCAGTTCGGGCATGCGCGCCTCGAGCTCGCCGATGGGATGGGTTTCATCCATGCCATAGCGGGTGCGCGCGGCCCGCGGCCCCACGCGATAGCCGTTCCAGATTTCGCTTTGCGCATCGCGCGGACGGCAGAACAGCACGGACCGCGGCGTTTTGCCTCCCACCAGCACCAGCACGGCCTCGGGCTCGTGAAAGCCCGTGAGGTAATGGAAATGGCTGTCCCAGCGATAGGGGTAATGGGTGTCGGCGTTGCGCAGGCGCTCTGGCGCCGTGGGAATGACGGCCACCCCGCCGGCGAGCAGGCGCGCCAGGTGGCGGCGCCGGGTTTGGCAGGATTTGACGCTGTCGGCGCCATCGGGGACAGACCCTAATTTGGGGACAGACCCCAATCTTGTTTTAGCAACGACGCGACTCAAGCTCGATCTCCAGGTGAAAGGGCACCATTGGGGTCTGTCCCCAAATTAGGGTCTGTCCCCGATGACTGCAGTTGTTCCAGGTCGGCGGCCGTGCCCACATTGGCCCAGCAGCCCTCCAGCCATTCGCCGGAAAGCGCCCCGCGCGCCGCGGCGGCGTGCAGCAGGGGGCCCAGCTCGGCGGGTTGTCCCGGCGCCAGCATTTCAAAAAAACGCCGACGGAAAACCCCTATGTTGCCATAGGTGCCGGCATCCTGCCCCGCTTTGACCACCCGCGCCTGTTGCAGGGAAAAATCGCGGGGGTACCGCGGGTTCTTCACCAGCACCAGATGGGCCTCGCTGGCGTCCTGTGGTTCATGGCTGAGGGCGGCGAGCGGCGCCTTGAGTCGCGCGTAGTCGAAGGTGGTGTAGAGATCGGCACTCACCAGCACGAATGCGGGGGCAGTGAGCAGCGGCAGGGCCGTGGCCACCCCGCCCGCGGTGCCCAGCGCCGTGCCCTCGCGCGACCAGCGCACGGACACGCCCCAGCGCGTCCCATCGCCGATGGCCGCTTCAATCTGCTCGCCCAGCCAGGCGTGGTTGATGACGAGGTCGGTGAAGCCCGCAGCGGCAAGGCGCTGCACCTGCCAGAAGATCAGCGGCTTGCCGTACACGGTCTGCAGCGGTTTGGGAACGGTGTCGGTGAGCGGGCGCATGCGTTCGCCGCGCCCCGCCGCCAGGATCATGGCCTGCAGCTTCAAAAGGTATACCCCACCGCAGTCTGCACACCGCCCAGACGCTCCAGCAGTTGCGCGAGCGGGCGCAGCTCGCGATAGCGCCCGCAGGCCTCGCGCAGGTAGCGCAGCACGAGCGGCAGATCCTGCAGGTAACCCGTCTTGCCGTCGCGATGACAGAGACGCGCGAAGATGCCCAGTACCTTGAGGTGGCGCTGCACCCCCATCCATTCGAAGTCGCGGTAGAAGTTGCCAAAGTCAGCGTCCACCGGCAAATGCGCGGCGCGGGCCTGTTCCCAGTAGCGCACCAGCCAGTCCAGCACCTGCGCTTCTTCCCAATGCACATAGGCGTCCTTCAACAGCGACACGGCGTCATAGGTGATGGGCCCATACACCGCATCCTGAAAATCCAGGATGCCCGGGTTGGGCGGACAGACCATGAGGTTGCGCGAATGGTAGTCGCGATGCACAAATACCCGGGGCTGGGCGAGATTGTTGGCGATGAGGGCGTCCACGCACTGCGTATAGGCCTGCTGCTCACCCGTACTGAACGCTGCCCCCAGATGGCGCGCCACATACCACTCGGGGAAAAGCCCCACTTCGCGGCGCAGCAGGGCCTCGTCATACTCGGGCAGCACCCCGGGGCGGCTGGCGCGCTGCAGGGTGACGAGGGCGCTCAGGGCATCGCGATACAGGTGCCGCATGGCAGCGGGGTCGGCGTCCGCCGCGGAGAGGGCCTCGAGGTAGGTGGTGCGCCCCAGGTCGGTGAGCAGCAAAAACCCCTGCTCGAAATCGGCACGCAATACCCGGGGCACATGCACCCCGGCCTCTGCAAACAGCTGGGCCACCGCCACGAAGGGATGGCAGTCTTCCTTGTCGGGCGGGGCATCCATCACGATCAGCGTGTCGCTGCCGCGCGTGAGGCGGAAGTAGCGCCGAAAGCTCGCGTCGGCAGAGGCAGGGGTCAGGGCATCGAAGGAAGCCGGGTGGGTTTCGTTGACCCAGGCATGCAGGGCGTTGAGGCGGGACAAGGAGGACACTCCAGAGCGTATTTGTGACGATGCGTCTTCAGGCTGCATTTTTGGTCATTTCAGCCAACCAGATTTTGATCAGCGATTGATAAGGGACATCTCTCTTGTTGGCCTCCATCTTGATCTTTTCAAGAAGCGATAACGGCAGCCTGATCGAGATGGCTGTGGTGGAAGGTTTCAGATTTGGAAACCGGGCCGGTTTGGCCCTGGACCAGTCCAGATAGTCCGTGGAGTCATGTGTTTTCCAAAACTGCCTTTCTTCTGCTTCTGATGCAAATGCCGGGTACGGCTTAAGTTTCCTGGTCATAGTATCCCCGCTCCTTGCGATGCATATCACGGGCCGAATTCACCCGAATGAGTGCCCCTCCTGCCCGCAATGTGAATGCAATATGCAAAAGCCTTCCACTGTCAGTGCTGCCCAATGCCTGAAACCGTGACGCGATCTGACGATGTTCCTGGTCCTCGAGCAATAGCAATGGCTCATTAGAAAACACTTGCTCCGATTCAGACTGGCTCACCCCATGCTTTTCATTTTTTCGGGCATTGCCCTCGTCCCAGTCAAATCCGGTGACCATGGAAAAATCAATCATTATGGTATATTACTATCATATACATCTTTTCATCTGTTGGCCACGGCTGGCAGGT
>JAJZEH010000112.1 GCA_021805725.1 Pseudomonadota bacterium | reverse complement strand
GATGTTGTTTGTGCCTGTCGCAGGTGCCAACGACGGTAGCATCCTCGTCATGAATAACGACATGAACGAGCATCTGGCAATGATGCTTCAGGATGCCTTCTCCAGGCTGATGCCTTTGCTGGACGACCCTTCCATTCGCGAAGTCATGGTTAATGGTGAGGACAATGTCTGGATTGAGCGCGAAGGTCGTCTAGAAAAAACCACCTGTCGATTCTCCAGTAACGACGCACGCAACGTCATTCAAATTCTCGCAACAATGACGGATCGCGAGGTGGGAAAACGCGCTGGAGAAACCCTGTTCGATGCTGCATTCTCCAACATGAGAATTTCAGCCGTACTCTCGCCCATCGCCACCCAGGGGCATGCGCTTTGCATTCGCAAGCTTGCTGGCGTGACCAAGTCGCTCTCCGATTATTTGCCTGAGTACCTGACCGCTATCCCGAATCGCAATGCACCGAGCCTGGAGTGGGATGAAAATTTCCGGGTTCCTGAAATGGTGCACGGCAGACTCCAGCAATGGGTCAATTCCAGGATGAATATTATTGTCAGCGGTGGAACCAGCACGGGCAAAACAACGTTTCTCAATGCATTGATTCGGGTCATGCCAGCAGCTGACAGGCTGATCACCATTGAAGATACGCGTGAGCTGATCGTGGATTTGCCAAATCATGTGTCATTTGAGGCTAACGCTTCGCTCGCCGTCACGGTTCGAGATCTGGTGCGACAGACCTTGCGGTTTCGCCCAGATCGTATCGTGGTGGGGGAGGTTCGCGGTGGCGAGGCTTTTGACCTGATTCAGGCCATGAATACAGGACATGATGGTTGTTTGGGCACGCTGCATGCCAACAGCGCCTTCGATGCTCTCGGGCGCCTTGAGCAGATGATCATGCAATGTGGTGTGGACTGGTCCTCTGAGGCTATTTCGCGCCAGATTGCAAGCTGCATTGATGGGGTGATTCATCTGTCGCGCATGGGTGGTGTGCGCCAAATTGAAAACATGATTCAGGTGGAGGGATATCGAAATGGCAGCTACCAGACCCAGGCTTTATTGCAGCAAGTCTGATCTTCTGCTCGGTAGTGTGGCGCTGGCTCTGTTCGCCAGTTCTACAGGAGCATTTGCCTTCTACACCCCAATGCCATGGGAAGGGCCCATTTGTGCCGTTGCAAGCAGCCTCAAAGGTCAGGTCGCCGTCGTCTTGTCTGTGGTGGCCACCATCATGATCGGCATCATGTTCATGTACGCAGAAACCGGGGGCATCGTGGCGAGAATTGCCAGTTGGCTACTGGGAATGTCCTGTGCGTTGTCCGTAGTCAGCATTATCACAGCCTTGTTTCCTGGGGTTACGATGCCGGGGTGTTTATGAACCCGGTGCAGCAAGAGCGCATTTCGCCATTACACCAATCCCTGGTGGAACCCCTGTTGATTGCCGGCGTCGAGAAGCCTTTTGCCATCGTCAATGCCACATTGAGCATTGCCCTGGTAGGTGACTTGCACATGTTCGGCTGGCTACCCATTGCCCTGTTGGCCCATCTTATTCTTCGACGCATCACCCGGGATGATCCTTTCACGCGCCAAATTTATGTCAAATACAATCGCCAGGCCGACAGCTACGACCCATGGCCCCACGTCAGGACAGTTCGCGGCAAGCGCCCCATCGGATTTGGCAGGGCCATGCCATGTTGAACCTCAAGCGCATGGCGTTCGGTTTTGATTCGCGTTCGCGCGGGCTTTCTGAAATTCTGCCCTGGCTTGTTCTGATTCGCCCGGGAATCGTACTCAACAAGGACGGTAGCCTGCTGGCCTGCTTTTTAATGCGGGGCATGAATGTGGAAGGCTGTGAATCACAGGCCATTGACCGTGGTGCCGATGCATTTGAGCTGGCACTTCGCAGCCTGGATCATCGCTTTACGCTCTGGTCTACTGTTTTGCGCCGAGAAATCCTGGATTATCCCCATGGAAACTTTGCAAACCCTGGAAGTGCTGCGATCGATGCGCTGCATCGTCATAAGATGCAGAGCAAACGTCATTTTTCTAATCGGCATTTCGTCAGTATTCTCTTTTCCCTCGACGAAACCAGAGATGGGTTTTTTGGTGCGCTGGCACAGGCTTCCGGAGAGTCAGAGGGAAGCTTGTTCCAACGTTTGTGGAGCACAGCCTCTCATCAGCTTTTTCATGGAAATGCATTTCGGCACGATGGGAAAGTGCTGCAAAAGCGTATCACCCTGTTCGAGGAAATGTTGTCCCAGTGGCTTGGGGGCCTGCAACAGCTGGGCCCGGAGCGTCTGGAGGGTGCTGCATTGACAGGGTTTCTTCACGAAATGACGAGTCCGACAATGCGCCGCACACGAGCGCCAGAGCTTCCTTTGGATGGTTATCTGGATACCGCGCTGGGGGAAGACAGGGTTGTCATCCAGGGAGATCATCTGCGTTTCGAGGGGGTAGGGCAAGCGCGCTACGCCGCGGCTCTGGCGGTGAAGGGATGGCCGAGTGCCACGTTTCCAGGCATGCTTGACGCGGTGTTGTCTGCCCCATCTGAATTGACGCTGTCCCAGGTATTTCGTTTTGTGGATCAGGAGGCAGCCAAACGCTACATCAAAAATGTTCAGCGCTTTCACCTGAATCTGCAAAAATCACTGTTCAGTTACGTTCGTGAGGCTGTTTCTGGCGAGGAAAGCGTCGTTCGCGATACCGGACGGGCTGTTTCAGCAGAAGACGCGCGCCATGCGTTGACAGATATCGTGGCAGCCAAGCGGGTTTTTGGCTACCACAACCTGACCGTCCTTGTGTTTTCAAGTGATACGGATACGCTAGACGAGACCTTGGGAACGGTGGCCACCAGCATTCGCACCCAAGGCTACTTGTTATTACGCGAGCGGTTGCACCTCAATTCAGCCTGGTCGGGCACGCTTCCAGGACAATGGGGTGAATTGGTTCGATGGCATTTTATCAGCACCGCCAACTGGTCTGATTTGTGTCCCATACGTTCCTCCGGAGTGGGATTGCGCACCAATCGCTATCTGTCCCAACAGACCGGCAGAGTCGCACCAGCCTTGTCATTATTTTCAACGCGCTCTGGCAGTCCTTATTACTTCAACTTGCATCATCAGGATTTGGCACACGCCTTTGTCGTAGGGCCTTCACGTAGCGGAAAGTCGGTATGGGTCAACTTCCTGATCAGCCAATTCCAGAAGTACCATCCGGTACGTACTGTGATTTTCGACAAGGATCGTTCCTGTCGCATTCCTACGCTGCTGCAGGGTGGACAATGCGTGGATGTCGCACAGTCTTCACTGCAGCTCAACCCGTTGTCCCTGGTGACTGAGCCCCGGCAACGCGGTTGGTTGGCACGCTGGCTTGAAATATTGCTTTGCGCGCGAGGCAGGGTCATGTCTGCAGAAGACGATCGCGCCATTGCGGAATCGCTAAACGGCCTGGCCGCTTTGTCTCCGAAGTTGCATCAACTCAAAAGTCTGCACGGGTTGTTGCCCCGTCACCTCCGGGTTGAACTCGAACCCTGGCTTTCTGGCGGCATTCTGGGGGGGCACTTTGATCACGTACAGGATGATTTCGTCTTGTCACCCTTTACCTGTATCGAAATGAGTGGCGTACTCCGTGATCACCGCGTGGCCAGGGCCTTCCTGGAGTATGCTTTTTTCAGGATCGAACAGGCGCTGGATGCCCATCAGGGTGTTCCCACCCTGATCTACGTGGAAGAAGCGTGGTTCATGCTTTCCGATCCGTATTTCTCGAACAGAATCAGGGACTGGCTGAAGACTATTCCTAAAAAACTGGGCTCCTTGATTCTGGCAACGCAATCTCTGGATGACCTGTCCGGCTCGGACATCTTTTCCACTATCGCCGACAACATCCCAACCCGTATTTTTCTCCCCAACCACCAGGCACGTGTACACCGGGACCTCTATCACGGGCAGTTCGGCCTCAACGATGCGCAGATCGGAAGAATCGAGCAGGCAACTGAAAAATGTCACTACTACGTCAGCACCCCTGAAGAAAACCACCTGCTCGAGGTCAGGTTTTCCCCTCAATTGCTGGCGTGGCTGCGGTCAGATGCTCGTGCCCAGGCCGTGTTCGAACAGCACCGTGCCTCAGATCGTACCGATTGGGTCAATGCTTATCTCAATGACATGGTGGCAGAAGCAAAATGAAGCTCAAATTCGTTGAACTGATGCTGGCGGGGCTCATGGCTTGGTTGTGTTGGACGCCCCCGGCTGGGGCTGGTGGTGGGGGGGCCATGGGGACCATCGTCTATGACCCAACCAACCATGCGGAAACCGCGCTGACTGCTGCCAACGCAGTACGGCAGACAGCACAAATGGTGCAGGCTTATACCTTGCAAATCCAGCAGTATCTCAACGAGCTAGAGAATCTCAAGCGGCTGCCTCAGGAAACACTGGATCAGGTCCTCAACTCGTACTCGAACGAGATTGCAACGGCACAATCCTTGTCGCAAACCTTGGGAACCACGCTCGGCCAGATCAATAACCTCCAGGATAGCTTTACGGCGCAGTTCAGGCAGATGGCTGCCATGGGCCTGTCGCCCAACCAGTATATGGACCGCGAGATGCAAATTGCGCAATTTCGGGGACAGAGCATCAGTTCGGTCTATCAGAACGAAGTTGGCATCATGCAATCGGTCAATGACGGTTATGCCAGGATTCGCATGTTGCAAGAGCAAATTCCAGCAAGCAGCGGCCTGCAGCAAAGCTTTCAGACAACCAATCAGCACCTCAACCTGCTGGCTGGCCAGAACGCCCAGTTGATCAGCCTCATTGCGGGACACCAGGCCAATGCATCGGCGCAACAACAAGACGAAGCCAAAGCCAATGCCCTGGCAGGAGAAATCATCCAAAAGCGGCATCAGGATGAAGCGCTCAAGGTGCAGCAGTTGCACCAACAGCTCAGGGACCAGGAGTCGACGATGGGCTGGGGCATCATGAGTCAGGGGCGTTAGTAGGCTCATGATCACCCTGAGTCCGGCCATCATTGATCAATTTTCCCAATTGTTTCTGGATGGCGGTCGTGCCCTCCATGGCAACCTGTCGGGTGTTGCAGATAGCCTGTACGGTTCCTTATTGCTACTGACTTTTAGCTGGTCTGGCATCAACATTCTTCTGGAATCCATGGTTGGCGATAACCTGGGCAAAGTTTTATCGCAACTGATCCGTTTTCTGTTTTTGGCAGGACTCGTCGCCTGGTTTCTTCAGGCTTATGATTTCATTTTCTATCAGGGCATCTATCAGGGATGCGAGGCCGTGGCGGCCGCCATTGCGGGCCCCAATGGCGGGGCACAGGGGTTTGCATCGGCCTGGGGCGTTTTCAGCGACGTCATCGTCACCGTGTGGGATGCCATCGCCGGCAGCCCGGAACGTTATCTGGGCGGTGCCAGCCCCATGTCTTGGGCATTCTGGGGTGCACTGGGGGGGTGGATGATCACCGTGGCACTGCTGTTCATTGCCTTGTGCGTATTTATCATGGCCCTTGCCATACTGGCCGTCATTCATGTCATGGGAAGCGCTTTGGCTGGTCTCGCTCTGGCGCTAGGACCTTTTTTCATTCCGTGGTTGCTATGGGATGTGACGAAAGAGTTTTTTATGGCCTGGGTACGATTTCTGTTCATTGCCTGTTTTTATCGGGTCATTTCAGTGTCAGTCCTGGTGATGACAAAACCTGTCTTTGTACTGATGCATCAATGGATGACGGACAATGCTGCGGTCATGGTGAATGCCACGCCGACCGATTCCATGGCGCTGGCGGTGCTCCTGATCATTACGGCCAGCATCATCGCCTATCTGATGAGCCATGTCCCTCAAATCGCTGCCGCATTGGTTGGTCATGCACGCGTAGACACCGGTTTTGCAACCCAGTCCAGCCGGGTTATCCACAACCGCATCGGTAAGGCCAATGACTGGATGGCCAAGCAAATCCGGGCCTATGGCAGAAACGAGGGGCGCGCCGGAGACCGGCCATGAAAAGCGTACGGTTGCCTGGTCTGACCGAAAACCAACAGCAACAACTGTTTCGGGCCCTGAGCAGACGCGCTGAGTTGGATTATGAGGCGCGCCTTGAATTTCCCATTCCAGATATGCTCTCGCATACATTTTCGGGCCAGGGTTGGTGGGCACTACTGAAAGAATTGTATGACCGGCCGCTCATGACTACCCTGGGTTTCGCCGCTGCAACCACCTACCCCTTGATCTGGGTGGTGCATTTATTACGCCGCTGGTTTTAGTTTTTCCGGTTCTCGCGGTATGATCCACGCACCATGGACAGTACCGATCTTGAAGTTCTGAAAACCGTCGCGCACTGGCAGGCCGCAGGTATCGAAGTGGCGCTGGCAACCCTCACGCGTACCTGGGGTTCGGCGCCCCGCCCTGTGGGTTCACTGCTGGCGCTGACCACGGACGGGCGCCTGGTGGGCTCGCTCTCCGGTGGTTGTATCGAGGACGATCTCCTGGCCAAAATGCGCCAGGGCATTCCTGCCACACCAGAAACCATGGTGTATGGCGTGACGGCCGAGCAGGCCAGCCGTTTCGGACTGCCTTGTGGCGGAACCTTGGAGCTGGTGCTGGAGCCGCTACACCCCCAGAGCAAAATTCAGGAATTGCTCGAAGCCGTATCCCGACAGCAGGTGGTGGCCCGGGTGCTGGACCTCACAAGCGGGCTGGTTGACGTGGTTCCCGCCAACCGCACAGATGCCCTGGTTTGCACCGACGCGCAATTGCGTTCCGTGCATGGCCCCCGCTGGCGCCTCTTGATCATCGGTGCGGGGCAGGTCAGTGGGTACCTGGCTGAAATGGCCATGGCGCTGGATTACCAGGTCCTGGTGTGCGATCCCCGGCCGGAGTTTCAGAATTCCTGGCAGATCGAAGCGCTTGAGGTGGAAGCTGCAATGCCAGACGATTTCATCATCGCCAAGCGACCCGATCCCCACACAGCCATTGTGGCTTTGACGCATGATTTGAAACAGGACGACCTGGCGTTGCTCGAAGCCCTTAAATCCGATGCTTTCTATGTGGGCGCCCTGGGATCAAAGGCCACCCAGGCCAAACGGCGTGAACGCCTGGCCCTGTTT